>JBBQVQ010000026.1:0-41010 GCA_038211425.1 Candidatus Limnocylindria bacterium | reverse complement strand
GCGGGATCAGGAGCTCCGCGACGGCGCCCTTGGGCAGGTTCGGGTTGGCGCCGGTGATGAAGGCGTCGAAGTCCTTGCGGTATCCGTCGAGGTCGGCCACGGCCTTCTTCTGGCCGGCTTCGTCCTTGGCCGCGGTGGCCTTGGTGTAGTCCACGAAGAAGCCGATGTGCTTGCGCCAGAGCTCGAGGAAGGTCTTGCCGGCGGCGTCGCCGTAGACCGACGCGATCGCTGTCGAGAGCGCGACGCTGTTCTTGTCGAGCGTCGCGGCGGCCGCGGTGAATCCGTCGTTGTCGCCACGGAGGGCGGCACCGGTCGCGTTGGTCGCGAGGTACACATGGTCGACGAGCATGAGGTTGAGGGCCGTCCGAAGATCAGCCGACTTCGTCGACGAGGTCGCTACGGTCTTCGTGGCCGCGCTGGCTGATGCTGCTGCTGCTGGTGTCGCAGCCGCTGTGGTCGCGCTGGGTGCGGTGGCCGTTGAGGAACAGGCCGCGCCGAGAGTGGCAAGAGCCATTCCGCCGACGGCAAGACGCAAGAGTGCACGCTTCATGTAGGGGTTCTCCATCTTTGATGTCGCGAGGGGCTACGAGATCGCGGGCGCCGCCGGATCAGCGAGCGCTACTTGACGACCACGGTGCCCGTCATGTTGTTGTGACGCGAGCAGAGGTACGAAAAGTCGCCGACGGTGTCGAACGTGAAGCCGAACGACTTGCCCTGATCGTCCATCGTGCCGTTGAATTTGCCATCGGGCGTGGTGGTGTAGTGGCCGAGGTCATCGGCCTTCACCGATTTTCCGGATGTGGCGGTGTGCAGAATGCTGTCCGCGTTGGTCCACGTGACGGTCGTCCCCTTGGAGACCTCAAGACGCTGGGGCGAGAACGCGAAGCCCTTCACCTCGACCTTCCCGGACTGCGAGGTGGCCGCGGTGCTCGGGCTCTGTAACGGTGCGCCACTCTGTGACTGGGTGCCGCACTCGAGGGCGAGGACCGCGGTCGAGGCGACCGCTATCGCGCGAACGACGCCGGCGGTGGAGACCATCTTCTCCCTCCTTCATGTGTATTCGTCAGACGGGACTACGCCGCCGACCGCGTGGCGGACCACCTTTGAGGGGGGTACCTTCGGCGGGGTGCCATGGAGGTTGGTCCCCGACCCTCGCGCGAAAGGCGCGCCGCCGAGGAGCCGGACGCGTCGAGCGCGAGAAGCGCCCCGCCAGCAGCGCTCTTGGTAGACCGCTCGGAGCACGAGGGCATGGGCCCCAGCGAGGTGAGCGCGTCCGCAGGGGATGGGTTCCGTCGCAGGGTAGAGTTGGCCGACCCATGCCGGTGATCCCATCCGCGCCCGATCTCGTAGGGAGCGACAGGCCCGCGGACGACTGCAGGCTCATCGCGCGGATCGCCGGCGGCGATGCCGATGCTCTGGGAGAGTTGTACGACCGCTACGGCCGGGTGGTGTTCGGCGTGTTGTACAGGATGCTCGCCAGTCCGGAAGCGGCCGAGGAGGTCGTCCAGGACGCCTTCCATTCGGTCTGGAGACAGGCCGGCAGCTACCGGAAGGACCGCGGCGCGGTCAGGACCTGGCTTCTCGCCATCTCCCGCAACGCCGCCATCGACTGGCGGCGCACCAAGGGACGACGCCTGGAGCGGGAGACGGCCATCGACGAGGCGGCGGGTTTCGCCGACGACTCGCGGGTCGAGGACCAGGTCATCATGAACCTGCGCGCGGAGCGTGTCCGTGTCGCGGTGAACGGGCTGCCGGACGAGCAGCGCGAGGTACTCGACCTGGCATTCTGGTCAGGCCTCTCGCAGACCGAGATCGCGGCCAAGACGGGCGCGCCGCTCGGCACGGTCAAGAGCCGGGTCCGTTTGGGCATGACAAAGCTCAGGGACCGGCTCACGAACGAAGGTTCGGACGGGCGATGACGATCCGGGGCGCCGAACACCCCCGCGACGAGCTCGCGGCCTACGCCCTCGGCATCCTCGAGCGCGAAGAGCGCGCCCGCGTCGACGCACATCTCCACCGATGCGGCAGTTGCCGATCCGAGGCACGCGCCTACGAGGAGACGATGTGGGACATCGCGGAAGCGTCGTCGCACGCGCAGCCTCCCGCCTACATCCGAGATCGGATCGTCACGCGCGAGCGGTCTCGCGCGACCCCAGGCGTCGTCCGGCGACCCTTGGGCGCGGCTGTCCTTGACTTCCTGCGCCGGCCCCTGCCCCTGGCCATTCCGCTCGGCCTCGCGGCGATGCTCGTCTTTTCCGCGGTGCAGGTCGCCGACCTCCGGGCCCGATCCGACTCGTACGGCCGCGCGCTCGATGGCGTCGTGGGAGCGCGCGTCGTGGCGCTCGCCGAGACGGGCGAGATCTCGGGCCGTGGCTCGCTGGTCATTCCAAACGGCGCGCAACCGTACCTGCTGCTGCGGCTCCCGGCGCCCTCCGCCGGACGGACCTGGCAGGCCTGGGTGCTGCGCGGCGACCTCGCGGTCCCGGCGGGCCTCGCGCAGACGCGGGACGGTGTCGATCTGATCAGGCTGACCGCTCCCCTCGCGTCGGGCGACAGCGTCGTCGTGACGCAGGAGGACGCGGCCGGGGCATTGCAGCCCACCTCGAAGCCGGTCCTGCTGGGGCGCGGGGGCTGAGGAGCCGGTCCAACTTTCCGACCGCCGGCTTTGCGCACGCGCATCTGGGCGCGCGCGGCTCGTGCCGCTCGACCGTCACCTCTTCGTACCGCTACACGATCGCCTCCGCGATCTCGCGCACCGTGCGCAGCGTGTCCACCTCAGAGACGGGCTTGTCGGGGCGCAGTCGCACGATGCGCGGGAAGCGCAGCGCGTATCCCGACGGGTGCCGCGTGCTCCGTTGGACGGAGTCGAAGGCCACCTCGATGACCGTTTCGGGCTCGACCAGCCGCAGCCGGCCATGGTCCGCGATGGTGTGCGCGAGGAAATGCTCTGTCCGCTCTGCGATCTCAGCGTCGGTCAGTCCCGAGTACGCCTTGCCGACCTCCAGGAGCCTGTCGCCGTCGCGCACCGCGAAGGTGTAGTCCGACAGCACGCCGTGCCGCTTTCCGTGGCCCCATTCCACCGCGGTGACGACGACGTCGAGCGTCCGCAGCGCGCGCTTCACCTTCAGCCACTCCATGCCCCGCCGGCCCGGCCGGTAGGGGGAGCGGGGGTCCTTGACCATCAGGCCCTCGTTCCCGCGTTCGCGCGCTTCGGCGAACTCTCTGTCGAGAGCGGCTGAGAGCGCTTCCCCGGTGATGTCCAATGCGCGCTGGCGCGCGAAGACGATCGGTCCGCCGACGGGAAGCGCCCTCAGGATGCCCTGCCGCTCGTGGAGCGGGGTGTCGAGAAGGGGGAAGCCATCCCGCTCGAGGATGTCGAACGCGACGAGGGTCGCGGGGAGCTCGGCCTGCAGAGCCGTTTCCACGCCCTTTCGGCCGAGCCGCCGCTGGAACCGCACGAAGGGGATCGCACGCCCGCCGACGAGGGACAGCACTTCGGCATCGAGGATGAAGGCACCCGGCATCGCGCGAAGCGCAGCGAGCAGTTCGGGGAAACGATCGGTCACCCGGTCGGAGGTCCGCGAGTACAGCTCGACGCGGTCGCCCTTCTTGTGGACCTGCACGCGCACGCCGTCGTACTTGTCCTCGACGACGTAGGGCGGGGGGAACCGCTTCGCCACTTCCTCCAGCTGGAGGACGGGTGTCGCCAGCATCGACCCGATCGGCGTGAAGGGCACGAGGACAGCCTCCGCCAGCGTGCCGGCGCGGGCGCGCGCCGCGACCTCGCCGATGTCGCCGCTCAGCATGTGCGCCCTTCCGACGGCCTCGCGCTTCGCACCGAAGGCACGCGCCAGCGCATCCTCGAGCAGGCCCTCGCGGAGCCCGATCCGCGGCTCCCCGGTCGTGAGCTTCACCAGGTAGCGCGCTTCGGCTGCATCGGCGCGCGCGAGGATGCTGCGCAGGAGAGCACGCTTCGCCGCGGTGCCCTTTACGGACGCGATGGTCGCGAACGCGTTCGCGATGTCGGCGAGCTCGAGCGGCTCTCCCTCGCGGACGGCGCCCTCCAGGAGCTCCGCCGCGACGTCGCCGAGATCCGCGTGGCGCTGGTACGAAGCGCGAAGATCCTCGGAAGAGCGATGGCCGCGCTCCGCCACCGCTTCGACGAGCGCGCTCCATCCCAGTGAGAGCACGCGCTCGTCCGCCCGCGCGAACGGCCGGCCGGCGAAGAGGCGGGTCGCGACCGGCAGGTCGGCCTCCTCGAGGCCGGCAAGGTACCGCGCGAGCGCGTCCATCTTCACCAGCTTCCTGGTCGTCGAGCGCACGGCCTCGGCCGCGGCGACCCAGTCGGAGAAGCGGGCGCTCAAGGGGTACCGCCCGCGATGCGACCCACGGACCCCATCATCCGGCACGTACGAGCCGGCGTCGGGGTGCCGGGAGCGTACCGTGCGCAGCTCCGGCACACACGAGGCGGCGTCGGCGTGCCCGGAGCGTTACCGTCCCAGCATGCGCAACGCTCCACCCGGCGGCGCTCCATTCCAGCACGTCCCGTACGGCCATGAGCAGATCGCCTTCATGGTGCAGCCGTGGTTCGACGTCGACGTCCTCGCGTCGGCGGATGCGGACCCGGTCGAGGACGTCGAGGACGCCGCGCGCAAGGCGGTCGCCGCGCCTCTGGGCGGCCCGCTTCTGCGCGACCTCGCCCGCGACGGGGTGCGTCGAGCCGGTGGCCGCCCCGTCCGTGTCGTCATCGCGGTCACGGACCTGACGCGCGCCTGTCCCGATGAGGTGCTCGTGCCACCGCTCCTCGACGAGCTCAACGCCGGCGGCATCGAGGACGAGCGGATCCAGGTCTGCGTCGCCGTCGGCCTGCATCGCGCCACGACGGACCAGGAGAAGCGCACCAAGCTCGGTCGCGTCGTCGACCGCGTGCGCGTCTTCGACTCCGATGGGAGTGATCCAGCGAAGTGGGCGGACCTCGGCAGCATCCCCCCGTACGGGGTCCCGGGCTTCACGCAGCGGGCGGTCGCGGACGCCGACCTCGTGGTCGCGACCGGCATCGTCGAGCCGCACCAGTACGCGGGATATTCGGGCGGCGCGAAGACCGTGGCGATCGGCTGCTCCGGCGAACCCGTCATCACAGCGACACATGGCATGCGCTTCCTCGAGGATCCCGGCGTTCGGCTGGCGAAGGTCGCGGGCAACCCCTTCCGGGCGACTGTCGAGGAGATCGCGCGCCGCGCCGGCCTTCGGTTCTGCCTCAACGTCGTGGCCGACGACCACGAACGCGTCGTCGCTGTCGCCGCGGGCGATCCCGATGCCGTCTTCGCGCACCTGGTCGGGCGCGCCGCGGCCATCTATACGCGGCCCATCGCCAAGCAGTACGACATCGTGATCGCCGGCGTGGGCGCGCCGAAGGACGTCAACCTCTACCAGGCCTCGCGCGCCGCCACGTACCTGCGCTTCGCTCCGACACCCGTCGTGCGCGAAGGGGGCGCGATCATCGTGCCGGCGCGGCTCGAAGAGGGCGCCGGCGAGGGCGCGGGGGAGCAGCGGTTCCTCGCGGCGCTGGAGTCGGCGGAATCACCCGCCGCCGTCGTAGAGCGCGCGCGCCGTCACTTCGCGGCGGGCGAGCAGCGCGCGGTGATGGTTGCGCTCACGCTCCAGCACTGCCTGGTCATCGTCGCCGCCTCCGAGGCGCCCGAGGTCGTCCGGCTGGCCAAGATGCGGTCGGCGGTCGACGTCGAGGAGGGACTCGACATCGCGTACGAGCACATTGGCCGCCCCACGCGGGCGAGCGTGCTCCTCGTACCTCGGGCGCTGCACACGCTACCGGTGGTACAGGAGCGGCTTTGACCGGCGCCTCGGGGCGCGCAGGCACGGAACTCGCTAGGGTCTCCGGTGTATGGGGTGCTGTGTGAGCGGCTGTTTCCGCCTGCTCTTCATGACCATCTGGCGCGCGCTCGCGGCGGCGCTGCTCGCGGTCCTCCTGTCCCGCATCGACGGCTATATCGAGAGGTCGGCGCTCGGGACGACGCCCGGCGGCCGCGCGTGGCGCATGTACCGTGATCGGACCCGCAAGAAGCCGCGCGTGATCGACACTCAGGGCGGCCCGACCACGTAAGCGAGCCTCCGCCGGCGGCACGAACGCGCGTGAGCATGCTCAGTCAGCCTCCGCGGGCTCCCGCGCCGCGGTTCGCGCCTTCGACTGCGTCGACCCCGGCTCCGTCGCTGCCCGCGAGCGCCTCGGCCCCCCGATCCAGCAGCGGGCGCGGAATCATTACATTGCGGCCGTGACCCGGGTCGACATATTCCGCATCCCGACGCGGATCGCCTTCGGGCGCGGAGTCGCGCTCACGCTGGCCGGGCCGCTGTCGCAGGTCGCGGCGACGAAGGTGCTGCTCGTGACCGACCCGGGGGTGATCAGGGCGGGCCTAGTGGCGCCCATCGAGGAGCGCCTGCGCGACGCCGGCCTGCGGTACGAGATCTACGACGAGGTCGTCCCCGATCCGGGCGTCGCGGAGGTCCAACGCTGCTTCGAGCGCGCGCGGGATGCCGGCGCTGACGCCTTCGTGGCCATCGGGGGAGGCTCGGCGATCGACACCGCGAAGATGGCGGCGGTCATCTTCACCAACGGCGGGACCGTGCTCGACTACGTCGGGGTGGACAAGGTGCCGAAGCCCGCTGCTCCGGTCGTCGCCATCCCGACCACCGCGGGAACGGGCGCAGAGATCACGATCAACAGCGTCATCGCGGATCCGGAGCAGCACAAGAAGCTCGTGATCATCAGTCCCAACGCGACTGCCCTGTTCGCTCTCGAGGATCCCGAGATGACACGATCCCTGCCTCCGTTCCTTACCGCGATCACCGGCATGGACACGCTCGTCCACGCCATCGAGTCGTTCTGCTCCAGGAACGCGTACCGGACGACGGAGCTACTCGCGCTCGAGGCGATCCGTGACGCCGGCCGGGCGCTGCCGGCGGCGGTCAAGGACGGCGCCGACATCGATGCCCGCGAGTCGATGCTGCGCGCGGTGATCAACGCGAGCCTGGCGTTCAGCAACACCAGGCTCGGCAACGTGCACGCGATGGCGCTTCCGCTCGGCGGCTGGTGCCACATCGCCCACGGCACCGCGGTCGCGGTGTTGCTCCCGCACGTCATGGAGTTCAACCTGGCGGCCGCCGGGGATAGGATCGCCGCGGTCGGAGAGGCCCTCGGCGCCGGCCGTGACGCCGGGCGCGCGGTCGCCCACGTCCGCCGGTTGAACGAGGAAATCGGTATCCCGGCCGGATTCGGGCCGCTGGGGGTCACGGATGAGGCCGTCCCGCTGATGGCGGCCGACGCCATGCTGTCGGGGAACATCCTCGCGAATCCGCGGCCGTCGGCGCAGGCGGACATCGAAGCCCTCTATCGCGCCGCGATCTGAGGCGGCGATGCCGGTCGCGATCTTCGACATGGACGGCGTTCTGTACCGCGGGTCGACGGTGCTTCCGCATGCCCGCGAGACCCTGCACCGCCTCCGGGCGCAGGGCTGGCAGGTGTTCTTCGCGACGAACAACTCGACCGCCACGCGGCAGGAGTACGTCGACCGGTTGCGGAAACTGGACCTCGGCGGCGATCTCGAGCACGTCATGACCAGCGCGTTCGCCACCGCCCACTATTTGGAGCGGCTCGAATCGCGGCCGCGCGACGTGCTGGTCATCGGGGCCAACGGGCTGCGCGACGAGATCCGCGCCAGGGGCATAGCGGTCCGCGATGCCGACAGTCTCCCGGGTCAGGACCCGCCGAAGGATGCCAGCGCCGACGGAGTGGACCCCAGCGCGATGCGCGAGTACCTCTCGACGCTCGACCTGCCGATGCCGGCCGACACGGTCGTCGTTGGGCTGGACCTCAACTTCACATACGCGAAGCTCGCCGAGGCTCAGCGCGCCATCCTCGCGGGGGCAAGATTCGTCGCCTCCAACAAGGACCGCGCGTACCCGGTCCACGGCCGGCTCCTTCCGGGTGCCGGGACGATCGTCGCGGCGCTCGAGGTCGCCACGAGCGCCGCGTCAGTCTGCATCGGCAAACCCGAGCCGCTCATGTTCGAAGAGGTGCTGCGGCGCGCCGGCGCGGACCACGGCGCCGTGGTCGTGATCGGCGACGCGCCCGAGTACGACATCGTCGCGGCGCACCGAGTGGGGGCCGCCGGCGTCTTGATCCTCACGGGCCTCACGGATGAGGGCGCTTGGCGCGACGCCGCCGGCGACGCGGCGCCCGACCGCGTCATCCATTCGCTCGACGAGCTGTTCGACCTGCCCGAGATCGCGAGGAGCTGACCCGGGCCGCGGCCTAAGACGACGGACGCCATGCGCCAGACGCTCATCCGCCTTATGCCGGCCGTTGGAGCAGCTCCCCGGCCGGAAGCGGTCCGCGGTGCGACACCGATGAGGCGACCGCGTCCAAGGAAGCTACGTGTGCAGCCCGAGCGCGTGCAGAAGCAGGGCGACCGCGTAGCCGAGGACGAAGCACCCCGGGATCGTGAGGACCCAGGCCATGACGATGCGCCGCGCGATGCCCCAGCGGACCGCTGAGAGTCGGCGCGTCGCGCCGACGCCCAGGATCGAACCCGAGATCGCGTGCGTCGTAGAGATCGGGATCCCCAAGCGCGTCGCGACCTCGATGACGGCGGCAGCGGTCGTCTCGGCCGCGAAGCCGTTGATCGGTTTCAGCATGGTGATGCGCGTTCCCATCGTTTTGATGATGCGATAGCCACCGGTCGCGGTGCCGATGCCGATCGCGAGCGCGCAGAGGATCTTGACCCAGTCGGGGATGTAGAAGTCGGACCCAAGAAAACCACCGCTGAACAGCGCCAGCGCGATGATGCCCATCGTCTTCTGGCCGTCGTTGCCGCCATGGGTGAATGCCATCAACGCGCTCGAGACGATCTGCGCCTTGCCGAAGAACCGGTTCACGATCGAGTACGAGAGGTCCCTCAGCAGCCAGTACAGCCCCAGCATCAGCAGATAGCCCACCGCCAGCGCGATCGTCGGCGAAAGAACGATGCCGAGCGAGGTGCGCTCCACCCCGGGTCCGATCACCACGCTCCAGCCGTGGACCGACACCGCCGCGCCGATCACGCCGAAGATCAGCGCGTGGCTCGACGAGGTCGGAAGGGCCGCGTAGAAAGTGATGAGATCCCACGCGATCGCGGCGATGAGCGCGGCGACGACCAGGTCCTCCGTGACCCTCGTGGAATCGACGATCCCCTTGCCCACGGTCGTCGCCACCGCCACGCCGGACAGCGCGCCCGCCAGATTGAGGACGCCCGCCATGAGCGTCGCCTGGGCCGGGGTGAGCACCCTCGTGGCGACGACGGTCGCGATCGCATTGGCGGCGTCGTGAAAGCCGTTAACGAATTCGAAGAAGAGACCGAGGACGACGACCGCGATGACCAGGAGTTGGGCGCTATCCAGCAGCGGCTCTCCAGCTCACTTTTGCTTCACCACGAGCATTTCGACGATGTTGGCCACGTCCTCGCACCGGTCGATGGCCAGCTCGAGCTTTTCGTAGATGTCCTTCCACTTGATGATCTCGACGGGGTCGTGCGAGTTGTCGAACAGCTCGCCGAGTGCATCGCGGAAGATGTCGTCGCCCTCGTTCTCTAAGGTGTGGATCTTGATCCAGTACGGCTCGAGGCCCTGGAGCTTGTCGAGCAGGCGGATCGCCTCGCAGAGTTCGGTCGCCGCTCCGGTCAGGACGCGCGCGAGGCGGGTCGCCGCTGGGCGGATCTCACCCACCCGGTACAGGACCACGGTCTCGGAGACGTCGTATGAGAGGTCAGTCACGTCGTCCAGGCGGGACGCGAGACCGACGATATCCTCCCGGTCCAGGGGCGTCACGAATGTCTCATTGAGGTTGCGGATGATCTCGTGCGTCAGCTTGTCGCCGTGATGCTCGATGGCGTGGATATCTCGCACCTTCCGGTCGACGTCCGTGTAATCCGTCAGCAGGGCCTCGAGTGCGCGAGCGGCCTCCAGCGCGTTCTCCGCGTGCTGGGTGAACAGCTCGAAGAAGATGCTCTTGCGGGGCATGAGGGAGAGGCGCACCGAGGCAAGTTTACGGGCGAGGGGGACCGCTGACCGTCAGAGGTCTCGTTTGGCCTGAGACTTTGACCGCGGTGACCGGCCTGAGACTCTGTCCACCCAGGGAAGGAGGCGAGCGAGGCGTTGGCGGCGACGGCAACGATGGCGCCGACTCCGATGCGCCTTCTTGCGGCGGATAGACCTCGTCCCGTGGGGGCTGCTGGCACGCGAGTTGCTTTTCACCGGCCTCCGATATCGCTCCGGTCGGAGCAGGAGGACAGCGGACATGGTGCTCTTCGCGTTCGGGCTGATCGCCGGCGTCGCTCTCGGTATGCTCGTCATCGGTTTCCTCGCCATCGCCGCCTACGACCGCGGTTACAAGGACGCGATGGACCGCCGCAAGGCCTGGCGGGCCGAGCTCGTCGCCCGGCAGGATGCCGTCAGCGCGGCGCTTCAGCCCGTCCGGCGGAGAGCCAGCTGAGCGCAGCCGCCGGCCGGCGCCGTCGACCCCCGCTTCGGCGGGGGTCTTTCTTTCCCCTTCGCGGAGCGCGGCGTGCGGTCTGACAACATGGAGCTGGTGGGACAGCTGAAGGCCGTCTGCGTCGGCGGCGGGCTCGGCGCCCCCGCCGTCATGGCGGGGCTTCGCCGGTACACCGACGACATCACGGGCCTTATCGCCGTCACCGATTCCGGGCGCTCCACGGGAAAAGTGCGCATCGCCCTCGACGTGCCCGCGCCGGGCGACGTCCGCAACGCGCTCGCCGTGCTCGCGGAAGGGGATCCGGTGCTGCGGCGCCTGTTCGCCCACCGTTTCCAGACGGACAAGAGCGAGGAGCTCAACGGGATGGCGTTCGGCAACCTCTTCCTCGCCGCCCTGACCCAGGAGGAGGGGTCGTTCCTGCGTGCGGTCGAGGAGGCATCGCGCCTCCTTGGTCTTCGCGGGCGCGTCCTGCCCGTCACCCTGTACAACACGCACCTTTGCGCGAAGCTCACCGATGGGACGTACGTCGAGGAGGAGGTCAACGTCCGCGCGCTCGGCAAGGCGCCCATCGAGCGCATCTACCTCCAGGACGGCGACGTCGAGGCCACGGCCGGCTCCGTCGAGGCGATCGCGGACGCGGATCTCGTCACGCTTGGGCCCGGCAGCCTCTTCACCACGGTCTGCGCGTGTCTGCTCGTCCCGGACATCGCGCGCGCGATCGCGACGACCGACGCGCAGGTCGTGTACGTCGCGAACACGACCCGGCAGCCGGGACAGACCGATACCCTCGGACTCGCGGACCACGTGCGCGCTGTCCTCGATTACCTCGGCGGCTCGGGGCTCGACGCGGTGCTCCTCAACGACGAACGGCTTCCTGCCCACCTCCGCGACCATTACGCCGACCTTGGCCTGCCATACCTCGAGCCCACGGCCGAGGAGATCCAGGCGATCCGCGAGCTCGGCGTGACGCCGGTCCTGGCAGCGGTGGTCGACAAATGGAGCGGTCCGCGTGATCTGTGGAACAAGCAGGACTGCATCCGGCACGATCCGGCGCGCGTCGCCGACGCGCTCCTCCGCCTCATCGACGACGGCGCGCGCCCGGCGCTGCGGGCTCTTCCCTGAACCGCCACTTCCTTTCGATCGCCGACCTCGAGGTGCCCGAGCTCCGGAGGCTCCTCGACGACGCTCTGGCGCTGAAGCGTGGATCGCCCCACGGAGATTCACTGAGCGGCCGGTCCCTCGCGATGATCTTCGAGAAGCCGAGTCTGCGAACGCGCCTCTCCTTCGAGATGGCGATGGTCCAGCTCGGCGGCCATGCGGCGTATCTGTCCCCGGCAGAGGTCGGTCTGGGGCGGCGAGAGAGCGTCGCCGATGTCGCGCGCGTGGTGAGCCGCTACGTGGACTTCGTCGTCCTGCGGACCTTCGCGCACGAGACGACCGAGGAGTTCGCCCGGCACTCGAGCGCCCCCGTCATCAACGGGCTCTCGGACCTGTCGCACCCCTGCCAGGGGCTCGCCGACATGCTCACGATCTGCGAGCGCAAGGGCGATCCGCGCGCGCTCATGGCCGCGTACATCGGCGACGGGAACAACGTCGCGCATTCGCTGATGCTATGCGCGGCGAAGACGGGGATGACCCTGCGTGTCGCGAATCCGGAGGGCTACGCGCCGTCACCGCGTTATCGCGAGCTCGCGGTAGCGGCGGCCCGCGAGACGGGCGCGCGGATCGAGCTCGGCACGGACCCGGTCGCCGCCGTCAGGGACGCCGACGTCGTCTACACCGACGTGTGGACGAGCATGGGGCAGGAGCAGGAGCACGAGCGACGCCGCCGCGCATTTCACGGGTATCAGCTCAACTCGAGACTGCTCGCGCACGCGAAGCCGGACGCGATCGTTCTGCACGATCTTCCGGCGCATCGCGGCGAGGAGATCACGGACGACGTCATCGATGGTCCGCAGAGCGCCGTCTTCGACCAGGCCGAGAACCGTTTGCACGCGCAGAAGGCGCTGCTCCGGTGGCTCTGCGCGGCGAACGCGTCGGAGCCGGGTTCGTGAGCGGCGAGCGCGTTATCCTCGGCGACTGCTGCGAAGACTGGATCGTTGAGTGGGGCGGCTACTACGAGTCCGGCCGCCGATTCGCGTGCCCCGAGTGCGGCACGGCATGGGAGAAGGCAGGTGCCGACACGTACCGGCGTGGCGACGGCTCGCAGTTCGCGCGCAGGACAAGGTCGGGTCCGCAGGCCGAGTTCCCGTACCTCGCGGCGATCGACGGCCGCCAGCCGAACGTCGATCGGTGCTGCGCCAAGATCCTCATCCGCCACGGCGAGCGCATGGCGGACGGGGACTTCGACTGCCCGGTCTGCTCGACGCACTGGGAGCGGAGCACCGAGCGCCTCCATGGCCTGCGACTGCCGGTCTTCCGCAAGCGGGGCCAGGGCGAGCCGCTCACGATGCAGGCGGGGCGCACGAGGCCGTTCCTTGTCGCGCTGTCGGAGTATTCGCCGCCTCGGGATTGACGGTCCCCGGCGGCGTGCGCAGCGTCGCGTGGAGGCGCACCCCCGTTGAGTAGTCCCGCACGCTACGGCGCGGGAGCGGTAATGGCACATGCCACGTCGAGGCGGCGGATCGAGTCTGCGGGCACGAATGGGGGTCGTCGTCCGTCACTGGGAGCCGTTCCCAGCGGTCGAGACTATTATTTCCAGCCAACCGACCCGTTCGGGTCACCGGAGGTGCCTATGCCCGTCTATCTCGACATTCATCACAAGATCGAAGGCCTGACCGGCGAGGCGGTGGCAAAGGCTCACCGGGCGGATGTCGCTGTGCAGGGAAAGCATGGCGTGCGGTACATCCGCTATTGGTACGACGAGGCGACCGGAAAGGTCTTCTGCCTCGTCGAGGCACCGACGACCGAGGCCGCCAGGGCCTGCCATCAGGAGGCACACGGCCTGCTCGCGGACGAGATCTTCAACGTGCAGGAAGGCGCCTAGGGGCCCTCGCGGGAGCAAGATCGCCGACCGCTCGCATTCCTCAGCCTGCCGGCGCGATCTCGAAGGCCTCAGTCACCGCCTGTTCCAGCGTCATGTTCGACCCTGCCGAGGCGGCCGCGGCGACGGCCTCTTCGGTCATGGCGGCCTGCACTGCCACCAGACGCCGCTCGAGGCGGCCACGGACGGAGGCCGGGAGCGGCGCACCCATGCGGTCACGCAAGGCGGTCGCGGCCGCGGCGAGGCGGACCGCACCCTCACCGTGAGACCGTGCGGCCGCAAGGCCCGCGAACGCGGCGAGCGTAAGGGCGATCCCGGAGTTGTCGCCCAGCTCGCGCCACACGACCACGCTCTCTCGCAGGAAGCGACCGGCTGAGACCAGGTCGGCCTGGGCGATCGCGAGGTTCCCCAGGCTGATGAGGCTGAGCCCGGCGCCCCGCCGGTCGCCGAGCTCGCGTTTCATCTGCAGGCTCCGCTCGTGGAGCGACCTCGCGGCATCGAGGTCGCCCTCGTCCTGCGCGACTATCGCGAGGTTCCCGAGCAGCACCGCGATCGACCATGGCCGGTCGGGTTGGAGGTCCATGCTTTCCTCATACAGCGCGCGCGCCGCGGCGTAGTCACCCTGCTGGTGCGCGACGTTGGCGAGGTTGTTGAGGGCGATCCCGATCGTTTCCCGGTCGCCGATCTCCCGCTGGATCGCGAGGCTCTGCTCGAGGTGCGACCTGGCAGCCGCGTGATCTCCTCGTTGTGCTGCCATCGCAGCCAGGGTCGTGAGTGCTCCGGCCGTACCCGGCTGATCCCTGATCTCTCGGCGGATCGCGAGGGAGGCCGCCCCGAATCCATGCGCGGCCTCGTGATCGCCCTGGTAGAACGCGATCGCCGCCGCTCCTTCGAGCGCCTTCGCACGGGCGCTCGTCGGCATCGACGCCGATGGAAGATCGAGCACCCGCGTGAGGTACATCCGTCCTTCCGCGAGGTGTCCGTGGACGCGCCAGAACCACCACAGCGCGGCGGCGATGCGGAGCCCGGTGTCCGCGTTGCCGGTCTCGAGAGCCCAATTGAGGGCCGCTCGCACGTTGTCGTGCTCGCGCTCGAGCCGATCCAGCCATTCCCTCTGCGCGGGCCCTGACAGTTGAGGCGCCGCGTTCTCGACCAGCGCCACGAATGCTCGTGCGTGGCGCGCGTGGATCTCCGCGGCCTCACCGGAGGACTGGAGACGCTCCTGCGCGAACTCACGGATGGTCTCGAGGAGGAAGAAGCGCGGCTCGCCGTCGAGGTCCTCCTGGCGCGCGAGGCTCTGGTTCACGAGGTCCACGAGGGCGTCCAGCACGTCGACGCCGATCTGCGCCGCCGGACCACACACCTCCTCGATCTCCGCGAGCGATCCGCCGCCCGCGAAGGAGCCGAATCGCTCGAAGAGCCGTCGGCTTCCGGGCTCGAGCAGGTCGTAGCTCCACGCGATGGCGGCGCGGAGCGTTCGCTGGCGAGCCGGGAGGTCGCGAGCACCGCCGGTCAGCAGGTCGAGGCCGCGCCGGAGCCTGTCGAGCATCGCGGCGGGCGGGAGCACCTTGGTGCGCGCGGCGGCGAGCTCGATCGCGAGCGGGAGGCCGTCAAGACGGGAGCAGATCTCGACGACGGAGCGCGCATTCGCGGCGGTCACGACGAAGTCGGGCTTCACCGCGACCGCGCGCTCGATGAAGAGCCGGATGGCCTCGAACTGGGGCAGGGCGGCGAGGTCGGCGAGGTCGTTGGCACTCGGCAGATCGAGCGGGGGGACGGGCAGCTCCTGCTCTCCTGACACCCGCAGCGGCGCTCGGCTCGTGGCGATGACCTTGAGTCCCGGACCAGCGCGCAGCATATTGGCGACGTCGGGGGCGGCCTCCACGACCTGCTCGAGGTTGTCGAGCACGATGAGAAGCCGTCGCGAGCGCACGAACTCCGTCAGGGACTCGAGCGGCGCGCGCGGGCCCGTGAGCGGCACGCCGAGCGCATGCGCCACCTCGGGAAGGACCAGGGACGCGTCGCTCACCGCAGCAAGGCCGACGAAGAAGACGCCATCGGGGAAGTCCTCCGCGCTCTCGGCGGCGACCTGGAGCGAGAGCCGCGTCTTGCCTGTCCCGCCGGGCCCGACGAGGGTGAGCAGGCGCGTCGCCGCGAGGAGTCGCAGCCCCACAGCGAGCTCCCGCTCGCGCCCAACGAAGCTCGTGAGCTGAAGCGGCAGGTTGTGCGGCATCCGATCGAGGGTTCGCGGTGGCGGGAAGTCCGATGGCAGGCCTTCGACATCCATCTGGTAGAGCCGCTGTGGACGGGCCAGGTCCTTCAGGCGCCGTTCGCCGAGGTCGCGCAGCCGCGTCCCAGGCGGGAGCGACTCCTCCGCAAGCGCGCGGACCGTCTCGGACACCAGCACCTGACCGCCATGCGCGGCCGACGCGATCCGCGCTGCGCGGTTCACCGGTATGCCGATGTAGTCGGCCCCCGCGGCGGCGCTCGCACGCGTCGCCTCGCCTGTGTCGAGACCCATGCGGACGCTCACCGGCGATCCCTCCGGCCAGGCGTGCGCGGTGAGCCCACGTTGCGCCGCTGCGGCCGCGGCAACGGCGTCGCTGGCGTTCGGGAAAACGGCGAAGAACGAATCCCCGGCGGTGGCGACCTCGCGTCCGCTGTGCGCCGAAAGCGCGTCGCGGATGATGCCGGTGTGGCTCGCCAGAAGCCCTTCGAAGCGTTCGGCACCGAGCGAGCCGAGCAGCCGGGTCGATCCCTCGATGTCGGTGAAGAGGAACGTCAGCGTCCCGCCTTGTGGGCCATCCATGCCTTCAGTATCGGCTCAGCCACGAACGAGGCCACGGCCGCCCGCCAGGACACCCGCCAGGACCGCCCGCCAGGACCGCCCGCCAGGACCGCCGGGACGCCCGGCGCCCAACGGCCCAGGGATCGCCGGCGAGCGCGGCCTCACGTCCACGACACTCGGCCTACGCGCCGGGACTATTGCCACCCATCGCGCGGGTGGCCGCTGCACCTTCGGCGGCGCTGGCGCCCCGCGCCGCCGCGTCGTCAGCTGACGCGCCGTTGATGGGTGCCCGCGCTCAGGCGTCGCGGAACAGGGCCAGCTCGTCCTGGTCGTACATCAGGCGCCCGTCGGCGGTGAGGCGGGCGAGACCCCAGAGGCGGTGTGGCTCGGCCTCAACGCCTGGCTTGATGAGGTGCCTCACCTCCCAGCCGTCCGCGACGAGGCGGTCGGCGAGGATCCGGCGGTGGCACTTCCACCAGAGAGTCTCGGAGCACATGAACGCGGTGCGCCTTTCCGTCGCGAGGCCGCGCAGGTCCGCGTACGCCGTCCCGAAGTCGGCGTCGGCCAGGTGGTCGGCGTACGCGCGGAAGCCAGGCTCCTTCAGCGCGGCGTGAGGCGAGCTGGGCGGGGAGCGGCGCCAGCCCCCGAGCGCCTTACGGTGCTCATACACGATGCCGCGCTCGCTCAGCGACGCGGCCAGCGCTGCGCCGCTGAAGTGCGGATGGCGAGCGGAGTACGGGGCGGCGCGGATGTCGACGCACCTCTCGATGCGCGCGCCCCGGAGCACGTCGACGAAGGCGTCGAGGGTGCGCGCGCCGTGGCCCACGGACCAGATGAGCATCGGACCGAGTGTGCGACACTCGGCGGCCGTGCAGGACCTGGACATCCGTCCCGTCACGCCCCAGCTGCACGACGATGTGATGCGGTACTTCGACCTCGTGGCGTATGCCGATAATCCGGCATGGGCGAAGTGCTACTGCGCGGAGAAGCTCGTTCAGGACCCTCGTCGCCGCACGAAGCAGCAGAACCGCGCGCTGCGAAGCGACCTGATCCGATCCGGCCGAGCGCGCGGACTTGTCGCGCACCGGCTCGGGCGGATCGTCGGGTGGTGCCATGCGGCGCCGAAGAGCGAGCTGCTCAACCTCGAAGGAGGCGGCCGGGAGGCGGACGTGGGTGCCATCGTGTGCTTCGTGGTGGCTCCCGACTCGCGCCGCCAGGGGATCGCGACGGCGCTGCTCCTCGCCGCATGCGACTACCTGCGTCAGCTCGGCGTTCGCGCGGTGGAGGCGTACCCGTGGAGCGACGAGCCGGACGATCCCGCGCGGTGGCCGCAGATCCAGTACGTCGGCCCCAAGTCGATGTACCTGAAGCACGGATTTTCGAAGGTCAGAGAAGTCGCGCGAACGACGATCGTGCGGAAAACGCTGTGACCTACGGATATTCGGCGCTCGCCTCGCGATCGAATCGGTGACCGAGTACGTGTGTCGAACCGGGCGGCGTAGCAGGATCGAACTGCTCTAACCGGGTCCACAACCCGGGGCCTTGCCACTAGGCTAACGCCGCCAAGAGATCGGAGCGCTCAGGGTCATTCTACTGCCGATGTAGGCAAGAGGCAGCGCGCTCTCCGCGTTCACGGTCGTCCTCACGATCGCCGTCGCGTACGTTTGGCTCACATCTGATGAGGGACCGCCGACCCCGATGCCAACGCTCCGGTGACGCGCCGACTCGACTGACGCTAACGCGCCGCCTTCGCCTTGGCCTTCGCGTCCTCGTACAGCGGCCGGACCATCGCCGCGGCGGGGTGGAACTCCCCGACGTCGAGGTACACGCTCCACACCTCGACCGCCCCCTTGTAGTCCTCGCTCTTGTACAGGATCAGCCCCTTGAGGAACAGCGCATCCGCGTCGCGCGGGCGCAGCGCGAGCACGCGATCGGTGGCGAGGCGCGCGCCAGCGCCCTCGCCCGATCGGAAGAGGATGAGCGCGAGCCCGTTCAGCGCGGGGATGTTCTCACGATCGACAGCCAGTACCGCCTGGTATACGGGTACGGCATCCCGTGCGCGCCCATCCTGCACATATGCGTCGGCGAGCGCGAGCTGCGCCGGGACGTCATTAGGGTTCGCTCGCGCCCGCGACTCGAGTTCGGCCGTCGTCGGGGTGAGCGGCCGCGCATCTCCCGTCAGCGGCGCTCCCGGCGCGCGGTCTCCCGCCTCCCGCGGGAGCGTCGCCACGACGACCGCGGTCGTGATCGCGATGAGCAGCGCCGCGACGGCGAACGTCCGAACAGGCGGCGGTGACGCGCGCCGCTCTGTCCGCTGGGTGAACGCCTCGCGCTCCAGTGCGCCGCGCAGCCGCGCGTGGTCGCCGGCGTCGATCGTGCCGGCGGCGCGGGCGAACTCAAGGTCTCGCAGCGAGCTGACCGCCCGCGCGACGTCGTCACGCGGGTCGGGTGGATCGATCGGCCACGGTCGCCGTCGGTGCCCGAAGTAGGGGACCGCAGCGAGGGGGACCGCGATGCCGAGCGCAAGGACGAATATCACCAGCGTCATCACTCGAAGGCCTCTTCCCGGCGGACCCGCTCGCGCAGCGCCACCACTTCACTCGGTGGCACCGAGGGCGGAACGAGCGGCGTCGCCGGGACCGGGGAATGTGGACGCACGAGCCCGAGGGCGAACATTCCGCCGACCGCGAGCGCGACGAGCGGCACGAGCCACACGAGGCCCGTCAGGCCGAGCAGCGGGGGCGTCAGGAACACCCATTCGCCGTAGGAGCGCCGGAACTCGGCGCGGATCTCATCGTCGCCGCGGCCCTCGGCCACCCGCTGCGCTACGAGGTCCCGCATCTCGCGCGCGGTCTCGGACGGCGAATCTCTGATCGAGAGTCCCTGGCACACCGGGCAGCGGAGCTCCGTGGCGATCGCATCCGCGCGCTCGGCGGGCGTGATCGGCCGGGGTCGCGCGCTCCAGCCGACGGCGGCCAACACCGCGACGACGGCCACGATCAACATGACCCGCCTGTACATAGGCCTCATCGGCCCGCCACCGGCCGGATCGCCTCGATGCCCGTGACGAGGGTCTCTTCGTCGATCGGACCGACGTGCCGGCCCGCCACGATGCCGTCGGGCCCGACGAAGAACGTCTCGGGCACGCCGAACGTGCCGAACGAGAGGGCGGCGCGTCCATCGTCGTCCGCGACCGTCGGCCAGGTGCCGCCCATGCGGCGCTGGAAGGCGAGGCCGGCGTCACGGGAGTCCTGGTAGAGCACACCGAGGATCACCACGTCGGCGCTGCGGTATCGCTCCCAAGCGCGGACCAGCGCGGGGTACTCCTGTTTGCAGGGGATGCACCACGACGCGAAGAAGTTGACAACAACGACCTTGCCCGCGTAGTCAACGAGGCGGAACCGTCCAGAGCCGTCGAGACGCTCGAGGTCCAGCGCGGGGGCCGGCTTGCCGACGCTCGCGCTCCGGATGTCCTGCGGATCGTGCCGGAACGCGAGCCCAAGGACCACGACGAGCGCGAGGACGCCCACGACCGCGCCGACGCGAGCGGTGCGCAACATTCGATCAGTCCGCGCCGGCCGGAGCCGGCTCCATGACGATCGCCGGGCGCTCGCGGCGGCGTGGCGGCGGGAGCGCGGCCACGACCGCGCCGAGTCCCACGATGCCGCCGCCGATCCACAGCCACGACACCAGCGGGATGACCCGCACGCGAATGGTGGCCCACGCGTGACCGCGGGCGTCGTACGCGGCGAGGATGGCGTAGACGTCGTCCGAGAGTTTGGCGGCGATCCCGGGCGACCCGATCGGCTGCGTCGCGTTCGGGTAGAACACGAGCGCCGGATGGAGCTCGTCGCTGGAGCCGCCGCTCGCCACCCGCAGGTCCGCGACGACGCTATCGCGCTGCGGCTCACTGACGTCCCGCAGGCCGGCGAGCTCGACCGTGTAGCCCGCGGCGGTAAAGCGGCCGCCGGGGCCGACGGTCTGCTCGACCTCGGTCGTGCGCGCGCTGCTCGTGGCGACCGCGAGCGCGATCACGACGATGCCGAGGTGGACGACGTAGCCGCCGTAGCGGCGCCCGCTTCGACGGAAGAGGTTCGCGAAAGCGGTCGCCGGGGTCTCGCCATGGAGCACGCCGCGCGCGCGGACGCCCCGCACGAACTCCTGGACGACCGTTGTCGCCACGAAAGCGGCGAGGGCGAACGTCGCGACCGCGGCGGGCGCCGGCGGGCCCGTCAGGACGGCGAAGACGGCGCCGACGCCCGCGGCGAGCAAGGGCGCCGTGAACTGCCGCTCGAGCGAGGTGCGCGAAGCTCCGCGCCACGGCAGTTGGGGCCCGACTCCCATGAGGAAAAGCAGCGCGAGTGCGAGGGGGATCTCGACGCGGTCGAAGTACGGGCCGCCGATGGACACCTGCGCTCCCGAGACCGCCTCGACGATCAGCGGATACAGCGTGCCGAGCAGCACCGTCAGCGTCGCGGCGACGAAGACGACGTTCTGAAAGAGGAAGATCGCCTCACGCGACAGCGGCGAGCCGACCGACCCGCCGTCGGCGAGCCGCGGCGCGCGCCACACCAGCAGTGCGACCGAGAACGCGAGGATCGCGGCGAGGTAGCCGAGGAGCAGGGGACCAATGGCCGAGAGCGTGAAGGAGTGCACCGAGTTCACCACGCCGCTCCGCGTGAGGAAGGTGCCGAGGATGGTCAGGGCGAACGTCGCGACGACCAGCGACAGGTTCCAGGTCCGCAGGAGCCTCCGCTTCTCCTCGACCATCACCGAGTGGAGGTACGCGGTCGCCGTGAGCCACGGCATGAGCGCCGCGTTCTCGACCGGATCCCACGCCCAGTAGCCGCCCCAGCCGAGCACGGCGTACGACCACCATGCGCCGGCGACGATCCCGACACCGAGCAGCGCCCACGACGTGAGCGCGAACCGGCGCGTCGCGACGAGCCAGCGGTCCCCGCCCTCGCCGAGGATGAGTGACGCGATCGCGTACGCGAACGGTACGGAAAAGAGAACGTACCCGAGGTACAAGAGCGGGGGATGGAGCGCCATGAGCGGATGGTTCTGCAGCAGCGGGTTCGGTCCCCGGCCGTTCGACGGTGTGTCCGCCAGTCGGACGAATGGGTCGGCGACCGGCGTGGCGATCAGCAGCAGGAAGAACGCGAGCATCACGAAGGCGACCGCCAGCGCCGTCGTCGCCAGCCGCGGAAGCGACCGCGTACCGCGCCAGGCGACCCACGCGACCGCTCCAGCGAGCACCGCCGTCCACAGCAGGATCGATCCCTCGAGCGCCGCCCAGAGCGAGATGACGCTGTAAAAGAGGGGCGTCTCGCGCGCGTTGTTCAGCGCCACGTAACGGATGCTGAAGTCGTGCGCGACCAGGGAGCCGACCATCGCGAGGTTCGCGACGACGACGAGCCCGAGCACAGCAAGAGACAGCACCCGCGCCGACGCCAGGGAGCGCCCGTCGCGCCGCCACGCCGCGTAGGCGCTCGTGCCGACTCCGGCGAGAGCCAGTGGGAGAGCGGCGCGGAGGACTCCTCCACCGAGCGAGGCGAGATCCATCAGGGCGCCTGGTGAGACGGGGTCGCGCCCGCCGTCGGCGCGGTGTACACCTCGTTGTGCTTCGCGATCACCTGGCTCGCGCGGAACGCGCCGTCCGCGGCGAAGCTTCCTTCGACGACGGCGCCGGCTCCTTCCCGCAGGAGCCCGGGAGGCGCGCCGGCCCCCACGACCGCGACGCGAACGAGTCCGTCCGTGATCACGAACCGCAGGTCGCGCGTGGCTGGCTCGTAGGTCAGCGATCCAGCTTCCACTTGGCCTCCGAGGCGGGTGGACTGGCCGGGCGCCAGGTGCCGCTCACGCGCCTCCGTCGGCGTCAGGTAGTACACGGCCGCACCCTGGAGGTTCTGTGCCGCGAACGCTCCGATGGCCACGGCCGATCCGAGCGCGGCGACGACGAGGACGCGGCGTCCGTCTAGGAAGGACGCCGCGTGCGCTGCCACAGCGAGACCAGGTACGCGACGAGCGCTCCCCACACCGCGATGTACGCGGCAGCGATGAAGACCTCATCCATCACGAAGTGCTCCAATGCGCTCGTGCCGCCGCAACTCGATGCCGACGCGCGCAGCGAGCAGGTAGGCGTAGATCAGAGTGAACGCCGCGACGCTCACCAGCAGCGTCGCCAGCATGCTCGAGTCGAGCGATGGTCCGCCGCTCGCGCGGAGAACCGTCGGCAGCTGATGAAGCGAGTTCATCCACAGCACCGAGAGGTGGACGACGGGAACGTCGACCACGAGGACGATACCGAGCACCGCTGCCCGGCTCGCGCGGCGCACGAAATCGGTCGAGAGGTTGCGCAGCAGGAGGTAGCCGACGTACATCACGAACATCACGGCGGTGGTCACAAGGCGCGGCTCCCACGTCCACCAGACGCCCCACGTCGGCTTCGCCCAGATCGAGCCGGCGACCAGCGCGAGCGCCGTGAACAGGACCCCGATCTCGGCGGATGCGACCGCGACCGCGTCGAACCACCGTTGCCTGGTCCAGAGCCAGCCGACGCTCGCGAGGAAAACGACGATGAAGGCGAGATAGGCAAGCCAGGCTGACGGAACGTGGACGTACATGATCCGGTAGACGTCGCCCTGCATGGCGTCGGGGGGCGCCCAGAGCAGCGACATGTAGGTCGAGATCGAGGCGGCCGCGATGGCGGCGATCCCCAGCCAGGGCCGCACGCGCAGGACGAGCGCGCGAGGAAATGTTGTGGTGGTCATTCGATGGCTGCAGGCACGATGGTAAAGCCCAGTACGGCGTACACAAACGCGAACGCGAGCAGCAGCGCCGACCAGCCGAGAGAGCCTGTCGCGTCGCCGGAGAGGGCGCTCGCGGAGCCCTGGGTCGCCGCCACCAGCTGGGGGATGAGGACGGGCAAGGCCAGGATCGGGACGAGCGCCGCGCGCGCGCGCAGGCGCAGCGCGAGCACGACGTCCAGCACCACGACGGTCGGCAGAGCGAGGACGCCGAGCGCCGTCACGAGGAGGAGGTGTCCGGCGAGCGCCACCTCGAGATCGAGCAGTACGAGCGAGAGGACGCCGCCGACCGCGCCGACGATGGCGAGGACCGCGGTGAGCGCGAGTACCTTGCCGGCGAAGAGCGCATCGCGGCCCCCCGGGAGCGCGATGATCGCGTCGAGCGCGTCGTCCTCGAGCTCCCGATCGAAAGAGCGCGTGGCCGCGAGGATCGCGGCGAACGCGAGGGCGATCCAGAACAGCGCACCCGCGACCGCCGGCTGGCGCGCTGAAACAGGTCCCACGACAAGGCTCTCGAGCAACACAAGGAGCGCGATGAATGTGACCGCGGCGACCAGACCGTCTGGCTGGCGCCGCTCGGCGAGCAGCTCGCGGCCCGCGACGAGCCCGAGGCGGCGGATCACGCGACGACCCGCCCGTTCTCGATGCGCATCACCGCGGACGCCCGCAGGTCCAGCTCCGGGTGGCCGTGGGTGGCCACCAGCAGCGACCGCCCCGCTTCCAACGTGCGATCGATGGCCTGTCGCAGCATTCGCGCGGCCGAGTCGTCGAGCTCCGCGAAGGGTTCGTCGAGAAGCGTCACCGCACACGGCTCGGTATCGAGCCGGGCCAGCGCCACCCGCCGACGTTGGCCCGCGGACAGCGCTTCGACCGGACGCGCGAGGTCGACCCCGAGGCCCCACGCGGCGAGCGCCGGTCCCACGGCGGGTGCGTCCCGGACGCCGCGGAACCGCTGGAGGAACGTGAGGTTCTCGATCGCTGAGAGCCCCCGCAGCAACTGCGGCCGGTGGCCGAGCGCGAGAAGGTCGCCGTGGATCTCGCGGCTGCCCGCCGCCAGTGGGATGAGCCCGGCGATGGCGCGAAGGACGGTCGTCTTTCCTGCACCGTTCGGTCCCCGCAGCAGACAAAGCCCGGGTCCGACCGAGAGATCCACCTCGCGCAGCACCACCCGATCGTCGAGGATCGCGGTGACGCCTCGCAGGGTCGCGCCTACGTCCACGCCGCGATGATGCTCGCTATCCGGCGGTCTGCTCGTTCTCCTGCGCGCGCACGAGGCGAGGCCAGCGACGGCGTACGGCCGCAGCGATCCCTTCCCGGTCCAGCCCGAAGTGCCGGCGCCACAGGCCCTGGGCGCCGTGGTCGACGTACTCGTCGGGCACGCCAAGGATCTCGAGTTCGACGCGCGCCCCGCGCTCCGCGAACAATTCCCCGAGCGCGCTGCCGAATCCACCGCTCACGGAGTGCTCCTCCACGCTGAGGAACCGCGGTACGCGCGCTGCGAGCGCCAGGAACCGTTCGGCGTCGAGAGGCTTGGCGAAGCGCGCGTTCACGACCGTCGCCTCGATGCCGTCGTTCGCGAGCAGCTCCGCCGCGTCGAGCGACGCGCGGACAGGGTGCCCGTAAGCGGCGATGACGACGTCCCGCCCCTCGCGCAGCGTCTCGGCGACGCCGATCGGGAGCTCTTTGAGCGGCGCATCGAGCGCCATTCCCGAGCCCGTGCCGCGCGGGAAGCGGAATGCGACCGGCCCCCGCTTCGCAGCGGCGTAGCGCGCGGCGGTGAATGTCATCTGGCGCAGCTCGGCCTCGTCCTTCGGCGCCATGAGCACGATTCCGGGCAGGCAGCGGAGGAACGCGATGTCGTATAGGCCCTGATGGGTCCGCCCGTCGTCGCCGACGATCCCCGCACGGTCCATCGCGAACACCACCGGCAGTCCCTGGATCGCGACATCGTGCACGACCTGGTCGAAACCGCGCTGCAGAAAGGTGGAGTAGATCGCCACGATCGGCACGATGCCCTGCGTCGCGAGACCGGCGGCGAACGTGACCGCGTGTTGCTCGCAGATGCCCACGTCGAAGAGGCGCTCGGGGAACTCCTTGAACAGCGGCGTGAGCCCGGTGCCGCTCGGCATGGCCGCCGTGATGGCGACTACCGACTCATCGCGCTCCATCACCTCGCGCACGGCGTCGGCGAAGACAGCGGTGTATTGGGGCGCGGAGGCCTTGGTCCCTCCCTTGGCGCTCACGCCATGCCACTTCTGGTTGTCCTCCTCTGCGGGGGTGTAGCCGTGACCCTTCTGCGTGTGGACGTGTACGAACACCGGGCTGTCCGGGAAGTCGCGCGCCTTCTCGAGCACACGCTCGGTGGCGAAGAGGTCGTGGCCATCGACGGGTCCGAAATAGGTGAAGCCGAACTGCTCGAAGAGGATGTTCGGGAGGAACAGCGCCTTGAGGCTGTTGAAGAGGCGCCGGCGCGCCTCCTCATAGACCTCCGCGCCGGGTAACTGCCACAGCACCTGCCGCGCGACGTGCTTCATCTCACGGTACGGGCTCGCGACACGAAGTGATTCGAGCATCCGCGATATCGCACCGACATTCGGCGCGATGCTCATGCCGTTGTCGTTGAGCACCACGATGACCCTGGTGCGCATGTGGCCGATGTTGTTGAGCGCCTCCCAGGCCATGCCCGCGGTGAGTGCGCCGTCGCCGATGATCGCAACGACGTGGTGGTCTTCGTGCCGCAGGTCGCGCGCGATGGCCATGCCCTGCGCCGCAGAGATCGAGGTCCCGGCATGGCCCGCCCCGAACTGGTCGTGCGGGGACTCGCTGCGCGCGAGGAACCCGGACATCCCTGCGAACTGACGAAGGCCCGCGAAGCCATCGCGGCGGCCGGTGAGGATCTTGTGCACGTAAGCCTGGTGACCGGTGTCCCACACGAGCTTGTCACCTGGTGACTCGAACACCCGGTGGAGGGCGACGGTGAGCTCCGTCGCGCCGAGGCTGGACGAAATGTGTCCCCCGGTCTTCTGCACCGCATCCACGGTGAAGTCGCGGATCTCCTGGCACAGATCGAGAAGCTGCGGCTTCGTCAACCCACGCAGGTCCGCGGGCGATCCGATGCGGTCGAGCAATGCCATCTGAGTACTGTAGTGGGCGTGTCCGACCTCTCGCGACACGCTGTCGTAGTCACCGGAGCGACAGGGAACCTTGGCCACGTCGTCGTTCGCTGTTACCTCGGGGCTGGCGCCCACGTCGTCGCTGCGGTGCGCGACGTGACCAGGGGCCAGGAGCTGCGCGCGGCGCTCGGATCTGCGGAGGACGGTAGCGATGCGCGGTTGCGCATCGTGACGGCCGACCCAGGCGATGCAGCCGCCATGGAGCGGCTGGTGGACCAGACCCTGCACGCGTGGGGCCGTCTCGACGTGCTCGCGAACCTCGCAGGTGGGTTCGCGTCCGGGCCGGCCACCGATCTCGAGGCGATGTATCGGCTGTGGAAAACGAACGTGGCGACCACCGTCACTGCGACCACCGCATGTCTTCGTCCGATGCGCGCGCGCGGACGCGGACGCATCGTCAGCGTGTCGGCCTTGGGTGCCATCAAGGGCGCGAAGGGGAACGCAGGCTACGCGATGTCGAAGGGTGCGATCGTGCGGTGGACGGAAGCGCTCGCGGCCGAGGTCAAGGATGAGGGCATCACGGTGAACTGCGTCATGCCGGGATCCATCGACCACCCCGCGAACCGCGAGCGAATGCCCAAGGCCGATCCGAAGAAATGGGCGTCGCCCGAGGAGGTCGCCGCCGTGATCCTGTTCCTGTCTTCGGATGAAGCGAGCGGCGTGACCGGCGCCGCGATCCCGATCACCGCGCGGGGTTAGCGTGCTACCGCGGCGCCAGCGATAGGGCGCCACCGCTCAGCACGAGCTGCATTCCGCGGTCGAGAGCGATGATCCGCAGGTCGAGATCCGAGAGGTGCACGAGCTGCACAGGCACACCGGTCGACAGACGAACCTCTTCGTCGAACACGACCGCGAGACGCACGCTGTCCCCGAGCGCGATCCGCTTCGGTTCCGGATCGGGCCTCGTCGGAACGAGGACCGAGGTGAACTCCGGAAGGTAGTGCACCGCGAGCATGTAGCCCGGCTCGGCGAGGACCGCCGCTTCGTCGGGCGAGAATCGGGCGCGGATGGCGGCAATGCGCTCCGCGAGAGCGCGATCGTGAACGCGTATCTCGTTAGCCGTGAAGTGGCCAGCGTCCAAAAGGAAGTACGAGCCGTTCAGCGCGATGATCCCGGCTGCGGCGAGGGAAACGACGGCTCGCCCGCCGCGCCCGCCTGCCGCGGCCATCAGCGCATCCGCGCCCAGAGCGGCCAGAATGCTGAGCGGCAGCGCCACCGATAGCGTGTACGGCCACGAGCCGATGTGGACGCCGATGTAGAGCACCAGCGCGGGCACCGTCCATAGAAGCAAAAGGGGCGCCAGGTCACGACGCCGGCCGCGCACCATGGACCACGCGCCGAGAAAGACCAGGGGCGTCGCGACCAGCAGTTGTGCCCCGAGGCCGATAAGGGTCAGAGCGAGGTCCCGACCGTACTGCGTCGTTCCCTGTCCGATCCCGCTGCCGGCGGCCTCGGCGATCGACAGTCCGAGGTAGGCGTCGACGCCACCGGAAGCGAGACCGCTCGGCACGAGCCATGCGAGGCTCGCGATCGCGAGGGCACCCGTCGACGCGAGCAGCGCCCGAGGGCCGCCCCTCGCTGCCGCGAAGAGCCATAGCGGCCCGAGAATGACGAACAGATCCTGTCTGAATCCCGCGGCGAGACCGAAGGCGGCGGACGCCGCTACACGCGCAAGCAGGGCCCGGTTCCGCGCTTCCCACAGCGCGAAGCCGACTGCACCGGTGAGCAGCGCGAGCAGCGCGTAGGGATACGCGACCTCGCTGTACTCCCACAACAGGGGCGAGGCGAGCAGAAGCGCCGCGGTGACCGCCGCGACGCGGTGGCCGGCGAGACGCATGGCCACGGCGTATCCGGCGGCGCACGCGAGCGCTCCAGCGATGATGCTCACAAGGACCAGTCCGGCGTTCCCGTCGCCGGTGATCGCCGCGCCGCCGCGCGCCGCGAGAACGTAGAAGAGGTAACCCGGAGGATGCGGTCGCGACTCGAGCGGCGCTAGTGCGACGCGAAAGTGCTCCATCGCGCGCGCATACAGGACGGAATCCCAGGCGAAGAGCAGCCGGGCAGCGAAGGGCAGGCGAAGCAACATCGCGACCGTGAAGATGACCGCCGACCGGATCAGGATGCGCTCGCGGGTCAGGCCTCGCGCGACCGAAAGCCTCCCGGCGGTCAGCGGTCCAGCGCCTTCAGGATCGCATCCGCCCATTCGGCGTAGGCGGCCGCGGACGGGTGAAGACCGTCGCTCGCGAAGAGCCTGCGCTCGGCCTGGTCGGTCATCAGCGTGCCGAGATCGACGTACCGGCTGCCGACGCCTTCGGCTTCGCCCCGCGCCACCGCGTTATAGCGCTCGATCGACGCTCGGAGCGCCCCGCGGTCGCCGAATGAGGTCGCGGCGGGCGCGGACGACCAGTACGGCTGCGGGAGCGCCACGACGGCTTCGGGTGGGACGTCGGCGTCGGCCAGGCTGCGATGGATCCTGCTCAGCTGGCGCCGATAACGCCCCTCGCTGGCCCCGCCCGCGAGGTCGTTGGCGCCGATCAGAAGGGTCACGAATGTCGGGCGGAACTGTGTCACGTGCGGCAGCTCGTAACGGATGAGGTCGTCCGTCGTATACCCGTTCACCGCGGGGTTGCGCAGCTCGATGGAGACATCGACCTTCGCTCGTTCCACCAGTACAGCCGGGAAGGACCGGTCCGGCGTGGTCCCCGTGCCGATGCTGAATGAGTCACCGAGCGCGAGGTAACGGTCCAGGCGAAGCGCCACGCCAGAATCGTACGAGCCGGCCTCGGCCGATGAACGTGCCCGACGACGTGCGAATGCCCTCGGCGGGACGCGCCAGGAGCACGAACGCCGCTGTGACGAGGACGAAGACGCTGACCAGGTGGGCAAGGATCGGGACCAGGTCGTGGAGCTGCTGGAACTCCATGAGTCCCCACGCGAGCGCCACGACGGCGACGCCCGCGAAACGCGCCCGGCCGGCCGGGAGCGCCAGAGCCCGGCGCAGCGTGTCCGCGAAGAGGGGGATCGTCAGCACGAGGAACGTGGTCCAGAAGTAGCCGAAGGGCGCGAGGTAGGGGACCGTTGCCAGCGCGACCGCGTGCAGGGTCGTCGCCCGTTCGCCGCCGGCTCGCGCGCCACGGCCGGCGACGATGGCCAGGACGATGACGCCCAAGGCGAGCGTGCTCGGAAAGATGTCGCTCCAAAACACCGTGCCCAGGGCCGCCGGTTGCGTGCGGTCGATCGCCCGGAACAACCAGTCGTGCTCCCGCAGGCGGGGTATGAAGCGGAGGTACTCGACCAATCGGTCCGGCATGACCAGCGCTGTGAGCGCCACGGAGGCGGCGCCGACCCCTGCCGTCCATGCCACCAGCCGCCACCGTTCCGAGGCCAGGTAGAACACGAGGAGCGAGAGCGGCAGGAGCTTCAATCCGAGTGCCGCCGCGAGCAGCGCGCCTCCCACCGGCGCGCGGTCGCGCCAGCGCCAGGCGGCGATGCAGAGCGCGCACGTGATGAGGTTCAGGTTCCCGAGTGCGACCTCGAGGACCAGAGGCAGGAAGAACAGGAAGCCGGCGAGCGCCCAAGGGCGGGCGGCGCGCGGGAGCGGACGCAGGCTCGCCCACGCGATCGTGGCAACAGCCAGCAGTTGGATGGCGAGCCACGGCCAGCGCGCGACCTCGAACGGCAGCGACGCGAGCAGCATGAATGGGACGGCTACGAGCGGCGGGTAACGGAACTCGCCCTGCAGGCCGAGCTGTTCGGTAGGCCCCGGATACAGCGGCGCACCCGCGGCGAGATGCTGCGCGCCCAGCCAATAAGCGCGAAGGTCGTAACCGAGGAACAGCGCCGATCCCACCAGGACGGCCGCTCCGGCCGCGATCACCGCGACGCTCACCCCCGCGGACCACACCAGCCTCTCGCGCCTGCTGTGCAGGCGCAGAGATGGTGTGCTCGGGACGCTCACGGAAGGTGCGGATGTGGGCGAAAGGGCGGGAGGCAAGGACACGCTTGCATCGTACGGGCACGACCTAGCGTCCGGTCACGCACGCCCCCAGCGATCGGCATGCGAATCGCCAGCGGGGAATGCCGCTGACCCGCCCAGACGTTACCTTGAAGGGAATGGCTGATTACGACCTCGCGATCATCGGCGGCGGGCCCGCCGGTCTCACCGCGGGCCTCTACGCGGCCCGGGCCAACATGAACGCCGTTCTCTTCGAGGGCAAGGACGTCGGCGGAGAGATCCTGAACACCGACCTTATCGAGGACTGGCCCGGTGAGGAGTCCATCACCGGCCGCGCCCTGGCCGACAGGATGGCCAAGCACGCGGCGAAGTTCGGCCTGAAGGTCGAGACCTACAAGCCGGTCAAGAGAGTGCGTAGCGATGGCGAGCGCAAGGTGATCGAACTCGAGGACGGCACGACCCATACCGCGTACGCCGTCCTGGTGACGGTGGGTGGCGAGCCGACGAAGCTGCAGGTGCCCGGCGAGGAGGAGTACCACGGCCGCGGCGTGTCGTACTGCGCCGTCTGTGACGGCGCCTTCTTCAAGGGCGTCGACCTGGCCGTCATCGGCGGCGGTGATTCGGCGTTCCAGGAGGGACTGTTCCTCACTCGGTTCGCGAAGAAGCTGTACGTGGTCCATCGCCGCGATGAGTTCCGGGCGCAGGCGATCCTGCAGGACAGGCTGCTCGGGATGGACAAGGTCGAGGTCATCACGCCGGCGGTGGTCAGGCAGATCGGCGGCAACGGTGACGTGAAATGGATGGAGATCGAGCGCGACGGCAAGAGCGAGCGGGTCCCGGTCGAGGGAGTATTCATCTTCATCGGCTTCAGGCCCGTCGGACGCCACCTGTTCGAAGAGCATATCGATCACGACGAGAACGACTACCTGCTGACGGACCAGTACATGCGAACGAGCATCCCCGGCGTGTACGCGGCCGGCGACACGCGCGCACAGCTCGCGAAACAGATCACGACCGCGGTGGGCGACGCGACCACCGCCGTGCTGCACGCCGAGCGCTATATCGAGGAGCTGAAGCACGCGCGCCAGGCGTTCCCTGAGGCGACGCCGGAAGCGGTGGTCGAATCGACCAAGCGCATGGGCTATCGCCGCGTCCAAGGGGGAGAGGTGATCTTGCGCGAGGGTGACCCGTCGGACGCCTTCTACATGATCATCCGCGGCGAAGTGAGCGTGACGCGAAGAGACGAAAAGGGCGCCGAGGTCCAGGTCGACACGCAGCGCGATGGCGACTACTTCGGCGAGATCGGGCTCCTCAGCGGACAGCCCCGTTCGGCCACGGTTCGGGCGACGCGGCCGACCGAGCTGCTCGTCCTTGACCGCGAAGCGTTCGGCTCCGTCGTCGCGAGCTCCGCGGCCGAGACCGCCGATATGGTCGGCGTGATCACGGCGCGCCTCGCCGGCCACGTGACCCGCTGATCGCCTAGCCCTCCGACTCCACCGTCGCTGAAGGCTCCGGCGCGAGGCTCGGATCCTGCGTCGCCGGCCGCTTCCCTCGGCCTCGTCCGCCCCGCCGTCCGCGGCCTCCACGCGACCCGCGCCGGGTCTTCTCGGGGAGCGCGAGCGGCGCCGGAGTGAGCGGCGCCGGAGTGAGCGGCGCTGGAGTGAGCGGCGCGGGCAACGCAGCCATGGTCGCCGGCCCGCCGCCGGCGTCAGCCCCCGCCGCTGCCTGTTCGGCGAGCAGAGCGAACCGCCCCAACAGCGCCGTCGCCTCCGGATCGTCGCGCTGAAGCACGTAACCGGCCTTCTTGCCGTGGTCTTCCGGCCGCATCAAGCCGCGTTCGACAGCGCTCCGCATCAGCGCTTCCAGGCCATCTCCCTCGACGCGTGACAGGAGTTCCGAGAAGAGCGCGGCATTGACCCATTCCGCATCCTCACCCTTCGTCGACGCGACGAAGTTGAAGAGGTGGACGATCGACGCAGAGCGCTGGCGCGCGTACTCCACAAGGGGATGGCTCTCGACCAGCCAGCACATCGCGACCTGCCGTCCCTCGCGGGTGACCTGCTCGGTGGCGACGGCACCGCGCTCTTCGGCGATGTTGAACAGCGTCTCGAGGACCATCCGCCGCTGGGTGCGCCCGCGGGCGAGCCCGCCGGGCTGATCGGCGCGCGACAGCGGGTCGAGCACCGCCTCGACGACCGGGATGCGCCGCGCGTCCTTGGCCGTGACCGAATCGACGCGCCGCAACACGCGAACGAGGTGGAAGATCGTCTCCGCGACCAGCGGGGAGCTGAGGTTCGGGCGCAGGAGGAGCTTCGATCGCATGCGGGTGCGCGCCGCCTGCTGTGCGGTCACGTGGTGCTGCTCGATCGCCGCGTCGATCCGCTGCTCGAGGACGCTCGAGGCCTCCTGCTCGGAAAGCGGCACGACCGAGGTGACAAAGTCTCCACGGGGCATCTCCTCGGCCCGCAGCGCGACGAGCTGGTCGAGGAGAAGTACCACCAGACGCCGCTGCTCCTTTTCGGACTCCGGTGAGGCCGTCGGTACCACCGCCGGAACGATCGGCGCCTGGCGAACCCGCGCGCCGCCACGGCCGCGGCCTCCCCGGGGCCGGCGTTCGGGCGGCATGAGCGCCGGTCTTTCCGGCGCCCCGATGGCGATCCGTTCGGGCACCTGCGCCTTGTCGGCCTGCGTGTCGTCGGTGCGGAGCAGGCCCGTGCGCGTCCAACGGGCCTGGGGTATCAGGTCCTCGAGCAGGAACACGTCGTCGCGCAGATAGGGCGAATCACGAAGCTCGTTCGCCAGTGACTTGTCCCCGGCGACGAGGTACACGCGCTTGTCCTCGTCCTTGAGCGCTTTGCACAGTGCGTTGAGGTCGCGGTCGCCGGAGACGATGAACCACGTCTCGAGGTCGGGGCGCTCCTTGTAGAGCAGCTTGAGCGCGCGCGTGATCAGTACCGCATCGGAGCGGCCCTTGAGGATGCGACCGCTCATGCGCTGTGCGACGGCGATCGGCTCGATGCCGGTGAATTCGAGCGCCATCAGCAGGGTCTCGTCCTGCGAGGCCACCTCTTGGCCGAAGATCGCGAGTTTGACGCGCACCGGGCCGAATTCGGCGGATTTCTGAAGGATCGCCTGGAGGATCGCGAGCGATGATGGAAGGGGACCCGTGGTGTGCTGACGCAGGGTGTAGTAGACGTTCTCCCAGTCGATGAGGAGGGCGACGTCGGACAAGTGTTTCTCCGATCATATGGAGCGCGCCTGCCCGCCGACTCGTTCGAGGACCTCGTCTCCGAGGTCTCGCGCTGCAGCTCTCCTCGCCCGCGCCGCCCATTGGGACGGTCAGTACGTGAGCGCGTCGTCGCGAACGCTTCGGCCGTCACGCGCGCTATTTGTCGCCAGCATACCCTGTCGCGGTGAGCGATCTGGCTGATATCGTGGCATCGGCCCGCGACCGCGGAGCCGCCTACGCGGATGCGCGTTGGGTGGAGCGGGAGCAGGAATCGGTCGATCTCCGCGACGGCGAGGTCGAGTCGGCACAACGGTCGGGCGATCGCGGCGTCGGGGTACGCGTACTCCATCGCGGATCGTGGGGTTTCGCCGCATCCGACCGTGAGGACCAGCAGTCCTTCGGCGCGCTCGTGGACGAGGCCCTCGCGCGGGCCGAGGCCGCGGCTACGGTACAGCGGCGCCGGGTGACGCTCGCGCCGGCGGAGCCACAGCGCGGCGAGTACTGGACCGAAGTGCGTATCGATCCGTTCACCGTTCCCGTGCGGCAGCGGGTGGAGCTGCTGCGCGCCGCGGACGCGCAACTCCAGGGGCCGCACAGCCGTTCGCGTCACGCATCCGTCGCCGCCTATCGGACGCGGAAGCGCCTCGTCACCAGCGAAGGCACCGATGTGAGCCAGGAGATCGTGGAGTGCGGACTGTCGCTCGGCGTCACGGCGGTGAAGGCCGGTGCAAAACCGGCCACCCGCCAGGACATGCGCGTCGCGAACCAGGCGGGGTGGGAATTCATCGAGGATCTCGATCCCGTCGCGCGCGCCGGCCGTTATCGCGACGACGCCGAGGCGACTCTCGCCGCGCCACTTGCCCGGCCGAATCCGACGACGCTCGTCTTCGACCAGTCGTTCCTGGCGCTCCTCGTGCACGAGTCGTGCGGACACCCGACCGAGTCCGACAGGGTCCTCGAACACGAGGTCGCGTTCGCTGGAACGACATTCCTGTGGCCGGAGGGGCTGGGCACGACGCGTTACGGGTCAGAACACGTCTCGATGACGGCGGATGCGACATTGCCCGGGGGCATGGGTACCTTCGGCTGGGACGACGACGGAGTCCCGGCCGGCCGCACCCCGCTTGTCGAGCGCGGGATCTTCACCGGCTACCTGACCTCGCGCGAGACCGCCGGCGCGCTCGGGCTTGCAGCCAGCGGAGGATCGACCCGCGCGGAGGGCTGGCAGCACTTCCCGATCGTGCGCATGGTCAACGTCAGCCTCGAGCCCGGCGCCGCGACGTACGGCGAGCTGCTGGCGGGCGTCACCGACGGCCTGTTGCTCGAGGCGCCGGCGTCGTATTCGCTCGATGACAAGCGGCAGAACTTTCACTTCACCGCGCAGGTCGCGCGCGTCATCCGGAACGGCGAGATCGGGCCGTACGTGCGCGGCGTCGGATTCCAGTCCTTGACGCCGGATTTCTGGGGACGGTGCGACCTTGTCGCGGACGATTGGCAGCTGCAGGGGTTCCTCTCGTGCGCCAAGGGTGAGCCGCTGCAGCTCATGCGCGTGGGACACGGCGCCGCGCATGCCCGCTTCCGGGACGTGCCGATCGAGGTGCGCCAATGACCGGGACCACGAGCGCGGTGGGGCCCCTTCTCGGCACCGCCGGGCTTCTCGAACCGCTCGTGCGCGCTCTCCGCGGTGCGCCGGCCGACGAGGCAGAGCTGTGGGTACATCGACGGCGCGCGGCGGTGACGCGCTATTCGCATTCTTCGATCCACCAGAATGCCGTCTCGGACGAGCTCCACGTCCAGGCCCGCGCGGCCGTCGGGCGCGCCGTCGGGATCGCGAGCGGGAGCAGCGTCGAACCCGCTGCGCTGCGGCGCCTGCTGCGGGATGCCGCGGCCCTGGCGCGGGAGCAGACGCCGAACCAGCGGTGGCCGGGACTGCCGGGACCCGTGGGCTGCCCGCCGGCACATGCGTACGACGCGGCGACCGCCTCCGCGGGTCCGATGGAACAGGCGGTGCTCGTCGGCGCCATCTGCGACGCCGTCTCGCGGCGAGGCTTCCGTGCCGCGGGGACGTGCGCGATCGATGTGACAGAGGATGCGGTGGCGAACTCGCACGGCGTCGCGCTCCACGCGCCGTGCTCCATCGCGTACCTGCGGGCGCTGGTCCAGAGCGAGGTCGGATCCGGGTACGCCGAGGACCTCGGGTGGCGGCTCGATGCGCTCGACACGGCGAATGTGGCCGCGCGCGCGAGCGACAAATGCGAGCGAGACCGTGATCGGCGCCCGCTCGCGCCGGGAGATTACGAGGCGGTCTTCGAAGAGCTGGCGGTAGCGGAGATCCTGCGGTTCGTCTCGATCACGGGCCTTTCCGGCGAGCTCGTCCTCGAGGACCGCTCGTTCCTGTCCGGACGAACGGATCAGGCAGTCACGGGCGAGCGCTTCACGCTGCATGACGACGCACTGGACCCTCGGATGGCCGGCATCCCGTTCGACAGCGAGGGCACGCCGAAGCAACGCGTCGCCGCCCTGAGGGACGGGATCGCGGTCGGCCCCGTCTACGACCGCTATTCGGCGGCGCGCGCGGGTACCGAATCCACTGGGCATGCGGCGGATCCGCGGCGCTATGCCCCGGGCGGCCACGCCGGGAACCTCGTGATGGAAGGGGGCCGCGCGACCCCCGAAGAACTGGTCGGCTCCGTTTCGCGAGGCATCCTCATAACGCGCTTCCACTACACGAACACGCCCGATCCGAAGCGCGCCACGATGACGGGCACCACGCGCGACGGGACCTTCCTCATCGAGGACGGGCGCATCACGGGGGCGCTGCCGAACCTCCGTTACACGATGAGCGCGCTCGATCTCTTCGCGGGGATCGACTTGCTCGGGACCCAACGATTGGCGCGCGACTGGTGGAGCTCCAACGGGATGGGCTCGATCATGTGCCTCGTACCTGCGATGAAGGTCTCGCGAGCGACGATCACGGGCGCTTCGCCGACGTGATGGCGGCGCCCGGATAAATTGGGGTACGAACAACACGTAGCGGCCCGCGGCGCGAACGCCAGCGGACGACAGGGTGATCTCGCATTGATCGCCGGGATCGGCCTTGGAGCGGTCATCCTTTACGGCTTCGGTGTCCTCGACTACCGCGCGCGCGTGATATCCAGCAACGACTTCTCCGGACTTTGGGCCGGCGCCCGAGCCATCCTCATCGGCGCCGACCCGTATGACCCCGGCAGCTGGGAGCGCACGGTCGCCGCTCTCGGGACTCAGCGGCCCGACACCGTGGTGTATGGCTATCCGCCGTGGGTGGGCGTGGCGCTCCTTCCCCTGGCTCTCCTGCCGCTGCCGGTAGCCTCAGGACTCTGGGTCGCCGTAGGTCTTGCGCTGGCAGTGGTCACGCTGCGATCGTTACTGCGCACGTTCGTGGCCGAGCTACCTCTCGTTCATTGGGTTTCGGGTCTCGCGCTACTCGCCTCGCAGCCCGGCCTTGCTACCTTTTTTAGCGGGCAATGGACTTATCTTCTCCTCGCGGCGTCCACCGGTGTCTTCCAGTCTCTGGGCTCTCGAAGGCCGGGGCGTGCGGGCCTGCTCGCGATCGCGGTCCTCTTCAAGCCGCAGTTGTTCGCCTTTGCACTGTGGTCCTGGCTCGAGGATGCGCGAGCTCGGCAGATGCTGGCGCGCTTCGCCTCCGTCGTTCTCGGGGGCATGGCCGCGGCGACGTTCGGGCTGCTGATCGCGCGACCAGAGTGGGTCACGCAATGGTCTCTGCACGTCTTGGCTCAGCGTGTGGCGGATCCAACCACCCCGACCCTCCTCGCGAGCCTGAGCGACGTCGTCGGTCCCCTCGGCCCGGTGGCTGCGGTGGTCGTGCTGCTGGTCGCGCTCTACATCGCCTTGGGTACACGCCCGGCGACCGGCGGCTGGTGGTCCATATGGATGGTGCTTTCACTACTGGCCGCGACATACACGCGCTCCTACGACCAACTGCTCCTCTTGCCCGCGCTGATCGTTACCACGGGGCGCATACTCGGGGAGTCGCGCCGACGCGCGGTCAGGTTCGCGGCTCTTTGGGGCGCACTATTGATCCCCGGGTCACTTGCACTTCAAGGCCTCGCCGCGGCTCGGGGACGCGAAGACTTCACGATCGCACTCACCGCGGTGATCTTCGTGCTCGTGGCCTTCGTCCCGTCGAGCCGTGATCCGCGGTAAGGCGGCAACTGGGTCGCGTTGAGTTCGCGCGACAGCGACCTGATTCGCGTGTTGATGTTGGCCGATGTCAGGGATCGGCCGACCAGCGGCCGACCTCCCGGTCCCAGCGCGACCCTTTCTCGCAAGTTCCCGAGGCGGCGATGACGCCACATGCGAGCAGCGCTGTTACGACCGCGGTGCCCCCATGCGACGCGGCGGATCAGGCCTTCCCCGCCGCGAGCGCCTGGAGATAGCGGACGATCTCCCAGCGCTCGGTATCCGAGAAGTTGTCCTGCCACGATGGCATGGCGGTCCCGGAGATCCCGTTCGTGATCCAGAAGTAGATCTCCCCCGGCGCGTGCTGCGGAACGTGCACCTGGAGATTCACCGGACGCGGCTGAAGCGTAAAGGCAGCCGGCCCGTCTCCCTTGCCTTCGGGCCCGTGGCAAACGACGCAGCTCTTCAGAAATCGCGCGCGGCCTGCCGCCACGGACGCGGCATCGTCCGGCACGGGGTTCGGCGCGAAGCGCGCCGTGAGCGGGACAGGCGGCGTCGGGATGTTGGGCGCGACGGTGTACGCGAGGGCGAGCGCGAGCGCGGCGACCCCTGCAAGCATGCCCGCGGACGCAGCGGTCCGCCTCCATGGACGCCCTCTGCGCGCGTTCAACGCCGCGAGCGACCCGAACAATACGAGGCCCACGCCGAGGACGAGTGCCATTTGCTCGAGCCCTTGCCGCGAGACTGGAAAGCTCATGGCTTGCGACGCTCCTTGCGTCGCTGCCACAAGTACAGGCCGATGAAGAGCAGCAGCGGGAGGATCAGCTCGACAAAGATGTCGATGAAGATGTCGAGCGGCGTGCCGGTGCTGACGATGTGCGACACTGCGCTCGCATTCACGGGGCGACCTCGAATGCGTATTCCGCCTTGCCTTCATCCCCGATCGAGATCGCGATGGTCCAGCTGGCGGGTTCGAGCGAGGCGATATCGAAGCGGTATCGCCCCGGCGCGATCTCGGTCGAGATGAGGATGTCGGGATGGTCGTGCCCCGGGTCCGATGAACGCAGCACCGCCGACACCGGCTTGCCCGGCACGGGGTCTCCGTTCCCGTTGATCACGAGGACCGTGACGGTGAGCGGCGCGCCTTCCGCGGGCAGCGTGGGCTCGACGAACACCACCGCGGTGTAAGCGCCGGCGGTGATCGCGCGCGCGACCGAGCCCGCGTTCGCAGGAGCCGATACAGGAAAGGTGAACACCGCCGACACGTCTTCGCGGCCGCCTCGGCGGATGATCGCCTGGACGTGCCACGTGCCGAACATCGCGGTGGGGCTGCCCTCCGCCACGTACTCTCCCGGCGCGCGCTCCTGCGCCACGAGCTCGCTCTCGCCCATGTCGTGCTCGACCATCCTGAAGCGGAATGCCACCTTCTCGGCATCTTCCACCGGACGCAGGCCGTCATGAACGCGCAGGACGTAGCGGTTGCGCCCGGGCAAGGTGGTCGGAACGAGGAGCTGGAGACGCAGACCCCCGACGTGCTCGGTGTCGTCGTACGCCGCCGCGCTGCGCTGATTGGGCGGCGCGAATGCCGTGAGCAGGCCCGCGGCGACGAGCACGAGGGCGAGCAGCGCCGACTCGCCGAGCGTGCCGCGGAGCAGCCCGCGGCGGGCGCTGCCGACGCGGAGCCCCGCGCGCAATCGCGGTCCCCAGACAAAGAGATTCAACACAGCGATCCCAAGCACCAGCGCGAGCAGCAGGATCTTCGCGAAGAGGGCGATCCCGTAGGGCGTCTCCACGAGGTCCTGCACGAGGACGAGCCGGTCGAGCGACTGCAGCGTCCCCGTCGTGATGATCAGGGCGACGGCGACCAGCCCGAGCACTGAGAACCGCCACACGATCCGCCCGAGCCTTCGCGCCTCGTCAGCGGTCCGGGAGTGCGCACCCGGCAGGACGACGACGAGGACGCCCGCGATCCCGCCGAGCCAGGCGGACACGGCGACGATGTGCGCGAGGTCGAGCAGGATGTCCTTGTAGTTCCCGGTGGCCGCCGCATGCGAGACCAGCGTGGCGGTCAATGTCGCCGCCAGACCCGCCGCATAGATCACATCCCGCCGCGGGATGAAGGCGACGACCCGAGCAGGGAGCCGCACGGTCGCGATGATCGCCACTCCGGCGACGGCGCGGATCCCGAGCAGTAGGCCGAGGCGCGGCGGCGCGCCCGTCCCCTGTTGGAGGAGCAGCAGCCCCGAGCCGACGAGCAGGAGCACGCCGCCGACGAGGAAGGCGCCGCGTTCACGCCGGCGCTCGTCGGCGTCGTGGGCCGCGTACACCACGAACGCGAAGATGGCGAGCCCGAGAGAGATCGCGATGCCGGCGTACGACAGCGCACGGCCCGCCACTTCCAGCGGCGACGGCGGCGGTGACGGCTCCGCGACCTCGGGGATCCCCGGAAGCGGCGCGTTGCCGACCGCGAACACGAACGTGCCGCGGTAGGTATGGCCGTCAACGGCCGAAAGCGCCGTCCACGCGACGGTGTATCCGCCATCACCGATCGGCTCGAGCGACACCCTTAGGCCGTTCTCTTCGCCCGATGCGGCCACGTTCCTCTTGTCCACGCGGCGGCCGCTCGCATCGCTGACCCGGATGTCGCTCCCCTCGGGTGCGGGTGGCTCGCTGAAAACGACGCGGACCTCCGTGGGAGGGCGTACCAGCCGCGCATCCGCAGCCGGGTTGGACCGCACGAACGTGGCGTGCGCCTCGGCGGCCACTCCCCCCGACAGCAGCACGAGGAGGCCGATCGCGGCGGTCAGCACCGCGCGCGCGGCGCCCGCGACGCGACTCACGAGCGGATGGGGCGGACGGCCGGTGAAGGCGGGATCGCGACCCGGGCGCGGATGGCCGGCACCGGCGGCGTCTCGAAAGGGCTCATCCTCCGGTTGTTACGCGCGCGCAGGTGGCGCAGATCCCCACGATGGCGGAATGCGCGAGATCAGCGGCGAAGCCGTGCTGCGCCCGCAGTACCTCATCGAGCGGCTCCAGCGCCCGCAGCGGCACCTCCTGCTCGCTCCCGCAGCTGCGGCAGACGAGGTGGCCGTGCCGTTCGACATCCGCCCGGTGCCAGCGGGTAACGCGATCGTTCAGGTGCGTGTGAGTCACGAGGCCGAGCTGCTCGAGGGCCTCCAGGTTGCGGTACACGGTCGAGGGGTCGATCTGCGGATGGCGTTCGCGGATCTGGCGCGCGACCTCGTCCGCCGTCGTGTGGTGGATCGTGCGCGCGAGCGCTTCGAGGACGAGGCGGCGCTGCACCGTCATCCTCTTGCCACGGGCACGGAGCTCGCTCCCGACGTCCAACAC
>JBBQVQ010000025.1:0-41154 GCA_038211425.1 Candidatus Limnocylindria bacterium | reverse complement strand
GTCGTCCGCCGGGACGATCATCGAGTGGTACGACTTCTACTTGTACGCGACGCTCGCGCCTTTCCTCGCACCGATCTTCTTCCCGAGCGACAACCCGACGACGTCGCTGCTATCGGCGTTCGCGACGTACGCCGCCGGCTTCCTTGTGCGCCCCTTCGGCGCCGTCGTGTTCGGCCGCATCGGCGACGTCATCGGCAGGAAGTACGCGTTCCTGATGACGATCTCGATCATGGGCCTCGCCACGGTGGCCGTCGGCCTGTTGCCGACGTACGCAGCCATCGGCGTCATCGCGCCGATCATCCTCGTGACGCTGCGGCTCCTTCAGGGCCTTGCGCTCGGAGGCGAGTACGGCGGCGCGGCGATCTACGTCGCCGAGCACGCACCGGACAAACAGCGTGGCTACTACACGGCGTGGATCCAGACGACCGCGACCGTCGGCTTCTTCCTCGCCCTCGCGGTCATCCTCGCGTTCCGCCTGAACATGAGCGCGCCGGAGTTCGCCAGCACCGGCTGGCGCTACCCGTTCCTCATCTCGTTCTTCCTGCTCGCGCTCGCCATCTACATCCGCATCCGGCTGCGCGAGACGCCGCTGTTCGCGCGCCTCAAGGCGCGGGGCGAGACGACCAAGACGACCGCCAGTTGGGCCAAGGACAGCTTCGGCGGCCGCAAGATCGGCGTCATCGCGCTGGTCCTCATAGGGCTCACGGCGGGCCAGGGCGTGGTCTGGTACCAGGGCCAATTCCAGGCGCTGAACTTCATGACCATCTACCTGAGGCTGACGTTCACGCAGGCCTACCCGATCCTCATGTGGGCCGTCGCGCTGGGCACGCCGTTCTTCCTGTTCTTCGGCTGGCTCTCCGACAGGATCGGCCGCAAGCCGATCATCCTCGCCGGCTGCCTCATCGCCGCCGTCACCTACCTGCCGATCTACCAGGCCATGACGGCGGCTGCCCACGTCGAGCGGGACGCGACGGGGCTCATCACGAAGGCCAATCCGGACACGCTCGTGCTGATCGGGCTCGTGTTCGTCCAGGTGATCTTCGTCACCATGGTTTACGGGCCGATCGCCGCGTTCCTGGTGGAGTACTTCCGCGCGAAGGTCCGCTATACCTCCCTGTCGATCCCGTACCACTTCGGCAACGGCTGGTTCGGCGGACTGCTCCCGCTCTTCTTCACGGCTCTGGTGGGGGCGACGTACCCCGCGGGGAGCAAGTCGTTCGTGCCGTTCCTCAGCAACTTCATGGGTCTGCCCATCAAGACCGACTGGAACCTCGCGGGAATGTTCAACCCGACGAATGATCCGAACGGCAACATCTACCTCGGGCTCGGCTACACGATCGTCGTCGCTCTGATGACGGTCGTCGTGGGCACGCTGTTCCTGCACGAGCCCAAGAACGTGAAGATCTGGTCTGAGGTCGGTGGGGAGAACGAAAACGTCGTGACAGAGGCCACTCCCGCCGACTGACGCAGCCGCGCTTGATCGTGAAAGGGGAGGCACGAGCCTCCCCTTTCCCTATGCTCGTCTTACAGAAGGATGCTGGTCAGATGTGGCGTTCTCTTCCTCTGCGCGGCCGTGGTGCTCTCATGCGGGGTCCAACCCGCGTTGAGCCCGCGTACCGTCCGCTACGTGGCGATCGGGGCGTCGGACAGCGTCGGCGTCGGGTCCGCGGACCCGCAGAGCGGCGCCTGGCCCGCACGTCTGGCGTCGCGGTTGCCTCCAGGCAGCAAGTTCACGAACGTGGGCGTGTCAGGGTCGACCGTCGCCGCCGCGCTTCGCGACCAGCTGCCTCCGGCGGCATCGAACGATCCGGACATCGTGACCATCTGGCTCGCGGTGAACGATCTCGTGCAGGGCGTTCAGCCCGAGATCTACGGCTCCCAGCTCGGCCAGCTTCTCGATGGCCTGGAGAAACGCACCCGCGCCCGCATCTTTGTCGGCGATGTCCCGGACCTCACCCAGGTGCCCGCGTTCCAAGCGGCGCCCGACTCGCGCGGCCGCATCGCCGAGGGCGTCGTCGCGTACAACCGCGTCATCGCGGGAGCGGTATCGGTCCACGGTGACCGCGTGGTCCTCGTGGATCTCCACACCGGCACGTCCGATGTAGTCCGCGGTGGCGCAGTATCCGCCGACGGTTTCCATCCGAACGACCGAGGGTACGAGGCGATCGCGGAGCGCTTCGCGGAATCGTTCGGGCGCTCAGGGATCACCCTGCGCTGAGGAGGAGGCCCTCACTCGGCGCGAGTCGCAGCCGTGATCCCACCGCCGCGCCGTCCCGGTCCGAACGCGTGGAGTGGACGACCCGCCCCCGGGACCCGCTCCATGGCAGCGTGTAGTCCCGTTCGCTGTCGGTGAAGTTGAGCGCTACCGCGAGGCGCTCGCCGTCGCGCTCGCGCGCGTACGCGAAGACGCCTGGCGCGGCGGGCAGCGAGCGATACGTCCCCGAACGCAGCGCAGCTGAGCGGCGCCTCGTTCGTATGACCCGGCGGTAGAACGAGAAGAGCGAGCGCGGATCGTCCCGCTGCGCCGCCACGTTGACCCGATCGGCGTGCTGTCCGATCGGCAGCCACGGCGCGCCGCTGGTGAAGCCCGCGTTCGGCGAGCCGTCCCACTGCATCGGCGTGCGCTCGGGGTCGCGGCCGTCGATGTCGACCTGGCGCTCGCGATGGATCGGAACGTCCGTCATCCCGATCTCCTCGCCGTAGTACACGAAGGGCGTGCCGCGCAGCGTCAGCAGCATGAGCGCGGCGGCCGCGGCGTTGCGCGGTCCGTAGCGGCTAGCGGCGCGTGGGCGATCGTGGTTCGAGAGGGTGTGATCGGGCCAGGCGTGAGGGGGGAGCAGCGCCTCATAGCGCTCGACCGCGCGGCGGAAGCGCGTCGCGCTCCACGGCTGCGATAGGAACATGAAATTGAACGACAGCTGCAGCTCGTCGTCCTTCCCGTAGTAGCGCACGAGGCGGCGAAGGTCGGTCAGGAAGACCTCGCCGACCGCCATGCGGTCCTCGTATTCGTCGAGCGTCCTCCGCCACGCCCGGTGGATCTCGTGCACCTCCTCGAGATCGACGTCCCGCCGCCGGCGCCGCCCCCCGAGCGTGAACCGCGGGTTGTTCCGCAGCGCCTGGTCACTCAACAGGCCGTGGGCCACGTCCACACGGAATCCGTCGACGCCACGGTCCAGCCAGAACCGCATCACCTCGTCGGTCGCCTGACGCACCCGGGGATTCCACCAGTTCAGATCGGGCTGCTGCGGCAGGAAATGATGGAGGTAGTACTGGCCGGTCCTGGGATCGAGCGTCCAGGCGCGTCCGACACGGGGGAACGAGCTCCGCCAGTTGTTGGGCGGGCCGCCTCCACGCGCGGGATCCGCCCACACGTACCAGTCGCGCCTCGGATCCGCGCGGCTGCGGCGCGATTCGACGAACCACTGGTGCTGGTCTGAGGTGTGATTGGGGACGAGGTCCACGACCACGCGTATACCCCGTTCGTGAGCCGCGGCCAGAAGACAGTCGAAGTCCGCGAGCGTCCCGAAGATCGGATCCACGTCGCGATGGTCGGATACGTCGTAACCGAAGTCCGCCATGGGCGAGCGATAGAACGGCGACATCCAGATCGCATCGATCCCGAGTGAGCGGTCGGTCCCGTCGTTCAGGTGATCGAGCCGCGCGAGGATCCCGCGAAGGTCGCCGATGCCATCACCGTTCGAATCCTGGAACGAGCGCGGATAGATCTGGTAGATGACGCCGTGCTTCCACCAGACCCACGCCTCCGTCACGGCCGAAGCCTACCGAGACTGCCGCGTGGCTGAGGTCGACCGCGACCGCGCCCCGCCATCCTCTTCGTGTTCGTCCTCGGCGTGACGCAGCAGGGCGGATGAGTGTGCTCCTCTGGGCCTCTCGAGTCCCCGCGCAAGGACGCGTGTCCATGGGACCACGAGTTGCGCGAGAGGTCCCCGAGACCGGCGACGAGGACCGGCTCCGCGATCAGCGGCGAAGCCGCGTGATCGAGCTACTTCGGCTCGATCCGGAAGCGCTTCTCGAGCGAGATCCGCGCTGGCAGCAGCTCGTAACCAAGCTTCGCGTTGATCCCGCGCATCGCCTTGTTCGGCTCGTCGTTGGTCGTCATCAGCGCCCGCAGGCCGGCTGCTTTCGCGCGCGCGAGCGCTTCGATCTTCAGGGCGAGGCCGATGCCTCGCTTCCGGTGCGCTCGCCCGGTCCCGGTCATGACCGTGTACGCGTCCCGCTCCCCGTGCTTGATCGTCATGGTCATGCCGACGAGGCGGTCTCCGTCGGTGGCGAGGACCGAGAGCTGCGGCCTGGTGTTCGGACCGCTCCCCATCTTGCGGAACATCTCATACGACCAGTGCGGGGTCGGGGTCGGGAACGGCACGTCGTCCCAGCACTCGCCTTCCAGCTCGTACAGCTCGCGCTGGAACGCCTCCGCACCTTCCGCGCCGCGGCGGCCTAGCTCCTCGCTGATGGTCACATAGCGGATGCCTTCGCCGGTCGTTCGATCGACCGGCCCCGACCATTCCGCCACGTCGAACGAGGCGAGATCGCGGTACGAATCGATCCGCCTGCCGATCTCCGTGAAACCGCGCCGCAGCGCCCACTCGATGGCGAACGGCTGATCCGAACGGACCTGCGACAGCGCGCGTGGCGCGCCTCGTCGCCTCGCCTCTGTCTCGAGGACCTCGACCAGGGCCGACCCTATGCCTCGCCCGCGCGCATCGCGGACGACGCCGACGCCGAGATTGAGCGCTCCGTCCGGATGCTGGAATGCCCCGCCTCGGCTCAGCTCCGCCAACGCCACGGCAGCGTCATCGGCATTGGAAACGGTGAAGCGCAGGAGGTCCGGATCGGGCGCGAGCCGCTCCCACTGGCGCCACTCCTCGGCCGAGCCCTGCTCCATGGGTCCGACCTCCGCGTTGCGCGCGGCGACCATGGCGTCCCGGTCCCGCTCCTGGAAGGAACGGGCAGCGTATCCGTCCGGCAAATGTGTCCCGGCGACCTCGATCGGCTCGGCTAGCACGGGGAGACCATCGCGGCCATCCCGCGGTCTGTCAATGAGTCCTCCCTCACAATGCGATCGCGATCGTGCAGATCCGACACGCGACCGGGGGTGAAAAAATGGACGACCCAGACCGCGCCGCCGCACCAGAAACCGACCGCCGACCGATGGACCCGACGCGAAAGCTTCTCAAGGTATTCGGCGTGAAGGTGACCGACTACGAGGCTAAGACCGAGGCCCTGCTCGCCGGACTGGCCGCGCAGCCGAACCTCGACCACACGGCCGTCGTCCGCGAGGTCGTCGAGCTCACGGCGGACCTCGACCGCTGGCTCCGGGAGATCCAGAACCACGTCCTCGAGCGCCAGGAGCGCGTGCTGTCCCGGCTTTTCGAGGGGACGGCGCATGGCTGAAGCCCGGCGGCGGCGTTCGTATCGATCTCATGACGGAACCGTCATGGGCCCGGGGCCGCGCTCACCGTCCCGAGGGGTCCGGCATGGGCCTTGCCCGCATACTCGAATGCGCCACAGGCGCGAAGGAGGAACGAAGTGCAGGACAAGACTGAAGGCAAGATGGACGAGGCCAAGGGCAAGGTCAAGGAAGAGGCCGGCAAGATCACCGGAGACACCTCGACCGAGATCGGCGGCAAGATGGATCAGGGCAAGGGCAAGGTGAAAGAGGGCATCGGCCAAGCCAAAGAGGACATGGAGCGCTAGCCGATCCTCCGCGATCCAAGGCGCGGCGGCGCAGAATGCCCTCACGTGAGGGTCATCTGCGCCGCCGCTCTGTGTCTGGCGCTCGCCGGCTGCTCGCCGACCACCTCGGCGCGGCCGGCGGTACCCGCCGCCTCCCCTCCTGTTCGCGCCGTCGTCGAGGCCGCCCTCGGCGAGATCTCGCTCGAGGTGCCCGAGCTCATATGAGGCAAGTGCGCGCCACAGGTGGTGGCGGGGGCGCGGGGCATCCGAGGCGTCACCTATGTACACGCGGACCCGCAGCGCTGGCTCCTGACGCTCCGCTACGACACGACGGCGACCGATGAGCGTGCCGTGACCCAGGCGCTCGGCGAGGTCGTCGACCGCGTCACTCGCTGATCTCGCCAGGAGACTGCGCGACCACCATGCCGACGCCGCCGGACACTTTCTGGGCCTGGCATCCGGAGCGCGCCCGGGCGTGGTCGGCGATTGTTTCGTGTACGTCGCGGATCGCGGCCTCGCTCGCCTGGCGCTGTCACGACGTGGCTACAAGGCGATCACCCTCGGCCATGTGATCGTGGCGACGACGCCACCGAGCGCCGCGCTCCTGGCTCATGAACGTCGCCACGTCGCGCAGTACCAGCGCATCGGCTGCGCGTTCATCCCGGTCTACGTCCTCTTGTGCTTGCGGCGCGGCTACGCCGCACACCCGTTGGAGCGTGACGCTTCCCAAGACCCTAGGCTGTTCGGGTGACCGCGCGCCCGGAGCCCTTCGACATCGCCATCCTCGGCGGCGGCCCCGGCGGCTATGTCGCGGCGCTCCACGCGGGTAACAAGGGCGCTCGGGTGGCGCTCGTCGAGCGCGACCGCGTCGGCGGGACCTGCATCACCGTCGGCTGCATCCCTTCCAAAGCGCTACTCGACTCGAGCCACGCCTACCACACCGCGACGCACGGGGAGGAGCACGGCATCCTCGTGAATGGGGCCTCGTTCGACATCAAGAAGGCCGTCGCGCGCAAGGACGCGGTCGTGAAACAGCTCGTCGGCGGCATCGAAACGCTGCTGCGCGGGCGAAAGGTGGAGCTGATCAAGGGTAGCGGCACCCTGGTCGCTCCCGGCGAGCTGAAGGTCAGCGCCGGCGAAAGTGAACGCGGAGTCCGCGCCAACGCTGTGATCGTGGCCACGGGGTCGAAGGTCGGCATGCCCCCGATCACGGGTCTGGCCGAGGCGAAGCCGCTCGACAACGTGCGTGCGCTCGAGCTTACGCAGGTCCCGCGCCGCCTCCTTGTGATCGGCGGAGGCGCGATCGGCATGGAACTGGGTACGTTCTTCGCCGAGGTCGGATCGGAGGTCACGATCCTCGAGATGTTGCCGCAGCCGCTCGCGTATGCCGACCCCGAGCTCGTGCGCGCCCTGACCCGCTCCCTCGGTCGCCTGGGGGTCCGCGTCCACGGCAACGCGCGGGTCACGGAGGTGCGGCGGAGCGGGAAGGTCGTGACCGCCATCGCGGAGGTCGACGGGAAGCCGCAAACCTTCGAGGGCGACGAGGTCCTCCTCGGCGCCGGCCGCGTCGCCGACCTGTCGGGCGTCGAGGATGCCGGGCTCATGACGAACAGGCTTGGGATCACGGTCGACGACCGCATGCGGACGAACGTGGCTGGCGTCTGGGCGATCGGGGACTGCATCGGCGACGAGCGCGCGCCGAAGCTCGCCCACGTCGCCTCGACCCAAGGCGAGGTCGCGGTGAACAGCATCCTGGGCGAAGACGAGCGCATCGACTACACGGCGATCCCGAACGTCGTGTACACGCACCCGGAGCTTGCCCAGGTGGGGCTCACCGAGGCGCAGGCAAAGGAGCGTCACGGTGACGCGCGGGTCGGACGCTTCTTCTTTCGCGCGTCCGGCCGCGCGCTGGCCCTCGGCGAGTCGGACGGCCTGGTGAAGATCGTCACCACCGGTTCCGACCAGCGGGTAGTCGGCGTCCATATCGTCGGTCCGCAGGCCAGCGAGCTCGTGGCCGAGGCGACGCTCGCGATCCGACTCGAGGCGACGGTCGACGACATAAGTGCCACCGTTCACGCCCATCCGACCCTCGCCGAGACGATCCGCGAAGCCTCGCTCGTGGCGGCTGGAAGGCCGATCCACGCGGCCGCCCCGCCCTCGCGCTCTCCCTGAGCCGAGTTCAAGTGAACTGCGGGCGCTGCGCCAGCGCGGTCCCCGACGGCGCGAGGTTCTGCCCGAGTTGCGGTACCGCGGTGACCGGGAGCCGAGCGGCCGAAGGCGAGCGGCGCGTGGTCACCATCCTCTTCTGCGATGTGAAGGGTTCGACCGCGCTTGCGGAGTCGCTAGACCCCGAAGAGTGGTCCGAGATCATGGATGGCGCGTTCCGCGCGCTCACCGCTCCCATCGCGCGCTACGAGGGAACCGTGGCTCGGCTCATTGGCGACGCGGTCCTCGCCTATTTCGGCGCGCCGCATGCACACGAGGACGATCCCGAGCGCGCGATCCTCGCGGCCCTGGACATGCGGGCGGCGCTCGCCGCGTACAGGGAGCGGCTGCGCGCCGAGCGCGGCATCGCTGATTTCGACGTGCGCATCGGGATCAACACGGGCCTGGCGGTGCTGAGCGATGCCGGCGGGCAGGGGATCGAGTACAGCGCGATGGGCGATGCGGTGAACGTCGCCGCCCGTCTCCAGTCCGCGGCGGCCCCCGGCGGCATCCTCGTCGGCGAGTCGACGCAGAAACGCGTCGCCGATCGATTCGAACTTCAGGCGATCGACCCGATCGACGCGAAGGGCCGTACCGCGGTGGTCAAGGCGTACGAGGTGATATCGCGCGCTCCGCCCCGGGAGACGCGACGTACGCCGCTCGTCGACCGAGTGGCCGAGCTCGCCGCCCTCCGAGCCGCCGCTCGCGACGTGCACAGCGGGCGCGGCCGCATCGTCGCGCTCATCGGGGATGCGGGACTCGGCAAGAGCCGGCTCATCGATGAGCTGCGGAGGGAATGGCGCGCTGACGAGCCGGAGGGGTCGTCCCGCTGGAGCGAGGCGCGCGGCCAGTCGTACGGTGGCTCGCGCTCATACCTGCTGTTCCGGCAGCACGTGCTGGATTGGTCCGGGGCGGCGGACGGCGAAGAGCCATCGGCCATCCGCGCGAAGCTCGATAGGCTGATCGCGTCGGGGGTGGGGGAGCGCCAGCCGGACGGCGGGGCCGCGCTCGAGCTCCTGCTCGGGCTTCGGTCCGAAGATGACCCTGGACTCGGCGAGCGCGACGCCGAAGCCGTGCGCAGAGAGCTGTTCGAGCTCGTCGCCGCGCTCGCCCGCGGCCGGTCCGAGAATTCGCCCGCGGTGCTCGTGTTCGACGACCTGCAATGGAGCGACCCGGCCTCGGTCGAGCTCCTGCTGCGGCTGTTCTCGCTCGTCGACGAGGTGCCGATGTTGTTCCTCCTCGCCTTCCGCCCCGATCGCCAGTCGCCCGCCTGGCGCACGAAGCAACGCGCCGAGAGTGAATTTCCCCACGTCTACACAGAGGTGGTGCTCGCGGCGCTGAAGGAGACGGAGGCGGAGTCACTGCTCCGCGGCGTGCTCGGGGATGCGCAGCTCCCGTCACGGGTGCGCGAGAGGATCCTCTCGAAAGCGGAGGGGAATCCCCTGTTCCTCGAAGAGATCGTGCGCTCGCTGATGCACGAGGATGTGATCCAGCGAACCTTGACGGGCGAGGCTTGGCGGGTCACGCGCGAGGAGGCGGAGATCCGCCTGCCCGAGACATTGCAGGGACTGCTCGCCGCGCGGATCGACAGTCTCGACGAGGAGGTCCGCCGCACACTGCAAGCCGCGGCGGTGATCGGACCGTCGTTCGCGTACCGCGTGCTGCGGATGATCGACGAGAGCGCGCGTTTGGATCGGCACCTCGCGACGCTGCAACGCGTCGAGCTCGTGCGCGAGCTCGGCCGCGAGCCAGAGCGCCGGTACGGTTTCCGCCACGCGCTCACGCAGGAGGCGGCGTACGACTCGATCCTGCAGCGCCGACGGCGCGAGCTTCACCGAAGGGTCGCTGAGTCTCTCGAGGAGCTGTACGCGGATCGCATCGAGGAGTACGCCGAGCAGCTCGGCCATCACTTCGCCGAGGCCGGCGACGCGCGCGCGGGCCGTTACCTGAAGCTGGCCGGGGACCGCGCCCTGCGGTTATTCGCCCTCGAGGACGCGATAACTCACTACTCGCGCCTCCTTGCGCTCTACAAGACGCTGCCCGTCGGTGGAGATCTCCTCGCAGAGGTCTACGTCTGCAGGGGCCGCGCCAACGAGCTGCGCAGCGCGTTCGATGCGAGCGTCGCCGACTACGAGGAGCTCGAAAGCCTCGGAGTGGAACGAGGCGATGCGTCGATGGAGCTCTCCGGGCTGGCCCACCTCATCACCGTGCTCGCCACTCCCACGAGCCGGCAGGACCTTCCGCGGGCGGAGGCACTGCTCGAACGTGCGGTACCCCTCGCTCGCGCGAGCGATCGCAAGGACCTTTTGGCTCGCCTCCTGTGGAACCGGCTCCTCGTCGCTGCGTGGAAGGGGAGTGACGACGCCGCGATCGAAGCGGGGGAAGAGGCGGTAGCGCTCGCCCGCGAAACGCATATGACGGACCTGCTCGGATACGTTCTTTCCGATCTGGGCCGCAGGTACCAGGCCGCCGGCAAGTCCAGCAAGGCGGCGGACGATGCCATGGCCGAGGCGGCCGAGATCTTCCGGATGACCGGGAACAAACCGATGCTGGCCGACAATCTCGGGACGCTCGCTTTCAAGCAATTCGGGGCGGGCGATTACGACGCCGTGATCGCCACGAGCGCCGAGGCGCGCCAGCTTAGCGACGAGACCAACAATCTGTGGGGCAAGGCCTTCAGCGGGTTCATGGTCGGTTACGTACAGCTCGATCGCGGCGACTACGGCACGGCGATCGCGACGTGGGAGGAAGCGGTCCGCAACGGAGCGCAAGCCGGCTTCATCGCCGTGCAGGTCGGTCCACGCGCTGATCTCGCGTGGTGCTATCGCATGGCAGGCGACGACGAGAAGGCGACCGCTCACCTACGCGGCGCGGATGAGCTCGCCCGCGAGAAGCTGCCCTCCTGGCTGCCCTGGACGCTCGCGCAGCGGGGCCGCGCGGCGCTGGCGCTGGGCGAACTCGACAAAGCCCGCACGCTGCTCACCGAGGCGCGGGCGCTTCCCGAGCCCGGGAATCTGCCGACCGCATCCCTCCACCTGGGCATGGTCGGGGTCGAGCTGCAACTCGCCGACGGCGAATACGCCGCCGCGATCGTGGCATCGCGCGAGGCGACCAGGCGTCACGAGGACTCCGGCTTCGCGCCATTCACAGCGGACTGGAAGTGGTACGAGGGCGAAGCGCTGCGCCTCTCCGGTGACCCGGACGCCGCGGCTGCCGCCCTCGAGGACGCGGCCGATCTCGCCCGACGCATCGGCTCACGGCGCATCATCTGGCGGATCCTCTGGTCGTTGGCGACGCTCGAGGCGGGCCGGGGCAACGTCGCAGCCGCGCAGCAGGCGCGAGACGAGGCGCTCGACAATATCGACCACATCGCGCGGTCGCTCGAGGCCGTCGGCTTGGCGGAAAGGTTCCGCGGCCTACCCGAGATCCGCGCCGTGAGCGAGGCCGCGCTCTAGACTTTCTACTCGGGGCCGCGTTCCACCCTGGCATCGCACCACCGAGCGGTCGAGCACGTTTTCAGGTTCCCCGCGCGGGGCCGTTAGCTCAGCGGATAGAGCATCCGGCTTCTAACCGGATTGTCGGGAGTTCGAGTCTCCCACGGCCCTCAGGCGTGCCCGCCGACGGCGCCGTCGCTCAGCTAAGCGCGCCCTCGCTGGAGTGCGCGCGCCTGGACGATGGCCAGGAAGCCGAAGACGGCCGCGACGGCGATCCCGGCCATCAGGACGGCGCTGCCGGTCAGCACCATGCTGCCGCTCGGGTCGCGTCCGAGCGAGGTCGCCGTCACCCCTCCGGTGGTCAACGCGGTGGCGAAGTACGCGAGCGCGAGGCCGATGACCGCCAGTCCGGTGAACGCGAAGACCTTGGGCCACGTGGGCTGTTTCATCATGCGGTCCATCAGACGCCACGCGGCTGCGGGCGTCGATAGCACGAACGTCACCCCGGCCCGCCCGCAACGCGGGGTGTCGTGATTCGTTAGACACACTTCGCCCGGGCACGGTACTGTCCTGAGCCACCCGCGCAGATGCGGCCATGGGAGGCTTCATGGACACTTCGCTGCTGATCGCGATCGTGCTCCTCGTCCATGCGCTGGGCGCGATCGCGGGCTTTGGTCCGGTGTTCGCGTTCTCCGTGCTCGGACCGATGGCCGGCAAGGCCGGCCCGCAGGGCGGCATCGCCCTGATGGAGGGGATGGTCGCGATCGAGAGGCGCCTCATCGTGCCGATCGCGGTCGCCGTTCAGCCCCTCAGCGGCCTGGCGCTCATCTTCCTGGCCGGCTACAACAACGCCTTCTTCAGCCACTACTGGCTCTGGATCGCGATCCTCATCTACATCGCGACCTTCTACACCGCGGTCCTCGTCCAGACCCCACTCATCGAGAAGATGATCCGCATGGCAAAGGCGGGGCCGCCGACGCCCGAGTTCATGGCCATCGCGAGGCGGACGCAGGTCCTGGGGCCGCTCACCACAGTGGCGCTCGTCGTGATCATCGTCCTGATGGTGACCAAGCCCGGCGGCTGAGATGCCGCGACGGTTGCCGCCCCGACCTCGCCGACCGAGCGCCGCGTTTCGATGCTGACCTCGTCCCGCGGCACCGAGAGCGAGTCGCGGTAGCCCGAGGCGCGGTCGTCGCCGGCGTCAGGGCGTCGCCCACACCACAAGCGGGAGCGGCGGGGCGCCTGCCCGCGGTCCGACCGTGCGGGATGGCGACCTCATCTTCAGACGCGCATCATCGAAATTCGATGGCCGGAGTGGCACGCGCTCCCAGCCGGCACTCGCGGCAGATCCGATGATCAGAACGAATGTCGTCTTAGTTCCGTACCCAGTCTGTATTCGACCTCGTTGTCCGAGATCCACCGCACGAAAGTGGCATTCTGCTGTCTCTCACCGCCGTCAGGCTTGTTCAGACTCGCGATCTCACTGAGGGTCTTCGAATCAATGATGACGAGTCCACACCTGGCCTCAAAGCAACCACCTTGGTAAATGAAGTTCGTGCCGGTCGGAGAGAAGCCGATGAATCGATTGTCGAGGTAGTAGCTGGACAGGAAGCGAACGGTCCCAGTGGAGCGCAAGAAGATGCCAGCGACCGTGTCCGGAGACAGAGTGGCATTCTCGATCGTGAAACCGATCTGCATCCCGTCAGGAGAACCAACGACTGAAGCGAATTGAGTCTGGTCCCTGAAGGATGCCTTGTTCTCACAGAACGTCCGCCGCTCAGGAGTGCTGGTCATGTTGTGCTGATCGCACAACTGGCTCTTACTTCGAAACCACTCAACGATCTGATCGTCATCGATGGCCAGCGCGACCCGACCCCCCACAAGAACGCTCTTCCCGTCTCCGGAGAGGGCCACCGTTCCCGGCGACGTGGCGCTCGGTGGGGCGGCGGGCGGCGACGCCGGCCGCTCCGACCCGGGGGTGAGGCTACCGAGCAGCAGGATCGTCAGCACCGCTGCGGCCGCGATCAATGTCGCGGCCGCGGGCCAGCTCGCGCGGCGTGGCGCCACCCGGACCTGTCGCACGCGACGCGCGCGGGAATCTTCCGCGAACAGATCCTCCAGACGACGCTCGAGATCGCTCATGGGTCTCCTTCCCCGAGTCGCTCCCGCAGCCGCCCCAGGGCCTTGCTGAGGCGGGACTTGGCTGTGCCCTCCCGGATGTCCAGCTCGACCGCGCACTCGCGGATCGAGAACCCCTGCCAGTAGTGCAGCACGAGCAGCGCGCGCTCCCCTCGCGAGAGCCGCCGAACCGCGGTGCGCAGATCGATGAGATCGGGGCGCGCATGGTCGGGCGTCGCGATCGCGACCATCTCAATGGGCGCGCTCGGCCGGCGCGAGAGCCATCGGCGCTTGTCCTGGAAGCGCCTGACGAGCGCGCGCCTGGCCCAGGTGACCACCGCGGCGGGCCTCTCCAGCTGGCCGAGCCGCTCGTAGACCTGGCTCAACGTGTCGCCGACGAGCTCGTCCGCCTCTCCGTCACCGCCGGTGAGGGCGTTCGCGAGCGGCATCAGTTCCTCGGCGAGTGCCTTGAGCAGGGCTTCGAGCGCGCGCTCGTCGCCGGCCTGCGCCGCGCGCACGACCTCCGGATCGCGTAGCGGATACGCGTCAATAGCGCGGGCGATCATCACACACAAGACGTCCCGCGGGCCCAGGGTGTTCGAGGGTGTTCGCAGGCAGGCGCCGGCGCGGGGCACCGCGCCGCGCGGGGTCCATGCACGGGCTTCTAGGGAGCTGCGCCCCCGCTCGGCTCGATCGCCGCCGCGACCGGGTCACGACACCCTGCCTCGGCCCCGCGCCACGCGACCCGCAGGCGCTGGCGCGCCGCGTCGAGTGCTGCGATGGGCGCGAAGAGGTCGGTGCCCAGCCTCCCCGCGAGATCGCCGGCCATCGCGGAGCTCATGCGCGCCGCCCACCGGCGCCCCAGCCACCCGGCATGCGTCCCGAGGATCCGCGCTAGCACGTATCCGACGAGGAGCGTCCCAGCCAGGAGGACCAGTGGCACCGGTACCGGCCCGATCAGGGGAAGGAGGACCACGCCCACCGTGACGGGCGAGAACAGCAGCAGCGCGAACCACAGCCCGGTGAAGAGAAGGATCCCGGTGATCGCGTACTGGAGGAGGCCGAGGATCGACCAGACCGCGCTTCGGGGCACGATCATGGTCGCCGCGGTCGAGGCCACCGCCTGGTCGATCGCCTTGCGGATCCGCGTTTGCACCGCCGCCGGCTCGCCGAGCGCGGCCATCGGCGGCCGCGCGCCCGACGGCACCGCCGCGAGGATGTCGACCAGCAGCGCGCGCAGCGGTTCCGCCGGACGAGCCAGGGAGCCCCGCTCGGGCCAGCGACGCAGGAAGGCCGCAGGGTCCGCAGCCACGCGCCTGCGGCCACTCCACCGATACAGCGCCGAGGTGAGATGACCCATCGGTCCGGCGCCGCGTGGTCGCGCCGCGAGCCGGGTGGCCGCGACCGCCTGCCGCTCGAATCCCCGGATGTCGACGATCGCGAGGACCTCGCGCATGACGTCTCCGAGCACGCGGGAGCGCCGCTCCGGCGTGACCAGGGGCGCATCGCTGCCCGACACGCCCGCGCGCTCCGCGAGCTCGCGCGTCGCCACGCGCGCCTCTCTGGCGATGCGCGCGCCGACGACCCGCTTCGCGTCAACGGAGCCCGCGATCCATCGCCGCACCTCTTCGATGCCGTGCTCGCCTTCGCCGGCGGAGGCCAGCGCGATCGGGATCTCCGGCAATCCATGCGCGCGCAGGCGCGCCGCAAGGTCGTCGCGCAGCCTGTTGCCGTCGCCGGCATCGACCCGGTCCATCTTGTTCAGCACGATCAGCTGGCGCGCGAGGCGGGGGACCCAGCGCAGGAGGTAGTCGTCGTGCAGGACGGCGTCCTGGTACTTCTCGGGGTCGGTGACCCACATGACCGCGTCGACCCGCGGCAGCAGCTCGTCGACGCGCCTGCGGTGCTCGGGCGCGATGGAATCGAGGTCGGGTAGGTCGAGGACGGCCACGCCGCGCCCACGCAGGTCACCGTGCTCGCGGACCTCCTTCACGTGGAGCCAATCGAGGAGTGGGGCCAGCTCGGCACGCGACGCGCGCGGGACCCACGCGATGGGCTCGGAGGTCGTCGGACGCCGGGCCGCGGCGAGGCTGACCTTGGCTCCGGCGAGCGCGTTGAGCAGGCTCGACTTGCCGACCCCGGTGCCACCCGCCAGCGCGAGCACGTAGACGTCTCCCGGGAATCCAAGCCGGGAACGCGCGGTCTCGCGCACCTGCACGGCGGGACCCGCGTCCAGGCCCAGGCCGGTGGCGGCGTCGATCGCGTCGTCGAGGCGCGCGAGGCACTGCGCGAGGCTCACGGGTGCTGGTCCGCGACGCTCTCCCGCAGGTCCGCCGACAGCGCGAGCAGCGCCGCCGGGTCGGCCACCTGGGCATCGAAGCGCGACCGCTCCGCGTCGAACCGGATCGCGAGGAGGGCGTCGAGCTGAGCGCGCGCGCGGTCGATCATCTGCGTCATCGCGGCCTCGCCGAAGAGGGCTTGAAGGAGCTTCTGGTTCACGAACCCCGTGGCGGCGGCCACCCCGAGCTCCGCGCCCGTGAGCCCCGCGGTGTGCGAGAAGACCGCGAGCATCACCGCGATACCCACGACGTTCACGCCGATCGAGGCTCCGAACGCGAGGCTCTTCTTCTCCGCGCCGCGCGCCCTCACGTCCTCGGCGATCCCGCGGACCCAGTCGTGGAGCATCGGCTCGAGCTCGTCAGCGAAGGACCCGCTGGCGGCCCAGAGGGCCGGGTCGCGCGCCAGCAGGGCGGCGCCGTCCGCCGTGGCGGACCAGCGTCCCGCGGTGCGCCGCGCCGCCTCCGACGCATGCGAGAGGGCGAGGGTAACGATGTCCGAAGCGGTCTCGCGCTCCACGACGCCGACCGGGGCCACGGGCGTGCCGCGGAACGCCGCGACGATCGCCCCGCGGACGCGGCCGATGCCGCTCGAAAAGAACCGGGTGATCTGGTCGGCGTTCACGAACGACTGCCACTGGCGCAGGACCTCTTCGCGCAGGAAACGGCCGCCGCGAAGGTCGTCGCGCATGCCCGCCAGCTCGTCGCGGTACGCCGCTTCGGCCTCGCCCCTCTGCCACGCGGCGCCGTCCGCCTGCCTGGCGAGGTCGGTGGCGACGCTCTCCACCAGTGGCGCCAGGCCGGCCAGGGCGCCGCCCAAGGCGCGCCGGGCCAGCGCGCGACGGGCTTCGAGATCGCCGGCAAGCGCGTCGATGCGGGCGCGGACCGGCGCGACCGCGCCCGCCGCGAGCGCGTTGCCCGCCCGGTCGAGATCTCCCTCGGCGATCGGAACGATGTCGACCGCGCCCTCGACGACCGCATCCAGACCAGCGTCACGTGCGAGGCGCTCGACGTCGGTGAGCACGTCGCGGCGGTCCGCCTCGTCAGCCGGCAGCCGGTTCACGACCACGACGAGCGGCAGGCGACGCGCGTGCGCGCGGTGCAGTACGTCCCAGGCCACCAGGTCGGCGTACCGGGATGCTGTCGTCACGAAGAGGCAGAGGTCGGCCGCCTCGATCAGCGTGTCCGCGAGGGCGCGGTTCTCACGCTCCACCGAGTCGATGTCGGGCGCGTCGACGAGGACGAGTCCGGGGCGCGCGGCCCCGGTGTGGACGAGCTGAAGCCGGTCTCGCGCGATGCCGGACAGCGCCGTGCCGAGGAGCGCCCTGCCGTCGCCCTCGGTCGCGAGCACGACCGCGTCGCGCGTCGTCGGCCGGAGCACCCCGGTCGCGCTCACCGGCGCGCCGGCGAGGGCGTTGAAGAGGCTCGACTTGCCCGCCCCCGTGGGTCCCAGGAGGACGACGAGCAGCGGGGTGTCGAGGCTGGCGATCCGCGGCACGACGTACGTGCGCACGTGGTCGCTCAGCTGGCGCGATCGTTCCGCCGCCGCGGCATTCTCGCTCGGCAGCTCCGCGCGCCGACCGGCGAGCGCCGCGATCCGGCGCGCGCGCTCGACGACCGCGTCCGGCCCCGGCCCCCCCATGGACTCGCCGTTCGTCACATGGGCGCGATGTGCAAGACAGGCACCGCTCGACGCTCGCGGGCCTCCACTGGGGCGACGCCGGTCAGTAGCCCTCCTTGCCTCCCGGGTCGGAGCTGCCGCCCGCCGGCCGGGCAGTGCCGGCTGTCACACCGGGAGTGAGGGTCGCCGCGCCGCCCGCCCCTCCGGCCGACCCGCAGGCCGACAGGCTGACGAGCGCTCCGAGCAGCGCCGCCGCCAGCAGGATCGCCCGGGTCGCGCTCATTCGCCACCTCCTGATACCGTCAATACGGTCGGGGGAATCCGCTGGATATGGGTATTGCCGTCGCCGTCATCGCCATTCTCTTCTTCGTGGTCGCGGGACTGGTGTTCGCGCTCGCGATGGCGCGGACGGCCCGTCGCCAGCGGCCGGCCCTCCCCGACAACTGCGGTGACTGCCAGTTCATGATCCCGCGCGCGAAGGTCTACCGGCGCGAGACCCTCGAGGACGCCGATGGGATCGTTCACTATCTCTGTCAGAAGCGCTGGATCGAGGTCGCGCCCTATTCGCCCTGGTGCGCGCTCGGCCGCAGCAAGACCCGCGTCACGCGGACTCCCTCGTGAAGCCGGCGTCCTTCGAAGCCTTCGACGCGTACGTTCGCGAGCGCGAGGGCGAGCTCCTGGACGAGCTCAAGGAGCTCGTGCGCCAGCCCAGCGTGTCCGCGGAGGGGACCGCGATCGAGGAGACCGCCGCGCTCGTGCTCGATCGGGCCCGCCGAGCGGGGATGAACGCCGAGATCGCGCGCGTCCCGGGTGGCCCGCCGACGATCATCGGCGAGACGGGCGCGGGAGACCGGGCGCTGCTCGTGTACGACCACTTCGACGTCCAGCCGCCCGACCCGCTCGGCGAGTGGAAGACACCGCCTTTCGAGCCGACCGTGCGCGACGGTCACCTCTACGGGCGCGGGGTCTCAGACAACAAGGGCAACCTCATGGCGCGCCTGCAGGCGATCGAGGCCTACCGCGCCACCATCGGCGATCTCCCGGTGGGGGTGCGCGTGCTCTATGAGGGTGAGGAGGAGATCGGATCCGAGCACCTCGCGGCCTTCGTGGAGCGCCACGCCGACCGGCTCGCCGCCGATGGGTGCATATGGGAGGCGGGGTACAAGGATGCCGCGGGGCGGCCGGTCATCGCCCTCGGACTGAAGGGCATCTGCTACGTCGATCTCGTCGTGCGTGGGGCCGCGCTCGATGCGCATTCGTCCATCGGCACGATCGTGCCAAATGCGGCATGGCGCCTCGTGTGGGCCCTGGCGAGCCTCAAGAACGACAACGACGACATCACGATCGACGGATTCATGGGCGAAGTGCACGCGCCTTCGCCGATCGATGAGGCACTGCTCGAGGCACTCCCGTATGACGAGGATGCGACGAAGCGGATCCATGGGATCGACGCCTTCGTCCGCGGACTCTCCGGCACCGCGCTCAAGCGCAAGCACTTCTTCGAACCAACGTGCACGATCTGCGGCCTGGTCTCGGGGTATTCGGGAGAGGGGTCGAAGACCGTTCTGCCAGCGGTCGCGCGCGCGAAGGTCGACTTCCGGCTCGTCCCCGATCTCACTCCGGGGCGGGTGCTGGAATTGCTCCGCGCGCACCTCGATCGCCGCGGATTCGGCGACGTCCAGATCGTGCCCTACCACGGAGAGTCACCTTCGCGCTGGCCCGCGGACACGCTGGTGGCGCGCGCTTCGATCGACGCCTGCCGGGCGGCGTACGAAGAGGAGCCGATCGTCTATCCGCTGCTCGCCGGATCTGGACCGATGGCGCAGGTCTGCGATCGGCTGGGCATCCCGGCGACGGGCTTCGGATCAGGCAACGCGGCCTCCGCCAACCACGCTCCGAACGAGAACATCGCCATCGCCGACTACATCGACCACATCCGCGCCTTCGGCCGCTTCGTACACCTCTTCGCGGGTCTTTCGCTGTAGGGCAGGCGAGCGAGCCAGGGGGGCGTGGGTGTTCATCCCGCGTTACCGATCCGCAACGTTTTTGTTTCCCGCGCGCCATCCCGGGGCATGCGACCTGCGTTGCCCACGGCTGCCCACCGCGGAAAGGAGCGTCCTCATGCCGAGAAAAGCAGGCGGCGCAATGACCGTCGCAGAGGCAGGCCGCATGGGCGGTCGTCTCGTCAGCGAAAAGTACGGGCCGGGCTTCTACGAGAGGATCGGCAAGATGGGCGGTTCGAGCACCGCCGAAAAGTACGGACCCGAGTTCTTCGGCCGCATCGGAAAAAAGGGCGGACGAGCCGTCACCGAAAAGTACGGACCTGGGCACTTCGAACGCATCGGACGCAAGGGCGGCCAGAAGGTCGCCGATCTGATCGAGCGCGCGAAGGCCATGGAAGAGAAGAGCCCCGCCGAACGCTGACCGACTAGGCTTCCCCCGCGATGGGCATCGGGCAGAACATCGGGACGCGAGTCGTACGAACGGCTCGCGTCCTTCCATTTGGTGATGGCGTTCCCGTGGTCCCGCCGCTCGTCCAGAGCGTGGCATTCGACCACGACACCTTCGCTGACCAGGACCGTGTCTTCGCCGGAGAGCGGGCCGGCTTCGTGTACGGCCGCTACGGCACGCCGACGACAGGCGCGTTGGAAGCCGCGCTGGCCGAACTAGAAGGCACCGCGACGGCGACCTGCTTCACCAGCGGCATGGCCGCGATAAACGCGTTCCTCGCCACGTGCGACGGCCCCATAGTCGCGCAGGAGGACTGCTACGGGGCGACGCGCGCCGTCCTGGAGCGCCGCGGCTCGGTGACCTTCGTCGACCCCACCGACCACGGCGCGGTGGATGCGGCGCTCACGGCATCCCAAGCGCGGGTCCTGTACGTCGAGATCATCTCGAACCCGCTCCTTCGCGTGGTCGATGTCAGCTCCCTGGCGGAGATCGCTCACGCTCACTCCGCGCGACTCGCGATCGACGCGAGCCTCGCCACCCCGGCGCTGTTCGCTCCGGTGTCGCTCGGCGCGGACGTCGTCATCCACTCTCTGACGAAGTACATCAACGGGCACGGCGATGTGATGGGCGGCGCGGTGTGCGGATCTCGCGACCTCGGTAACGAGATGCGCGAAAGGACGATCCTCGATGGCGCGTATCTGCCCCCGCATGACGCGTGGCTTGTCATCCGCGGCATGCGGACGCTCGGGCTGCGCATGACGCGCCACTGCGCCAGCGCGCTCGTGGTGGCAGGACACCTCGCCGAGCATCCCAAGGTCGCGCGGGTCCACTACCCGGGCCTGGCCGGACATCCGCAGCGCGACCTTGCCTGCAGCCAGTTCGACGGCCGCTTCGGGGGGATGGTGTCGTTCGCGCTGGGGGCTGATGAGGTGGGCGCCGCGGGGCGCTTCCTGGACGCACTCGAGCTCGCCGCGTCCGCCAGCACCCTCGGCGACCTCTTCACCGAGGTCATGCATCCCGCGACCGCCTCCCACCGGCGGCTCGCTCCGGCCGAGCGCGCGCGGCTCGGGATCACCGAGGGCTTCGTGCGCATATCCGTCGGGATCGAGGACCCGGCGGACATCGTCGCGGACCTCGACCACGCGCTGTCGGCCGTGTGATCCGGCGCCGCGGAACGATCACCAGGACGGGATGTGCCGTACCACCGGTCGGCGGAGCGATCCGGCGGATGATGTCGCCCGAACGCGGCCGGGGGCGATGGGAGGCGGGCGATGACTGATCGCGACATCAGGTCGGGCGTTGCCGAGCCGAGGTTGCCTCCGCTGACGGGATGGCTGCGTCCCGTCGTGGATGCGGTGGCCCGCGTGGATGCGAGCGTCCACCGCAAGCTGCTCTTCGGATTCCTCGCGGGCGCGCTCCTGCTCGTCGGGATGGCGATCTTGAGCCTCGTTGTCATCGGCCGGATGAACGAGCGCATGTCGGAGCTGAGCCGCCTCCACGAGAGGGCCAGCGCGGTCCAGCAGATGCTGTACGCGGTCACCGCCCAGAGCCACTATCGCGCCATGGCTCTGCTCACGCGAGACGAGAGCTTCAACGCGCAGATATCGGACGCGAAGAAACGATTCGTCGACCTGCTCGACGCCATGGAGGAGACCGGGCCTGGGGACCGTCAATTCCTCGAGAACGTCCGGACCGTCAACGGGAAGTTCGCGACATCGGGCGACACGGTGCTGTCGCTGTACCGGTCCGGCGACATCCCGGGTGCCACCCGTATCCACCTCGCCGAGGAGCACGCGGCCTCGCACGTTCTGGAGTCTGCGATGCGCACGCTCCTCGCATCGACCGACGGGCAGATGACGCAGGCCAGGGCGGCCTTCGACTCCGACCGCGCGCTGCTCACGAACACGGTGATCGCCTTCAGCGCGCTGAGCGTCCTGGCGGCCCTGGCACTCGGCTTCGTCCTCTCATGGGCGTTCGTCCTGCCCGTCCGAAAGATGGAGCGGGCCCTGGCAGGCATCACTGCGGGCGACCTTGCACAACGAGTGCAGGTGCCGAACCGCGACGAATTCGGGAAGCTGGCCAGAGACCTGAATGGCACGAGCCAGCGTCTGGCGACGCTATTCGACGAGCAGCGCGCGCTCGCCGGCCGGCTGGGCCTGTTGAACGAGTCGCTGAGGCGCGCCAGTGAGGCGAAGTCCCGCTTCCTCGCCAGCGTCAGCCACGAGCTGCGCACGCCGATGAACGCGATCCTCGGGTTCACCGACGCGCTCCTGGCGGGCGTGGATGGTCCACTGAACGACGAGCAGAAGGCCTCGCTCGGGTGGGTCCAGCGGGGCGGGCGGGACCTGCTCGGGCTGATCAACGAGATCCTCGACCTCTCGAAGATCGAGGCCGGCAAGCTCACCATCGATCCCCAGCCCTTCGACCCCCGCGAGCTGGTCGAGTCGGTCGTCGCGCAGCATCGTTCGCTCGCCGCGCAGAAGGGGATCCGCTTCACATCGCGCGACGCCGGGGCGCCGGCGGAGGTGGTCCTCGACCGCCAGCGGGTGCGGCAGATCCTGGTGAACCTCTGCGGCAACGCGCTGAAGTTCACGCACTCGGGCGAGGTCCACCTCGAGATCTCCTCCGCCGGCGCGCCCGCGTTCCGGGTCGCGGTGCGCGACACCGGTCCTGGGATCGCGCCCGAGCAGCACGACGCGATCTTCGAGGAGTTCCGCCAGGCCGAGGGGTCCTCACCCGGCACCGGGCTCGGTCTCGCGATCAGCCGCCGTCTCGCGCGACTGATGGGAGGCGAGATAACCCTCGAGAGCGAGCCCGGACGGGGGAGCGTCTTCCACCTCACGCTGCCGATCGACTGCCGCGCCGCGCCGGCCTCCCCGGCCGCGGCCGAGCTCCAGGGCGCCACTGGTGGCGAGCGTGTGCTGCTGAGCGTCGACGACGATCCCTCGGTCGCGCCGCTGCTGGAGAAGATGCTCGCGGGCGAGGGCTACCGCGTCGTCGCCTCGGCGAGCGCGGGAGCCGCGGTCGCGGACTGCAGGCGCGTGCGCCCCGCGGCGATCCTGCTCGACATCCTCATGCCCGGCCGCGACGGCCGCGATATCCTCCGCGAGCTCAAGGGTGACCCCGCGACGAGCGACATCCCGGTGATAGTGATCTCCGTCGTCGACGCGACGGAGGTCCCCCCCGAGGCCGATGGATACGTCGCCAAGCCGGTGAAGAAGGACCACCTCCTCCGTGTGCTCGCGGAGCACGGCGTCGCTGCCGAGGTCGGGCGCTGATGGATCGGACCGATCACATGGGCTTCGCCCCTCCCGCTCGCTGATGGCGACGATCCTCCTCGTCGAGGACACGCCGGCGAACCGCGCGCTCGCCGGGAAGCTTCTGCGCGCGGCGGGGCACGAGGTGCTGACCGCCGAGACCGCATCGGCGGGCATCGGGCTCGCGGTGGAGCGGCTTCCGGACCTTGTGCTCATGGACCTCGGGCTTCCCGACATGGACGGATGGCAGGCGCTACGCCAGATCCGGGCGGACGAGCGCGCGAAGGGGCTTCGCGTCGTCGCCTTCACCGCGCACGCGATGATGGGCGATCGCGAACGTGCGCTCGCCGCGGGATTCGACGGCTACCTGAGCAAGCCGATCGACTTCGCGACATTCGCGGACAGCGTCACGGCGCTGCTGCCGTGACACGCGAGCGGGCACTGATACTCGCGGTGGACGACGAGCCGGCGAACCTCGCGCTGCTCCGCAAGCTGCTCAAACACCAGGGCCACGATGTCGTGGAGGCGTCCGATGGCCCATCGGCGCTCGGCGCGATCGCGCAGCGCCAGCCGGACCTCGTCTGTCTCGACGTGATGATGCCGGGGATCGACGGGATCGAAGTGTGCAGAGAGCTTCGCCGTCAGCCGGCGCACGCGGGCCTACCGATCCTCCTTCTCACGGCCCTGAATCGTCCGGAGGACAAGGCGCGGGGCCTCGAGGCGGGGGCGAACGACTTCCTGCCTAAGCCGTTCGACGAGAGCGAGCTGGCAGCTCGGGTGCGCTCGCTTCTCCGGACGAAGGCGCTTCAGGATCGCCTGGTCGACCTGCTGGGACGCTACGTGAGCCAGAGCGTCGCAGCCGAAGCCCTGCGCGATCCATTCGCCGTCTCGCTGGGCGGCGACCGACGCAACGTGTCCACGCTGTTCGCGGATGTGCGCGGCTATACGGCGCTGGCGGCCGAGCACGCGCCGGAGGAGACGCTCGACCTGCTCAACCGCTACCTGACCGTCGTCAGCGATGCCGTCGAGGGCCACGGCGGCACGGTCGCGGATCTGCTTGGTGACGGCGTGTTCGCGTTCTTCGGGGCGCCGGTCACACACTCGGACGACGCCGCGCGCGCGGTGCGCGCGGCGCTCGCGGTGCAGGGCGCCGTGATGCGGCTCGACATCCCGACCATGCCCGGGGTGCGGCTCCAGACGGGGATCGGGATCACCAGTGGAGAGGTCATCGCCGGGAACGTCGGGTCCGAGCGCCGAATGCACTACGCCGTCGTGGGCGACTCGGTGAACGTCGCCGCGCGGCTGCAGGCGGCAGCCGGTCCGAATCAGATCCTCATCGACGAGGCGACGTACGACGCGGTGCGCGGTCTGGTCGTCGTGCAGGACCTGGGCAGCCTGCGCCTCGCCGGTAAGGGGGACTGGGTGAGGGCCTTCAACGTGCTCGCACTCGAGGGGCCCGCCGCCTAGACCGCTCATCGCGACGGTGACGTCCCCGAGCCTCCGCCATGCCGCCCTCCCTCCTCTTTCTACCGGAGCTCGGCGAGCAAACGCAACGCGTCCTTGTTCCCCGGCTCGATCTCGAGCGTCCGCTCCGCGTGGGCGCGCGCGGTCGTCCGGTCACCGGCCGCGCTCGCGAGCTCGGCGGCGATGAGATTGAGCCGCACGCTGTCCTTCGAGCGCAGGGCCACGTCAACGAGCTTACGTGCCAGCGCACCGTCCGGCTCGGTCCGCGCGGCGTCACTCACGAAGGCCTCGAAGAACGGATCGGCCGTGCACGCCTGCAGCCCCGCCACGGCCGAGCGCAGGGCGAGCTCGTGCTGCCCGAATGCGGTCGCGACGTCGAGCAGCGCGCTGTTCGGTGGGCGGCCGCAGGGATCCACGTCCACCGCGCGGCGCGCCGCGGCAACGGCCTGCGATGCGGCCGCCACATCCCCCGCCAGCGTTGCCTGGCGGCTGCGAGCCAGCGCGAGGTTCACCCAATACGTCGAGCGGTACGGTGCACGGAGCGCCGCGGCGGCATACGCGTCCGATGCGGCCGCCTGGTCTCCGCCGATCTCCTGGGCGAGCCCCACCCAGTTCCAGTTGTCGGCGCGGCCGGGGTCAGCATCGACCGCCCTGCGCGCCGCGGCGACTGCCGCCTCAGAGTCTCGCGCGCTCCAAGCCGCCTGCGCCGAGGCGGCCGCGCGGCCGGCCGCGAAAGCGCGGTCTCCCGACAGCGCGCCGGCGACCCCGGCCGCGAGCACGAGGGCCACGAGCGCCGGATGCACCGATCGGGCAGGCGCGGGCGGTGGCCGGGGACCGAGGCTCGCGACCGCGCCGAAGGCGAGCCACGGTGCCCAGTCGACCCCGATCGTACCGACGGAGACGAGCGCGTTCCCCCAGTACGCCGCGGCGGCCAGGGCGGCGATGCCGACCAGCGCGCGCGCTCGTGGCCCGATGCGCCAGACGGCGATGGCGAATCCGGCGATGAGCGCGAGCTGCGCCGCAAGGCCGATCGCGCCCGTGGTCGCGGCGGTCTCCAACACCCAGTCGTGCGCTGAGGACTGCGGGTCGCCCGCGCCGTCCTCGCCGACGTGACCCTGACGAAAACGCAGATATCCGACGGCGAAACTGTCGGGACCGAAACCCAGGAGCGGCTTGTCGCGGAACATGAGGACCGCGCTCTCGTAGATCGCCAGCCGGCCCGATCCCGCGTCATCGACGGACCGCTGCAGCCGATCGCCGACCGGCGTCGCGACCAGCAGCGCGAAGAGCGCCGCCGCGGCCACCGCGGCGCCCGCGCCGATGCGCAGGAGGCGTCCGTTGCCCCCGCCGGACAGCCTCAGGTACACGAACGGCAGGACGACGAGCACGGCCGCGATGCCCACGAGCGTGCCCCGCGTGAGGACGATCGCCGTGAGGCCCGCGGCCGCGGCGAGCATCGCGAGCGCGAGCAGCCGCGCGACCCAGGCACCGCGTCCGCTCGCGAACACGAGTGCGCCCGTCGCCGCGCCCGCGACGATGCTCTGGAAGTGGCCGAGGAAGTCCTCGTGGCCGAGCGTGGAGAAGGGGCGAATGCCCGGGTCGCGCGCCCACGGGAGCGGATCGAGGCCCGATCGCTGCGCGACCGAGTAGCCGAAAACGACGAGCGTGGCGACGCAGAGCGCGGCACCGAGCGCGAGCCAGTCGCTCGCCCTTCGGAACGCGATGGCCACGGACAGGTACAGCACGGCCATGTCGGCGAGGAACGTGAGTCCGAGGTAGCGGTCCTGGTCGCCGAAGACCGCGGTGTAGCGATCCTGTGCCGCGATGGCTGAGAGGACGTTCGCGAAGAGGAACGCGCCCACGAGAAGGTGCAGCCGCGTGCGCGGGACGATGCTCCACCCGTACCGAAGCAGCGCCAGCGCGAGGGTCGCGAGCAGGAGCCATTCGGTGGCCCTGCTGAACAGGGACTTCGGCAGGTCGAAGCTCTGGACGCCGCTCGGGTCGATGACGATGAGGATTCCCGCGATCTTGAAGGCAACGAGAACGACGACGGCCAGTCGGAGCCACGAGGACTCGAACTGGCCGTCGCCCTTATTCGTCAATGTCGAGATCGCGCGCGCGGCTGGTTCAGCGCACTAGGCGGCGGCTCCCGAGGATCAGGCCGGCGATCAACGCGGCAAGTCCGGTGGCGAGCAGCGCCATGCTGGTCGCGTTGTCGGTCGCGGTGGACGGGAGGCGGGTCACGCCCGTCGCGGGGCTGGTCTGCTGTGCGGCCACGACGGTCGGCGTCGTCTGCTGACCGGCGACCGTGGTCACAGCGACCGGTGTCGTCGGAGGCGTGACGACGACCGCGACAGTCGCGTCCTCTTCGCGCTGGGTGCCCTCGGGCAGCTTCAGCGTCGCCGCCGTCGAGCCCTGGTCGATCTGCGCCGCCAGGCCCTCCGGCATCCCCGTGGATCCCGACGAGCTGGCGGCGAACGCCACGCTCATCGTCCCGAGGATGAATACGAGGGCAAGGATGGGGACGACCAACGCCCGCTTCGCCAACTTCTTCATGTCAAGAACTCCTTCTCCGCGTTCGCGCGCCACCTTTGCATTCGCCGTATGCATTCGCCATACCAGCCCGCACCTTGTCGCGCGGGCGAACGACCATGAGGCCCATCGTCCTCAAGTGAGCATGTGTACCAGCCCTCGAAGGTCCGGCGCTTCCTGCAGCGGCGCCGCGTCCGGCGGGCGCGGCGCGCCGCCGCGGTTCGCCCAGTACACATCCATGCCGGCGCGTGAGGCGCCGCCGACATCGTGCGCCGAACCGGCGACGAAGAGCACACGGCCGGGCCCGAGGGCGAGGGCGGCCAGGGCCGCGCGGTACGGGCGCGGGTCGGGCTTGTAGGCGCCCGCTTCCTCGGCGGTCATCACGAGGTCGAACGCGCCCAGCGGCGCGGCCGCGATACCACCAAGCCGCCGCGAGCAATTGGTGACGATGAAGCGGGGCACCGCCTCGAGCTGCGCCAGTGTTCCCAGCGTGTCGGGCCAGGGGTCGAAGGATCCCCACCGGTCCAGCAGCTCATTTGCTCGTTCACGCGGGATGCCGACCAGAGCGGCAGCCTCACGCACGATGTCCTCGAAGGGGCGATACGGCCGACCGCGCAGCAGATCCTGCGACGCCGCGTGCCACCGCAGTCCCATAGCGGGCTCGCGCGCGATCGATCGCCATAGCTTCCACGTGTGGAGCAGCGCGGTGAGGAGATCGAACCCCACGGCGTCGTACCTCGGCATGGGGTCGAACCTACTCCTGTGGGCCGCTATAGGCTTCGACGCGCATGGCCCGGTTCATCGTCGAAGGAGGCCACCCGCTCCGAGGGGAGATCACGCCGGCAGGCAACAAGAACGCGGCGCTGCCGCTGATCGCGGCAAGCCTCCTCACGGACGAACCGGTGGTACTGCGGAATCTGCCGCGGATCCGCGACGTGAGCGGGATGCTGGACATCGTCGCGGACCTGGGCGCGACCGTGGAAGAGCTGAGCCGGCACGATGTTCGGATCTCGGCGCAGGGCGCCACCGGGGACACGATCGACGCAGGCACCGCGGGCGAGATCCGTGCGTCGCTGCTCCTGGCGGGACCGCTGCTGGCGCGGCGCGGGCGGGTGCAGCTTGGGCCGCCCGGGGGCGATGTCATCGGCCGCCGCCGCAACGACACCCACTTTCACGCCCTCACCGCGCTCGGCGGGGAGCTCGAGGTCCTCTCCCAGGGATACCGTCTCCGCGCCCGCCGGCTGAGCGGCGCCGACATCCTCCTCGACGAGCCTTCCGTGACCGCCACCGAGAATGCCCTGCTGTGCGCCGTGCTCGCTCCGGGCCGCACCGTCATCCGCAACGCTGCGAGCGAGCCGCACGTCCAGGAGCTCTCGCTCGTGCTCATCGCGATGGGCGCTCGCGTGAGCGGGATCGGTACCAACACGCTCGAGGTGGTCGGCGTCGAGGCGCTGCACGGCGTCGACCATCGCGTCTCCAGCGACCACGTCGAGATCGGCTCTTTCGTGGGGGCCGTCGCCATGACGCACGGCGAGGTGACGATCCACGACGCTGTGCCGCAGCACCTGCCGATGACCCGGCTCGTATTCAAGCGCCTGGGGGTCGAGACCGAGGTGCGCGGGGACGACGTGTTCGTGCCGGCGAAGGACCGCTACTGCATCGAGGCCGATCTCGGCGGCGCGATCCCAAAGGTGTCGGACCAGATCTGGCCCGGGTTCCCGGCCGACCTCACGAGCATCGCGACCGCCATGGCCACGCAGGCTGAGGGCACCGTCGTCATCCACGAATGGATGTTCGGCGGACGGATGTACTGGACCGACAGCCTCGTCTCCATGGGCGCCCGCCTGGTCCTGTGCGACCCGCATCGCGTGGTGGTGGTCGGCCCCTCGCAGCTCTACGGGACGGAGCTTCGCAGCCCCGACATCCGCGCCGGCATGGCGCTCCTCGCCGCCACGCTCTGCGCGAAGGGCACCAGCGTCATCAACAACATCGACCAGATCGACCGTGGGTACGAGGCGCTCGACGTCCGCCTGAACGCGTTGGGTGCCCGCATCGAGCGTGAACCGTGACGATCGACGCGGGCCCGCTCCACCCTCGGTCCTTCGCGACTCACCTCGAATGCGCGCGCTGCGGAGCGAGGGAGGACGTCCAGCGCATCGCGCAGCTCTGTGGCGCGTGCGGCGGTCCACTGCTGGTGCGGTACGACCTCCTCCGCATTCGCGACAGCGTTCCGCGAAGCACGCTGTCCGGTCGGCAGCACTCGATGTGGCGCTATCGCGAGCTCCTACCATTCGACGATCCCGAACGGGTCGTGACGCTCGGTGAGGGGAATACCCCGGTGGGGCAGATGCCGACGCTGGCGGAGCGCGTCGACCTCCACCAGCTGCTCGTGAAGGACGAGGGGCTGCTGCCGACCGGGACGTTCAAGGCCCGCGGCGCGGCGATGGGCGTGACGCGCGCGGCCGATCTGGGCGTGACGACCATCGCGCTGCCCACCGCCGGGAACGCGGGCGCCGCATGGGCCGCGTACGGCGCGCGCGCCGGGATCGGCGTGATCGTGGTGATGCCGGAGTCGACGCCCGATGTCATCCAGCGTGAGACCGCGGCGTACGGCGCGCGGGTGTACCTCGTCGAGGGCTCGATCGCCGACGCGGGTGCGGTCGTAAAGCGGGCGTGCGCGGAGTACGGCTGGTACGACGCATCGACGCTGAAAGAGCCGTACCGCATCGAGGGCAAGAAGACCATGGGCTTCGAGCTGGCCGAACAGCTGGGCTGGCGCCTTCCCGACGTGATCATCTATCCGACGGGCGGCGGCGTCGGCCTGATCGGCATGTGGAAGGCGTTCGAGGAGCTGCGCGCCGTCGGCTGGCTGCCGGCGGACGGCAAGCGCCCGCGCTTCGTGGCGGTGCAATCAACGGGGTGCATGCCGATCGTCCGGGCGTTCGAGGAGAACCGCGATGAATCCGAGGCGTGGCCCGATCCGCTGACGTTCGCCTCGGGGATCCGCGTCCCGAAGGCGCTCGGCGACTTCCTGGTACTTCGCGCCCTGCGCGAGTCGAACGGCATCGCCGTCGCCGTGGCGGACGAGCGGATCAGGGAGATGATGCGCGTCGCGGGCGTGCTCGAGGGGATGCTCGTGTGTCCCGAGGGCGCCGCGGCCCTGGAGGCGGCGCTCCAGCTGCGCCGCCAGGGCTGGCTCGACCAGCACGACGAGGTGGTGGTGTTCAACACCGGCACGGGCCTCAAGTACGCGGAGTCGCTCCAGGGAGAGCCGCCGGTTCGTCTCGCGAAGGGCGAGGTGCTGCCCCGCGTCGTTCCGCTCGCCGATGAGGACTTCCAATTCGAGCGCCCCGTCGCGATCGGCGAGCGTGACGTCCGGCTCGCGGGCGACGAGGAGTGACCCCAGGGAGGATGACGATCGCGCCGGACATCCTCGCGCTGGTCGGCCACACGCCGCTCGTGCGTCTTGCACGCATCGGTCGGGACGTCCGGCCGGCGCTCGTCGCCAAGCTCGAGCAGCTGAACCCCGGCGGATCGGTAAAGGACCGCATCGGGCTTGCGATGGTCGAGGACGCCGAACGCCGAGGGCTTCTGCGGCCCGGCGGGACGATCGTCGAGCCGACGAGCGGCAACACGGGGGTCGGGCTCGCCATCGCCGCCGCGATCAGGGGCTACCGGCTGGTCTGCACGATGCCGGACAAGATGAGCCAGGAGAAGCGCGACCTCCTCCGCGCATACGGCGCGGAGGTCGTCATCTGCCCGACTGCCGTCGCGCCCGACTCGCCCCAGTCCTATTACAAGGTCGCCGAGCGCCTCGCGAGCGAGCTGCCGGGAGGATTCCAGCCGAACCAGTACTACAACGCGAACAACCCGGAGGCCCATTACCGCACGACCGGTCCGGAGATCTGGGAGCAGACGGAGGGACGCGTGACGCATTTCGTCGTCGGCGTCGGGACCGGCGGCACGGTGACCGGCGCGGGCCGCTATCTGAAGGAGCGCGACCCCGGCGTGGTGATCGTCGGCGCGGACCCCGAGGGGTCGATCTACACGGGCGACGTACATCCCTATAAGACCGAGGGCATCGGCGAGGACTTCTACCCCGGCACCTTCGATCGCGGCCTCGTCGATCGCTGGGTGCGCGTGTCAGACCGCGACAGCCTGCTGACCGCGCGCCGCATCACGCGCGAGGAAGGCATCCTCGTCGGCGGTTCCGCGGGCACCGCCGTATGGGCAGCGCTCCGCATCGCCGCGGAGCTCGACGCGTCGGCCCTCGTCGTCGTCCTTATCCCCGACTCGGGCCGGTCGTACCTGTCGAAGATCTACAACGACGAGTGGATGCGGCAGAACGGCTTCATGGGTCGCTTCGAGCTTCCGGTGAAGGTGGGCGACGTGCTGCGGCAGCGCGAGACCGCGACCCCTGAGCTCGTCGTCGTCTCTCGCGGCGAGACCGTGCGGGAGGCGATCGAAAAGATGCAGCGCTTCGGCATCTCGCAGATCCCGGTGACGGCCGACGGGGCGGCTTCATCGGTGCACGACATCGTTGGGAGCGTGCAGGAGCGGACGATGCTGGATCGCGTCTTCCGCGAGCCTGCCCTCGTGGACGCCCGGGTCGAGCAGGTCATGGAGGCCGCGTTCCCCGTGGTGCAGGCGAGCGACGACATCGAGCGGCTGTACGCCGAGCTTTCGGGCGGCGCTCCGGCGCTCCTCGCGGCCACCGAGGACCGGCCGCTCGCGATCGTGACGACGGCCGACCTGCTCGAGTTCTTCGCGCGCGGGCGCGCGCGGTCGTGAAGCGGAGGGTCCCGCCGCCCACGCCGGGATTCGAGACGCTCGCCATCCACGCGGGCCAGGATCCGGACGTGGCGACAGGCGCCGTCGTGGTGCCGATCTATCAGACGAGCACCTACGTGCAGGAGGCGGTCGGCAAGCACAAAGGGTACGAATACTCGCGCACCGGCAATCCCACGCGGACGGCGCTGCAGACGTGCCTCGCCGCGCTCGAGTCCGCGCGGTGGGCGCTCGCCTTCGCCTCCGGGATGGCCGCGACCGACGCGATCGGCCATCTGCTCCGGGCGGGGGACCACGTCGTCATGGGCGACGATGTCTACGGCGGCACTCATCGGCTCTTCGCTCGCGTCTTCGACGGCGCCGGCATCGCGCTTTCGGCGGTCGACATGCGCCGTCCAGGAGAGGTGCGGCGCGCGCTGCGCAGGCGCACGAAGCTCGTGTGGATGGAGAGTCCGACGAATCCGATGTTGCAGGTGGTCGACATCGCGGCGGTCGCCGGCATCGCGCGCGCGGCCGGCGCGATATCCGTGGTCGACAACACCTTCGCGAGCCCCTATCTTCAGCGGCCGCTGCTCCTCGGCGCCGACCTCGTGCTGCACTCGACGACGAAGTACATCGGGGGCCACTCCGACGTGGTGGGCGGCGCGATCGCGGGTGATTCGAAGGAGCTGCGCGAGCGGCTGGCGTTCATTCAGAACGCCGCCGGCGGCGTCCCCGGCCCGTTCGATGCGTGGCTGGTGCTCCGCGGCGCGAAGACGCTCGCCGTGCGAATGGAGCGGCACTCCATCAATGGGGGTCGCGTCGCGGACTGGCTCGAAGAGCACCCCAGGGTCACCCGGGTCCACTACCCGGGGCTCCCTTCACACCCCGACCACGAGCTCGCTCGGCGGCAGATGCGCGCGTTCGGCGGGATGCTGTCGTTCGAGCTGCGCGGAGGAGAGGCGGCGGCGAAGCGAACGGCCGCACGCACGCGGATCTTCGCGCTCGGCGAGTCGCTCGGCGGGGTCGAGTCGCTCATAGAGGTGCCCCTCGGCATGACGCATGGCTCGGTGCGCGGCACGAAGCTCGCGCCGCCAGCGGGGCTCGTCCGGCTCTCGGTCGGCCTCGAGTCGATCGACGACCTCACCGCGGATCTCTCGCAGGCCATCGGCTGAGCCCGCCCACGGGCGGCGGTCGCCCGTGGCCTCCCGGCAGGCGTCACGGGTCCGGCGGCAGGACCAGCCGAGCGTCGCCGCCGGATGCGCCGTCGGTCCGGATCCCACCGTTCCCGCGCCCGGCGGCGGACATACTTGATGGCGGTGAACGTCGGTATCGCGTTCGGGGCCGGCATGCTCTCGTTCCTGTCGCCCTGCGTCCTGCCGCTGGTGCCGGCGTTCCTCGTGAACATCGCGGGGGAGGCCGCCCTTTCCGGGCGCGACCGCGGACGCACCGTCTCTCACGCGCTCGCGTTCGTCCTGGGGTTCAGCGTCGTGTTCACCGCGCTCTGGGTGGCGATCGCGCTCGTCGGCGCCCTGGCGGGGGAGCTGGTCTACTGGCTCCAGCGCGTCGGTGGCCTCCTCCTGGTCGTCCTCGGCATGCACATGCTCGGGCTGATCACGGTGCCGGTCCTCGCGAAGCGGCTCGACCTGCGGCTGGAGGGTTCGACCTCCGGCTATCCGCGCTCGTTCCTCATCGGGACGGCCTTCGGCGTCGGGTTCACGCCGTGCGTGGGGCCGTACCTCGCGGTCATCCTCAATCTGCTGCTTGGCACCGACCTTGGCTCTGGTGCGATCCTCCTTCTTGCGTATGCGCTCGGTTTGGGAGTCCCCTTCCTGCTGGTCGCGGCGGGGCTCGGCCGAACGCGCGCCGCGGTCCGAGCTCTGGGCCGGCACCTGCGGGCGGTGAACATCGCCGGCGGTACGCTCGTGGTCGCCATGGGCCTCCTGCTGCTCTCGGGCCAGTTCACGCGGCTGGCCCAGCTCTTCAACTTCCTCCCACTGCTCGGATGAGGGATGCCCCCCGCGCCGCGTCCCGCGATCCCGCGCGAGGCGCAGCTTCGATGATCGACGCGGTCGCGCAGCGCCCGCGAGTCCCGCGCCGGCTCGCGGCGGTCATGGTGGCGGCGATCGCCGTCGCGTCACTCGTCGCGCTGCTGTGGCCATCGCTTCCGTTCGCGCGGGTGGAGCGCGTGGGGATCGGACCCACCGGGGTCGGCGTCATCACCAGGCAGGTCGATGCGCCCGACTCCGCCGCGCGCATCGGCGCCATCGCGCCGGACTTCGAGTGGACCGCGCCGCCGGGGAAGGCCGTTCGCCTCTCGGACCTGCGCGGCCGACCCGTCGTCATCAACTTCTGGGCGACCTGGTGCGTGCCGTGCAGGACCGAGATGCCGCTCCTCGAGCGCGTCGCGCGGAGCAACCGCAACGTCGCGTTCCTCGAGGTCGACCTGAATGAGGACGGTCAGAAGATCCGCGCATTCTTCGACCAGCTGGGGCTCACCGCGCTCCAGCCGCTGCTCGACGTGAACAGCGAGACGGCGCGCCGCTACGCACTGGCGAGCGTCCCCTCGACGTTCTTCGTCGACGGCGCCGGCGTGATCCGCCACCTGTACATCGGGGAGCTCGACGAGGAGAGGCTGGCGAGCGGCCTGCGGAAGATCGCGGCCGAATGAGCCTCGCCGAGGCGCGCGCGGTCCCGCCGCCAGGCCCGCCGCGCCTGTACCGGGATGGACGTCTGACGACCCTCGAGCGGACGCCACCGCCCGAGCGCGCGATCACGCTGGTCGTCGACGGCACCGAGCTTGCGACCATCGCCTGCTCGCCCACGCGCGTCGTCGCGCTCGCGCTCGGTTTCCTGCGCGTGGAGGATGTCATTCACAGCGCGGACGACGTCGCGCTCATCGAGGTCTGCGACGACGAGACGGTCGTGAAAGTGCGCCTTGGCCCGACGGCGCGGCGCATCCCGCCCGACCGGAGGCGCATCCTGACCTCGGGCTGCGGCCGCGGCGTCACGTTCTCCCTCGACGTCCTGCCCGTGGAAGGCGGCATGAGCGTCCGCCCGGAGCGGCTTATGGAGTGGATGGAGACGCTGCTCGAGTCCGCCCAGGGCTATCGCGAGCACGGCGGGACGCACGCCGCCGCCCTTTTCGGCCCAGGGGGGATGGAGCTGCTCGTCGAGGACATCGGCCGCCACAACACCGTCGACCGCATCGCGGGCGAGGCCCTCCTGGGAGAAGTTTCGACGGCGGGGAAGGCGATCCTCACCTCGGGGCGCATCTCGAGCGAGATGCTCGTGAAGTGCTCGCGCCTCGCCGTGTCGATCGCCGCATCGCGCACCAGCCCCACCGAGCTCGCGGTATCCCTCGCGCAGGAGGCGAACATCGCGCTCTGCGGCTACGTGCGCCGCGGACAACTGCAGATCTTCCACGACGCGGGGCGGATCGACCTGCCCTAGGTCAACCTCGGATCCGGCACGTAGTCCGGGAGATGCTCGCCTCCCTTCACGTGGTGCAGCCCGGGCGTCTCGCGGATCAGCACGTAGATGTATTCGATGGGCGCGTCGATGGTCTCGTGGACCACCCGGGTGATCTCCCGCGCGAGCGCGCGCTTCTGCTCCTCGGTCCGCCCTTCGCGGATGTCGCACTGGATGACAGGCATGCCGCACCTCCATCTGCGATCTGACGGCCCAAGCATGGAGCGCCGTCTGGTACGGGGGTACCAACGCATCGGTCCATTGAGCGGCGGGTCCCCAGACGCCAAGGTGGCGCGGTCGACCGCTACCGCCAGGACCCGATCGAGCCAAGGAGGTGCGCCAGGTCGGATCCAGGCAGCCCGGTCGTGCTGGCCACTCGCTCAATGGGAGGTATCGCATGCGCGCGTTCGTACGTCAGCTCCGCGGATCCGATGGCCTTGCCACGCTCGAGTACATCGTCGGTGCTGCGGTCATCCTCGGGACGCTCGTCGCCGGCGTGTCCGCGTGGAACAACGGACTTGTCGCGCGACTTCAGTCCCTTGCGGCGCAGCTTCAGAGCGTGCATTGACGCTGCCGCGCCTGTGGAGCGACGAGCGGGGGACAGCCACGCTCGAGACGACACTCATGATCCTCGTGCTGCTGCCTCTGCTGTTCGGCATCCTCGAGTTCGGGGATGCCCTCCAGCGCTGGTTGGCGCAGGACTCCGCGACGGTGCAGGCGGCGCGATACGCCGCCGAGGTGGGAGGCGACGCACCTGAGGTGCGCGCGCTGCTCGCCGACGCGCTTCGCTCGTCGGGCATCGATCCCGCGCGCGCGCTCGTCGACGTCGAGCCCTTTCGCGTCGGCTGGCGGCAGCCGATCCGCGTGACCGTCCGCACGGAATATCCGATAACGATCCCCTTCGTGCTCTCCACATCGCTGCCGCTGCGCTCGACCGCCGTCGCGCGCGGGGAGGTCAACCGATGAGGTCACCGGCCTCGGATGACGGCACGATCGCCCTGACAGCGCTACTGGTCCTGCCGGTCCTGCTCGTGGTGCTCGGCGCCGTGCTCGAGCTCGGGGAGCTGCGCGTGCTCGCCGCGCGCGCCCGCGCCGCGGCGGACCTCGCGACGCTCGTGGCGATCGACGATCAGGACGACGCCGAGCTCGCCCGCACGGGTCGATTCCGCCCGAGTGCCGATGCGGCCGACGTGGCGCGCGACTATTTCGCGCGCAACCTCGCGCCAATGGCGCCGCTGCTCGCCGAGACGCCGGAGAGCATCGCCGCCGCGGCCGACGTCGCGATCTTCGCCGACGCGCCCGCGACCGACCCGCTCACCAGCCACCGGTACGAGCACCCCACGGCGCGGCTCTGGGCCGAGGTGCCCGTGCGCACACCCCTCTTCGCCGCGCTCTTCGGCGCTCCGGTCACCCGGGTCGCCGTGCGCGCGGCGAGCGCGGCGCGATGAGGATCGCCCTTCGCTGCGCCCTGGCTTCCCTCATCGCCCTGTCGGAGATCGCGCTCACGGCCCCGGCGCGCGCGGTCGAGCCTGACGACGGCGCCTTCGTCCTCGCGCCGGAGGGACCACCGTTCGGAGACGGCGCCGTGCCCGCGCCGGCATGGGGGAATCCGGTCGCAGCCAGCCCGGTCCTTTCTCCTCCCGACGTGTACCCGGTCACCCAGATATACGTCGGCGACGAGATCGCCCGCGATGGCGCGCTGACCAGGTACCGCACGGTCACAGCCAGCGACGCGCCGGGGACCTACGCCCGGTTTTTGGACACGGTCGCCACAGGCGCGCCGAGCGCTTACGACGGGAGGGCCTTCAACGGCCGCGGGACGCTATCGGATGGCCGCGCCCTCGCCGGCGCGTATTACCAGAACTTTGTACCGCCGCTACACCGGCTGCGCCCGTGGGCGATTGGCCGAAGGCGTAGGTCACGTGGACCCGGAGCTGACCGCCAGGCGCGTGGACGACGATCGACTTCGTGACCGTCCGGACGATCTCGGCCCGGCGGGCCCGGTCCTCGCCGGCTTGCTCCGCGCGGTCCCGGAGGCTACCCAGGAGGCGGCGGACCGTCACCGTTTCCTCGGCCGCGCGGGCCGCGGCGGCTCGCTCGGCGCGGACGGCCTGCATGTGCATCCGAATCCGCTCGCGCTCGGCGGTGATCGCCTGTGCCTTCTTCTCAAGCAAGGCCGTCGAGATCGTTTTGGCGAGGCGGAGCTCGAGGAGTTGCTCCTCCTGGCCGTCGAGCTCGCGGAGCCGCTGCGCGAGGCTGACGAGCTCGCTCTCCGCGCGGTCCTCGGTTTCGCCAACCTCCGAGGCCATGCGCGCCATCGCCCGCATCGTCGCGTCGGGATGCGCTAGGAACTCGAGGACGTCTCGCCAGAGGATCTCGAGGAGGCGATCCTCGTCCACGAACGCCTTATCGCCCTTGGGGCAGTAGTGGCAGTAGTAGCCGTGGGCCGCGCTCCAGCCGCGGCCGGTGATCGTGTGGCCGCAGCGGCCGCACCGCACCAAGCTGCGGAGGAGGTAGTCGTGGATGCGGTGAGCGCCGCCGAACTTTCTGCTCTGGGCGACCGCCTCGCGCGCCTTAAGGAACACGGCCGGCGTGACGATCGCAGGCATGTTGCGGTAGATGGCCTCATTCGTTGTCGAGTGTCGGAAGTAGGAGGTGCGACCCGCGTAGAGCTCGCTCCGGAGGATGCGCGAGATGGCGGGGCGCTCCCACCGCGCGAGCTTGACGGTCTTGCGCTTGCCCGGGCGGTCGGAGTGCGGCGGCACGCCGCGCGCGTTGAGTTCCTCTGCGATCCGCCGCTGGGGCCGGCCCTCGATCGCCCAGGCATAGATCTGCCGGACGATGCCGGCCTCGCCGGGATCGATGACCAGGCTGTGCTCGTCGGTGACCGAGTAGCCGTAGGGGACTACCCCGGTGAGCCAGCGGTCGTCGTACGCGGCGACGCGACGCTTCCCGTCGTTGGTGCGTTGCGCGATCGAGTCGGATTCGAACTCGGCCATGACGGCGAGGACGCCGAGGAAGAGCTTGCCCGCCGGCGTGGCGGTGTCGAACGGTTCGGTGAGCGACTGGTAGGCGACGCCGGCCGCGGTGAGGTCCTCGAGCGCCTCGTGGATGAAGCGCGCGCGGCGGCCGAGGCGGTCTAGGCGGTAGGTGACGACGCGCGAGACCTCGCCGCGGCGCGCGGCCTCGAGGAGTGCGGCGCCGGCGGGGCGGTTGGCGAGCGAGATCTTCTTGCCGCTCACGCCGTCGTCGATGAACTCGCGGATCGTCCAGCCATCGAGGGTGGCGCGGCCGCGCGCGTACTCGAGCTGCGTGCGGATCGTCTGCTGCTCGCGCTGCTCGTCGGACGAGACGCGGGCGTACAGGGCCACGACCTCGGTCTTCTTCATCGCAGCCCGATCGGCCATCAGCCGACCTCGACCCAGCGCAGCACCGTCGCGAGGAGGTGATCGTAGTCGCCGGCAGTCGCTTCCTCGAAGAAGGCCGCGATGTCCTGCCCGCTCGCGCCGCGCTCGAGGACTCGCCGGGTGCGGCCGATGATCGCGTTCCCGTCCTCGCCGACCATCTGGACCGTGATGTGCGGGTAGAGCGGTGCTGCGCTCGCGGTGGCGGGGAGGTCGCTCCCGTCCGCGCGCTCGTGGAGCTGGCCGTCCGTTCCGACGAAGGCGTGGATATGGCGCCCGCGGCGGGCGCCCCCCAGGTCCTGGTCGTGCTCGTGGTACAGGCGGACCGGGCTGGGTCCGCGCCGGGGCCGCGGGGTCGGGCCGCGAGTGCTCATCGTTCTGCCTCCTGGCGCGGTGCTACCAACATTGGCGCACCGTGTCGGGAAGTCCAGGAGGCGCGAAAGACGGCCACACCGGCGCACGCGATCAAGGTCGCGGCTCGTTCGCCGGCGGCTCGTCGTCGCGCCGCGGGCGCTGCAGCAGGAGCTTAAGGCAGTCGCGGATGCGGTCGTCATCGGGTTCGTAGTCGCGCACGACCTCGATCTCAGGGACGCTTCGGCTGGTCATGGGTGGCGCATCCGGGCCCCAGGTGGCGGATAAATAGCCCTCTGGGGAACTCTCTCTATGAGAGAGATATGGGAGAGATTCCGAAATGGCCCTTTATCCGCCACCCATCCGCCACCTGACCTCATGTCGGCAGATCCATTCCGTCCTCGGAAGGGCCCCCGTCCGCGTTCCCGGCGGCCGTCATGCTGAGCCGCTGCTGCTCCCGGAGGCCGATGCCGCGGCGGATCCTGACGCCCTTCGCGGCCTTCGCGGCGGCGAAGCCGTGCCGCTCGAGCCGGTGGGCGAAGCCCTTCTTGGTGAGCGGCTGGCGCTCGCCGGCCGCCTTCACCCACAGCGAGTACGCGGCGTAGAGCTCCTCGATCGTCGCCCACGCGCCATCCTCGACGGCGCAGCTCTCCGCGACGAAGTCGGCGACCGGGTCCTGCGCCTCCCGGTAGCTCTGCGTGGCCGACTCGATGACGCGCGGCGTGCCGAGGCCCTCCCGCTGCCATAGGACGCACCCCTTCACGGTCCAGGCCAGCACGGCGGGGCCGCCGATCCTCGGATCGCGCAGCGCGACCTTCAGCTGCGGGTCGCGCCGCTCGCGCGGGACCGGGTGCACGAACGGGACGAGCCGGATCCGTCGCCAGACCGCGTCGTCGTCGTCTCGCACCCGCGGCGCGTCGTTGGCGAAGATCCAGAGCTTGAACTGCGGCCGGAACTCGAAGTGCTCGCGGTAGAGGTGTCGCGCGACGACGGTGTCACCCCCGGTCAGCTGCTTCACCAGGCCCTCGGCCATGCGGCGGTCCTGGTCGACCTCGACGCCGACGACCAGGCGCCGGCCGTGCAGGCGTGCGATATCGGCTCGGGGCGCTGCGCCGTCGCGACGCGACGCGAGGAAGGTCTCGGGGTCCGCCGTCGCCGCGTAGTCGCCGAGCGCGGCGCGCAGCGCCTCAGCGAACGACGTCTTCCCGCCGCCGGTCGGCCCGTGGGCGATGAAGAGGGCCTCCTCGCGGGTGTCGCCGCAAAGGCTGTAGCCAGCGGCCTTCTGCACGTAGCGGATCAGGTCCGCGTCGCCACCGAACGTCTGGAGGACGAAGGCCTCGAAGAGCTCGAGCCGCGCCTCGGGGTCGTACGCGACCGGAGCGAGCTTGGTGATGAGGTCCTCGCGGCGGTGCGGCCGCAGCTCGCCGGTTCTGAGGTCGACGGTGCCGTTGGCGACGTTGAGCAGCCACGGGTCGGCATCGAGATCATCGGCGCGCAGCGCAGTCGTCGCATCGGACTGCGCGAGCGCGATCATCGCGGCGATCTTCGCCGCGGCCTCACTACGCCCGGCGTGCGCCGCGAGCTCCTTGCGCCGCGTGGCGTTGGTCGCGGCCTCGGCCTCGAGGTAGATCGCGCGCGCGGTCTCCTTCGCGCGCCGGTCGACCTCGCCGGTGTCGTCGGCCTGCCAGCGCCGACCGTCCGAGACGTGCCACTGCCGCGTCGCCGCGACGTACCGCAGATCCGCGCCGTGGCGCGCCACGAGGCGCTCGCTGTTCGCAAGGTCCGTACAGCCGTAGTCGGTCCGCGTCACCACTGCGCGCCGGTACTCGGGCGTCCGCTCGACCAGCTGGAGCAGCTCGGCGAGCTGGTGGCCGGAATCGAGCCAGTCGACGACGTCGCTGTGTTCGGGCAGCTCCGCGAGCTCGACGATGCGCACGCTCGCGGCGTGGCCGCAGCACGACTCGGCGACCGCTCGTGCGTGCTTCGCGCCGACCTCGTCCGCGTCGGGGAGCACCACGACGGGTCGGCCGCTCAGGTACCGCTCGC
>JBBQVQ010000024.1:0-41231 GCA_038211425.1 Candidatus Limnocylindria bacterium | reverse complement strand
GACCACGCGCACCGATGGGAGTGGCTGGTTCGGCTTCGTCGACCTTGTGCCGGGACGCTACAAGGCGATCGCGGCCCGCGCGGGCCTCACGGGACGCCATGTGGCCATCACAAGTGTCGGCGCGGGCGGACTCGCCACGGTGTCCCTTGCGCCCAGAGCGAGTGGCCCGATCCGGTAGCCACGGCGTGGGGGTCGCGCGACGGTGAGAGCGCGCGAGAAGACTGTCGCGCTCGTCATCGCGAGCTCGCGCGACCGCTCAGACATCCGCTCCTCCTAATGCACACCGGAACACTCGATGCGGATCGCGCCGTATTTCCGAAGGAGCGAGAGTGGGGATCGCCTCTGCGGGCTCGCGCCCCGGATGCGCTCCAAAATGCGCTCCAGGTGCACGGCCGACCGGTCGCGGCCCAGGACCCCCGGATGACCCGCCGAACGGTCAGGCGGTGGCGACGGCCGGTGGCGCCTCGACGGCCCCGGTGGCAGCGTCCACGAGGCGCTCGAGGAGACTCAGCGGCTCGCTCGCGCCGGCGAGCGCCCTGATGCCACGCAGCCCGTGGAGCGCGCGGCTGCGGTGCTCTCCGATCTCGCGCTCGATCACGCCACGGACACCGAGGGTGTCGAGCACCTCCCTGATCCGCTCGACGTTCTCGGAGGGTAGTGGTGCCGGCGGCTCGAAGAGAGAGGCAAGGATCGCCCGCGTACGCGGGCTCCCGCGCTCGAACGCGAGCACGACGGGAAGGGTCTTCTTCCGCTTCACAAGGTCGTTCATCTCAAGCTTTCCCGTTCTCTCCGAGGTGCCCCAGATCCCGAGCAGGTCGTCGTGCGCCTGGAACGCCTGGCCGAAGTCCTCACCGAACCTCGCGAGGGCCGAGCGGACGTCGTCGTCGTCGCTGGCGAGCACGGCGGCGCCCTCGACGGACGCGGCGATGAGCGCCCCCGTCTTCTTCGCCACCATCGAGCGATAGCGTTCGGCGGTCACGTCGGTCCGGGATTCGAAGCTGATGTCCAGGAACTGTCCCTCACAGACGCGCACGCACGCACGGTCGATCTCGCAGGCGAAGTCGAGGATGCGCTCGGCGGGGAAACCGCGCCCGCGTAACCGCTGCACTGCCAGCCGCGAGACCGCGTACATCCCGTCACCGGCGTTGATCGCCTGGGCGACTCCCCACACCGACCATGCCGTAGGTCGGTGATGCCGCGTGGGGTCCTGGTCCTCGATATCGTCGTGGATGAGCGTGAAGTTGTGCAGCAGCTCGACCGCCGCGGCGGCGGGCAGCGCCGGCCGGAGGTCGCCGGTCATCGCCTCGAAGACCAGGCCGCAGAGGAGGGGCCGCAACCGCTTTCCGGTGGGCCGTTCGGCGTCGAGACCCAGGTGATAGAGCATCATCCCGTAGAAGGGCTGAAGCGCGGGTTCGGCCTCAGACAACATCGAGCGGATCTCTTCATCGATGGCCGCGACGCGCGCGTCGAAGACCCTCGTCATCGCTGCCACCGACCGTGATTCTAGGACCCCTTCGGAGGCTAACATTGGTCGATGGGCTCACGCATGTACCGTGCCGAGGCGATCGTCCTCCGTACGCTGGACCTCGGCGAGGCCGATCGTGTGCTCACGCTCCTGACGCGGCACTTCGGGAAAGTGCACGTCATCGCGAAGGGGATCCGCAAGCTGACGAGCCGTCTCGCCGGCCAGGCTGAGCCGCTTTCGCACGCCACGTACCAGCTCGCTCGCGGCAGGAACCTCGACGTGCTGACGGGCGCCGAGCCGCGAACGACATACCGCGCGCTGCGCGAGGATCTCTCGCTGATCGCGGCGGCGTGGTATGTGGCCGAGCTCGCGGATCGCTTCTCGGTGGAGCGTGCGCCCGCCGCTCCGCTGTTCGAGCTCGTCGAGACCGCGCTCCGCCACCTCGAGGCCGGGTTCGCCCCGGCGCTGATCTGCCGGTGGTTCGACCTGCACCTCCTCGACCGCGCGGGATTCCGGCCGGAGCTCGCGGTGTGCGTCCGTTGCCGCCGTAGGCCGGAAGAGTTGACGAATGCCTGGAACGCGGCCGAGGGAGGCCTCGTCTGCGTGGACTGCGCCGCCGCCCTTCCCGCTTCCGGCGAGTTGTCGGTCCGGGCGCTGAAGTCGCTGCGTTTTCTGCTCGTCACGGACTTCGCGGCGGCGTCCAAGCTGCGCGTCGACGGTGCCCTCGCGGGGGAGCTCGAGCGTCACCTGCGTGGTTTCCTGCACGAGGTCCTCGACCGCGAGATCCACGCGGCTCGCCTTATCGATGAGCTGGCCCACATCCGACCTGCCACCGCCTCCGCATGACGGCCGCCAACACCGCGCGCTCGGCGTTGGATCCCGCCGTGATGGACAAGATCGTCTCGCTCGCCAAACGCAGGGGCTTCGTCTTCCCCTCGAGCGAGATCTACGGGGGCGCCGCCTCCACGTGGGACTTCGGCCCGCTCGGGGTCGAGCTGAAGAACAACGTGAAGCATTCGTGGTGGCGAGCGATGGTGCAACTGCGCGACGACATCGTTGGCCTCGACGCAGCGATCCTCATGCATCCACGGGTGTGGGAGGCGTCCGGCCACGTCGAGAACTTCACCGATCCGTTGGTCGAGTGCCGGGCCTGCCGCCGCCGCTATCGCATGGACGACCTTCCAGGTGGAGAAGCTCTGGCAGCTGCGTGGCGCAGCGGGTCCGCGGATCTGTCCACGACAGCGTGTCCGAATTGTGGCGAGCGCAGGATGACCGACCCCCGGCGCTTCAATCTGATGTTCAAGACGTTCGTCGGCCCCGCGGAGGACTCGGCATCCGCCGCCTGGCTGCGGCCGGAGACGGCGCAGGGCATCTACGTCAACTTCGAGAACGTCCAGCAGGCCACCCGCCGCAGGCTGCCGTTCGGCGTCGCGCAGATCGGAAAGGCGTTCCGCAATGAGATCACCCCGAAGAACTTCATCTTTCGTTCGCTCGAGTTCGAGCAGATGGAGATGCAGTACTTCTGCCGGCCCGACGAGGCGGCACGCGCGTACGACGGGTGGCTCGCGACGCGTCAACGCTGGTACGCCGATCTCGGCGTGCCCGACGATCTGCTGCGTACCCGTGAGCACGCCGAGGACGAGCGCGCGCACTACGCGGCGAGCGCGGTCGATATCGAATTCCGCTACCCCTTCGGATGGAAGGAGCTCGAGGGCGTCCACAACCGCACCGACTTCGATCTCCGCCGCCACGCCCAGTTCGCGGGGAGAGACCTTTCGTATTTCGACGACCTGCGAGGCGAGCGGTTCGTCCCACACGTCGTCGAGACGTCCGTCGGCGCGGACCGCGCGACCTTGGCCTTCCTCTGCGCCGCGTACGACGAGGAGCCGGACAGGGATGGGACGCGGGTGGTCCTCCGGCTGCACCCGTCTCTCGCGCCCTACAAGGTCGCCGTGCTGCCGCTGTCGAAGAAACCGGAGCTGAGCGAGGTCGCGCGCCGGGTCTGGGCCGAGCTGCGGCCGCATTTCATGACGACGTACGACGACACGCAGGCCATCGGCCGGCGGTACCGTCGCCAGGACGAGATCGGTACGCCGTTCTGCGTGACGGCCGACTTCGAGACGCTGAACGACAACGGGGTCACGATCCGGGACCGCGACGACATGTCGCAGGTACGTGTACTGATCAGCGCCGTCGCCGCGCACGTCAAGGAGCGGCTCGGCCTCGCCTGACATCACGCTGTCCCGGGTCGCTGAGGTCGCGCTGCTCGGCCTGCTGTTCACGGTGGGGGCGCGCACTCCGCTCATCGCTCTTCTGGCCTTTCGGCGGCGGCGCAACCTGGTGGGCCTTGTCCTCCCGCAGGCGCTGTTCGGGATCGCAGCGATCGCGATCGGGCCGATCCTGGCGACCAGTGTCGGCGGCGATATCGGCGTCGGCGTCATCGGCCTGGCGGCCGCGCCCGGCCTCGTGCGCGGAGAGCGGCTCGCCGACGCCCTCGGAGGAAGCCGGGACGCGGCGGCTGCGCTGTTCACAGGGACCCTGCTGCTGACGCTCGTCATCGTCGAGCCGGCTCTGCGGCGCGTCGTACCTGGCGCGGGCCCCGGAGTGGGCGGCGCGGCGCTCGCCGTGGGCGCGGGAGCAGCCCTCGCGGCCATGGTGCCGCTGGTCCGTGACCGGCTTCTCGTGCCGCTCCGATGGGCCGAGGTGCTTCTGGCCGCCGCCCTCGCCGGCGCGACAGCCCTTGCGGCGCTCGTGGCAGGGGGGCTGACGCTCAGCGCGTTGCTCGCCGCGGCCGCGGTGCTGCTCCTGGGAGCCACGGCGGCCCTCCTGGCGTCCTGGATCGGCGGCGCCCGCGCCGGGTCGGTGCTGGCCGGCGCGGGCACGCGCGATCCCGCGATCGCCGGCGCCTTCTGCCTGTCCGCAGCGGTGCCCGCCGCCGCCGGGGTGCCGCTCGCGTACGGGCTGCTCCTGGTCGCGGGATCCGCGCTCGCCGTGGGGCTTCGTCGACGGCGCGGTCCCCGCGGCCGGGGAACCTAGGCAAAACTACCCGCGCATGTTGCGCCGCGCTCCTCCGGGGGGGAGTGTCGGCCGCGGTGGTGCTGCCTCTGCTCACGACGGCCGTCGCGGCCGCCTTCGCGCTCTTCGTCCTGGCCCAGTGGGTCCGAAAGCGGAAGCCGTATCAGCTCGTGTGGGGCATCGGGCTGCTGATGTTCGCGGTGGCGGCTGGCGCCGGCTTCGTCGCGCGAAGCTCGGGTGTAGCGGAGGCTGACTACCGCGTTTTCTACCTGTTCGGCGCGATCCTGAACGTCGCGTGGCTCGCCCTCGGCACGGTCTACCTGCTCGCACCGCGGGGCGCGGCGAACGTCGCGCTCATCGTCGTCATCCTCTTCAGCCTGTTGTCCGCGTTCGTCGTGTTCTCCACGCCGGTCGATGTGGCCGCCGCGGGAGACACCGGTCGTGGCTTCATGGACGCCCCGCCGCGCGTGCTCGCCGGGATCGGAAGCGGCGTGGGGAGCGTCGTGCTCGTCCTGGGCGCGCTGTGGTCGGCGTGGGCCTTCATGCGCCGCAATCATCAGGGCCGGCGCGCCGTGGCGAACGTGGTCATCGCGGTCGGGGTGCTGATCGTCGCCGCGGGCGGGACCGTCGCGTTCACCGGCGCCAGCGGCATCTTGGAGACGACGAACCTGGTGGGCATCGCGGTGATGTTCGCGGGGTTCCTGCTGGTCTAGCCGCTCGCGGTCTTGTCGACCCCTTCGTCGCCGAGCAGGCGCGTCACGAGCTGACGGGCTGCGAGCGTGGCGCCGGCGGTGAGTCCGGCCGTCGCCGCGTTCCACACGGCCTCCTGCGTACGGGGACCCTTTCCGGCCTCCCCGATCTCCTCGCGGAGCTGCGCGCGGAACCGCCTGCGCGCGCGACCCTTGAGCTTGTCGACCCGCCCGCCGAGCCGCTCGATCACGCGCTCGATCTCACTATCCGGTCGGCGGCGGCGGGACTCGCGCACGCGCCGGACGAGACCTACCACGCCGAGAGCGGCGACCGAGCCGAGCGTGCCGAAGACCGCGACCGGCTGCCGGCGTGCGAGCGCCCGCAGATCCATGTCCGCCTTCGCGCGCGCCAGCAGCAGATCGACGTCCGCGTCGATGTGCCCGCGAAGCTCGATTAGCTCGCGGTGGGTCCGCGCAGACGGGCTTTCGCCCATGCCACAGTCTCCTTGATCGATGTGATGGATCGCTGGGGTCCGTGCAGCTCGAGTCGCTTGTAGCCCGTGTAGCCCGTGATGCCGGCGGCGATGCCGAAGACGAGGGTGACGATGAGGGCGCTCGCCCAAAGGGGCAGCACGAGCGCGATCAACGCGATGATCAGGACTGTCAGACCGACGACGAAAAAGAGTCCCAGGGCCGCTGCGATGCCGAACCACTTGACCGCCCGCAGGTTCGCGCGGACGATCTCACCGATCTCCTGACGGGGCAGCTCGAGCTGCTTGCGGACGTACGTCCGCACGCTGGTGCGGATTCGTCCGAGCAGCGTGCCGTATCCGGGCCGGGGATCCATTCCGCCCGACTCTACAGGTTCCGAAGCGGGCTGCATCGCCACGGGGCTGCCGCACGAACTCGGCCAACGATGACGAAGTGCGATCGGTCAAGGCCGGATGCGTGCCCGCCGGTCAACGCCGTCCGGTCGGCTCCGCTCCCTCTCGCAGCGCCGTGGCGACCCAGGCGCGCGCCAGGGAATGCAGCGCGGCGTAAGCCTCCCACGTCGTGCGTGCCCATCGGTCGACCGCGCCGGAGTGCGCGGAGGGGTCCTCGCGCGCCAGCACGTCGGCGATGGTGAACGCGCCTCGCGGCGCGGGAACCTCCGGTCTCTCGACCGGCGATCGTCCGTTCAGCCATCGTTGCAGCGTGGCGTATGTCGCCTCCGAGCCCGCGTACTCCACGCCGCAGCAGAGTCCGGTCAGGTGCGCCGCGAACGATTTCGCGGATCGCCCGTACCTGTCGGGGTGCTGCATCGCGTAGGCGTCGACGGTGAGGCGGTGGACCCTCGCGTACCGCATATCGGACATGGCGCGCAGCGTCATCCCGTCGAAGAGCGCCTGGCACGCTTGGGTGCCGCCTTCGATGGCGAGCCCACAGCCCACGCAGGCTTCGGTCATCGTCTCATCTCCCCGGACGGGCGCTCGCCCGTCGTTCCTGCGGGAACGCGCTGCCGCTGCGTGCCCACATCCGCGATGGGCCACGCGCCAGGTCATCGCCTCGACATACCCGTGAAACGAGATGCCGCGCGGCGGATTCTGCGAGAATCGCGGTTCCGCGACAACTTCGACCGGGAGGGCCCATATGCCGTCACGCAGCTCGCGACCTGCCCCAAGGCGCAAGGCCGCGGGGACGAAGTGGGTGTACCTTTTCGCGGACGGCAAGGCGCAGGGCAGCGCGAAGATGCGCGATCTCCTCGGCGGGAAGGGCGCGGGCCTCGCGGAGATGACGAACGTCGGACTGCCGGTCCCGCCCGGATTCACGATCACCACGGCCGCCTGCAACGCGTACTTCGCCGCACGCAGGCGCCTCCCCGACGGCCTCTGGGAGCAGGTGGAACGCGGCCTCGCCACGATCGAGCGCGTCACAGGGAAGCGGTTCGGCGACGCCGCCGATCCGCTCCTGGTATCGGTCCGATCGGGGGCGGCGCTATCGATGCCGGGGATGATGGATACGGTCCTGAACCTCGGGCTCACCGACGAGACGCGCCGCGGACTCGCGGCACTGACGCGCAACGAGAGGTTCGCCTGGGACGCGTACCGGCGCTTCATCCAGATGTTCGGGCACATCGTCCTCGAGATCGACGCGGCTCGGTTCGCGCAGAAGCTCGAAGAGGCCAAGCGCTCGGGCCGCGCATCGAGCGACGCCGCCCTGTCAGCCAGGCAGCTGGAGCGCCTCGTGCGCGGATTCAAGGACATCGTCGCCGAAGCGACGGGAAAGCCGTTCCCGACGGACCCGCGAGCGCAGCTGCGCCTCGCGATCGAGGCGGTGTTCCGGTCGTGGTTCGGCAAGCGCGCGGTGGACTACCGCGCCACGATGAAGATCGCCGACGACCTCGGTACCGCGGTGAACGTCCAATCGATGGTCTTCGGGAACATGGGCGATGACTCGGGCACCGGCGTCGCGTTCACACGAGATCCCAACACCGGGGAGCACGTCCTGTACGGGGAGTACCTCCTCAACGCGCAGGGGGAGGACGTCGTCGCCGGGATCCGCACGCCGGAGAAGATCGCGACGCTGCGGACTCAGCTCCCGCCGGTCTACCGCCAGTTCGAGCAGATCGCGAAGAAGCTGGAGCGTCATTACCGGGACGTGCAGGACCTCGAGTTCACGATCGAGCACGGCAAGCTCTACATGCTGCAGACCCGCGCCGCGAAGCGGACCGCGCGCGCCGCGGTCAGGATCGCGACGGACATGGTGCGCGAGCGCGTGCTCAGCAGGAACGAGGCGCTGCAGCGGGTCGAGCCGTCGCAGGTCGAGCAGCTCCTGTTGCCGGGCTTCGACCCCCGTGAGGTCGAGGCGGCGCGCACGGCCGGCCGTTACCTCGCCAAGGGTCTCAACGCCTCGCCGGGGGCCGCGACGGGCAAGGCGGTGTTCGACGCCGATCGCGCGGTCGAGCTCAAGGGCGCGCGGGAGCTGGTCGTGCTCGTCCGGCCGGAAACGAGTCCCGACGACTTCCACGGCATGGTCGCGGCGACCGGCATCCTGACCGCGCGCGGGGGATCGACGAGCCACGCCGCCGTCGTCGCGCGCGGCCTCGGCCTGCCCTGCGTCGCCGGCTGCTCGGCGCTCTCCATCGACCTCGCGAAGCGCGAGATGCGCGTCGGCGATGCGGTCGTCAAAGAGGGCGACCCCATCAGCATCGACGGCACGACCGGCGAGGTGTTCAAGGGTGAGTTGCCGACGATCGAGCCGAGGTTCGAGGAGGAGAAGGAGCTGATCCAGCTCCTGTCGTGGGCCGACAAGGTCCGCCGTCTGGGCGTATGGGTGAATGCCGACACGCCGGAAGAATGCGCGAAGGCGCGCGCGTTCGGCGCTGAAGGCGTCGGGCTCGCGCGGACGGAGCACATGTTCCGGCAGGCGGAACGGCTGCCCTACGTGCAGGACATGATCATGGCCGACACCGAGGAGGGCCGCCGCGCCGCCCTCGATAAGCTGCTGCCGTTCCAGCAGGGTGACTTCCGCGAGATGTTCGAGGCGATGAACCGGCTGCCCGTCGTGATCAGGCTCATCGACCCCCCGCTCCACGAGTTCCTGCGCGAGTACGCGGACGTCGACATCGACATCGCGGTCGCGCAGGCCACCGGCAGGGAGGGGCCGGATCTCGAGCGCAAGCGCACCATCTCGCGGCGTCTTCAGCAGCTGCACGAGGACAACCCGATGCTCGGCCTACGCGGTTGCCGACTGCTCCTGGTCTACCCCGAGATCCTCGAGATGCAGATCCGCGCGATCCTCGGCGCCGCGGCGGACGTGGCCGAGCGGCGCATCGTGGCGAGGCCCGAGATCATGATGCCGCTCGTCGGCACGATGGGGGAGCTCGAGCGCCTGCACGAACAGGTGTACGCGGTCGCGGAGGCCGTGGAGCGCGAGAGAGGAACGCGCATCCCGTTCAAGTTCGGCACGATGATCGAGATCCCGCGCGCCTGCATCATCGCCGACCAGATCGCCGCGAAGACGGAGTTCTTCTCGTTCGGGACCAACGATCTGACGCAGACCGTCCTCGGGATCTCGCGGGACGATGCGCAGAAGAGCTTTTTGACGCGGTACGTGGAGCAGAAGATCATCGCGGACGACCCATTCCAGGTGATCGACAGGGAGGGCGTCGGCGCGATGATGCGGATGGGGGTGGAGCGCGGACGCCGGACGAAGCCCGATCTCAAGGTCGGCATCTGCGGCGAGCACGCCGGCGAATCGAGCTCGGTCGCGTTCTGCCACGACATCGGCCTGACCTACGTTTCGCCGTCCACGTTCAGGGTCCCAGCCGCGCGCCTCGCGGCGGCCCAGGCCGCGCTGGCGTCCGCGCCGCGCGACCGCTGATCCGGTCCTCCGGTGTTGCGGTGGCAGGGCGGCGCGAGGTCGCGCCGCGCCCCGCGTAGCCTTAGACGGTGGCCACCGAAACGGACCCGCTCGCGCGTCTTTCGCGAGCCAGGTCCGTCGCCGCGCTACGGATCCGCGAGCGGCGCGAGGAGTTCGAGGCGCGCGACCTGGCGCCGGCGGGCACCCGGTCCACATCGGCCGAACGCGACGTGGCCGAGGCGCCGTCGCCGACCCGCTCGGCGTTCGAGATCGACCGCGACCGCATCATCCACAGCAAGGCCTTCCGGCGCACCAAGCACAAGACGCAGGTGTTCCTCGCCCCGGTCGGGGACCACTACCGCACCCGACTTACGCACATCCTGGAGGTCAGCCAGATCGGCCGCGCGATGGCGAGCGCGCTCCGTCTCAACGAGGACCTTGTCGAGGCGACCGCGCTGGGCCACGACATCGGCCACACGCCCTTCGGCCACGTCGGCGAGGAGCTGCTCGCGCGGTTCCTACCCGATGGCTTCCGGCACAACGAGCAGAGCGTCCGGATCGTCGAGAAGCTCGAGAAGAACGGCCGGGGCCTGAATGTCACCCGCCAGGTACGAGATGGGATCCTGAAGCACAGCGCCCCGACGGAGGGCGGGCTCCAGACACCGGCGTGGGGCGTACCGGAAACGCCCGAGGGTTGGGTCGTGCGGTTCGCCGACAAGATCGCGTATCTGCATCACGACACAGACGACGCGATGCGCGCGGGGATCATCGATGAAGATGACATTCCGCGCGAGGTGAGGGCCGCGCTCGGGCACAGTCGCGCGGAGCGGCTCGACACGATGGTCTACGACGTCATCGTGAATTCGTACGAGCAGGTCGAGGTCGCGATGAGCTCCGATGTGCTCGACGCGACGAACGCGCTGCGCGACTGGATGTTCGACAACGTGTATCTCGCGGGACCGGCGAAGACCGAGGACACCAAGGCGCAGGGGGTGCTCTGGGACCTGCTTCAGTACTTCGAGCGTTTCGCCGACCGGATGCCGCTCGAGCACCAGCGCATCGCGGATGCCGAGGGACCCAAGCGCGCGGTGGCGGACTATGTCGCGGGTATGACCGACGGCTACGCGCTCGACATGTACGAGAGCCTTTTCATCCCGGCGGCGTGGAGCCGGCGCTGAGGGGGATCTGACTGCCCGGGGACTTCGACCTCGTCAAGGAGCGGGTCGACCTCGTCCAGCTGGTGGGCGAGCGGGTATCACTGCGCAGGACGGGACGTACCTTCAAGGGGCTGTGCCCGTTCCACGCCGAGAAGACGCCGTCGTTCACCGTCGATCCCGAGCGGCGCACGTACAAGTGTTTCGGGTGCGGAGAGGGGGGTGATGCCTTCGATTGGCTGATCAAGCTGGAGGGCCTCGATAAGGCAGGCGCTCTGACGACGCTCGCGGAGCGCGCCGGGGTGGAGCTCACCCGGCGCGCCGCCACAGAGGGCGAGCGCGAAAAGCGGCTTCGCAGTGCGCACGAGACCGCCCACTTCTACTTTCGCCAAGCGCTCCGCGGGACCGAGTCGGGGAGATCCGCCGCGGCGTACCTCGATGGCCGCGGCATCGTGGCGAAGAGCGTCGAGGCGTTCGGTCTCGGCTACGCCCCCGAGCAGCGCGACGGCCTGGTGTCGTACCTGCGCAGGAAGGGATTCAGCGACGAGGAGATCCTGGGGGCCGGGCTGGTCGTCGCTACGGAGCGGAGCGGCCTCATTGACCGATTCCGCGACCGCCTCATCGTGCCGATCCGCGATGCGCGCAGCCGGATCATCGCCTTCGGTGGCCGCGCCATGCGGCCGGACCAACCGGCGAAATACATCAATTCACCGCAGACGACGCTGTTCAGCAAGAGCGCGACGCTGTACGCGCTCGACGCAGCCAGGGCGGCGATCCGCCGTGCCGGCCGGGCGGTCATCGTCGAAGGCTATTTCGACGCGATCACCGCGCACCAGGAAGGCTTGGATACGGTGGTCGCGTCGATGGGGACCGCCCTGACCGAGGAGCAGTACCGCGTGCTCGAGGCCATGAAGATCGAACGCGCCGTGGTGGCGTTCGACGCCGACGAAGCGGGCAACCGATCGGCCGAATCGCGGGGCCGTGAGCTCGCGCGCGTCGCGCTGCGCGCGAGCCAGCGGGCCGGGCGCGGCTCGCTCTCCGCGCGGACCGGGCTCGGGGTGTACGTGGCGCTTCTCCCGGGCGGGGATCCTGACGAGCTGATCCGCACCGATGCCTCGGCGTTCCGGGCGGTCATCGAAGCGGCCAAGCCTGCCCTCGAGTTCGTGATCGCGCGAGTGGCCGCGCGCCACGACCTGGGCGGTCCCGATGGGCGCCGCCGGTTCCTCGCCGAGGCCCTTCCGCTGCTCGCGGACGAGCCCGACCCGCTCACAAGGGAGCTCTACCTCGGCATGCTGTCGCGACTCACGGGCGTCGAGCAGGATGCCCTTCGGCGCAGTGCGACGGCGCCCGCGCCCGCGGACGAGCGGCGCCTACGGCGGGAACCTGCGGGGTCGGCCCCATCGGGCCCCCCTGCCGTCGCCGTCGCGAAACAAATCGCTGTCGCGGAGCGTTACCTGATGGCACTATTAGCGCAGTTCCCGGAGGAAGCGGAGCGTATCGAGCTGGCGCCGGACGATCTGAACGACCCGGATCACAGGGCGATCTTCGAGCTCCTGCGAGCGGGCGAACGCCCGAGCGCTGGCTTTCCGCACGATCTGGCCGCCGCTTTCCAGGCGGTGGCGAGCGGGGCGGTCGAACCATCCGAGATGGACGCCGGGCACGCCGCGGAGGCCATCGACACGGCCGCGCTGCGCGTTCGGGAACAGAACCTGCGGCAGCGACTGGCGCTGGCACGAGCATCCCTGGCGCGGGACACCGGCGAGGCGAGTGCTGTGGACACCGAGGTCGTGCGGCTGGGTGAGGAGCTGGACGCACTGATGCGGGCGCGCGAGCGCCGAGGACGCCACGCTGGGAACGAGGAGCGGGAAGAGGATCGATGAAGACACCAACGAAGGAAAAAGAGAGCGCCGCGAAGCCGCCCGAGCGGGTGGGCATACACCCCGAGCACCGCGAGCAGGCCGAGCGGCTGCTCGCGCGCGGGAAGCAGCAGGGTTACGTCACCCAGGAGGACATCGTCCGGGCGCTACCCGATGCCGAGCCCGGTGAGGTCGAAGAGCTCCTGCTGACGCTCGACGACAACAGCGTCGAGATCCTGGAGGCCGAGCGCGGTCCCAACTGGTCTCAGGTCAAGGAAGAAGAAGAAGAGACCGAGGAGATGCAGCGCGAGGACAGCGTCGCTGCGGTCCTCGCCAGCGATCTCATCAGCGTCGACGACCCGGTCCGCATGTACCTGAAGGAGATCGGGAAGGTCCCGCTGCTCACCGCCGAGGAAGAAGTCAACCTCGCCAAGTCCATCGAGCTCGGCGAGATGGCGCTGGTGTCGCCAAGCCTTTCGGTCGTCCATCTGTACGAGCTCGGCGTCGAGGTGAAGAAGCGCATGGCCCTCGGCCGGCCGAAGGAGTTCGTCGACGAGGCCACCAGGTTCACCGGCAAGGCGCTGCGCCGAACACTGTCGGACGAGGACGGGTCGAAGAACCTGCGGCGCGTCACGAATCGCCTGCTGAAGCTGCGCGAGCCGCTGAAGGCGGAGGCGAACAGCAAGGAGATCTCGACCGAGGCGCGCGTGCTCATCGAGGAGCTCGTCCTGATCATCGACAGCGCCAAGCGGGACGCGGAACGGCTGACGTTCCGGATCCTGCCGGCATACGCGAAGATCCACGGACCGGCCGAGGGCGCGGAGCGGCTGGGGGAGCTCGTGATGCTCGGCGAGGAGCTGCGAATGATCCTCGTCGCGCATCTCGACAAGCTGGTCCAGTCGGACCCCGACGAGCAGCGCGCGCTGCGCCGGCTTGCCGACGAGCTCATCCAGAAGGGTGACGACGCGCGCCACAATCTGACGGAGGCGAACCTCCGGCTGGTCGTGTCCATCGCGAAGAAGTACATCGGGCGCGGGATGAACTTCCTGGACCTGATCCAGGAGGGCAACATCGGCCTGATCCGCGCGGTCGAGAAGTTCGACTACCGCAAGGGATACAAGTTCTCGACCTATGCGACATGGTGGATCCGTCAGGCGATCACACGGGCCATCGCCGACCAGGCCCGCACGATCCGCATCCCAGTGCATATGGTCGAGACGATCAACAAGCTCATTCGCGTCTCCCGTGGTCTCCTGCAGGAGCTCGGTCGCGAGCCCACGGCCGAGGAGATCGCCGAGCGCATGCTCATCACGGCCGACAAGGTCCGCGAGATCGTGAAGGTGTCGCAGGAGCCGGTGTCACTCGAGACTCCGATCGGCGAGGAAGAGGACTCGCACCTCGGTGATTTCATTCCCGACAACCAAGCGCTCGCGCCATCCGACGCGGCGTCACACAAGCTCCTCAAGGAGCAGGTGGAGAGCGTGCTCGAGGGCCTGAGCGGCCGGGAGCGGCGCGTGCTGCAGCTGCGGTTCGGGCTCGAGGACGGGCGCACCCGCACGCTCGAGGAGGTCGGTCGGGAGTTCAACGTCACGCGCGAGCGGATCAGGCAGATCGAGGCCAAGGCGCTCCGCAAGCTTCGACACCCCAGCCGGAGCCGGAAACTGAAGGACTACCTCGAGTGATCGACCAGGGCGAGCTCGAGCGCCTCGGCTCGGCGCTGCGCCTGGCCGAGTCGGCGCTCGAGGAGGCGCTCGAAGCGGCTGAGAACCTCGGGAGCTTCGACCGGCGCTTCGACGTACCTCGCGCGATCGGCGGCGCGCAGCGGCTGATCGCGAACGCCAACGAGGCGGTCGACTCGGCGCGGCAGACGCGTTAGGCCAAAGTTCGGCTCGGCGCCGACCACGACCATGACGCTGGATGGGGACGCCCAGGCGCCTGGGAAGCGGCTACACCCGCGCTCGAGCGGGGCGTGGAGGGAGGCGTCCTGCCGCTGAGGTAAACTCGCCGGACGGTCCTCGGTAGCTCAGCGGTAGAGCAGGCGGCTGTCGCTAGTGGCAGCCCTCTGGGGAAACCCAGGGGTGTAACTGGGTGAACTGACGGGAAACCTAAAGCGCGCGAGCGCCATGGCAATCCGCAGCCAAGCCCGAAGGGACGCTTCGGGAAGGTTCAGAGACTATGCGCCCGGCACCTAAAACCGAACGGGTCAGGGTGAAGAGATAGTCCGTGCCCGAGGGAAATCTCGGGGTTCATGTAACCGCTTGGTCGGAGGTTCGAATCCTCCCCGAGGAGCAGGGATCGGCACGCATGGGCGTGCCGATCTTCTTGCGGATGTGCACCGGCTGAGCGCGACCGAGCTCCGACTTCTGCGCGGCCTGCGCACGCCCGAGCGGATCCAGGGATACCTCGATGCCCTCACCTACAACGTGGAGACGCATGGGGAGACGCTGCGTTCTCCGCGGAGGGTCATCCGCGACCGCACCGCTCACTGCGCCGAAGGCGCGTTCCTCGCCGCGGCGGCGTTCCGGGTGCAGGGCCGGCCGCCGCTCGTCGTCGATCTCGAGTCCGTGCGCGACGACGACCACGTGCTGGCGGTCTTCCGCGAGCGCGGCAACTGGGGCGCCGTCGCGACGTCGAAGTTCGCCGGTCTCCGTTATCGCGCGCCCGTCTACAGGACTTTGCGCGAGCTCGTCATGTCGTACTTCGAGCAGTACTACAACTGGGATGGCGAGCGCAGCCTTCGGGCCCACTCGCGGACGGTCTCGCTCACGCGGTTCGACGGCATCGGCTGGATGACCGCCGAGGACGATCTCTGGCCGATCGCCGAGCACCTCTCTCGCATCCCACACATTCCGCTCATCGATCGCGCCGCGGCGCGGGGACTGGCGCGCCTGGACCCGCGCTCGTACCGCTCCGGCCTCGTCGGTGCGCCACCCGGCGAGCACCGCTGATTCCCCGGATGACGCTCGACGCCGGCCGGGCCCGTCTGTTACGTTCGCGGCCGCGTACCGCGATCGCGGAGGAGGGGCGCCGGATGCTGCGTACGATCGCGGTGGTCGAGGATCGGCCCTGGCTCCTCCTCGGACTGGTGTTCACCGTCACCCTTCTCTTCGGCTTCGTCGTGCAGGCCGCCGGCAGCGCGTACCTGCGCTGGATGGCCGATCCCATCGTGCTGAAGTACCGCACGACGCTTTCGTATACCTCGGCGATCGTCGGCGACGCGATGCTGCTCCCGCTGGCGAACGTCTTCATCACCAGCCAGCTGGCGCTGTGGCGGCGCCGGCCGCGTCCCGCCGAGGTCGGGGGCGCCCTGCTGGCCGGCGCGACCCTCACGGTCGTCGTCCATCTGTACCAGGCGGCGAACGCGCTCCTGAACTGGACGATGCTGGCGCCCTACTCGTGGACCCCACTCGGCTACTTCCACGCCGGTTTCATGTGGGCCGAGCTGTCCTTGGTCGTCTTCTTCTGGGGTCAGGTCGCCCTGGTGACCAAGGAACAGCCGCGCAGGCTGTTCTCCCACCGGATCCTCATGGTCGTGCTCTGCAGCATCGTCTTCGTGCGCCTGCTGCTCGGCGATTACGGGTATTTCGCCTAACGGACCCGGACTCGCGACTAACGCTCGAAGATCTTCCCCGGATTCATGATGTGCCGGGGGTCGAGCGCATCCTTCACGCGCTGCATCACGTCCAGCGCAGCGCCGTGCTCGGCGCGCATGTAGCGCTGCCGCACGGCGCCCGTGCCGTGTTCCCCCGTCACGGTGCCCCCTACCGCGAGCGCGAGCTCGTGCAGACGGTGCGCGAGGACATCGGCGCGACCGACCTCGTCGACGTCGTGAGGGTCGATGAGGATCGCCGAGTGCACATTGCCGTCGCCGAAATGTCCGTAAAAGAGCACCGCGATCCCCGCCTCTGCCGCCAGCTCGCGGGCCCGGCGGATCGTCTCCGGTATCGCCGTGAGTGGTACGGCCAGATCCTCGCCCGCGAAGATCCGATGTTTCTCCGGGTGCGCGAGCGCCGCGGCCGCCGCCAGCCCGCTTCGCGCGGCCCACAGTCGGGCGACTTCCTCCTCTGTGTCGGCGAAGGTCGTGACGGTCGCTCGCCTTCGGAGGATACCGTCGACGTGCCGAGCCGCCGAGTCGACGGATTCCGCCGTCCCCTCCACCTCCACGAAGAGGACGGCCTCGCCTTCGGGGAGACCGAGCTCGGGGCGGTACAGGCGGATCGCCTCCGCCGCGCTCCGGTCGAGCAGCTCCGCAGTCGCGGGCAGGATCCCCGCTTCGAACAGGTCGTCGAGCGAGCCGACGGTGTCCTCCAGGCTGGCGTACGCCGCCAGCACCACGGCGCGCGCCGCCGGGCGGGGCTGCACCCGCAGGCGTAACCGCGTCGCGATGCCGAGCGTCCCCTCGGAACCCACGAACAGCTTGGTGAGGTCGATGCCGCTCGACGACTTCAGCGCCTTCGACCGCTGCCCGCCGGTGGTGATGACCGAGCCGTCGGCCAGGACGACCTCGAGACCGAGGACGTAGGCCGACGTGGTGCCCCAGCGGACGGCGTGCGGTCCGCTCGCGTTGTTCGCGACCATCCCGCCGAGCGTGCAGGCGCGGCCGCTGCCGGGGTCGGGCGGAAAGAAGAGCCCGCGGGGGGCGAGAGCTGCCTGGAGATCGGCGAATACGAGGCCGGGCTGCACGAGCGCCTGCAGGTTCCTCCGGTCGATCTCGAGGATGCCACGCATGCGCGCGAAGGAGACGACGATGCCACCCTCCGCCGGGACCGCGCCCCCCGTCTGGCCCGTGCCGCCGCCTCGCGGCACCACCGGCGTACCGGTCGCGGCCGCGACGACCACCGTGGCGGCGACCTCGGCCGTGTTCTCCGGCACCACGACGACGTCGGGCAAGCGCTGCTGGCGGAGCGACCAGAACGAGGCGTCGTACGCGTACGGCAGAAGCGTCGTCGGGTCGTCGATCACGCGATCCCGTGGAAGGACCTCGCGGAGGCGCGCAGCGAGCGAGGCTGTGGCCGCCGGCATCGGCCCGTATCCTAGGTGCATCAACAGCACTTCTCCGCACGTCCGCACGGACGACCTCGACACGTGCATCTCGTGCGGCCTGTGCCTCAATGACTGCCCGACCTATCGCGTCGTCGGTGACGAGGCCGATTCGCCACGCGGCCGGGTGCAGCTCATCCGGATGCTGGTCGCGTCGGAGGCCGCGCCCGCGACACGGTTGGTGGAACATCTCGAGGCCTGCCTGGTCTGCCGTGCGTGCGAGACCGTGTGTCCCTCCAACGTGCCGTTCGGCCGGATCATGGAGGGAGCCCGCGAGGTGCTGACCGAGCGGCACCCGGCGGGGGTGCGCACGCGCCTGCTGCGACGCGTGGGACTGGGCGTCCTCGCGCGGCCGCGGCTGGTCGGCGCGGCCACGGCTCTCGCCGGCCTGTACGCGGCGAGCGGCCTGCAGGGCATCGTGCGCCGCTGGCGGATCCTTCCCCGGTCGCTCGCGGCCATGGAGTCGCTGCTTCGCCGTCCCGAGGGCGCGGGCTACCGTCCGGCTTCCCCTTCGAAACTGCTCGCGGAAGACGCTTCCGACGATCCATCGCGGCAGGGTGCCGACGTCCAGTTCTTCGCGGGCTGCGTGATGCGGTCGGCGTTCGGCGACAGCGACCGCGCGACCGTGCGCGTCCTCGAGCGCAGCGGGTACGCCGTCACCGCTCCGGTGGCGCAGGTTTGTTGCGGCGCTCTTCATGCGCACGCCGGTGATGGCCGTGGGGCGCGCCTGCTCGCAAAGAAGAACGTCGCGGCCTTCGGGAACGGCGACGCCAGCATCGTCGTCAACGCGGCGGGATGCGGCGCCCACCTCAAGGCATTCGGCGACGTGCTCGGTGCGGAGCCGGCGTGGCGTGAAAGGGCCCGACGTTTCGCGACCCGCGTGCGCGACGCGAGCGAAGTCGCGGCTCCCCCGACCCCTTCGCGCGGGCCGTCGCGAAGGCTGCGCGTGGTGTACCAGGACGCCTGCCACCTCGCGCATGGCCAGGGCATCCGCCGACAGCCGCGCGACCTACTTCGCGCGATCCCGAACGTGCAGCTCGTCGACATTCCCGACGCCGAGCGGTGCTGCGGGAGCGCCGGCATCTATAACCTGACGCACCCGACGGTCGCGAGCGAGCTGCAGCGGCAGAAGGTGCAAGCGATCGCGTCGGCCCGGCCCGACGTGGTCGTCAGCGCGAATCCCGGCTGCATCCTCCAGATCGAGGCGGGTCTGCGGGAACTGCGCGCCCACGTCCCCGTCGTACATCTCATGCGCTTCCTGGACGATCCGGCCGCCCTCTGAGGCCGGCGCGTGCCGTCGGGTGGCGCCCCCGCGGGGTCGCCTGAGCCCGGTGTCCGCCTCGATCCGCCAGCCGGCTCCGGCGTGGAAGCCAGAAAAAGCGCATGCCGGCTTCAAGCGAGATCCGGCAAAAGATGCGAAAATAGATGTCGTCCATGAGTGTCTCTCGTTCGACCTACCGTCACCGCCTCAGCTCCGAAGACGTGCGCAAGGGCCGCATCCTCATCACCAAGGACGCGTGGAAGCTCTTTCCGGATCCCGGCGAGAAGGTCGCGCTGCGCATCGGCGCCCGCCGCTTCGATGCCGAGATCAAGGCTGAGCGCTGCGAGTGCGTGCCACCTCAACACGAGCATTACCACTTGCTCTGTCCCGCCCTCAAGGGACAGACTGGCTTCAAGGCGAACGCATTGGTGGTCATCGCCCGCGACTCGGACGGTGGCTACCGCTTCGTCGAGGAGCGCGGCTAGACTGGCGCCAGTGGCGGTCTACGTCCTCATCCACGTCTTCGGCACGGTGCGCGACGAGCTCGACCGCTCCGAGAGCGGTAAGCGTTCGTATTCGGGCTGGCTGCGCCGGTTCGTCGCGGACACGCCGCCGCGCATCACCGAGATCGCACGCCTGGTCGACCTGCTCAGCGAGCACGGATGGAAGATGAGCGGTTCTCCGTACGACTGCGACGTGATGCTCGAGCGGCCGGTGGCGCGTGAGCTCGCGGAGCAGGAGCTGCGCCGGGCGGAGATCTGGGACCGGCTGGTGAAGGTCGCATCGCCCGACGACGACGGTCAGGCGGTCTGGCGGGAGCATCCCGAAGGACGCACCGGGGCGCCGCGGCGCCGGCGGCGCGTGCGCCGTCCGCCAACACGCGAGCAGGGCGGCAGCTAGCCGGGTTTGCCCCACCCGCTCGGCGACGAGCTCACCGAGCTCCACGTTCATCTCGGCGGCGCGGTGGACCCGGCGGCGATGTGGCGCCTCGCGCACGCACAAGGGATCCGCCTTCCCACGAAGGACTATTGGGAGTTCGTCGACCTCATCACGGTACGCAAGGGCGCGCGCAAGTCGTTCGAGGCGTATCTGGCGTTGTTCCACCTGACGGAGCTCATTCAATCGAGTCCGCTGGCCGTCGAGGAGTCGGTCTACCAGGTGGTGAGCGGCGCGTATCGCAAGGCCAACATCACCACGTTGGAGCTGCGATACAACCCCATGAAACGCAACCGCGGAGGCGAGCAGGATCTCGACCACATCATCGTCGCGTCGACGCGCGGCCTCGACCGTGCCCGGCTCGAGTACCCGGTGCGCGCCGGCCTGATCCTCTGCCTGGATCGGACATTCGAACCCGCGCTCAATCAGATCATCGCGGAGAAGGCGATCGCGTATCGGGATCGAGGCGTCGTGGGGATCGACATCGCCGGCGGCCGCAATCCCGCCTTCCGCTATCGCGACTACGCCGAGCTGTTCGCCCGTGCCCGCTCGATGGGGCTGGGACTGACGGTCCATGCGGGTGAAGACCAGGATTGGCACTCCGTTGACGAGGTCGTCGAGTACCTCCGACCCGACCGGATCGGCCACGGCATCCATGCCGCGCAGGAGCCCGCGCTGTGCGACCGGCTGGCCGACCGCGGCATCCTCCTCGAGATCTGCCCTTCATCGAATCTCGACAGCGGCGTGGTGAAGGACGTGCGCGAGCTCGCGGCCCACGTCGCCACCCTGCGCGAGCATGGCGTCCGCTTCAGCTTCAATACCGACGGCCCGGAGATGCTCGAGACCACTCTGCGTGAAGAGCTGCGCTTCGCCGTACGAAGCGGCCTGGTGTCCAAGGAGGAGCTGGCGCAGTGCGGCGAGTGGGCACGGGAGGCATCGTTCGTGCGGAACAGGACGTGAGGTCGGACCGCGCCGCGCTCCTGCGTCTCGCCCTCGTGTGCGCCGGCTGGGCGATCGGAGCCGTCATCACCTACGCGCTCGGACTCCGGGTGCTCGATCCGTTCCCTTCGGCGTTCGCGGCGGCCGGCGTCTACGCGGCCACTGGCCGGTTGCTCGCGCCGCCTCGGCGTCGAGATCTTCGCTACTGGCGCGGACGCCCCATCGACGAGACCCGCTGGCGCCGCTGAGGCGCCGGAGGTGCTACTTGCCCGACTCCATCTCCGCCGCCGGCCCCGCGGCCCGCGGAGCGACCGCCTCACTGCCCGGCTTCACGCCAGGACGTGCTCCGAAGGAGGCCGCGCGCAGGATGTCCATCTCCGAGCCGTTGTCGGGACGCACGACGAACGGAGCGAGGGCCCAGACGATGTCCCGAAGCGGAGCGGGCTCCGCGATCGCGCGGCCGAAACGGGCCGTCACGAACGCCAGGAACTCGTTGGGCCCCACCAGGCGCCTCACCTCCGCTCTCTCGGTCGCCGTCGCCGGGACGCACGCGGCATGGGTGAGGGCGAAGTCGATGTCCGACTCGCCCCTGGCCGTCCACGACACCACCGCGTCAGCCGGTACCACGCCCTGACCGCAGCCATCGCACACGAGGTCGTATTCGCTCATCGCGACGGCGACTATAACCACTGACAGAATGGTCCTTCGATGAGCCAACGCTACGGGTCCTGGGGCCGCATCCTCCGCGTCGATCTCACGCGGGGGACGACGGCGGTCGAGGAGATGGACGAGAAGACCTTCCGTCTCCATCCGGGAGGCCGCGCTCTGATCGCCCATTACCTCCTCCGTGAGCTGCCGCCCGGCGTGGATGCGCTCGCCCCCGAGAACGTCCTTGTCTTCGCGATGGGCGTGTTGACGGGCACGGCGCTCTCGGGCGCGTCGCGGCACGCGGTCGGGGCCAAGTCGCCGCTATCCGGGGGTTTCGGCGAGGCGGAGGTCGGCGGCTTCTGGGGCGCCGAACTCAAGCGGGCCGGCTGGGACGGGATCGTGGTCACGGGTGCGGCAAGTTCACCGGTGTACCTCTGGATCAAGGACGACGCGGTCGAGTTGCGCGACGCGTCCCACGTCTGGGGGCTCGAGGTCATGGACACCGAGGAGACCTTGAAGGCGGAGGTCGGCGAGCGCCTGGCGCGGGTCTGCGAGATCGGGCCCGCCGGCGAGAATCTCGTGCGGATCGCGGGGATAGTGAACGATTTCAAGGACATCGCCGGGCGTGGTGGGCTCGGCGCCGTCATGGGAAGCAAAAAGCTGAAGGCCATCGTGGTGAAAGGGAGCAGGAGCCTTCCCCTCGCGGATCCGCCCAAAGTGAAGGAGGTAGGCCGCTGGGTCGCCGAGACACTCCAGCAATCGCACTGGGCCTTCCACAACTTCGGGACCGGCATGGGTCTCGATGGGTACACCCGCGTCGGCGGGATGGCGGTCCGGAACTACGAGGGCGGCGCGTTCGACGGGGCGGCCGAGATCAGCGCCGAGGCGCTCGTCGAGAAGGGCTACCGCGTGAAGATGGAGGCGTGCTGGGCGTGTGCTGTCCGCTGCAAGAAGGTCGTGAAGATGGAGCAGCCGTACCAGATCGACCCGAAGTACGGCGGCCCCGAATTCGAATCGATCGCCGCGCTCGGGTCGGACTGCGGCGTCGCGGACCTCGCGCTCGTCGCCAAGAGCAACGAGCGGTGCAACGCCGTGGGCATCGACACGATCTCGTACGGAGCGATCGTCGCCTGGGCCATGGACCTGCGAAAGCACGGCATCCTGCCCGATGCGGAGCTCGACGGTGAACCCCTGGAGTTCGGGAACGGCAGGGCGGTGCTCGCGGGCGTCGATGCCGTCGCGCACCGGCGCGGCCTCGGCGCGCAGCTCGCCGAGGGTTCCGTCAGGGCGGCACGCGAGCTCGGCGGGACCGAACTGCTCACGGCGGTCAAGGGCCTCGAGATCGCCATGCACGATCCGCGGCAGCGCACCGAGTACGGACGGCAGGTGCGCATCTCGTACGCGACAAGCCCGAGCGGCGGCGACCACATGAACTCGAACCTGCCCTCGCGGAGCATGCGCAACACCGTCGGCATGTGCTTCTTCCTCAAGTACGACGACGCGAAGATGGTCGACATCGTCAACGCCGTCACCGGATGGGCACTCGACGTGGCCGAGCTCCTCGAACACGGTGAGCGCGGGCTCGCGCTCGCGCGCCTCTTCAACCTTCGCGAGGGTTTCGGGACCTCCGACGACGTGCTGCCGGCGCGGGTGATGGGCCCGCACGTGTCGGGCGTGCTTTCCAAAGTGCGCCTCGATCCCGACGACCTCGGGGAGCGGATCCGCGACTACTACCGGGAGCGCGGCTGGAGCGACGACGGCGTGCCCATGCCCGACACGTTGGAGCGTTTGGGGATCGCCGCGTACGCCCGCGCCTGACTACGCCTTCGAGCCGCTGCGGGAAGAGGACCTGCCGCGCGTGGAGCGGTGGCTGCTCGAGCCCAACGTGCGGCGGTGGTGGGATGAAGGTGAGATGGACTATCCCGCTCGCACCCTCGAGGAATACCGGCGCGCGATCCACGGCGAGGACCCTACCCGGGTATTCCTCACCCTCATCGACGGCCGGCCGGTCGGGCTGGTCCAGTCCTACCGGATCGACGATCACCCTGAGTATGCGGCCGCCCTCGCTCTCGGGTGGCCAGCGGTGGGCGTCGACGTCTTCATAGGCGAGCCCGGCCTGGTCGGCCTCGGTCACGGCGCGGCGCTCGTGCGCTCTTTCGTCCGCCACGTCGTATTCGCCCTGTACGAGGTGGAGGTCTGTGTCATCGGCCCTTCAACGGAGAACCTGCCCGCGATACGCGCGTACGAGAAGGCCGGCTTCCGCCACTTCCGGGACGCCACCGTCCCGAACGAGAGGACGGCCGAGCATCTGATGCTTCTGACACGGGATGAGGCGCGGACCGCCTGAATTCCCGGCGGAGACCGCGCCGCATTACGCGGACCCGCCTTTCTGCGGCATCATCGGACGCGGTGCGGATCCTTCTCACTGGCTTCGAACCGTTCGCCGGGCGCGCCCTGAACCCGTCGTGGGAGGCGGTGCGCGAGCTCGACGGCGAGATCGTCGCTGGTGCCTGGATACGGGCGCTGCGCGTACCCGTGGTCTGGCAGGGATCCGTCGCGGCCATCGTGGCGGAGCTCGAGCGGGAACCGGTCGACGGGCTGGTCATCGGGGGGCTCGCGTACGGACGCGCGTCCGTGAGCGTGGAGGCGCTCGCCCACGCGATCGGCGATGTGCCGTGGCTCGGCGACAACGAGGGTCGCGTGATGAGCAACGAGCGAAGCGGTCATGATCCGGGGGGACCCGATGCACTCCTGGCGACAGCGCCGGTGCGCGCCATCGCCGCATCCTTGAACTCGAACGGCATCCCCGCCGCGGTCTCGTGGGACGGCGGTACCTATCTGAGCAACGCGACGCTGCACGGCGCACTGCGTTACGCGGCCGGCAGCGGCCGTCCCCTGCGCACAACGTACCTGCACGTCCCGGCGGTCCCGGAGATGACCACCGGCTCCGCGACACCGTCTCTTCCGCTGTCGATGCTGGTACGCGCGTTCCGGCTCGCCTGCGAGACGGTGGCGACGCACGAGGGACCCGATCTCCCTCTGCGCCGGTGGCCCAGCGCGATGCCGCCTCTCGCTGTCGGCTGAGCCCGCGTGCCATGATTCCCGCGGGCGCGAGGAGGTTCACGTGGGACTGCTCGACGGAAAGCGTGCGCTGATCATGGGAGTCGGCAACAAGCGCAGCATCGCCTGGGGGATCGCCACGGCGTTCCAGCGCGAAGGCGCCCAGCTCGCCTTCAATTACGCCACCGAAAGGCTGAAGGACAACGTCGCCGCGCTCGTAGATACGCTTCCGGACCACGCGTCGATCCCCGTCATGCCCTGCGACGTCACCAAACAGAATGAGATCGACGCCCTCTTCGACGATCTCCGCGCGCGCTGGGGAAGGCTGGACGTGCTCGTCCATTCGATCGCGTTCTCACCGGTGAACGAGCTTCGGAACCGGTTCGTCGAGATAACCCGCGAGGGCCTCGGCAGCACGATCGAGATCAGCGCGTACTCCCTGATCGGTCTGTGCCGCGCTGCCCTTCCCTTGTTCGAGGCTTCCGGCGGAGGGTCGGTCATGTCCCTCACGTTCAACGCCGTCGAGCGGGTGGTGCCCAGCTACAACGCGATGGCGATGGCCAAGGCGGTGCTCGAGGCGGAGACGCGCTACCTTGCGGCGGACCTCGGTCCGTCGAACATCCGCGTGAACGCGATCTCCGCGGGGCCGCTCAAGACACTTGCCGGGAGCGCGGTCAAGGGCATCTCGGCGGCGCGAGACCTCATGGAGGCGAAGGCGCCGCTCCGAAGGAACATCACACAGGAAGAGGTCGGCAACGTCGCGGTGTTCCTCGCGAGCGAGATGTCGCGATGCGTGACCGGAGCGACCATCTTCGCGGACAATGGCTTCAACGTGCTGGGGGTCAGCTCGTGATCCGCCCCGGTGCCAGTTCCGCACGCCGCAACGCAATCCCCGATCGCGAATGTCCAACTGCCACCTCGAACCGCTAGCATCCGCCGCGAATGGGCGGGCTTCGCCTCCTCGCGCTTCTCATCCCGCTGACGACCGCGCTCCTCGTCGCGCTGAGCGTTCCGGCGGCGGCGGCCGACACCCGCCAAGGCCAGGTCGTGACGGTCAGCGCGGGCGAAACGGTCGACGACGATCTCTACGCGTTCGCCGCGACGATCAACATCCTCGGGACGGTGTGCGGTGACGTCGTCGCTTTCGGCGGTAACGTGACGGTCGACGGGACGGTGGTTGGTGACCTGATCGTGGGAGCGGGCACGGCGACGGTGAATGGGCAGGTCGGGGGAAGCGTCCGCGTGGGATCCGGGACGGTCACGATCGATGGACGCGTTGGGGAGGACGTCGTCGTGGGCAGCGGCACCCTCACGCTCGGGGGCAGCTCGCGCATCGGGCGCGACCTCCTCGCCGCCGGCGGCAGCGGGACGCTGAGCGGCGATGTCGCTCGAAACGTGCGCGCCGCGACCGGAGACATGACGCTCGACGGCAGGATCGGCGGCGACACCGTCCTCGACGTCGGCACCCTGCGGTTAAGCGACCGCGCAATGCTCCAGGGTGCGCTCGTCTACACGAGCGAGCGCGACGCCACCACCGCCGCCGGTGCGGTGGTGCGGGGAAGCGTGGAGAGGCGCACCCCACCGCGCGCCACTCCGATCGACCCGACGGCGCGGGCGCTCGGGGCCGGGATCGATTGGCTGCGCGGATTCGTCGCGTTCGCGCTCCTCGGCCTTGTCATGGTCGTCGTCCTACCTGGATCGACCCGTCGCTCCGCTGATACGCTCGTGGCCTCGCCGCTGGTCAGCCTCGGGCTCGGGGCCGGCGTGCTCCTCGGGGTGCCGCTCGTCGCGCTCCTCGTTTTCATCGTGGGACTCTTGATCGGCGGCTGGTGGCTCGGCCTCGTGGCGCTCGCGCTCTACTTCGTCGCTATCGCGGCCAGCGTGCCCGTCATGGCGCTGGCGATCGGGCGATGGCTGTTCGCCCGGATGGGGCGCGGAGATCGGGGCCTGGTCTGGGCGCTCCTTCTCGGCCTGATCATCCTGCTGCTAATGACCGCCGTCCCTGTCGTCGGTGGCGTCGTTCTCCTCCTCGCGGTCCTCCTCGGCCTCGGGGCCCTGACGGTCGCTGCGCGTCGCCATCCGGCCCCCGCGCTGTCCTGATCCGACCGCCCTCGCGGCCGATGGGCGGTCCCGAAGGACGATCGCGCTGGCGCACGACCGGTGGAGTCAGCGCAGGAAAGAACCGGCTCGTGTGGCTGCCGGCGGGCGGGCCGATCGCGTTCAGCTGCCGAACGTGAAGCCGCGAAGCCAGGGCAGCTCAGCGCCGATCGTGGTCGACGCTCCGTGGCCCGGGTAGACCTTGGTCTCGGGTGGAAGCGCCGCGACGCGCTGCAGGCTCGCTTCCATCTCCGCGGCGTCACCACCGGGGAGATCGACGCGACCGACGTTGCCCGCGAACAACACGTCGCCGGAGAACAGCAGGCCATACAGCGGCAGATGGAAGCATGTCGATCCCTCGGTATGACCGGGAGTATGGAGCGCCTGGAGTTGGACGTCGGCGAGGTAGGGGAGAGGGCCTTCCTCGATGAGATCGTCGGCGAGCGCGCGGGGTGCCGCGGGGATCGGACCCGAGGAACGCGACGCAACGAGCTCGAGCCGAAACGCATCGGCGCGATGGATCGCGAGCCGGCCCCCGGTCGCACCCTTGATCGCGGCGTTGGCGAAGACGTGGTCGGGATGCCCGTGCGTGTTGAGTATCTCGATGACCCGTAGACCCTCGTCGCGTACCGCAGCGAGCAGCTCGCGCTCGCCCATCGATGGATCGACGATGATCGCGTCACCACGGTCATCGACGATGATGTACGAGCCGTTGTCGTACGGCGCGACACGGTACGCGAGCACTCTCATCAGCCTCAGTCCTTCGGCCACAGCGTACTAACATCGCGACGATGCGTGATGCCGCGGCGGAGCACACCGCGCCCGCTGTCGGGGTCACGCAGGGACGTCCGGCCGTCCTCGCGAGTAAGCACATGGTCAGCTCGAGCCATTACCTCGCTTCTCTCGCCGGGCTGCGCATGTTCCCGCGTGGAGGGAGCGCCGTCGACGCCGGGGTCGCCGCGGGGATCGCGCTGAACGTGATCGAGCGGCACCTGACCGACTTCGGCGGGGTCGCGCCGATCATGATCTTTCGCCCGGGAATGACGCAGCCCGAGACGATCGATGGCCTCGGACGCTGGCCTGCGACCTGCGATCTCGCGACGTACCGCGCCCGCTTCGGAGACGACATGCCGATCGGCACCCCGCGGTCCGTCACGCCCGCGGCAGCGGACGCCTGGCTCACGGCGCTCGCCCGCCATGGCCGGCTGACGCTGGGTGAGGTGCTCGGTCCCGCGATCGAGCTGTGCGATGGCTTTCCCGTGTACCCGCGGCTCGCCGCGGCGATCGCGCGCCTCGAGCATCGGCTGCGGAGGTGGCCGTCCAGCGCGCGCGTGTTCCTCCCTGGCGGCCGCCCACCGCACGTGGGCGAGATGCTCGTCCAGGAGGAGCTGGGAGGGCTGTTCCGGCGGCTCGTGGCGATCGAGGCGGCGCACGCCGAGCGCGGCCGCGCGACGGGGATCATGGCGGCGAGGGACGCGCTTTATCACGGGGACATCGCCGCCGAGATCGCGGACTTCATGCGCGCCGAGGGCGGCTGGCTGACCGCCGAGGACCTCGCGGAGCAGCGGGTGACGATCGCGCCGAGCGTGCACACGACGTATCGCGGGGTCGAGGTGCACGCGTGTGGTCCCTGGAGCCAGGGACCGCTGGTGCCGATGACCCTGAACCTGCTCGAAGCTGACGATGTCGGAAGCTTCGGCTCTGGCTCGGTGCGATTCCTCCATCGCTACACCGAAGCGATGAAGCTCGCGTGCGCCGACCGCGAGGCATTCTTCGGCGACCCTGACCAGGTCGACGTGCCCATCGCGGGACTGCTCGACAAGGCCTACGCCGAGGAGCGTCGCGCGCTCATCCGAAACGACCTGGCCTGGCCGGAGCTCCCGCCCCCGGGTGACCCGTGGCGGTACGAGGGGCGCACCGGGCCCTCCGGCTACCGGCCGCTCGCCGCGACCGGCGTCGGCTCCCCGGACACCTCCTACGTCTGCGCGATGGATGCCGAGGGCAACGCCTTTTCGGCGACGCCCTCGGACCCGGCGCTGGGCGCTCCCTTGGTGCCGGGCCTCGGGCTGATCGTCTCGACCCGCGGTGCTCAGCTCTGGACGACGCCGGGTCATCCCTCGGCCATCGCGCCCCGGAAGCGGCCGCGGCTGACACCCAACCCGGCCTTGCTGATGCGGGATGGGCGTGCCTACATGCCGTTCGGGTGCCCGGGTGAGGACGCGCAGTGCCAGGCGATGGTCCAGACCGTCTGCAACATGGTCGACTTCAAGATGAACGTGCAGGCCGCGATCGAAGCCCCGCGGGTGATCTCGCGCAGCTTTCCATGGTCGTTCCACCCGCACGCGTATGAGCCGGGCATCCTGACGGTGGAGGACCGCATCACGGTCGAGGTGAGGGACGAACTGGAGGCGCTCGGCCATCGCGTGCGGACGATGCCTTCCTTCACACCCGCCGCCGCAGGAATGTGCGCGATCCGCAGGCTCGAGACGGGATCGCTCGAGGGGGGCGCCGACCCGCGCAGGGAGAGCTATGCCGTCGGCTGGTGACGACCCGCGCGTCGCCGCCTGGCGCGCGGAGTTCCCGATCGCCGAGCAGCTGATCTACCTCAACAACTGCTCGCTCACGCCCATGCCGCGCCGCGGCGAAGCGGCTCTCGCCGAGTACGCGCGGACCTGGTCCTCCCTCGGCGGCCGCGCCTGGTTCGACCACTGGGTCGGCGTGCTCGACGGCCTCCGCGGCGACTTCGCCGGCGTACTCGGCGCGGACCCCGGCGAAATCGCCCTGGCCCCCGCGGCATCGGCCGCCCTGGTCGGAGTGGCGTCGAGCTTCGACTACGTCAAGCGTCCGAAGGTGGTGATCTCCGACATGGACTTCCCGACCGACGGGCACACTTGGCTCGCCCTCGAGCGCGCTGGCGTGCAGGTCGAGTTCGTGCGAAGCCCGGACCGGATCCGCGTCCCTCTCGATCTCTTCGAGCGCGCGATCGACGACCGCACCGCGCTCGTTTGCACCGGCCACGTGTACTACACCAGCGGATGGATCCAAGACCTGAAGGCTCTGGCCGCGATCTGTCATCGCCGCGGTGCGGCGCTCGTGGCTGACGCGTACCAGTCCATCGGCGCCTTCCCGTTCGACGTCCACGACTCGGACGTGGACTTCCTGGTGGGAGGGACGCTCAAATGGCTCATGGGCGGGCCGGGGATGGCATTCCTCTACGCGCGCCGCGACCGTATCGCCGCCGCGCGGCCGACCGCGATCGGCTGGTGGGCGATGCGCGATCCCTTCGCCTTCGACGTCGAGCACATCGACTACGCGCCGAGCGCGCGGCGGTTCGAGTACGGCACTCCCGCCGTCGCGGCCGCGTACACAGCGCGCGCCGGCATCGCGCTCCTGTGCGACGTCGGGATCGAGACGGTGCGCGAGCGCCACAAGATCCTCTCGCAGATCCTCGTCGAAGGAGCGCTCGACCAGGGCTGGACGGTGCGCTGTCCGTCCGCCGCAGAGGACCGCACGCCGATCGTCACTCTCGAACACTCGGATCCGCAGCGCGCAGTGACCGCGCTGCGCGACCGTGGCTGCGTCGCCGACTTCAGGCCCGGACTGATCCGGCTCTCACCCCACTACTTCAACACGGCCGAGGAGATGGAGCGGACGCTCGAGCTCCTGGCGGAGGTACGCGAGGCTGTCCCCGCGTAGCGGCGACCCGAACACCCGCACCCGCAGGTCAACGTCCCCGGATCCGCGCCACCGCCGCGATGACGTCGCCCTCGGGATCGGACGCGTCGGAGAGCCCCGCCGCGATCCGCTCGCCGTCGATGACGTAGTCGCGCAGGCGCGCCGCGGGCAGCAGGGGGTCGGCGAGATTGCTCGCGTCGTTGTCCACGCCATGCCGCTCGGCGATGAGGCGGCGGATCTCCGCCCAACGCACGATCGCGTCGCGTTCGGTCTCCGGGAGCCGCGCGTATAGCCGGGGATCCCGCAACGCCGCGCGGTACGGCTCGAGCCGCTTGCGCTCGGTCCCACGGGGGTGTTCGGCCGCCAGGGTGAGCTCGCGGTCACTGGGCATCCGCCGATGGTACGGTCGAACGGTGGCCGATCTGCTCGAACGGGCCCGGAGCGAGGGAACGCCGCTCATCGATGGCGACCGCGCGACCTTCGTCTGGGAGGGTGGGTCGCCGCCGGTCCTCGTCGGGAGCTTCGTGGGCTGGGACCCGACGCGAGGGGTGACCCTGCAGAACGCCGCTCCGGGCGTGTGGTGCCACACGACGACGCTCCCCCTCGATGCGTACGTGGAGTATGCGTACGTGCAGGGAGGCGAGCGGATGCGCGATCCCTTCAACGAAGCGCTCGTGCGCGGCGGTGCCGGACCCCCGAATCATTTCTTCCGCATGCCTCTGGGACGCGCATCGCCCTACGTCTTCTGGCGTCGCGGCGTACCGCGCGGGCACCTCAGCCGTCACGAGCTCGCCCTGGGCCAGGGCCGGCGCCGCGCGGTGCATGTGTACCGTCCGCCCGCGCCGGGCCCGTTCCCGCTGCTGGTCGTGCTCGACGGGCAGGACTATCTGCGCCGCGTGCGGCTCCCCACGATCGTCGACAACCTGCTTGCGGCGCGGCGCATGCGCCCGGTGGCGCTCGCTCTCGTGGAGAACGCCCGGCGCGGCCGGATCGCCGAATACACCAGCAACGACTTCATGCTGCTTCCGCTGCTGGACACGGTGCTGCCATTCGCCCGCGAGGTGGTCGATCTCGAGGAGGCGCCGGGCGCCCACGGCGTCATGGGGAGCTCCCTCGGCGGGCTCTTCGCCCTGTACGCCGCACTGCGCGCGCCGGAGGCGTTCGGCCACGTTCTCGCGCAATCGGGGACCTACGCGATGGGCGGCCGCGATTTCGTCGTCCACGACCTCATCCGTCACGGTCCGGTCCGAGACCTTCGCGTCTGGCTCGACTGCGGAACGATGGAGCGGCTCCTCGAAGGGAACCGACGCATGTGCGCCTTGCTACGGGAGCGCGGCTACGTCATCGAATACCGCGAGTTCAACGGCGGGCACAACTGGACGTCGTGGCGGGACGACCTGTGGCGCGGACTCGAGTGGCTGTTCCCCGCGGCCGAGCGCGGTCAGGCCGGCGCGTGAGGCTCTCGGCAGCGAACGCGCTGGACGAGGTCCGCGCCGGTGTGTCGCTCCAGACCGTCGTCGACAGCCACTCGATGGAGGACATCCTGGCCGCGGTGCGCGATGCCAAGGCCGGGATCCGGTACGGGCTCGCGGCGGTCGACGACGCCGGATTGCGCCGCACCGCCGGGCTGGACCCGTGGTCGCTCGCGGAGGTCCTCGGCCATGCGCTCGCGGTCGACCTGGCCGCGCACCGCATCGCGCGCTCCCTCGCCCTCGGTCGCCAGCCGGACGAGAGCCTGTCGTACGACGCGCCAGGCCCGCCCGCGGCGAGCAGGACGGACCTCATGGAAAGCCTCTCCGAAGCGGAGGGCCGCCTTACCGAGGCGCGGGTACTCATGGCCGGGGGTCGGCGCTTCCCTCATCGCGACCTGGGCGAGCTCGACGCGCGCGGCTGGATCCTCTTCATCGGCGTGCACGACGCGCTGCATCTGCACCAGGCTGCGGCCATCGTGCGCACGAAGCCGCGGGTCCCGCGGCCGTGACTTCCGGGCACGCGACGCGGGCGATGGAGGATTCGCGAGCGGAGCGCGACATCCTGCTGCTCGCAAAGACCGTCGGCGCGAACGAGTTCCCGGTCGAGCGCCCGGGAGTCCTGGGCGTCGACCGGGAGTCGGGACGTCTGGTCCGCCTGATGCCGTTCCCATGGAAGAACACCGACACCGATCCGCCGCTTCTGCGGTGGTCGTGGATCCACGCGCGAACCCAGCCGGCGGAGCGCGATCCGCGACCCGAGTCGCTGAACGTCGAGGGACCGGTGAGCGCGACCGCCTACGTCGAAGCGAAGGACGCCTGGCGCCTACGGTGGCCCTTCGTCCGGTCGCACATCTCGGGGTCCCTCGAGCAGCTTCAGGGCCGAGCGCGCGCCGGCGAGGCGACCGTCGCGTTCGTCCGCCCGGAGGCCGATGGCGACGTCCTGCAACTGCCTCTGCGCCTGCGTTTCCGCTGTGCGAGCGACGACTGCGCCACCCGGCATGAGCTGCCGGTGCTCGACTGGGAGCTCGCGGAGATGAGCCGCCTCACGAGAGAGCGCCACGGCCCGCAGTGGGCCACGCGATTCCGCGAGACCTGGGGAGCGCGGCTGTTCTCGCAGTACGACACCCACCTGCTCATCTCGGCGTACGCGCAGGCTCCCTCCCGCTTCTACGTGGCCGGATTGTTCTATCCGCCGCGCGACGTGGAGGACCCGCACGAGCACATGCACCACGCCGAGCACCGCCAGCACCTGCGGGCGGAAGCGGAACGCGCCGGATAGCTCTTGGTCGCGATCCCCTCACGGACGACCCGTTCAGATCTTGCCCGCGAACTCCTTCGGAACGTCGGTTCGCTCGGTCCCGAGCTCACCCGACTTGCCGTGATGGCCGTGCGGGAAGATCCGGAGCAGGAGGTAGGTGCCGGTCGAGGGATCCTCGCCGCGCTCGAGGACCAGCGACGGACCCCACCGCGAATCGAACGGTTGGCCCGCGTCGGGCTTTGGCTTACCGGGGTCGAAGCCCTCGCGGTCCCACTGCAAGACCGCGTACCCGCGCGCGACCCTCTCTTCTTCGCCGCCCTCGTCCGGTCGCCACTGGTGCGGGCCGTCGTGCTGGCGCTGGCATACCGCCGGCGATCCCGAAAACATCGTGACCCACTTGAACACGTCCGCGTCCTTTGATTGGGCGCCCTGCGGGTACGCGCTCCGGTGCAGCGTCTCTCCCTTCGCGCAGAGGTAGTAAAAGAGCACGGCCGCAGTATACGAACGTGCGAACGTCGACCCTGGACCTGCTCGGGGGCCGCGTGCGGATCCTCGAGTCCGGCGATCCGACGGCCGACCCGGTCCTTCTCATACACGGGGTCGGCGGATGGGCCGAGACCTGGCGCGCGACCCTCGACGCGATCGCCCGCTCGGGGCGGCGCGCGATCGCCCCCGACCTTCCCGGCTTTGGCCAGAGCACGGCGGTCCCGGGTGCGCCGTATTTCGATCCGGCCGGCCCGTTCTACGCGCGCTTCGTGTTCGGGCTGCTGGACCGGCTCGGCGTCCCGCGAGCGCATGTCGTCGGGCATTCGCTCGGCGGCGCGATCGCCTACATCGTCGCGGTCAGCTCGCCCGAGCGGGTGGCGTCGCTGGCGTTGGTGGCGGGAGGCGGCCTTGGCATGGAGCTGCCGCTGTCCCTGCGGATCGCGACCTTGCCCGGCGCGGCGATCCTCGCGAGGCTCGATCGGCGCGGGCACGCGCGGATGGCGCTCGAGAGCTGCTTTTACGATGCCGCGTCGATCCCCGCCACCCTGCTCCACGAGGCCGATCTCTACGGCGCGCGGTCACTGCTCGAGTCGATCTCGGTACTTCGCGCGGGGGTGAGCCTGCGCGGGACCAAGAGAGCGCTCCGCGAAACGTGGCTGCGCCGCGCCTCGCGGTATGCCGGACCGGTCCTGGTCGTGTGGGGGAGCGCCGACCGCGTGCTGCCACCGGCGAACGCCACCGCCGCCGCGGCGCTGTTTCCGGGGGCCGAGGTCCGCCTGATCGAGCGCGCCGGACACCTCGTCATGGTGGAGCGGGCCGAAGCGTTCGCTCACTGCCTCCTCCCGTTCCTCGATCGCGCCGGCCGGGCGGTGAAAGGGCCAGCCTGAGCGCGATCGCGATGCGGTGGGCGGCCCCGCGCCGGCCACGGCCGACAGCAGCCGTGGCACCATGGAAGCGGTGAGAACGAGCACCCGCCAGCGACCGGGGATCGTGACCGAGCAGGCAGGGCTCGAGTTGTCGCGGGACGCGATCACCGCGGACTACCGCCTGGCGTTCCGCAGTCGGGTCGCGAGCGTCCTGGGTCGGCGGGAGGTGCTGACCGGCAAGGCGCCTTTCGGGATCTTTGGCGATGGGAAAGAGGTCGCGCAGCTTGCCATGGCGAAGGCGTTCCGCCCCGGCGACTGGCGCTCCGGCTACTACCGCGATCAGACCTTCATGTTCGCGACCGGGATGTCGGACCTGCCCAGGTTCTTCGCGCAGCTCTACGCGCATGCGGACGTCGTCGCGGATCCTGCCTCCGCGGGTCGTCAGATGATCGCCCACTTCGCAACGCGATCGCTCGACGAGGGCGGCCGGTGGCTGCGGCTCGTCGATCAGATGAATTCAGCGCCCGATCTGTCCCCGGTCGCGGCGCAGATGCCACGTTCCGTGGGCCTCGCCTATGCGTCGAAGCTGTTCAGACACGAGCCCGGCATGAGGGCGGCCAGCGACGGCTTTTCACGCGGCGGCGACGAGGTGTGCTTCGCGACCATCGGCAACGCCGGCACCAGCGAGGGCCCGTTCTGGGAGGCGCTGAACGCCGCCGGCGTTCTGCAGGTGCCGCTCGCCATATCGGTGTGGGATGACGGCTTCGGCATTTCCGTTGCGAACGATCTCCAAACGACCAAGAACTCCATCTCGGCGGTGCTCGAGGGCTTCCGCCGCGCGCCGGGGTCCCCGGGATACGACATCCGCGTCGTGAGGGGCTGGGACTACCCGGCGCTGTGCGATGCGTACGCGGTCGGCATCGAGAGGGTTCGGCGCGAGCACGCGCCGGCGCTATTCCACATCACCGAGATGACCCAGCCGCAGGGCCATTCCACCAGCGGCAGCCACGAGCGGTACAAGTCCCGCGATCGTCTGCGGTTCGAGGTCGAGCTCGATCCGATCGCGCGCATGCGCGAGTGGATGATCCGCGAGGAGCTCGCGACGGCGGAGGAGCTCGACGCCCACGAACGCGAGGACCGCCGAGCCGTGGACGAGCTGCGGGAGGCGGCGTGGGTCGCGTACCAGGAGCCGATCCGCGCCGAACACGATGAGGCGCTCGCGCTGATCGAGCGCGCGGGCGCGGAAGCGGGCGATCCTGAGGACCTGCGCGCCGTGTCCGGTCGGCTGCGCGGTGCGGCCGAGGTGAGCCGCCGGCTCGTGCAGTCGAGCGCGACGCTCGCCCTCGCCGCGCTTCGGGCGCACACCGGCCCCGCGAAGGACGCGCTCGCGCGTTTTCATCGCGCCTACCGCGATGCGAATGACGAGCGCTACAACTCCCGGCTGTACAGCTCGTCAAGCGATTCGGCACTGCGGGTCTCTGAGCGGGCACCCGCCTACTCGGAGCGGTCGGAGACGGTGGACGGCCGCATCGTGCTGCTGCGCTGCTTCGAGGAGAACCTCAGACGCGATCCGCGCCTTTTCGTGATCGGCGAGGACATCGGGAGGCTCGGCGACGTCAACCTCGTTTTCGAGGGGCTGCAGAGCAAGTTCGGCGAGCTGCGGGTCACTGATACCGGTATTCGGGAGGCGACGATCATGGGCCAGGGGATCGGCTGCGCGCTCCGCGGGCTTCGGCCGATCGTCGATATCCAGTACGTCGACTATCTGCTCTATGCGCTGCAGATCGCCTCGGATGACCTCGCGACCCTGCTCTGGCGCACCGGAGGCGGTCAGAAGGCTCCGGTGATCATTCGCACCAAGGGTCATCGCCTCCAAGGTATCTGGCACACGGGCTCGCCGATGGCGGTCATCCTGAATGCCCTGCGAGGCGTGCGCGTCGCGGTCCCGCGCAATATGACGCAGGCCGCGGGCATGTACAACACGCTCTTCCGGGGCGACGATCCGGCCATCCTCATCGAGGTCCTGAGCGGGTACCGTCTGAAGGAGCGGGTGCCCGACAACGTGGGCGATTTCACCGTGCGGCTTGGGATGCCCGAAGTGCTCCGCTTCGGAGGCGACGTCACGCTGGTCACCTACGGCGCCCTCTGCCGCATCGCGCTCGAGGCCGCGCACCTGCTGGCCCGCGTGGGCATCGAAGTCGAGATCATCGACGTGCAGACGCTGGAGCCATTCGACACGGAGCACCGGATCGTGGAGTCGGTCAAGAAGACCGGAGCGATCGTCGTGGCGGATGAGGACGTGCCCGGCGGGGCGTCCGCGTTCGTCATGCAGCAGGTGCTGGAGACCCAGTCGGCGTTCGACTGCCTGGAGGCGACCCCGCGCACGCTGACCGCACGCGCGAATCGCGCGGCGGTCGGGCAGGACGGGGACTACTTCTCCAAGCCGAACCGCGAGGACATCATGGCCGCCGTGTACGGTCTGATGCGCGAACGTCGGCCGGCGGACTTTCCCCCGCTCGCGTAGGCGGGTCGCGGCGGGCGCGATCGCAGCGGTCGGACGTTGAACCGCCTGTCGCAGGTTCGGCCGCGCGGCGGCCCTCGCGCTTGTCCTCCTCACCGCCCTCACCGCATCGGATTCCTGACGCAGGCGGCGCTGCGTTCCGGGTTCGAGAATGAGCTTTCGTCGGTGCTCCCCGGTACCCGCTGGTCCGGGCCTGCGGCGGAGGCCGGCGGCACGCTGCCGACGCTGGTGTGGCGACGCTTCACCGCTCCGTCGAGTGACAGCCTAGACGCTGGCTTTTCAGAGGCGCGATCGCCTTCGCCGTCACTTGCCGCATGCCTCCGGGCCTCGCTTCGTTAGCATGTGATCGTGGAGAAGAGCAATGTCCAGGCGGTCCACGACACTCTCCTCGAGGAGTTCCGCCGCGACGACCGGCTGATCATCCTCGGCGAGGACGTCGGCGTGCGGGGCGGCGTCTTTCGCGTGACCGACGGATTCATCGAGGAGTTCGGAGAGGATCGCGTCATCGACACGCCGCTGGCGGAGTCGTCGATCGTCGGGGTCGCGATCGGTGCCGCGGTCGGGGGCCTGCGGCCGATCGCCGAGATGCAGTTCGCGGACTTCAGCGCCCCGGCGTTCGAGCAGATCGTCGATGAGGCCGCGCGGATCCGCTACCGCTCGAACGGCGACTTCGGAGTGCCGCTGGTGGTCCGCATGCCGTGGGGCGCGGGCGTGCGCGGCGCGCTGTATCACTCTCAGTCGCTCGAGCTCTTCTACGCGCACGTGCCCGGGCTGAAGGTCGTGGTCCCGAGCACGCCCCACGACATCACCGGGATGCTGCGATCCGCGATCCGCGACCCCGATCCCGTGATCTTCCTCGAGCACAAGGCGACGTACCGCGCGGTCCGAGGCGAGGTGCCGGATGGCGATTACACGATCCCCCTCGGTCCGGCAGACGTGAAGCGCGACGGTACGGACATCACCGTCTACGCATACGGGCTCATGCTGCACCACTGCCTTGCGGCCGCGGCGACGCTCGCCGAGGAGGGTATTTCCGCCAACGTGGTGGACGTGCGCAGTCTGCGGCCGCTCGACGCGGAGATGCTGCTCCGTGAGGCACGGAAGACCGGAAAGTGCCTCATCGTCTACGAGGACAATCGTCTCTTCGGCGCGGGCGCGGAGATCGCCGCCATGATCGCCGAGGAGGCGTTCGACGATCTCGACGCGCCGGTCATGCGCGTGGCCGGTCCGGAGTCGCCCGCCACCCCGTTCAACAAGATCCAGGAGGACTGGTTCATTCCGAGCCCGGAGAGGATCGCGGTCAAGATGCGGGAGCTGGCGGCGTATTGATGGGGGTCGGCCACGACCGCGATGAGCCGTGTCTCGCACGCGCCGAAGGATCACCGATCGAAGGGGTGCTGAAGTGAGCGTATTCGAGCTGAAGATGCCCAAGCTCGGCGAATCCGTGACTGAAGGGACCATCGGCAAGTGGCTGAAGCAGCCGGGCGAGAAGGTGGAGAAGTACGACCTTCTGGTCGAGGTACAGACGGACAAGGTCAACACCGAGATCCCGTCGCCGGTCGCCGGCACGCTGAAGGAGGTCAAGGTCCAGGAGGGCGAGACCGTACCGATCGGCACCTCGCTGGCCTTCTTCGAGACAGTCGGGGCCGAATCGGCGTCCGCCCAGCAGGCGGAGTCAGGTTCAGGCGACGGGGTGCAGTCGCCGCGGCAGGTGCTCCAACAGGATGCGCCTCAGGCCGCGTCGCAGGCTGCGGTGCGACCTCAAGCTCCCGCGCCCCAGGTCGGATCGCAAGCCCCCCTGGCCGTGGAGCCAGCTCCGGCCCGGCAGACGACGGGCCGCGAGCGCGCGGAGGGGTCCGATGTCCGCGCGACGCCCGCGGTCCGCAAGCTCGCGAGCGAATTCGGGGTGGATATCTCGGAGCTGAAGGGCACCGGGCTGAATGGGCGGGTCTCGAAGCAGGATGTGGAGAGCTTCATCGCCGCCGGCGAGGCGGTCGCCCAGGGAGCACCCGCGCTCCAGAAGGCGGAGATGCAGGCCCAGCCGGCCCCGGCTCCGACGCCCGTTGCTGCGGAGCGGGCGGCGGCTCCCGGCGACCAGCTCATGCCGCTCACCCCGATGCGCAAAGCGATCGCGAACGCCATGGTGCTGTCGAAGACGACCATCCCGCACGCCGCGGCGATGATGGAGGTCGACTGGACGAACGTCGCCAGGCTCCGCGCAGCGGCGAAGGACGAGTTCCGGGCGCGCGAGGGCTTCGAGCTCACGTTCCTGCCATTCGCCCTGAAGGCCGTGTGCGAGGCGCTGCACGCGAACCCGTTGGTGAACGCCGCGTGGACGGACAAGGGCGTGTTGAGGCTCAGGGAGGTCAACCTCGGGATCGCCATCTCGCTCGCGGACGAGGGGCTGGTCGTTCCGGTGCTGCGCGGCGCCGACGGGCTGAGCATCGCGGGACTCGCAAAGGGAGTTTACGACCTCGCGACGCGCGCGCGCGCGAAAAAGCTCACGCTACAGGACTTCGAAGGTGGCACGTTCACGGTGAACAACGGTGGCACATTCGGCACGTACCTGAGCTATCCCGTCGTAAACCCTCCACAGGCTGCGATCATGACCACCGAGGCGATCAGCAAACGCGTCGTCGTGCTGGACGGCGACGTCATCGCCATCCGCTCGATGGGCAACATGGTCATGTCGTTCGACCATCGCGTCATGGACGGGGCGACCGCCGCGCGCTTCCTGCGCTCGGTCAAGGAATGGATCCAGAACGTCAATGAGTCGGTTCCGATCCATTGAAGGAGCGGGCGAGCTGATGGCGGGATACGTTCCGATCGCGTTCGAGATGCCGGGCGATGTGGAGCGCCCGCGGGCACGCGGCCGGGCCGATGCGAACCGCAGCGTGCCGATCGATGTCGCGCGCCCCGACTGGCTGAAGGTCCGGCTCCCCGTCGGGCCGCAGGTCGAGCAGCTCCGGGAGCTCATGCGGAGCAAGACGCTGCACACGGTCTGCGAGGAGGCGCACTGCCCGAACATGGCCGAGTGCTGGGGCGCGGGCACCGCGACGTTCATGATCCTGGGCGATACCTGCACGCGGTCCTGCGGCTTCTGCGCCGTCCGCACCGGGCGGCCGGGGGATGTCGACCTCGCCGAGCCGACGCGCGTCGGCGAGGCCGTGGCGGGGATGGCTCTCGGCCACGCGGTCGTCACGAGCGTGAACCGCGACGAGCTCGCGGATGGCGGCGCGGCGATCTTCGCGGCCACGATCCGCGAGATCCGCCGGCAGTCTCCCGGGACGACCGTCGAGGTGCTCATCCCGGACTTCCGCGGCGTGCGGAGCGCGCTGGACACCGTGCTCGCCGAGAAGCCCGAGATCCTCGACCACAACACGGAGACCGTCCCGCGCCTGTACGCGCGGGTGCGGCCGCAGGCCCGCTACGAACGGTCGCTCGCGGTCCTCGAGCACACCAAGCGCACCGCGCCGGAGCTGGTGTGCAAGAGCGGCATCATGCTCGGCCTCGGGGAGACGCGCGACGAGGTACTCGGCACCATGCGCGACATCCGCGACCAGGGGACCGACATCCTCACGATCGGCCAGTACCTGCGTCCCACGGCGCGGCATCTGCCCATCGAGCGCTACTGGTCGCCCGACGAGTTCGCCGACCTGGGCGATGCCGGGATGGCGATGGGTTTCGCCCACGTGGAGTCCGGTCCGCTCGTGCGCAGCTCGTATCACGCCGAGCGGCACGTGGGACGAGGCGTCAGCGCCTCGGCCCGGATCCCATGAACCCAGCGATCGTTGCCCGCCAAGATGCCGCGGAGTCTCCGGCCCCTGGAGGAGGAGTTATCGAAGCGACCTGGCTGGGCCGCCGGCCCTACCTGGAGATCTGGCGGCTCCAGGAAGCGCTCGCGACGCGGGTCCGGGGGGGCGCGAACGAACGCCTCCTGCTCCTCGAGCACTATCCCGTCTACACGATCGGTCGGCGCGGCTCGCTCGATCATCTTCTTGTCTCACCCAGGGAGCTCCGCGCGCTGGGTGCCACGGCGTATCGCGTGGATCGCGGCGGGGATATCACGTACCACGGACCGGGGCAGCTGGTGGGCTACCCGATCGTCCACCTCGGCGACGCTCCGGACCTCGTGGCCTACGTGAGGGCGATCGAAGACGCGATCGTCGATGCCCTCGCGTTCGAAGGGGTGGCCGCCTGGACGGTCCGCGGCAAGACCGGCGTCTGGGTGCACATTGCCCACGGCCTGGAGGCGAAGATCGCTGCGATCGGGGTGCGCGTGTCCCGGGGCGTCACGACGCACGGCTTCGCGCTGAACGTCTCGACGGAGCTCGACGCCTTCGGGAGAATGATCCCCTGCGGCTTCGCGCACGAGGTGGCGTCGCTCGCGCGGCTGGGCGTGAGCGTATCCGTGGCCGAGGTCGCCGAGCGGTGCGCGCTCGCGCTGTCCGA
>JBBQVQ010000023.1:0-42734 GCA_038211425.1 Candidatus Limnocylindria bacterium | reverse complement strand
TTACGCGGACGGGCCGCTCAAGGCTTCGTGCACGGCGATGCGGAAGCGATACAGCGCGTCGTTGTTGTCGCGGCCGAAGTACACGCGGTTGGTCAGGAGCACGACCGTCAGGTCGGCGGCGGGGTCGATCCACAGCGAGGTCCCGGTGAACCCCGTGTGCCCGTACGCGTCCTCGCCGAAGTGGCGCCCGCACATCGCGTTCGCGGGAGCGCGCAGCGCGAGCCCGAGTCCGCGCCGCACGTTGTCGCCCCGCGCGTGCTCGCGCTTCGCGAGCGCCGCGAGGTCGTTCCCGATGACCGCGCCGTCCCGGAATACGCGCCCGAGCGCGGCCACATCGGCCGCGGTCCCGAAGAGTCCCGCGTGGCCGGCGATGCCGCCCATGGCGAACGCGTTCTCGTCGTGCACCTCGCCGCGCAGCCGCCGTGCGCGCCAGGCGGTGTCGGCCTCGGTCGCCGCGCATCGCTCGCGCGCTCGGGGGCCGTAGTCGCAGGTCTCGGCACCGACCGCGGCGATCACGCGCTGATGCAAAAGCTCCGCGAACGGCGCGTCGCCGACAGCCGCGACGCCCGCGGTCAGCATGATGTAGCCGAGATCGCTGTATGCGAACGTCCCGAGGTCGCCACCCAGCGGCTCCTGCGCGGCGAGCCAGGCCACCTCGTCGAGCGATCTCCCTTCCTGCCAGAGCGGTCTCCACCACGCGAGCCCGGCGGTGTGCGTCATCACCTGGCTGAGCGTGACTTCGTCCTTGCGGCCCCCGCGGAAATCCGGCACGAGCTCGCGAAGCGGCGTGTCCAGCGTGAGCGCCCGTTCACGGACGAACGAGAGCACCAGCGCGGTGGTGGCGAGCTTGGTCAGCGACGCCAGATCGAACCAGGAGTCGGCCGTGCACGGCGCATCGGGGCCTGCGCGCGCGTCCGGGCAGAGCGAGCCAGCCGCGTAGGTGGCGACCGCGCCGGCGCGCTCGACGCGCAACACGCACGCGGTCGCGAGCGATCCGACGGCGGCGTCGATGATCGGGCGAGCGTGCTGTACCGCGGCGTCGTCGTCGGGCACGGACATCAGAAGTCGCTCATCCCGGCGCCCAGACGGTACGCGCCGGGGACCGCCACTGGCAGATGACCGAGCGGCCTCCGGGCGCCGATGAGCATCTCGCTCGCGGCGCGCACGCTCGGCTCGCGCCCGGTGTAGGCGCATGCGTAGGCGGCGACATTCGGCGTCGCGAGGATGTCGTACGGCGACCTCAGCGACACCATCACCGTCGGCCGGACCGCCTGGAGCGCGTTGACGAGCGCGGCCTGCTCGGGATTCGCGTTCGCGTCGGCGGAACCGACGACGATGACATCGGCGTCGCCAGCAGCGGCGACGGCGGCGGCGATCTCGGAGCGCGAGGGCCGGAGAGTCATCGCGCGTACGGTCACATCGGGCCTGATGGCGGCCAGCATTGCCGCGAGCGTCGGCTGGTCCTCGATCACCGATATGTCGGGATCGGGTGGGGCGAGTGCAAGCACGCGCCCGCGTAGCGGCAGGACTCCGGCGTTGCGCAACAGCGTGATGCTGCCTCTCGCCAGGTCGAGCGCGGCGGCGCGGTCGTCGGGCGCACCCGCGGCCCCGGACGGGGCGGCACCGTCCAGGATCCCGAAGCGGGCCTTCGCCTCGATCAGTCGCGTGACCGACGCCTCGAGGCGCGCGGCCGGCAGCGCACCGCTGCCGGCGGCGTCGGCCAGCCGGCGATGCCCTTCGGCCTGCGCCGATTCGTCGAAGCGGAAGAGCAGGTAGTCCGCGCCCGCGATCACCGCGCGCAGACCCGACTCCGCCTCGGTCGCCGTCTTGCGCAGCGCTCCCATCTCGAGGTCGTCGGTGACGCAGATACCGCGGAAACCGAGCGTATCGCGCAGCAGGCCGGTCATGACGGCGGCCGAGAGCGTGACCGGGAGGTCGGGCGTGGGATCGAGGGCCGGAACGCGGATGTGCGCGCTCATGATCGCCGGCACGCCCATCGCGATGGCGGCCTGGAAGGGAACGAGCTCCACCGCGCGCAGCGCCGCGAGGTCCGCATCGATCTCCGGCAGCCCGCTGTGCGAATCCACCGTGGTCGAGCCGTGCCCCGGGAAGTGCTTCGCGCAGCAGAGCAGCCCGTTCTCCTGGTACGCCGCGACGGCCACCCGCACGAGGTCCGCGACCCGTGCGGGGTCGGAGCCGAACGAGCGGTTCTGGATGATCGGGTTGCGCGGCTCGTCATTGACGTCCGCGTCCGGGGCGAGGTTCCAGTTCACGCCGATCGCGCGCAGGTCCCTGGCCGTGATGCCGACGGCGCGCCGGACGCTCGCTGCCGGGTCCGGCGTTGCCGCGAGGGCCATCTGCCCCGGCAGGATCGTCGCGCCACGGCCGATGCGCACGACCGCGCCGCCCTCCTGGTCGATCGCGATGAACAGCGGGGCGGTGCCCGCGTCCCGCGCGATCCGCTGAAGGTCGGCGACGAGCCGCGCGAGGCTGGGCGCGTCGTCGAAGTTCTCCTTGAAGACGATGACGCCGCCGGCGCGGCGCTCCCGGATCATCGCCTCGAGTGCGGGCGTGATCGCGCGTCCCCGGAACGCCACGCTCATGAGCTGCCCGACCTTCGCGGCCACGGGCATGCCGGCGACAAGCTCGCGAGTGCGCGGGCCCGGGCTCGCGGGTAGAGCCGATCCCTCCGGTGTCGCGAGCGGGGCGCACGCGGCGGCCGCGGCGGCGCCTGCCGCCCTTGCCAGCAGCGCGCGCCGCTTCATCCGAGCCGTACGGGAAGCGCGCCCCACGGGGGCGCCGCACCGGCGAGGACCGCGGCAAGCGCATCGAGCGACGCCGGCACGTCGCCGTACGTCAGCAGCGCCCCTCTCCCGGGAACGATCGTCGCGTCGTAGGGCGAGCGAAGCGCGCAGAGGATCCCGCCGTCCGCCAGCAGCCCCCGGACGCGCGCCGTCTGCGCGTCGTCGAGGTACGCCCCACTGGAGCAGACCGCCAAGGGCCCTTCTCCCTGCGGCGCGGTGCCGTCGCGCGAGAACGTCACGCGGTCGCCCAGCCGGGCCCGCAGCGCGGACTCGAGCGTTCCGAGAGGGTCCGCCAGCTCCTCGACCGGCGAGCCGCGCTGCGGCGCCACTGCGGTGACGCGCAGCGCGCCGCCCAAAGGTGGAAGGGGCGGGCCGACATGCGTGATGGATCGCTCGGCGATCTCGCGCGCGGCCGTCCGGGCGCCCGCGTCGTCGATGTCGCCGCCGGGAACGCAGATCCCGAAACGCTCGCGGAAGCGCATCGCGCGCCTTAGCGCCTCCGCCACACGCCGCGGGCGCACCCCTTCCAGGATCTCGTCGCTCGCGGCGAGCTGGCGCTCGATCCCGCTGGTGACCATGACGGCGTCGATCCCGGCGTTGAGCGCCGCGGCGACCACCGGCGACGAGCTCGGTAGGTCCGCGATCGCGGACATGTCGAGCGAGTCCGTGAGGAGCAATCCAGTGAACCCCAGCTCACGCCGCAGGAGGTCAATGAGGATGGCCCGTGACAGCGTCGCGATGTTGCGCGCGTCCAGTGCGGGGAAGCGGATGTGTCCGGTCATCGCGGCCGAGGCGCCAGCCGCGAACGCGGCGCGGAAGGGGATGAGCTCCCGCCGCTCGAGAAGCCCGCGATCGGCCGCGATCTCCACGCCGCGGTGATGCGAGTCGACGGCCGCGGCGCCGTGTCCGGGGAAGTGCTTCGGCGACGTCGCCACGCCGGCGCCCTCGGACCCGCGCACCCAAGCCGCGGCGAACGCGGCGACCCGCCGCGGGTCGTCGCCGAAAGCGCGGGTCCCGATGACCGGGTTGCGCGGCTCGACGTTCACGTCGCACACGGGCGCGTGGTTCAGGGCGATGCCGTCGGCCCGAAGTCCCTCGGCGACCACGCGCGCGGCCCGCTCGCAGAGCTGCGTATCCCCGGTGGCGCCTATCGCCATCGCGCTCGGCATGGCCACGCGATAGGCGATGCGTACGACCGTGCCGCCCTCCTGGTCGACGCCGACCGGGACGGGCGGATGGCCTCCGCTCTGTGCCGCCTCCTGCGCCTCGGCCAGCATGGCGCGCACCTGCTCTTTCGAGCGGATGTTGCCGCGGAACGCAAAGAGCAGGAGACCCCCGACGCGCCCGTCCCGAAGCGCGTCGAGGAGCGCGTCCGGCACCTGCGCGCCGTCGAAGCCCGCCCACACCAGCGCGCCGGGGCCCAGCATTTTTCGTCGGTTCACCACTCGGTCACGGCCCGAAGGTTAGTGCGACGTCGTCCTGCGTTCAGAGTGCCGTCGTTATCGCGTCCTTCGTCTACGGTAGCGGCCGATCGCGACCTGACCGACGGCGCGCCCGCGACCGCCCCTCGGTGCCTTCTCGATGACGATGCGCCTGATCTGGTCCGCATCCGGGATGATCGGGGCGATCCGGCGCCGGCTGCGGGGTCCCGCGATCCGGCCCTCGAGCGCGTCGAGCGTGTCCTTGACCCGGTCGTCGATCTCGTGGATCTCGAGCGGACGGTCGCCGATCGCGAGGCCGATGCGGATCTCGACGCGGTCGGTCTCGCGATAGCCGACGCCGCGCCTCGTCTGGGCATCGAGCACGGCGCCATGGACGCGCCGACGCCACTCATTGCGGGGCGGTGCGTACGGGGGAAGGACAGCTGTGATGCTGAAGCGTCGTTTCGCCATGTGTTGCTGAGCGTACAAGCTGGCGGATGGGAGTGAGCATCACAGTTCACTCGCCCCCGACGGCGCCTCAGGCGCGCTGGACGACCACGTCGACGGCGTGGAGGCCCGTCGCTCCATTCGGGAAGGGCTCGCGGCCTACGCTGGTCTGAAGGTCGCCGTGCCCATCGGTCGCCCGCACGACGACGCGGAACGGCCCGCTCCCCGAGGGCGTCCACCGGTACAACCACCGCACCCAGGTGAGGGGCGCCAAAGGCTGCTCCACGTCCGCCTGCGACCAGCTGCCGCCGCCATCGGTCGAAACCTCGACCTTGCTGATGCCCCTTGCGCCCGCGAAGGCGATGCCCGCGATGTCGGTGGGGCCGCCGCTCCAGCGCAGAGCCCGCCCAGGCACGTCGATGCGTGCGTTCGTGTTCACGGTCGCGATGTCGGACCAGCCGCGCTCCTGCCAGTAGCCGCGGAAGTCGTAGGTGACGAGCTCGATGCTTCGCAGCCACTTCACGTTCTTCATGCCGTAGATGTTCGGTATTAGCGCCCGAGCCGGATATCCATGCCCTTGGGGGATGGTGTTGCCGTTCATGAGGTACGCGACCAGGGTCTCCGGCTCCAGCGCCTTGGCCAGGGGGAACGAATCCGTGTAGTCGTCGACCGAGCGGAGGACGACGTCGAAGGCATCGGACCGCGGACGGGCGCGCATCAGCAGGTCACGCAGCGGCACGCCGGTCCACAGCGCGGTGGAAACGAGGTCGCCGCCCACGGTGTTGCTGATGCACTCGAGGGTGTGGAGCTGCTCGACAGCATCGAGGTCCAGGAGCTGATCGAAGGTGAGCGAGTACGGCTGATCCACCGCCCCCTTCACGTCGAGCCGCCACTCTGCGATGTCGACGTGGGGCTTGATGAGCGCGGAGTCGACGATGTAGTGATCGGCGTTCGAGGTGACCCGCGCGGTCGCGCCGGCCAGGCGGTCGAGGCGCTCGTCGGCCGCCGTCGGCGCCGCCCGCTTGACCAGGCGCCGGGCCGTCGCCGGCATGTCGCCGACCGCGTTGCCGATACGGAGCAGCGAGCCGCCGAGCAGGCTGCCGACGGCTGCGAGTCCGGCGAGACCGGCGACGCCGAGGAGCGCGCGCCGCCGCGACGGAGAGGCGACCTCTTCGCGCGTCCGGAGCGTGGCCGGGACGAGGAACGCCAGCGTCGCGAGCTGCACGATCGCGCCGATCGCCGCGTCGAGGACGTTGCTCGGGAGATCGACCTTCGCCCGGGCGAAGAGCTGCGCCAGAACGACGGCGGCCGCCCACGGGCCCGCCGCGAGCGCGATCACCACACCGTCGCGGCGACGCGCGTCGGCGGCGAACGCTCCCGCGAGCGCCCCGGCCGCGAAGAAGGCCACGATGACCCCCGCGATGAGGAGCCGCTCGGCCCAGAACTGAAGCAGCTCGATGAGCGGCACCGTGATCGCGCCGGGTAGCACCTCCACCACTGCCTGGGCGAGCGCCACCGGCGCGAATCCGATCCCTGCGACGCTTCCGAGGAACGCGGCGTCGAGGGCGAAGAACGTGGCGAGCGTACCGACGAGCAGACCCGTGCGGCGATCCGTTGATGGCACCTGTGCCAAGATTACGCGCACCTTGCCCCCACTCCTGCCTCCGTTCCTTCCGGAGGATCTGTACCGCATGAGCTTCCTCACGGATGCCGACATCTCTCCCGACGGGACGCGCATCGCATACTCGGTGAAGGCGGTGGCGGACGATCGGTCGTATCGCTCGGCGCTGTGGATCATCGCCTTCGAGGGCGACGACGCGCCGACCAGGCTGACGGATGGCGAGGCCGGCGACACGACGCCGCGCTGGTCGCCGGACGGGAAATGGCTTGCGTTCCTCTCGGACAGAGGCGAGCGCGAGGAGCGCGAGCGCGCGGAGGAGAGGCCGCGGCAGCCTATGCAGGTGCACGTCATCGCGATCGACGGCGGCGCGACCCGCGCGCTTACTTCATTCGCTGATGGCTGCTCGGACATCGCGTGGTCTCCCGACTCGCGGACCCTGCTCTGCGTCGCGAAGCCGCCTCGGGCCGGCGACGACGCCGGCGACGGCATCCGCGTGTACGACCGGCTGCGCTACCGGAGCGACGAGCACGGTCTTTCCGACGGGCGGCGGAAGCACGTCTGGTCCGTCGCGCTCGATGGCAGCGAGCAGCGGCGGATCACCGACGGCGACTGGGACGACGGCCAGCCCGCGTTCTCCCCCGATGGCCGCGAGATCGCCTTCGTCTCGAACCGGACCGCGGATCGGGATCGCAACACCGTGGCGGACATCTGGACCGTGCCGGCGGTCGGTGGCGAGCCGGGCCGCATCACCGACGGGCGTGGGGCGTATGGGAATCCGGGGTGGAGCCCTGACGGCACGCAGGTCGCGTGCTACGGCATGCCCGACGCGATCGGCTCCGCGGCGGCGAACGTGCACCTCTGGGTGTTCCCGCGCACGGGGGGCGCCGGCCGGGACCTGCTCGAGGGCTGGGACCGGACCGTCGGCTCCGTCGTCATCAGCGACATGCGCGGCCCGACCCAGACGCTCCCGCCGAGATGGTCCGGCAGCCGGGTCGTGTTCGTCGGCTCTGACCAGGGAAGCGCGAACGCGTATTCGTGCGCCGCGGCCGGTGGTGACGTGCGCGCGGAGACGCTCGGTGCGCATCAACTGGTCGCGCTCTCGATCGCCGCGGACGGGCAGCGCTTCGCGGGAGTGCTCGCCACCGAAGTCGACCCGGGGAACGTCGTGGCCGGGCGCCTGGGCGTCGACCAGCGGCCGCGCACGAGTCTCAACGCGGACCTGCTGTCGGACCGGCACGTCAGCCCACTCGAGCGCATCGAGTTCGCCGGCGCCGACGGCTGGCCGATCGAGGGGTGGCTGCTACGGCCGCGCGGCTTCGATCCATCGAGGCGCTGGCCGCTGGTGCTGGAGATCCACGGCGGGCCGCACACCACGTACGGCCACTCGTTCTTCCACGAGTTCCAGGTCCTCGTCGGCCGCGGCTACGCGGTGCTCCTCATCAACCCGCGAGGAAGCCACGCGTACGGCGAGAGGTTCGTGAAGGCGTGCGTCGGGGACTGGGGCGGCAAGGACCACGACGACCTGATGGCGGGAGTCGACCATGTGACACGCGAGGAGTGGGTCGACTCAGACCGGCTCTACGTCACCGGCGGCTCATACGGCGGCTTCATGACGAACTGGACGATCACCCGCAGCGAACGATTCAAGGCGGCCGCGACGCAGCGCAGCATCAGCAACAACGTGTCGTCGTTCGGCACGAGCGATATCGGGTGGCATTTCTGGGAGCACGAGATGGGCGGGGTGCTTCCGTGGGACGATGCTTCGCCCTACGTCGACCGGTCGCCGCTGCATCACGTCACGAGGATCCGCACTCCGCTCCTGATCCTCCACGCGGAGAACGACTTTCGCTGCCCCATCGAGCAGGCCGAACAGCTCTTCGTCGCGCTCCAGGTGCTGCGGCGTGAGGCGGTCTTCGTCCGTTTCCCAGACGACAACCATGACCTCACGCGCAGCGGCAGGCCGCGGAATCGGGTCGAGCATTGCCGCCGCATCGCCGACTGGTTCGACGCCCATCCCTGACGCCCGCGGCCTTCGCTACTCCTGACCGCGTCCCAGGTCGAGGTCCCGGGGAGGCTCGTCCGGGAGGACCCAGCGGATGTAGGCGTATCCCGTCTCAACGTGGCTCTGGTTGGCCGCGGCCGTCGCCCGCGCGAATGCCTCCTCGAACCTGGGGCGGTCGCGGGTCTCGATGGCGGCGAACACTACGGCGAGCGGCCCTCGCTCGAAGTCCGCGACGCGTTCAGCGTACTTCGGGCGTAGCACGGCGAGCTTGCGGCTCGTGCCCCGCACGCGCCGCGCGAAGTACGCCGCCAGGGGCCAGTTGCCGCCACGACCGGCATACGCGCACCGCCACCATGAGTCTCCGACGGAGGCCATGAGCTCTCCGGTGCCCGGAAGCGCGTCGGCCATCTGCTCGAGCGACAGATCGCCATGGCGGGTGTGCACCCTCTCAGGCATGCATCGATAGTAGGCACGGTGTTCGTGGCCTTCGGATGGTTCGTGCGCAACTTCATCGCCGCCGACGCGGCGGTCGGCCGTCGTGTCGAACTCCTCGCGCGCAATCTCTGGATCCGCGCCGCGCGGCGCCAGGCGTGCTGCGGCCATCCTGGCGAGCCCGGCTGCTGAAGGCCCGCCGGACCGGGCGGTCGCCCGCCACCCGCGCGGCCACGCCGCCACTAACATCGCTTCGTTGAAAGAGCTTCTTCAGGGACGCCGCTTCGGTTTCGCCCCTCGGCCCCACATCGCGCAGATGGCGACGGGCCTGGGCGCGGCCACGACGCTGGTCGACCTGATGGCCTGGTTCGCGTGGGGCTCCGACCAGACGAACGGGTTCGTCATCGCCGCGTTCTGGCTCGCCATCGCGACGGCGGTCCTGGTCGCGCTCGCGCTGGTTGCCGGGCTCGCGGAGCTCGCCGATGTCCTGCCGCGCGAACGAGCGCTGGCACGAACGGACGTCGTCGCGGGCGCGGGCGCACTGGTCGTGTACGCGGCCTCGGCCGCGCTTCGTTCGGGCGACCTCGGGGCCCCCGCCGCGGCACCTGCGCCGTTTCTCCTCGGCGTCGCGGGGCTGCTCCTGCTCCTCATGGACGGCGTCCTCGCGGCGAACCTGTACGGCGCCCGCGAGTGGGAGGAGCTCGAGGAGGGGCTGCCCCACGACCGCCGGGCCCGGGGACGCGCCGTCACGCGCTGACGGCCATCGGCGCGATGAGGACGACACTCCCGAGCCGGTAGCCTCCCGCGGTGCGCGTGCCGCAGGTCCTCCGTCTTCCTGCGACACCGGGGCTTCCGCCTGCTCTGCGCCGGCCAGCCCGTTCCCCGCTCTTGCGATCGGGCCTCGCGTCGTGTCCACCGGGTCCCCGGGTCCCGCGCCCGGAGAATGGCGAACATGGGGAGTTCTCCTCGCCGTGCCGCCGACGTTCGGGCTAGATCGCGACCCCGGTGAGGAAGAAGATCACGCGCGCCGCGATCTCGCCGGCGAGGACGGTGCCGAGCCCGACGTAGAGCAGGCCCGTGGCGGCCTGCGTATTCGTCGTGGCCGACGACCACGCGGCCGCGGCGATCACGCCCGTCATCAGGATGCCAACGCCGCCGCGGATGCCGGTCGCGATCAGGTATGGAACATCCCAGTTCATCGAGATGTCGCCGCGCGCGAATGCCACGACGAACAGGACGAGCTGAGCGACGACCGCGAAGAAGACGATCAGCGCGGCCTGACGAAGCGGGCCGGTGGTGAGCTTCGGGGTGACGAGATACCAGTGCCCGAGCAGCATCGCTCCATCCGAGCCTCCGAGCGCGAGCGCCCCGATCGGCAGCGCCACAAGGGCGAAGATGTCGTAGGGCGATTGGGTCGGCCTCGCGACCGCGGCGATGAGCAGCGCGACGCTCCCGCCGACGAGCACGGCGATGCTCGACGCGCCGCGGAACCGCGGCCATGCCGTGAACATCGCGATCAGCTCGATGATCGCCAGGGCGAGGACGACGAATATCGCCATGCCGAACAGCGCCAGCGGTCCAGGCGACAAGCCAACACGATCGACGATGTCGCCGCGTGGCAGCGCCGGAACCAGCGCGGTCGCAAGGGCCGCCGTCCCGACGCCCACGGATGCGGTCAGTCTCACGAAGCCGCTTGGAGCCTGCCGCTGGCGATCGATGAACCACAGCACGAAGGCGCCGCCGATGGTGATCTCGAGGAGCACGACCGCGAGCACGAGGGGCAGCGTCACGAGCTCCAACGTCCGGCCTACGCCACCAGGTCGTCGCCGCCAGCCGGCGTCCCGCCGCGATCGATCGCGAGGTGGAAGTGCTCCTTGCCGGCGCGGCGTTCGAGGATCTCGTAGAAGCGATCGCGGTCCTTGAACTGCGTCCTGTGGCATTCGAAGGCTGCGGCCTTGCGGTCGCGGTACGCCCCCATCTCGATCGAGTGCGTCGGCGATAGGGCCCCGTAGGCGAGATGCTCCCCGCTGAACGGCGGTGCGGCGTTGAAGAACAAGCGCTCCGCGGCGTGGGCGCGTCCCCGTTCGGCGTACTGCTCGGGGATCGCGGAGCGCGCGAACGCGCGGGCGGCGAGGAATGATGTCGCACGATGGTCGTCGTGCTCGCTGCCGGCGCCCTCCGGCCCGAACGTGCAGACGACGTCGGGACGCAGCTCGCGCACGTACTCGACGATCCCGCCGGTCACCTCGTCCATCGGGGAGACGGCGACGCCCCCGTCGGGCCACTCCATGAGCCGCGAATGCCGGAAACCGATCTCCTCCACGGCCGCGGCCCACTCGCGGGCTCGCTCCTCGGCCAGTTCGTGGGGCGCCCACGAGCCGGGCTCGCGGCCGAACCACAGGCCGGCGTTTCCGCGCGTGAGGGTCAGCAGCGCGGTCGTGTGGCCCGCGTCGGCAAGCTTCATCGCGGTGCCGGCGATGCCGAACGACTCGTCGTCGGGGTGCGCGTAGATGAAGAGCACTGTCGCCATGCGAAAAGAGGTTAGCGTTGCGGCGTGAGAAGCGCTGACCACGACGCCCGCATCGGGGCGATGTTCGATCGGATCGCGGCCCGCTACGACCGGCTAAACCGCGTGCTCTCCCTCGGGACCGACCTCTGGTGGAGACGGCGGGCCGTCGCTCTCGCGCGTCTCGGCCGCGGCGAACGGGCGCTCGACGTTGGCGCGGGGACCGGGGACCTGTCGTTCGCGCTCCTCGCGGCATCGCCACCGACAGCGCGCGTCGTCGGCGTCGACATTTCGGCTGGGATGCTCGCGATCTCCGTGCGGCGCGCGCGCGCGCTGCGCGCTGGGGGCCGGTACACGCCCGTCATCGCGAGCGCCGAGGCGCTGCCGCTGCCGGACGCCTCCATCGATCGGATCGTCAGCGGCTTCACGATCCGCAACGTCGGCGACCTGCCACGCTCGCTCGCGGAGTTTCGCCGCGTGCTGCGGCCTCGCGGCCGCGCCGTCATCCTGGAGCTATCGCATCCGAGCCCGCCGACGTTCGCCGCGATGTACCGGTCCTACTTCGAACGGATCGCACCGCGGCTCGCGGTCGCCCTCGGCGGCGACGCCGAGGCGTACCGCTATCTGCCCCGCTCGCTTCGCCCCTTCCCGCGCGCCGACGCCCTCGCGGCCCTCATGCGCGAGGCACGCTTCAGCCGCGTCCGCTACGAGCGCCTGACTCTCGGCATCGCGGCGATCCACATCGGCGAGGCCGCGTAGCGGTGGATCTCGAGATCCCCGAGGAACTCCTGCTGCTGCGCCGGACCGTCAGGCAGTTCGTGGAGGAGCGCCTGCGGCCGCTCGAGCGGCAGGTCGAGGACGAGGACCGCATCCCACCCGAGCTGCTCGCCGAGATGGGAAAGCTCGGGTTCTTCGGTCTGCCGTTCCCCGAGGAGTACGGCGGCGTGGGGGCGGGAGACCTCGGTTATTGTCTCGCGCTCGAGGAGTTCGGACGCGCGTCCGCCGCGTTCTCGAACGTCATCGGTGCGCACACCTCCATCGGCGCGATGTCGATCTACCTCGCCGGGACCGAGGAGCAGAAGCGTCGCTACATGCCCGACCTGTGCGCAGGCCGCCGGATCGCCGCGTTCTCGCTCACCGAGGCAGGCGCCGGCTCCGACGCCGCGTCCCTGCGGACCACCGCCGAAAAGCGCGGCGACGGGTGGGTCCTGAACGGCACGAAGGTCTGGGTGACCAATGGCCCGATCGCCGACGTGGTCGTCGTGTACGCCGCCACGGACCGCAGCCTCGGCGCGCGTGGGATCACCGCCTTCATCGTCGAGGCCGGTTTCCCGGGATTCCGCGTGGGCAGGGTCGACGAAAAGATGGGCCTGCGCGGATCGCAGACGAGCGAGCTGGTCTTCGAGGACTGCGAGGTCCCCGCGGAGAACGTCCTCGGTGGCGAGGCGGGTAGGGGCTTCAGGGCCGCCCTCGCGGCGCTGGAGATCGGCCGGGTGTCCCTTGCCGCCGGGGCGGTCGGCTCGAGCCAGTACCTCCTCGAGCTGGCCCTCGCGCATAGCAAGGCGCGCAGGCAGTTCGGGAGGCCGATCGCGTCGAACCAGGCGATCCAGTGGATGCTCGCGGACTCCGCGGTCGAGATCCACGCGGCGCGGCTCATGGTCTACGACGCGGCCTGCAAGCTCGACCAGGGCAGGCGCATCCCGACCGAGGCCGCGATGGCGAAGCTCTACGCGTCCGAGATGGCGGGTCGCGTCGCCGATCGTGTTCTGCAGATCCACGGTGGCATGGGGTACATGAAGGAGCTGGGCATCGAGCGCGCGTATCGCGATGCGCGCATCCTTCGCATCTACGAGGGCACGAGCGAGGTGCAGCGGATGATCGTCGCCGAGGAGCTCCTGCGATGAGGCCGATCGCGGTCGTCGCGAACGACGCCTCGCCGGTCCCGGACCGGCCGTGGACCCGTCACTACGACCCTGGCGTCCCGGCATCGCTCGCCTATCCGGAGGTGACGTTGACGGCACTTCTCGACGCGGCCGCCGATGCGCATCCGAATGCGACAGCGACGATCTTCTTCGGCCGCCGCCGCAGCTACAGGTCGCTGCGTGCCAGCGTCGATCGCTTCGCCGCCGGCCTCCAGGAGGCCGGTGTCCGGCCCGGCGATCGCGTGGCGCTCATGCTTCCGAACTGCCCGCAGTTCCTCATCGCGTTCTTCGGGACGCTTCGCGCCGGGGGCATCGCCGTCCCCTGCAATCCCGTCTACACGGCGCCCGAGATCCAGCGGCAGCTGGCGGACTCCGGCGCCGAGACGCTCGTGGTGCTCTCGCGCATCTACCCCGTTGCGAAGGCCGCCCGTGTCGGGACCGCCGTGCGGGACGTGATCGTGACGAACATAAAGGAAGAGATGCCTTTGGCCCTGCGCGTGGCCTTCACGCTGACGAAGGAGCGCAGCGGGGGCCATCGCGTCGCCTTCCGCGGCGACCCGGGCGCGAAGGCGTTCAAGAACGTGCTGCGGCGGCGCGCGCGACCCGACGCGGTCCCCACCGCTCCGGCGGACGTCGCGGTCCTCCAGTACACCGGCGGTACGACCGGCGTGCCGAAGGGGGCGATGCTCTCGCATCGTGCCCTCGTGGCGAACGCGCTCCAGTCGCGCGCCTGGTTCACGAACCTGCGCGATGGGCAGGACGCGATCATGGCGGTCATGCCGCTGTTCCACGTGTACGGCCTGACGGTCGTGATGAACCTCGCGGTCCAGTCGGCCGCCGCGCTGATCCTCGAACCGGACTTCGACCTGAAGCGCGTGCTCAGGGACATCCAGAAGCACCGCCCGAAGCTCTTTCCGGGCGCTCCGCGCATCTACAACGCGATCAACGCCTCGCCGCTCGCCGAAAGTTACGACCTCCGCTCGGTGGAAGCATGCATCTCGGGCTCCGCACCATTGCATGCCGAGACGGCCCGGCGTTTCAAGGAGCTCACCGGCGGCCGCCTTGTCGAGGGCTACGGGCTTACCGAGGCATCGCCCGTCACGCACTGCAATCCCATCTTCGGCGAGGGAAAGCAGAAGGAGGGGAGCATCGGCGTGCCGTTTCCCGATGTGGACATGCGCATCGTCGACCCCGAGACGGGCACGCGCGACCGCCCCGTCGGGGAGCCCGGCGAGCTCATCCTGCGCGGTCCCCAGCTCATGGACGGGTATCACCGCCACCCCGAGGAGACGGCGCAGGCCATCCGCGATGGTTGGCTCTACACAGGCGACATCGCGACCGTCGACGCGGACGGTTACTGCAGGGTCGTCGACCGAAAGAAGGAGCTGATCATCGTCTCGGGGTTCAACGTCTATCCGCGCGAGGTCGAGGAGCGGCTGGCGGAGCACCCCGCGGTGCTCGAGAGTGCCGCGATCGGCGTACCGCATCCCCTCAAGGGCGAGGAGGTGAAAGCCTTCGTCGCGCTGCGCGCCGGCACCACCGCCACCGAGGACGAGCTCATCGCGTTCTGCCGCGAGGGGCTCGCGCCCTTCAAGGTCCCCCGAGCGATCGAGTTCCGCGATTCCCTGCCGAAGACGATCGTCGGCAAGGTCCTCCGCCGCTCGCTCGCCGAGGACGACCGCATCGCGCGCGAGCGTCTGAGAAAGGAGGCGGAGCGCTGATGTCCATATCGCTGGTCGAAGGCTCGCGCGGGCCGCTCGTCGAGACGGTCCACCGAGGCGACGTCGCGGTCGTCGACGCGGACGGCCGGTCGCGGTGCTCGGCCGGCGATCCCAGGATGAAACGCGCCTTCCTGCGCTCGGCCGCGAAACCTTTCCAGGCCATGCCGATCGTGTACACGGGAGCGGCCGAACGATGGGGCTTCGACGACGCCGACCTCGCGATCTTCTCTGCCTCTCACAGCGGAGAGCCCGTGCACACCGACCGCGTTGCGAGCTTGCTGGCGCGGATCGGGCTCGGCGTCGAGGATCTGCGGTGCGGCGCGCATGCGCCGCTCGATGCCAAGACTGCGCGGGCGATGCGCGAGTCGTTCGAGGCGCCCACCGCGCTGCACTCGAACTGTTCGGGAAAGCATTCGGGAATGCTCGCCCTGGCGCTGCACCTCGGCGCGGACACCGCCGGCTATCTCGAGCCCGACCACCCTGTCCAGCGAGAGATCCTGGCGAGCGTGGCCCGCATGGCGGGAGAGGACCCGGCGAGCATCCCGCTCGGCGTGGACGGCTGCGGCGTGCCGTGCTTCGGGCTGACCGTGTTCCAGGCCGGGCTGGCCTTCGCGCGGCTGGCCGAGCCTGGCAGCCTGGCCGAGCCGTACCGGGCCGCGGCCGCGCGCGTGCGCGACGCGATGCGCGCGCATCCGTACCTTGTCGCCGGGCGCGGGCGCTTCGATACCGATGTCATGACCGCCGGCGCGGGGCGCGTCGTGGCGAAGGGCGGGGCCAGCGGCGTGCAGGGTATCGGCGTCGAGGGGGGCATCGGCATCGCGGTCAAGATCGAGGACGGAGGGTCGCCGCCATACTCGCAGGCCGCCGTCGCCGCGATCGAGGCCCTGCGGCAGGTGGGCGCCCTCGGCGATCCCGCGCTTTCCGCGCTCGGCGATCATGCACGGCCGAAGATCCGCAATATCGCCGGGCGCGAGGTGGGTGGGGCTCGTCCGGTATTCACGCTGGTGGCCTCTGGCTGAGGCCGTGCCGGCGGGGTCGCTGAAGTCCACGCCGCGCCGGGCGCCTTGCGTCGGTCGGGCTGCTCGCCGACCCGGCGGGTCCTCCGGGCGCTCCCCGAGTGCGCGCGCACCCGGTCAGGCCGCAGCCGCACCCTTCCCGCCCTGTCGGCATGCACCCTCCCTAGAGCCGCCCGGCGCGGCTGCATTCCGCGCGTCCTTACGCCCCATTGGGGGGTCGCTGAGTCCACGCCGCGCCGGCGGTCGTGCGGGTAGCTGAAGTCCGTGCCGCGCCGGGCGCGTTGCGTCCGAACGAGCGAGCCCGGGCTTTGCCCAGCGCAGCGAGTCCCCCAGCCTTGAGCAGGCGGTCGAGGCGCGGAGGCGCATGCCGACGCGACGAGCCGGAAGAACGGTCGGGCTGCTCGCCGACCCGGCGGGTCCTCCGGGCGCTCCCCGAGTGCGCGCGCACCCGGTCAGGCCGCGGCCGCACCCTTCCCGCCCTGTCGGCGAGCACCCTCCCTAGAGCCGCCCGGCGCGGCTGCATCCAGGCGTCCTGCGCCGATGGGATGAACGAGATGTTTCACGTGAAGCCAAGGCCGTGCCGATATAGGGAGGGGAGGCCCGTCGCCGTCGCTCAGGCGAAGAAGGTCCGCCACAGGAGGTTCGCCGTGCTCGCCACCAGGAGGACGGCGATCGCCTGGCGGAAGCGGGTGGGGCTCATGCGGCCGCGAGCGGCGATGCCGGCGAGCAGCGCCAGCGTCGTGGGCACCAGGCCGAGGAAGGCGACCGCGAGGAGCGTCGGGGTGTAGAGGCCGAGCAGGACGAAGCCGATGACCTGCACGATCGAATTCAGCTCGAAGATCGCGGCGAGGACCAGTACGTAGTCGGCCGGCGAGAGCCGCCGGGCGTGGAAGTACGAGCCGATCAGCGGACTCGCGATCGACGTGGAACCCTGGAGCATCCCGGCCAGCAGCGAGATCACGGGGCCGAGGACGCGGACGCGCCGCGCGTCAGGATCGTCGCCCAGGAGCCGGTCGCCGCGGAGCAGGAAGACGATGACCAGCGCGGCGATGAGGAGCGCGAAGACGCGCTGATCGAGCTGCGCCAGGAGCAGCACGCCACCGGCGGTGCCGAGCGCGCCGGTGACCAGCATCGGGAGGATGCCGCGGAGAACGCCGAGCGCGCGGCCGCCCTGCACCAGCAGGATCGAATTCGCCACGAGGATCGGGATGCTGATGATCACGACCGCCGGCCGGGGCCCGAACACTCCGGCGAGGATCGGTGTCGCGACGAGCGGCAGTCCCATGGCCGTCGCGCCTTTGGCGAAGCCGGCGACGGCCAACCCCGCCGTCAGGATCAGGAGGTCGAGCGCGCCCACTCGGCGTCGCCGACCAAGGTCCTCCAGTCGACCGGGTGGAGCCGCTCGCTCGCCACGTGGCCGCGGCCAGTCTTGGCGACGTCCCGTCCGAGGGTGCGGACGATGTCGGCCGTGTGGTCGAAGCCGCTCCCGTGCACGAGCGCCGACCCGACGCCGTAGACGTCGACCGGGACCCCGAGTTCCTCGAAGTGGCGGATCTTGGCGGCGTCGAAGCCCCCCGACACGACGATGCGAACGTGGCCGTACCCGCTGCGGTCGAGCGCGTCGCGCAGCAGCCGCACCAGGCGCGGCGTGACGCCGCGGGGGTCCTCGTGCGCGACGCCCTCCATGCTCTCGACCTCGTCGAGCACGGAGCGGTCGATGAGACTCTCGCTCGTGTCGACGCGCACGCCCCAGAGCCGCTGCCCGAGAGCGTGCGCGACGCCGAGCGAGGTGTTGACGACGTCGTTGCGGAAATCGACGAGAGAGGTCACGTTCACGTGGCCCTCGGGTGTGCCTTTCGCGGTGAGGTGGCCGACGATGTCCTGCGCGCGATTGATGTGCTCGTCGAACTTCAGCGTCGCGAGCGTGGTGTCGCCTCCATAGACCGCGATGAGCGCGTGCGGCACCGTCCCGAGGCCCTTTGAGCCCCACCACTCGCCCTGCTCGTCCGTCGACACACCAACGGCGCCCCCGACGAACGAGGCGTATCCCGACCCCGCCTGCGCCTCGTGGGCCTGGTGGCGCGCGGCGAACATGATCACCGGCTTGCCTCCAGCGGCGAGCACGACGTCGCGCGTGTTCGTCGCCACTCGCGTGCCTTCGGAGAGGGCGCCGAGGTACAGCGTCTCGAGATGCGCGAAGGCCGCGTATTCGCCCTCGATATGCATGACCGGCTCGCGGGGTCGGGCCATCTCACCGTCATACAGCGAGCTGACGGAGAGGGCTGACCATCCGGGTTCCCATAGCTCGGCGAGCTCGCGGGAGATCTCGAAGACCTCCCGCGCGATCGGCTCGTAGTCAGGCCAACCACCCGCCGGCAGTCCGAGCCAGTGCGCATACAGCCGCCGCTCTCCGTTCAGGTAGCGCTCGAAGAGCGCATCGGCGCGGCGCAGATCGCGATACCGGCCGGCGCCGACGTGCAGGATCGCGAGCGCGTGATCGGTACCAACGATGACCGCGTCGGGATGCTTCTGGAACACCTGCATCGTCACAGCGTCGCGCCGCCCGTCGCGCTCGAGGATGAACTTGGTCCGTGCGAAGTAGATGTCGCTCTTGTACCCCGATCGGATCTTCTCTATGGGCAGCCGGAAGACCTCCGGCCGCAGGCGCTCGCTGACGATCATCGGTCCACGCGCCGCATCAGAAGATCGCTGAGAGCATCCCGCCGTCGACCTGCAGCGAAAGTCCGGTGATGTACGACGCCCGGGCCGAGGCGAGGAAGACCACGGCGGCGGCGAACTCGTCGGCCCTGCCATAGCGGCCCAGAGGGATCTGGCCCCGTTCGAATTCCCCGCGGACCTCTTTCACCGTCCTGCCCGACCGCTCGGCGAGGTCCTGGTCGATCTGCCGGACGCGCTCGGTGTCGATGCGGCCGGGCTGAACGGCATTCACGCGGATGCCATCCGCGGCCAGCTCGCCCGACAGCGTCTTCAGCATGCCGTGAACGGCCGCGCGGATCGAGCTCGACAGGATGAGCGTCTGGTACTTCGTGGGTTGGCGAAGCGAGAGGGAGGTCATGTACGTGATCGACCCGCCGGTACCCGACCGAAGAAGGGGGAGCGCCTGCCGCGTGAGGCGCACGGCGGACATGAGCGTGACCTCGACCGCGCGCAGCCAGGTCGCGTCGTCCAGTTCGTCGAACCGCGCCGTCGGCGGTCCTCCCGCGTTGACGACGAGCGCGTCGATGGCCCCGAACCGCTCAGCCGCTTCGCGGATGAAGCGCTCGCATCCGGCGGCCGTCCCAACGTCCGCGGCGATCGGCAGCGTCTCGGCGCCGGTCGCGCCCGCGACCTCGCTCGCCGCGGCGCGGATCCGCTGTTCGTCGCGGCTGCACATCGCCACGCGGGCGCCCTCGCGCGCGAACTCCTCCGCCACGGCGCGCCCGAGTCCCTTACTCGCGGCCGCCACGAGCGCGACCTTTCCCTGGAGTCCGAGATCCACGCCGTACACAGTGCCATGCCGTCGGCCACGGCGGTCGGCGGCGAGACGCTGGTGCGCGCGACGCCGCGCGGACCGTCCTGGCGAAGCGTGCAGCGGCCTCGTGGCGCCGCCGAACGCCCACGGGCTCCGATCCTTTCGGCGACGGGCTGAAGTTGAATGGCGCGAAGGCGGACGGTCCCACGCTCCCTGCGTCGAGGGACGCGCCGTGCCGACGGCCCCGCGTCCCGTCCACGTTTTCGCCCGCGCCGATCCCTACCCTGCGCTCCCGTACGATCGAAGTTGGACCGTGGCAGCGCTTGTCAGAAGCTCGCGGGCAGGCCGCGCCCCGCGGTCGCACGCGGTCGACGCGTGGCCAGACGAACGCCGATGAGGATCACGGCCCCTCCGAACATCTGAAGTGTCTGCGGCCTTTCTCCGAGGATCGCGAACGCGAGGAGCAGCGTTGCGAGCGGCACGAGGTAGCTGACCATCGATCCGAGGCCGGCGCCGAACCGGTGGACCGCCCAGAAGATCAGGACGTAGCCCACGATCGTCGCGACGACAACGAGGTAGGCGACCGCGAGCCACGACTCGATTCTCCAGCTCGGCACGTCGCGGTAACCGTGCTCGAGAAAGCCGAACGGGAACAGCATCGCCGCGCCGAAACACGACGACAGCGCCACGAGCCCGAGCGGGCTCGCCGTCCGCAGCGCGACGGCGCCGATCGTGACGTAGGCTGCCCAGCTGGCCGCGCCCGCGAGCAGCAGCATGTCGCCCAGGAGCCGCCGCTCCGAGAATGGGGCGCCTGTGCCCTGGCCCGCGATGATCACGATCGCGGCGCCGGCAGAGGCGATCGAGAAGCCGACGATCTTACCCGGGGTGAGTCGCTCGCCGATGAGGACCGAGAAGAGGCCTGTCAGCGCAGGGATCGTGGTCGGCACGATGAGGGCCGCGTCGGAGGCGGGCGTCATGGTGAGCCCGACGAACGCGAGGGCGTTGAAGCCGAGGATGCCGAAAGCCGCCGCGACCGCCACGAGCCGCCAACGATCGATCGGCAGCCGTGTCCGCCGGAGCGCGCAGATGGCCACGAGCGCCGCGCCGACGACGGCGAAGCGGATCGCCGAGAGCTCGAGCGGCGGCACCGCCGCCACTCCGAGCTTCCCCACGATCCACTGGCCGCTGAAAGCGAGCGCCACCGTCCCGTACGCGCCCGCGACGGCCAGTCCCGGCCGCCGCGTGCTCACCGCCGGCCTCGAACTCGACTGCCCGATCATGGCTCCGCCCTTCCGCGAGGTCGCAACCCGGAGAGGTCGCGTCACCGATGGTGCACTGCGGACGGGGCGTCCGCCGGTCCCGGTCAGGCGATGGCCTTCTCCGCCGCGGCGAGCGCCTCGCGCGCTTCCCGCTCGTGCCCCACCGCGGTCTCGAGCGCGTTCGCGACGCCCCGCCGCTGTCCGCGATCGAGGAAGCGCATCGCGACCGTCGCGTCGAACTCGCCAAGGCCTGCCTTCGCGACAGCTTCGGCGGCGAAACCGTAGGACTCGGCGGCGCGAAGCAGGTCGACCCCCGGCGTGGACATGAAGATCGAACGCGCGGTCCGGAGGAACTGCGCCGCGCTGCGCCGCTTGTCGACGAAGATCCGACGCATGGCGTGGTCGCCGAAGGCTGCGCTGCCCGCGTGCTTCGGATCGGTCCAGCGAGCGTCATCCCGCAGCCCCGCGATCCACGCCTCGGCGGCCGCGTCGCTCGCTCCTGCGCCCTCGAGTGCCGCGCGGATGCCTTCGCGCGCCAGCGCGGCCCGCGGAGGCGGAGGGACGCGGTCGAGGAAGAAGATGCCGCCGCCGGACGCGAACAGCGCATCCCAGGTGATGCTCGCCGGCTTGGGGTCCGTCGCGAGGAACTCCCGCGCCAGAAAAGTGCGCGCATCGCTGTCGTAGCCCACCAGGAGGCCGTACTCGGGCGGGCCCTCGGGACCCTCGATCAGCGGCGGCAGTTTCCCCCCGATCGCCTCGATGACGCGCGCGGTCACCAGCTCACGCATTTCGTCGTCGAAGGGCGGAGCGAGGTGGTCCAGCCGGACCCCGGCCGCTCGCGCGGTGCGCAGGTGGGTCGGCGTGTCGCGCGGAGTGGCCGCCAGTGGATCCCAGCCGACCGCGTCGACGCCGGTCGTGAAGGCCGCGCCCGACGTCCCCATGAGCCACGCGTACTCCGAGCCGGTGGCGGTGGCCAGAGCCGACGGAAAGCTGCACTCGCGACCGCTCGCCGGACCGAAGGGCGGGATGTCCGCCACGACCCGTCGGGTCAGTTGACATCCTCGGGGAACGCGTGCTCCAGGATGCCGAGGACCTGCAGGGTGATCCACTTGCTCGAGTCGATCCGCGACGGCATGCGATCGGCAAATGGTGTCCGGCCGCCCCATCGACCGCGAGCGTCCTGTCGCGCCAGGAGCCAGGCGATCGCCGGCTGGGCCCGCTCGTCCTCGATACCTCCGGCGGCGTCGATCGCGCGCAGCACGAACAGCACGTCCGCCTGGTAGAAGAGCGGGAACGACAGCTGGTGCCACAGATGGCTCGGCCTCGTATCCCTCGGGTAGTCACCGCGGTCGATCCGGTAGCAGAGGAGGAACTCGACCCCGCGGCGCAGCGTCCGCTCGACCTCGCGAGTACGCGCGGCTTCCGGCAGCACGGCCAGGCCCCACACCAGGCGCGCATAGCCCCACGCGCACGGCTGCTCTCCGCTTCGCTCGAGGATGGTGCGAAGGGTCAGCGCGCGCACGGCCGGGTCACGGCGTTCGAGGAGCCATGGGACAGGATCGTCGTGAAGCAACGATCGCCAGGACATCAGCTGAGAGACACCCTCCCTGAGTTAGAGGGCGGTCAGTCTATCCCCGGTTCACCCCAGACGGTCACCGTCGCGTGGCGGGTGCGAGGACCGTCGAACTCCGCGACGAAGATGCCCTGCCACGTCCCGAGCGCGAGGCGCCCGCCGCGCACGGGCAGCGACACCGAGCTGCCAACGAGCACGGCCTTCACGTGTGCGGGTGAGTTTCCCTCGGCGTGCCGATAGTCCCCGTGGTCCGGCACCATTTCGCCGAGCGCGACCAGGAGGTCGCGTCGCACGTCCGGATCGGCGTTCTCGTTCACGAATACCCCGACGGTCGTATGCGCGACCGCCACCAGGCAGGCGCCGTCACGCACAGCGGAGGATCGGACGATCTCGCCGACCTTCTCCGTGACGTCGTGCGTCTCTTCGCGGCGCGCGGTGCGCACCTCGATGTCGCCATGGCGCACGTTCATCGGGCCGCGATCCTCACACCCGTGCGCGCGCGACAGGCGCGAGGGGCGCGCTCATGCCACCGGCACGGATCGGTGCTCGCCGATGATGCGTGCGAGGAGCGCGGCCGACGCGTTCCCGCCGCTCACCACGAGCACCGTGCGGCCCCTCGCGGAAGTGGCCCCTGTGCGGAGCGCGGCGAGGGGCGCGGCGCCGGACGGCTCCACAAGCAGCGAAAGGTGCTCGAGGTACTCGAGCGTGGCAGCCTCCAGCGAGCGGTCCGTCACGGTCACCATCTCGTCCACATACCGCTCCACCAGCGCGACGTTCATCGCGTCCGTCGACCTGGCGACGAGCTTGTCCGCGACGCTGCTCGGATGCTCGAGCTCGACTGGCTCGCCTCGAGCTACCGACCGGCCCACCGCGTCAGCGCCCTCCGGCTCCACGCCCACGACGCGCATCCCCGGACGGCGGGACTTCAACGCGAGAGCGACTCCGCCGATCAGCCCGCCACCGCCAACGGCGACGATGACCGTCTCGGCGTCGGGGAGGTCATCGAGGATCTCGAGACCGATCGTGCCCTGGCCCGCCACGATCAGCGGGTCGGCGTACGGATGGATGAACGCGCGCCGCTCTGTGCGCTCGATCTCGTGCGCGAGTGCGACCGTGTCGTCGTACAGATCGCCCTCGAGGTGCACCTCCGCGCCGTACGCGCGGCATATGGCGACGATCCTCTCCGATACTCCGCGGGGCATGACGACCGCCGCCCTCGCGCCGAGGGCCGCCGCGGCGTATGCGACGCCGAGCGCGTGGCTTCCCGCGGACGCCGCGACCACGCCACGCGCGCGCGCATCGGGGTCGAGCGATGCGATCTTGTTCAGCGCGCCTCGGACCTTGAACGTGCGCGTGGGCTTGAACGTCTCGAGCTTCAGGTAGATGTCCGCGCCGAGCTCCGTGGAGAGCAGCGGGGACCGTTCGAGCGGAGCTCGGGGGAGATACAGGTCCACGACGGCGCGCGCGGCGATGATCTGCGGCAGTCCGAGCGCATAGGTCACGCGGCGATTATGGGCGGGCGTATCGTTGCCCGGCATGGGCACACGCGGCGTGCGGTTCGCCGGCGCGGCCGCCGCGATGCTCGTCGTTTCGTGAAGAGGCGGCCCTCCGACGCCGTCGGTCGCGCTGGAGGTCACCGCAAGCGCACCTCCGCACGCAGCAAGCCCACTGCCGTCGGCCCTGGTCTACGCGAGCGCGGCGTTCGCGTGCCGCGTGTCGCTGCCGCCGCCACGGCGGATGGGCGTCCCGCCGCGCGTATGACCAACGGCGCGCTCCACGTCCGGGCGGATGTGGTCGCCGAGAAGGGGCGCATCTACGCGATCGCGTATGGCATCCGCGACACAGGCGACGCATCCCTCCGCGCGGACCTCGATGCCATCGTCGCCTCCTTCCGGTTCCCCAACGAGGCGGAGGTCCGTGCGATCCCCCAGCACATCCGCTCCCCGCGACCCCCCTGAGCACCCGCGCGGAGCTGCGCGCGAGGGCAATCGCGACGCTCAGGAAGAGCGGCGATCCGACAGCTCCGCTGGACGCCGATGTCATGCTCGCGCACGCGCTCGGCGTCGCGAAGGAGGCGCTCTACGCGCACCCCGAAGAGACGGTGCCCGAGGACCTCGAGCGGGACTTCGCGGAGAGCATTAGAAGGCGCGGCCTGGGCGAGCCGGTCGCCTACCTCCGGGGGTGGAAGGAGTTCTACGGACTGCGCTTCTTGGTCGACCCGCGCGTTCTGATCCCGCGTCCCGAGACGGAGGTCCTGGTCGACGGAGCGCGCGATCTCGTGCGCAGGAGGAATGCATCGCTGATCGCCGACGTCGGCACCGGGTCGGGGGCGATCGCCATCGCGCTCGCGGTACACGAGCCCGGCGTCCGGATCATCGCGACAGACGTGTCGGAGGACGCGCTGGCGGTCGCGCGCGAGAACGGGCGCGCGCACGGCGTGGCGGACCGCATCGACTTCCGCCCGGGTGACCTCCTCGCGCCGATCCGCGACCGCGTCGACGTGGTCGCCGGCAACCTGCCATACCTGAAGGACGCGGACGTCGACGGTTTCGTCGGCGCGCGCACATCGCTCCGCTTCGAGCCCCGCGCCGCGGTCGTCGCTGGAGCCGACGGCCTGGATCTGATACGCCGGTGCGCCGCCGACCTGCCGCGCGTACTCGCTCGCGGTGGATCCGCGCTGTTCGAGTGCGATCCGCCGCAGGCCGCAGCGATATCCGAACTGCTTTCCGCGGCCGTTCGCGGGACCACGCGCATCCTGCATGACCTCGCGGGGGATGAGCGCGTCGTTGTCGCCGAAGGCGTCGCCGATACCTCCGGCTGATCGGTGGCGATCCTCGGCGGCTCGGGGCCGTCGCGCCCAGGCCACCGGGATCCTCGCCCGGCGGCCACGCGAGCGGTCCGGGCGCCGGCCCCGATCGCCCCTGCGACGCTCAGCCCAGGCCGTGCGCGATCCGGCTCGCTTCGGGGCGCGCCCGCAAGCGAAGCATCGCGAGGACGCCCATGGCCGGCCCCGGGACCAGGAGCACGAACGCCAGCGGCCAGCCGACCGCGTCACGCATGAGCGGCACGAGCCAGATGGTCAGCACCGTGAGCGAGAAGCCGAGCGCGAGCTGCAGCGTCAGCGCGGTGCCGACGTATGCCTGGTCGGCGAGCTCGGTGACCATCGTCGAGAACTGCGCGGAATCGGCGACCACCGCGATGCCCCACACGAGGCCGACCGCGAGCACGAGCCGCGGATCGCGACCGAAGGTGAGACCGATGAGGGCGGCGCAGGTCCCGGAGACCGCCATCGCGAGCGCGGTGGTACGCGTCCTGCCCCAGTGGTCGCCGAGCACGCCGCCCGCGTAACACCCCAGCGCTCCAGCGCCGATGACCGCGAACGCTCCCAGAGGTCCGATGCGCGCGGCCTCCGCCTCGCCGGAAGACCGGAGGCTGTCGGCGAAGAAGATCGCGAACCACGCCCACATCGCGTACAGCTCCCACATGTGACCGAGGTACCCGAGATTCGCCAGGCGTACCGCGGGGTCGGAGAGAATGCGCAGCGCGAAGCGCGGTTCGAAGACCGCCCGCGGGAACGGGTGAGGACCGTCCCGAACCAGGAACTGTGTGACCGCCCCTCCCGCCAGGGTCATCGCGGACGTGCTGAGAACGACGACCTGCCACGGAACTCCGCCGAGTCCATTCACGAGGTGTGGCATCGCCGATCCGATCGTGAGCGCTCCGACCAGCACCCCCAGCGCGACGCCACGTCCGGTCCGGAAGTGGGTGGCCATGACCTTCAGCGCTGGCGGATAGATGCCGGCGACGAAGAATCCGGTGAGGAAGCGAAGCGCAAGCGCCATCACGAAGCCGTCGGCGCCCGCGACGGCTGCGTTCGCGACGGCGGCGCCGAGCGACGATATGAAGATGACGCGGCGCGCCGGCACGATGTCGGACAGGTTCGTCGCGGCCGAGACGAGCGCTCCGGCCACGAAGCCCAGCTGCACCGAGATGGTGAGCAGCGACGATCCTTCGCTCGACAGCGACCAGAGAGCGCGCAGCGTCGGCAATACGGCCGTGGCCGAGAACCACGTCGTCATCGCGAGCACGAGCGAGAGCGCAAGCAGGACGAGCGCGCGCCGCTGCTCGCCCGCATTCTCGGGGCGGGCCGCGAGATCAGGCTGACGAGCGGTCGCCGTCATCTTGCGTCGGTATCATCGCCCCTGTGAAGACGCGCCTCCTCGCGGCCGATGCGCCGGGGGCGGTGGAGGAGGCGGCGGCCCTGCTCTCGCGCGGCGAGCTCGTCGCCTTCCCCACCGACACCGTGTACGGCCTCGCGTCGGGCCACGACCATCTGAAGAAGCTGTACGCGGCCAAGGACCGGCCGAAGGAGAAGCGCATCCCGGTGCTCCTCTCGGACACGAGCAACCTCGAAGCGAGCGCGATCGTGACCGCGCACGCCAGGGCGCTCGCCGCCCGATACTGGCCGGGTCCGCTGACCATCGTGCTCGTCGCGCCCCGACGCGGCACGATCGCCTTCCGCGTACCCGCGAACGACGTGGCGCGCCGTCTGTGCGCCGCCGGGGGCGGCGGCCTCCCCGTCACGAGCGCGAACCGATCGGGTGCGGCGAGCGCCCGCACCGCCGAGGAGGTGCTCGGGCAGCTCGACGGCCGCATCGCGCTGATCCTCGACGGCGGACAATGCTCCGGCGGGGTCGCATCGACGGTCGTCGACTGCTCCGGCCCCGGGGTCGTGATCCTGCGTGAGGGGGCGATCCCCGCGAGCGACCTCGAGAACGCCCTCGTCGGGGCAGGCGTGGTCTCATGAAGATCGGGGTCGGCAATGATCACGCGGGGGCCATGCTGAAGGCGGCCATCGCGGAGCATCTGGAGGCTGGGGGCCACGAGGTGCTCGACCACACGCCTGGTCCCCCCTCCTCGGATGACGACTATCCGAAGCTTGTCACGCCGCTCGCCCGCGCGGTCGCGGCCGGGTCCGTGGAACGCGGCATCTTCTGCTGTGGCTCGGGCATCGGCCCCGCCGTCGCCGCCAACAAGGTGCGCGGAGTGCGCGCGACGGTCGCGACGGAGGAGTGGTCCGCGCGCGACGGCGTTGAGCATGTCGACGTGAACCTGCTGACCCTCGGTGAGCGCGTCATCGGCGTCGAGCTGGCCAAGGCCGTCGTCGAAGCGTTCGTCGGCGCGCGAACGCAGGGCGGCCGCCACGCGCGCCGCCGGGATCAGATCGCGAAGCTGGAGGTGGAACGGACATGAGCGAGCTGGAGCGCGTGGACCCCGAGGTGTACGCGGCGATCGAAGGTGAGAGAGCTCGCCAGGTCGAGAAGATCGAGCTCATCGCCTCGGAGAACTACACCAGCGCGGCCGTGCTCGAGGCCGTCGGCAGCGTCCTCACGAACAAGTACGCCGAGGGCTATCCGGGGAAGCGGTACTACGGCGGCTGCGAGTGGGTCGACGTCGCCGAGAGCCTCGCGATCGACCGCGCCAAGTCGCTTTTCGGCGCGGAGCACGCCAACGTACAGCCGCACGCGGGCGCCCAGGCGAACATGGCCGCGTACGCGGCCGTGCTCCAGCCGGGCGACACCGTCCTCGGGATGGCGCTCGACCAGGGCGGGCACCTGACGCACGGTTCCCCCGTGAACTTTTCCGCGAAGCTCTACCGATTCGTGCCCTACGGCGTCCGGCGCGAGGACGAAACGATCGACTACGAGCAGATCGAATCGCTGGCGAAGGAGCACCGGCCGAAGGCGATCGTCGCGGGCGCGACCGCGTACCCGCGGTTCTTCGATTTCGCTCGGTTTCGCCGGATCGCCGACGAGGTCGGGGCTCTCCTCATCGTCGACATGGCGCACTTCGCGGGACTCGTGGCGGCGGGGGAGCATCCGAATCCCGTCGAGCACGCCCAGGTCGTCACGACCACGACGCACAAGACCCTGCGCGGACCGCGCGGCGGCATGATCCTCTCGATCGCAGAACACGCCAAGGCGATCGACAAGGCCGTGTTCCCTTACGCACAGGGCGGGCCGCTGATGCACGTCATCGCCGGGAAGGCCGTCGCGCTCAAGGAAGCCGCGACGCCCGAGTTCGCCAGCTACGCCAAGCGGGTCCGCCAGAACGCCCAGGTGCTCGCGGCCACGCTCGGCAAGGCGGGACTCCGCCTCGTCTCCGGTGGCACCGACAACCACCTGATGCTCGTGGACGTCCGCCCGCTCGGCGTGACCGGCCGTACGGCGGAGCGCGCGCTCGACGCCGTCGGCATCACCGTGAACAAGAACACCATCCCCTACGACCCGAACAAGCCGGCCGTCGCCTCGGGGATCCGCATCGGCACACCCGCCGTGACGACGCGGGGCATGGGAGCCCCGGAGATGGAGCGCATCGGCGAGCTGATCGCGCGGACGCTGCAGTCGCCCGGTGACGAAGCCGCGGCCAAAGGCGTCAGCGCGGACGTGCTCGAGCTCACCGCACGGTTCCCCGTGCCGGGTATCGAGCGCGGCGCCCACGCCGCGGTCGCCGAGTTGGTCCGGACCTGACAGCGCAGCTGCGCGTCTCGGCACATCCGCTGCTTCGCGAGAAGGCCACAAGGCTTCGCGACGAGACGACCCCGCCGAAGGCCTTTCGCGAGCTCGTGGCGGAGATCGCCACGCTCCTGCTGTACGAGGCGACCATGGACCTTCCGCTCGCGCCGCAGGTCGTGCGCACGCCCCTCGCGGAGTACCACGGCCATAGGCTCGCGGAGCGGGTCGGCCTGGTCCCGGTCCTGCGCGCCGGGATCGGCATGGTCGAGGCGGCGCTCGCCCTGATCCCCGAGGCGCAGGTGTGGCACATCGGCCTCTTCAGGGACGAGCGCACGCTGCGGCCGATCGAGTACTACAACAAGCTCCCGTCCTCGGCCACGGTCCAGGTCTGCCTCGTCCTCGATCCGATGCTCGCGACGGGAGGCTCGGCGGCCGCGACGATCGACATCCTGAAGAAGTGGGGCGCGCAGCGGGTGAAGTACGTCGGCATCATCGCGGCTCCGGAAGGCGCGGCAGCCCTCGCGAAGGCGCATCCCGACGTCCCGATCCACGTGGCAGCGATCGATGACCGCCTGAACGAGAACGGCTACATCGTCCCGGGCCTCGGCGACGCCGGTGACCGCCAGTTCGGGACCTCGTAGGGTGTGCCCGTGACCACGGCCCTCCTCGTCGGCTCGACCCTGCTCGCGTTCGCTCTCGCCGTGGTCGCGACCCCGCTCGTCGCGCGCGCGGCGCGGCGGTTCGGGATGCTCGACGTGCCGGGCGGGCGGCGCCTGCACCCGCGGCCGATCCCGCGGCCCGGCGGCCTCGCCATCGCCGTCGCCTTCGGCATCACGGTGTTCGCCTTCTGGCTCGCGGACCGGATCGCCGGGCATCCATTCCTCATTCCCGAGGAGGTGCGCTCCTCGAGGTTCACACTGACGGCGCTGGCAGCGATGCTCGGGGTCGGCCTCGGTCTGCTGGACGACGTCTTCGAGCTTCGCGCGCGCTGGCAGTTCCTCGGCCTGATGCTGATCGCCGGGGTCATCGTGTCCGCGGGCATCCGCATCGGATTCATGAACGATCCGCGCGGTGACGGCGTGCTGCTGCTCGCCCCCCCGCTCGCCGTGGCCTTCACGATCTTCTGGATCGTCGGGATGAACGTCGCTCTCAATTTCATCGACGGCCTCGACGGGCTGGCGGCCGGCGTCTCGGCCATCGCCGCGGCCACGATGGGCGCGATCGCGCTGCTCCCCCAGGTCAACGAACCGTTCGTGGCATGGATGGAGTTCGCTCTCGCGGGGGCGATCGCCGGCTTCCTCGTCTTCAATTTCCATCCCGCTCGTCTGTTCCTCGGGACCACGGGGGTGACGTTCCTCGGCACCATGCTCGCGGTGCTCGCGATCTTCGGCACCGCGAAGGTGGCGGCCGCGCTCCTCGTTCTCGGCGTGCCGATCATCGACACGTTCTACGTGCTCGTGCGCCGGGTCCTTCGCGGCCAGGCGCCGTTCGCGCCGGACCGGGGCCACTTCCACCATCGCCTGCTCGACGTGGGACTCAGCCACCCGCAGGCCGTCCTCCTGATCTACACGATGACCATCGGACTCGGGACGCTCTCCTTCGCGACCAGCGGCCGGACGCAGATGGCCTCGTTCGTCGCGTTCGCGCTTCTCCTGGGCATCGCGGTCATGGCGCTCGCGCAGCGCTCGACGAAGGCGGAAGATCTCGACCCCAGCCTGTACCGGGATGAGCCGCTGACCGACGCGTGATGGCCGACGCGTGATGGCCGACGCCGCCGCGAGACCAGCCAATGCCGGATCCGTCATCAAGACGGGGACCTGCTCGTGGACCGATCCAACGCTCGTGGGATCGGGCTGGTACCCGGAGGCGGTGGCCAGGAAGCCCGAAGAGCGGCTGCGCTTCTATGCCGAACGCTTCCCTCTGGTCGAGAACGACGCCGCGTACTACGCGATCCCTGATCCGAAGCAGGCGAAGCTATGGGCCGAACGGACGCCCAGGGGCTTCACCATGAACTTCAAAGCGTTCGGCCCGATGACGGGGCATCCGACGGACCCGAGGCGCCTCCCAAAGGAGATCCGCGACGGCCTGTCGAAGGAGGCGCTCGCCAAGCGGCGCGTATACCCGAAGGACCTCGGCGCCGAGGCGCTACAGGAGGTCTTCGCGCGCTACTGGGTCTCGCTCGATCCGCTGCGGAAGGCGGGAAAGCTCGGCGCCGTACTTCTCCAGTACCCGGAGTGGGCCGCGATCTCGCGCGACAACAAGGCTGGGATCCTGCGCGCGCGCGAGCTTCTGCCCGATGACCGCATCGCGGTCGAATTCCGCAATGCCACCTGGATGTCCGAGCGCAACCGCGGCGAGACCCTGCGCTTCCTTTCCGACAACGGCCTGGCGTATGTCGCCGTCGACGAGCCGCAGGGATTCCCCTCCAGCGTGCCGCCGGTCTCGGCCGTGACCTCGAGCGACCTCGCGATCGTGCGGTTCCATGGACGCAACGCCGAGAATTGGAAGAAGCCGGGGCTGAGCGCGGCCGAGCGCTTCGATTACCACTACTCGAAGAAGGAGCTGGCCGAGTGGGTCCCCAGGATCCGCGAGCTCGCGCAGGGGGCCGGTGAAGTGCACGTGCTCATGAACAACTGCTACGGCGACAAAGCGGTGCGCAACGCCGCGGAGATCGCTGACCTGCTGGAGTAGCGCCAAGGCGCACGGGCCTGGCGATGAGGCGACGACAGTGCGCACACGAGCCGGCAGGTTTCGGCCGGTACCATCGGTGGCCGTGGACCGCCGCCCTCTCGCCGATTTCCTGCCCCGCGAACAGCTTCGGCAGATGGCCCATACGACGCGCCGCTACTCGGGAGCGTCCGCGATCGCCATCTCGCCCGACAGGCGCGAGCTCGCCTACGTCAGCGACCGCGGCGGTACGTACGCGGTCTGGGCCGTCTCCCTCGGTGGGGACGAGCCTCGCCTGGTCATCGCGATCGATGGCGGTGCGGTGCGAGGGCTCTGCTGGTCGGCGAAGGGTGACCTCATCGCGTCGGCGGACAGGGGAGGCACCGAGCGCTGGCAGCTCTACGTGCGCAGGCCCGACGGCACGATCCACCATTTCGCCGTCACCGAGGGCGAGCGCGTCCAGCATCACCTGTCGTGGAACGCCGCTTCGCCAGACGGCATGCGCGTCGCGTACTCGACCAACGCGCGCGAGCCGGCGGACGTGGACGCGGTCCTGGCGGACCTCGCAGACGGCGCCACCCGTCCGCTCGCCCAGGCGCCGGCCTGGCACGTGATCGGCGGATGGTCGCCGGATGGGCGGACGCTGCTCGTCATGCGCGTCCAGGACAACTCGGACCAGGACCTGGTCGCGATCGACGTCGAGAGCGCGGACGCGGCGGAGCTCACTCGCCACTCAGGCGACGCACAGCACGTCCCCGCCGGTTGGCTCCGCGACGGCCGGGCTCTCGCGATCAGCGACCTCGGGCGGGAGCATCTCGCGCTCGTCGCGATCGACCCTCGCTCCGGCGAGAGGGAGACGATCGACGGCCCCGAGTGGGACATCGAGCTCGCAGTCTCGTCGACCGACGGTCGGGTCCAGGTGTGGTCCGTGAACGTCGACGGCTTTTCCACGCTGCGGTGGCGCCGCGACGGCCGGCTTGCCGGCGAGCGCGCGCTCGGCGGGCAGTGCGAGGACCTCGTCGTGTCCGCGGACGGCGCCCTCGCTTCCTTCGTCCGCATGGGCGCCACCGCCCCTGCCCAGGTGTGGGTGCTCGACACCGAGAGCGGGGACGCCCGACCGGTCGTGGTCACGACGACCCCGGTGCCCGCCGCCGAGCTTGTCGAGCCCGAGCAGGTCAGGATCGCCGCGCCCGAGGGGGACATCCCGGCGTTGGTGTATCGGCCACGCCGCGCCGCGGGCCCGGTTCCGGCGGTGCTCTACCCACACGGCGGCCCCGAGGCGCAGTCGCGTCCCGCCTACAACCACGTGCTCGGACCTCTCCAGTGTCTGGTCGCCCGGGGCATCGCGGTGGTGGTCCCGAACATCCACGGCTCGACCGGATATGGACGCTCGTGGCAGTCGGCGATCCACAAGGACTGGGGCGGGATCGACCTGCGAGACCTGCGCGCCGTATCCGAGTGGATGGCCACGCGGCCCGAGTTCGACCCGCAGCGTCTCGCCGTCTACGGCGGCTCATACGGCGGCTTTGCGGCGCTGACCTGCGTCACGCGCCTGCCCGAACGTTGGCGGTGCGCCGTGGATCTCTTCGGCGTCGCGAACCTCGTGACGATGCTCGAGAACGCGCAGCCGAACTGGCGGCGATTCAACGCCCGCTGGATCGGCGATGTCGAGCGCGACCGGGCCCGGCTCGCGGAGCGGTCGCCGATCACGCGCATCGACGAGATCCGCTGCCCCCTGCTCGTGATCCAGGGTGCGAACGATCCGCGCGTGCCGAAGGACGAGTCCGACCAGGTCGTGCGGCGACTTCGCGCGCTCGGGCGGCGCGTGGAATACCTCGTTTTCGAGGACGAGGGCCATGGCTTCACGAAGCGCCGCAACCACCAGGCAGCGTACGCAAGGATCGTCGAGTTCCTCACGGCCGAGCTGCTGGGATGACGGCCCGGCAGGAGAGCGGGTGATGCCGCAGCACGAGATCGAGATGATCCTCGCGCGCCACCTCGCCAGCTATCTGGCGATGCCGATCTTCCTCGTCGATCCGGGCGGCAGCGTCGTCTTCTACAACGAGCCCGCGGAGGCGATCCTCGGCCGGCGGTTCTCCGAGTCGGGACCGCTCCCGCTCGATGAGTGGTCGACCGCCTTCATCCCGCGCGACGAACGCGGGGAGCCGCTCCCGCCAGGCGACCTTCCGTTGGTCATCGCGCTGCGGGACCGGTGCCCGGCCCACAGCACCTTCTGGATCCGGGCGCTCGACGGTGTCACCCACCACATCGAGGTCAACGCCTTTCCGCTCATCGGCGAGGCCGGGCGATTCCTGGGCGCCATCGCCATCTTCTGGGACATCGACCGGTGAGAGTCCGGCTGTGGGGCACGCGGGGCTCCGTCGCGGCACCAGGTCCCGACACCGCGCGCTACGGCGGGAACACCTCGTGCGTGCAGGTCACCGGATCGGATGGCACCGAGCTGGTCCTCGACGCGGGTACCGGGGTGCGTCTCCTGGGTCCGGCGCTGCCCCGCTCGCTGCGGCGCCTCGACGTGCTGATAACCCATCTGCACATGGACCACATCCTGGGCCTGGGCTTCTTCGGGCCGCTCCGCGTACCCGGTCTGAGCGTCCACATCTGGGGTCCCGCGAGCGCGACCCAGAGCCTGGCCGCGCGCCTCACCCGTTACCTCTCGCCGCCGCTCTTTCCGGTGCGGTTGCGTGACCTCGAGGCGAACATCGATCTGCACGAGGTCCCGTGCGGGGATTTCAGCATCGGCGAGTTCCGCGTCTCCGCCGACCTCGTGTGCCACCCCGATCCGACGGTCGGCTACCGGATCGGGTCGCCGGGTGGGACGGTCGCGTACTTGCCGGACCACGAGCCGGCGCTCGGCGCGCGGCGGTTCCCGATCGCCGCCGAGTGGACCTCCGGCCACGGTCTCGCGCGCGGCGTCGACGTGCTCATCCACGACACGCAGTACACCGAAGAGGAGTACGCGCAGCGCGTCGGCTGGGGACACAGTTCCGTGCCGCAGACGTTCGCTTTCGCCCGGCTGGCGGGCGTAAGGACCCTCGTACCGTTCCACCACGACCCGAGCCACGACGATCGCGCCCTCGACACCATCTTCGGCGAGGCTGTGAAGACACTCCGCCCTCCATTCGAGGTCAGCCCCGCGATGGAGGGCGTCTCCTTCGACCTCGGTTGACGCGGCATCAGCGCTCGGCGCCCCGAGCCGACTCCCGGCGGCGGACGAAGCGCGACCCGTAGACCTGCTCGCCGAACGAGAGCACCTTGTTGTCCACCCACCCGGTCCGCAGCACCGCGGCCTGCGCCTGCTCCCAGCTTGGCGCGCCCGCGCGCTCGAATGCCCTCTTCCAGACCGCCACCCATATCGCCCCCGTCGCGTGGGTGACCCGGAGAAGCTCGATCGCAAGCTCGTCCTGGTCGACCGGCTCGAGCGCGAAGCACAGCACCAGGCCGTAGCGACCCGCGAAGAAGCGAAGTGGAAGCTCGAGCTCCGCCCGGTCGAGGTGCCCAGTCAGGTGCTCGAGCGGGCGGTCGTAGAACGCTACCGCGCCGACTCGCAGCGCCGCCATCCCCAGGGTGGCGCCGAGCTTCGGGACGACCTCTTCCGGCGGGCGCAGCCCGCGCGGGCGGGGCACGCGCCGAGTGTAGGGACGCGGACCCATATCCTTCGGCAGCGTGACGGCGCGACTCCTCGTGCGTAGCGGCCAGGCCGTATCGGAGCGACGGCCCAGCGAGCTATCGGAGCTTCGCGACAGCCAGTGCTGGCTCGACATCTCGGATCCGAAGGAAGAGGACTTCGCGCTCGTCGCCGAGGAGCTCGGGCTCCATCCGCTCGCCGTCGAGGACGCGCAGCAGGTCCACGAGCGGCCGAAGATCGACGAGTACCCTGACCACTACTTCGTCGTCTTTTACGCTATCGACAAGGAAAAGGCCGACGTCGTCCATCTGCACAAGCTCGCGGTCTTCTTCCTGCGCAACGTCCTGGTCACGGTGCACGACGGCGACTGCGGCCCGCGGCAGGAGGTCGAGAAGCGCTGGCGGGAAGGCCGCATTTCTTCCGTCGGTCTCCTGCTCCATGGCCTCCTGGACCATGCGGTGGACGAGTACTTCGACGTGGTCGACGACTTCGGCGACCGGGTGGACGCGCTCGAGCGGCTCATCGTTCAGGACCGCGGCGGTCGCGGCCTGCAGGACTCGCTCACGAAGCTGTTCGCGCTGAAGCGCGACCTGTTGCGACTTCGCAAGGTCGTAGCGCCCGAGCGGGACGTGCTCTCGGTGCTCTCGCGCGGCGACCTCGGCTTCCTGCCCCCGGAGGAGCGCGTGTATTACCAGGATGTGTACGACCACGTCCTCCGCGTGACCGACGAGATCGATACGTTCCGGGACCTGGTCAGCAGCGTCGTCGACGCGAACCTCGCGGCCATCTCCAACCGGCTCAACGAGGTGATGAAGGTGCTCACCGCGCTCGCGACCATCCTGCTGGTGATGACCGTCGTGACGGGCTTCTTCGGGCAGAACTTCACGACGATCATTCCCTACGAGTCGGTGGCGCTGTTCTGGGCCTCGATCGGCTTCATGGTGGTGTCCGGGCTCCTCCTCGCTCTGTACTTCCGGCGGAAGGGCTGGCTGTGACGGGCGAACCAACGGCGGCTGGATCGTTCCGATACACTCGCGGTGCCTTGGCCGCACTCCGCACCCCGGGTGGCGCGCTTTGAACGCGGCGATCCTGGGCCAGGTCGGACTAACGATCGCTGTCCCCATCGCTTTCGGCGCCTGGCTCGGACTCAAGCTCGACGAACGGACGGGCACCTCGCCGTGGGGGCTCCTGAGTCTGATCTTCGCGGGTATGGTCATCGCCGGCGCGGGCGTCGTGCTCTTGATCAAACGCTATTCGGAGGAAAACCCTGTGAGACCGTCGAGCGAAGGTGCGCGCGAGGCGGGGCGCCGCTGGGAGCGCGAGGTCGCCGAGCAGGAGCGCAGGCGCGAGGACGAGTCCTAGCGGTGGGCTTTCTCTTCCCTCAGGGCTTCAAGTTCCCAGACATCCCGCGGCAGTTCGCGCTCACCGGGGAGCCGATCCTGACCATCGGTCCGCTGACATACACGAATGCGCACCTCACGATGCTGATCGTCATCGCGATCCTCGGCTCGCTCGCGTTCGCCGTCAGCAGGAACCTCCGCGAGCAGCCGGCCGGTCTTCAGAACCTCGTCGAGATGCTGGTGCAGGGGCTCGCGGACTTCGTGGTCAGCATCGGGGGACCCCGCGCGGTCCGGTACCTTCCGCTCTTCGGGACGCTCTTCCTCTTCATCGTGTTCGCGAACTGGCTGTCGGTGGTGCCGTTCGTCGGTCAGGTGAAGTGGCTGCACTCGCCGACCGCCGACTACCACATCACCTTCGCCATGGCGCTCGTTTCATGGGTCGCGTACCAGACCGAGGGGTTCCGCCACCTCAAGTTCAGCTACGCCAAGCGCTGGCTCAACTTCAGCGGCTTCAAGGACGGCCCGTTCATCGGCGGGATCTTCGTGATGGTCGGCTTGATCGAGCTCTTCAGCGAGATCTTCCGGATGCTCACGCTGACGCTCCGTCTCTGGGGCAATGTCTTCGGCGGCGAGATCATGCTCCTTGTCATGAGCGCCCTTCTGCTGGTGCCTGGCCTGGCGCTGCCGTTCGTCGGCCTCGAGGTCTTCATCGGCCTCGTCCAGGGACTCGTCTTCGCCCTGCTCGTGCTCATGTACTTCGTCCTCGCGATCGAGAGCCACGACGAAAGCCACGAGGAGGGTGCCGCCACGGACACCGATCGGGTGCCTACAGAGGAAATGCGTCCTCCAGCGCTCGCTCCCGCACACTGAACCGCACCGCGATCCGAAAAAGAGCCGAAAAAGAGAAGGAGAAGAACATGGAATTCGCTGGACTGGCCGCCGGGATCGCCGTCGGCTTCGGCGTCCTCGGTCCGGGGCTCGGCATCGGCATCCTCACCGCGAAGTCATCCGAGGCGATCGGACGCAACCCGGACGCGGCAGGCGCGATCCGCACCAACATGATCCTCGGCGCGGCCCTCGCCGAAGGCCTCGGCATCCTTTCCTTCGTGCTCGGCATCCTGCTGTGGACCCGGATCTAGATGCTCCTCGCCCCGCTCGCGGAGGAGACCAGCGGCCTCACCGTCCAGCCGTATTGGGTGCTCGTCGCGATCGTCCAGTTCGCGCTGCTGTTCTTCCTTCTCCAACGTTTCCTCTGGGGTCCGGTCATGAAGACGCTGCACACGCGGGCCGATCGGATCCGCGAGGGACTCGCAGCTGCCGACGCCGCGAAGGCGGAGCGCGAGCGCATGACCGCCGAGGTCGAGCGGCTCCTCGGCGAGGCGCGCCGCGAAGCCGCGGCGTTATCCGAACGCGCGACGAAGGCCGCCGAAGCGTCCGCCGCCGAGATGCGCGCGCAGGCCAAGACCGAGGCGGAGCGCATCCGCGAGCGCGGCCGCGCCGATGCCCAGCACCTCCACGACCAGGCCCTCGCCCAGCTCCGGGGCGAGGTCGCCTCGATGGTCGTCGCCGCGGCGAGCCGCGTGCTCGCCGCCGAGATCGATCCAGCGAAACACCGCGCTCTGATCGAGCGCTCTCTCGACGACGCCGGCTCCGAGATGGCCCGGCTCAGTTGACCCGGACCTTCTAGGTGGCGCTCGGCGGCTCCGCTGCCCGCCGCTACGCCGAGGCGATGCACGACATCGCCGTCGCCGAGTCGAGAGTGCCGGAGTTCCGCGCGTCGCTGAACGCGGTCGCGGCCGGCCTCGCGGGCCGTCCGCTCCGCCTGCTCGCGGACCCGAGCGTACCGGTCGCGCGCCGGCTCGCGGCCGTCAAAGCCGTCGCCGTGGGCGAGGATCCCGCGATCGGCGCGCTCCTGAATCTTGTGGTCCGCCGCGAGCGCGTCGCGCTGATCCCCGGGATCGCCGCGGCCTTCGGCGAAATCGTCGATCGTCAAGCGGGGATCGCGAAGGCCAAGATCACCACCGCGGTCGCTCTCGACGAGATGAACCAACACCAGTTCGTCGAGCGCCTGGAGCGGACGCTCGGCAAGCGGATCGAGGCGATCTTCGCCGTCGACCCCACGCTGCTCGGCGGCGCGAAGGTCCAGGTCGGCGACCACCTCGTGGACGCCTCGGTACGGGCACAGCTGAGCGAGCTCGGGGCGCAGCTCGCATCGTGACGAAGGAGTAGACCCGATGGCCACGACCTCTTCCGAGATCACCGACATCATCAAGGCACAGATCCAGGGCTTCGAAGGGAAGGCCGAGTCCGCCGACGTCGGCACGGTGGTCGAGATCGGTGACGGCATCGCCCGCGTGTACGGGCTTGCCGGCTGCATGGCCGCGGAGCTCCTCGACTTCGGCCACGACGTGTTCGGCCTTGCCTTCAACCTCGAGGAGGACACCGTCAGCGCCATCGTCCTCGGCGAGTACACCGCCATCAAGGAAGGCGACGAGGTGCGGACCACCGGCCGGATCGTGCAGGTACCGGTGGGAGACGCGCTCGTCGGGCGCGTCGTCGACCCGCTGGGAGTGCCTCTCGACGACAAGGGGCCCGTGGAGACGAAGGACTTCCGTTTCGCCGACGTCGTCGCCCCGGGGGTCATCACGCGGAAGAACGTCGACACGCCCGTCCAGACGGGCATCAAGACGATCGACGCCATGATCCCCATCGGGCGGGGCCAGCGCGAGCTGATCATCGGCGACCGTCAGACGGGCAAGACCGCCGTCGCGATCGACGCGATCATCAACCAGCGCGGCAAGGAGCTCACCTGCATCTACGTAGCGATCGGCCAGAAGGAATCCTCTGTGGCGAAGATCGTGGCGACTCTCGAGGAGTACGGCGCGCTCGATCACACCATCGTCGTCGTGGCGGGCGCATCGGCCCCCGCGACCCTCCAGTACCTGGCGCCATTCGCCGGTTGCGCGATGGGCGAGTACTTCCGCGACAACGGCAAGGACGCGCTCGTGGTCTACGACGACCTCTCGAAGCATGCCTGGGCCTACCGGCAGGTGTCGCTCCTGACCCGCCGCCCGCCGGGCCGCGAGGCGTACCCCGGCGACGTCTTCTACCTCCACAGCCGCCTCCTCGAGCGTGCGGCGCGACTGAACGACGAGAACGGTGGCGGGTCGCTCACCGCGCTGCCGATCATCGAGACGCAGGCCAATGACATCTCCGCGTACATCCCGACGAACGTCATCTCCATCACCGACGGCCAGATCTTCCTTGAGACCGACCTCTTCAACCAGGGCGTCCGGCCGGCCATCAACACCGGCCTGTCGGTGTCGCGTGTCGGAGGGGACGCGCAGATCAAGGCGATGAAGGACGTCGTGAAGAGCCTCCGGCTGGACATCGCGCAGTACCGCGAGCTCGCGGCATTCGCGCAGTTCGGCTCCGACCTCGACAAGGCGACGCAGTCGCAGCTCCGGCGCGGCGAGCGCGTCACCGAGATCCTGAAGCAGCCGCAGTACCAGCCCGTGGCCGTGGAGAAGGAGGTCGTGATCATCTTCACCGCGACCAACGGCTACCTTGACGACGTACCGGTGTCGAAGGTCAAGGACTTCGAGCAGGACCTCTACCGCTTCATCGACGGGCAGCACAAGGATCTCGGAGAGCGGATCCTCTCGGAGGGGAAGTTCACTAAGGAGATCGAGCAGGCGGTGCGCGCGATGCTCGACGAGTTCAAGAAGGGCCGCACGTACACGGACGACTCCGCCGAGAAACAGGCGAAGAAGGCGGCTGCCGAGACGGTCCAGGCGGACCAGGGCGGCGACGGGAAGGGCGGCGACGGGAAGGGCGAGCAAGCGCCACCGAGCGGCGCCGCTGCGCCGCGGGAGGCGGCCCCAGATAAGGAGCCCGCGGCGCCGACGGCGAAGGCCGGTTAGCGGAAAGTGCCCAGCGAACGCGAGCTGCGGCGGCGGGTCTCGAGCGTGCGGAACATCCAACAGGTTACGCGCGCGATGCAGCTGGTGGCCGCGTCGCGGATGCGGCGCGCCCAGTCGACCGTGCTCGCGTCACGTCCCTTCGAGGAGAAGCTCCGCGCCGTGCTGACCGAGCTCGCGCCGTATGCCGATCCGGAAGTGAACCCGCTCCTCGCGCGCCGCGAGGTGAAGCGCGTCGCGATGGTCCTCATCACCTCGGATCGCGGCCTGGTCGGTTCGCTGAACGTCAACATGATCCGCGCCGCGCTCCGGTTCGCCGAGGCGCGACCGGCCGCTTCGTACATCGCTGTGGGGCGCAAGGGGATCTCCTCGCTCAGGCGCCTCGGCCGGCCCGTCGTCGCGGAGTTCCAGAACTTGCCGGACCGGCCGACCACCGCGGATACGAACGCGATCGCCCGCGGCGCGCTCGACGAATTTCGGCAGGGCAATGTCGACGAGGTGTACCTCGGCTTCACCCGCTTCGTGAACACGCTGCGGCAGGAGGCGACCATCAGGCGCCTTCTCCCCTTCGTGCCCGACGAGGACCGGGGTGACGCGCCGCCGCTCCAGTACCTGTTCGAGCCGGATCCCGAGACGGTACTGAATGCCATCGTCCCGCGCCTCATCGAGGTCTCCGTGTACCAGGCGGTGCTCGAGTCGATCGCTTCGGAGCAGTCGGCGCGGATGGTGGCCATGCGCAACGCGACCGATGCGGCCGGCGACCTGATCGATGACCTTACGCTCGCGTTCAACAAGGCGAGACAGTCGCGAATCACCAAAGAGATGCTCGAGATCGCTTCCGGCGCGGAAGCATTGTCAAAGGGGTAGGCGATGGCAGTAGCGACGGCTGCGACGGGCGAAAAGAAACAGGAAAGCAACCAGGGGACGATCGTCCAGATCATCGGGCCCGTGCTCGATGTCCAGTTCGAGGAGGGTCACCTCCCCGACATCTACGACGCGCTCTCCGTGAAACGCGACGACGGCAGCGAGGTCATCGCGGAGGTCCAGCAGCACCTCGGCAACAGCTGGGTGCGAGCGGTCGCGATGGCCTCGACCGACGGGCTTCGCAGGGGCACTCCGGCCACCGACCTTGAGGGACCGATCACCGTGCCGGTCGGGCCGAAGACGCTCGGCCGGCTCTTCAACGTCGTCGGCGAGCCGATCGACGGGAAGGGACCGGTCGAGGCTGACCGCCGCGATCCGATCCACCGTCTGCCGCCGTCCTTCGCGGCGCAGTCCACCCAGGCCGAGATCTTCGAGACCGGGATGAAGGTGGTCGACCTCATCGCACCGTTCCTGAAGGGCGGAAAGGCCGCGGTCTTCGGCGGCGCGGGAGTGGGCAAGACCATCGTGATCCAGGAGCTCATCCGCAACATCGCCGCTGAGCACGGCGGCTACTCGGTGTTCTGCGGGGTGGGCGAGCGCACCCGGGAAGGCACGCAGCTCCTCGGCGAGATGACCGCGTCGGGGGTCATCGACAAGATGTCGATGGTCTTTGGCCAGATGAACGAGCCGCCGGGAGCGCGCCTGCGCGTGGCGCTGACCGGGCTCACCATCGCCGAGTACTTCCGCGACGAGGAGGGCCGCGACCTACTCATCTTCATCGACAACATCTTCCGCTTTACCCAGGCGGGTTCGGAGGTGTCCGCGCTGCTCGGCCGCATGCCGTCGGCGGTGGGCTACCAGCCGACCCTCGCCACGGAGATGGGCGAGCTGCAGGAGCGGATCACCTCGACGAAGAAGGGCTCGATCACCTCGCTCCAGGCCGTCTACGTGCCGGCCGACGACTACACCGACCCGGCGCCGGCCACGACCTTCGCTCACCTCGACTCTTCCATCCGCCTCGAGCGCCCACTCACCGAGCTCGGCATCTTCCCCGCCGTGGATCCACTCACCTCGACCAGCCGCGCGCTGGACGCCCAGATCGTCGGCCAGGACCACTACGACACCGCGCGCGAGGTACAGCGCGTCCTCCAGCGCTACAAGGACCTCCAGGACATCATCGCGATCCTCGGCATCGACGAACTCTCCGACGAGGACAAACTGCTCGTCGCGCGCGCGCGGAAGCTTCAGCGATTCCTCGGGCAGCCGATGTTCGTAGCCGAGCAATTCACCGGAGTGTCCGGCGTGTACGTGCCGGTGAACGAGACCGTGCGCTCGTTCAGGGAGGTGCTCGACGGCAAGCATGACGATCTGCCGGAGCAGGCCTTCTTCAACGTCGGGACGATCGAGGCCGCCCGCGAAAAGAGCGAGCGCATGGCGAAGGAGGCCTAGTGTTGCGCCACGTAAGTCATGATAATATAGCCTCCATCACCGGGCTGGAGGTTGCGCGATGGCCGCACCTGCGCTGGCGATCGTTCTCAGCGAGGCGGACCACGAGGAGCTCGAACGTCTGCAGCGCGGGACCGCGG
>JBBQVQ010000022.1:0-43255 GCA_038211425.1 Candidatus Limnocylindria bacterium | reverse complement strand
GCTTTACGCGATCGCGCGCTCCGCGAGCGCCGTCGGGAGGTTGCCGCTGCGGGTGATCGCGTCGTGGAAATCGCGAAGCGCGGCGGTGTCGCTGCGCCCTCGGCGCGCGAGGTGGCGCGTCCGGATGTCGACGATCTCGAGCATCCCGGTCAGGTACGAGGACGCCTGCGTCGGCCACGAGCAATAGCGGCCCACTTCCGCGCGCGCGTTCGGCTCGGTCAGGTTCGCCTTGGCCATCATGAACCGCACGGCCTCGTCGAACGACATCTCGCCCAGGTGCAGGCTCGTATCGACGACGACGCGCGCCGCGCGGAAGATCGTCGCCTCGTACTGATAGAGCTGATGGCGGAGATCCGAGAAGAAGCCCTGCTCGCGCATGAGACGCTCGGCGTACAGCGCCCAGCCCTCTGCGAAGTAGGACGTCCCGAACGTTTTTCGTACGGGCGATGCGTTCTGCTTGCGCATCACGAGGTGCCAGTGGTGCCCGGGGTAGGCCTCGTGCACGGCCGTCGTCGGTATCGCCGCGCTCGAGTTTCCCTCGAGCCGCTTCTGCACCTCGGCGTCCGTTGTGCCGTCCGGCGGATAGGGAACGAAGAAGTGGCCATGCATCGCATCCGAGAACGCGGGCGGCGCGTTGTACGAAGCGACCGCCTGGATCGGCCGCTGGAACGGGGGCGAGGGCTCGACCGTGCAGCGCTCGCCCGGCGGCAGCGTCACCAGACCCGTGTCGCGGAGGAAGGCGCGTGCCCGCTCCGTCCACTCCTCGTACTCAGCGCGCATGGCCTCGGGCGTCGGCGCGTGGACCTTGTTAAGCCGCTCGAGGAGTCCGACCCAGTCGTCGCTACCGTCGATCTCCTTCGCCAGCCGCTTCGCCTCGGCCGCGAGCATGTCGTACTGCTCGCGGCCACGCGCGCGCAGCTCCGCGGCGGTGTAGGGAAGCAGTTCCTTCTCCGCGAGCAGGGCCGAGTAGCACTCTTGACCCACGGCGTAGTCGCCCGCCGCACGCGCCTTGTTGCGCTCGAGGAACGAACCGAACGCCTCGAAGGCGGTCGCCGCGCGCGCGCCCGCTTCCGCGACGCGCTCGCGAAGTTGCGGATCGCCGACCTCCGCCGGGACCAGATCGCGCGCGTACTTAACGGCCGCCCTGGTCTGGGCGATCGCGCGCTCGACGTAGATTGGCGGCGTCAGGGCGAAGTCGAGGTTGTCCATCCCGTCGCGAAGGTTCGCGGGCACCTGCTCGAGCCGCGAACGAGCCGCATCGGCGAGGTCCTTCTCGGGATGGAGTCGATGGAGGAACAGCGTGAACACCCCAGTCAGCCCGGGGTTGAGGTAGGTGGCGGGCTGCTTCTTCCAGACGCGCTGGGGCTGCAGGATCTCTCGTCCGCGCAGCACCGCCACGAGGAAGTCGCGGTCGATCATCTCGTCTTGCGTGAGTCGTTCGTCGGCCGTGCCTCGGAAGCGCCGCAGCCATTCCTCGGCCGAACGATCGCGGCGGTCGAAGGCGGCCGCCGACAGGTCATCGAGGTCCCCGTCATGCCCCGGGACGCCGAGCGCGCTGGCCATCACCGGCGAGTCGGCGTACTCCTCCTTGAGGAACGAGTCCACGAGCGATGCGAACGACGACGCCATGGTGCCTCCCCGAGAATGCTCGTGATGATCTGGACGCGAGCGGAGAACGCACTGTGAGTCTGACCGAATATCAGCGCAAGCGAGACTTCCGCCGCTCCCCCGAGCCCAAGGGAGGTGCACCGGAGCCGACCGCTGCGGCACGCTACGTCGTCCATCGTCACCACGCGACCCGACTGCATTGGGACGTGCGGCTCGAGATGCGCGGCATTCTCGCGTCCTGGGCGGTGCCCCAGGGTCCGCCGCTCGAGGCCGGGAAACGACGCCTGGCCGTGCACACCGAGGATCACCCGATCGAATACCTCACCTTTCACGGCGTGATCCCGGATGGCTACGGTGCCGGCACCATGACCATCTGGGACACGGGCACGTATGAGCTCCTCCTCGACAAGCGCGACCGTGACGGAAGCGAGAGGGAGTACAAGATCCGCTTCAGCGGCAAGCGGCTCGACGGGGAATATGTGCTCGTCAGGACGACCGCGAACGAGGGACGGGATTGGCTCCTCATCCGCCACGGCACGCCGCCCGCCGACGACTTCTACGACTGGAAGGTCGGCCCGATGCTGGCCGTGTCGGCGGATGCGCCATTCGACTCGGCGTCCTTCTGCTACGAGCCCAAGTGGGACGGCGTCCGCACTCTGGCCTTCGTCGATGGGGGCATGGTCCGGCTCCAGACCCGCAACCTCCTCGACTGCACCGCGCAGTATCCTGAGGCTCACGGCGTCGCGGAGGCGCTCACGGGCGCGTACCACGCGATCCTCGACGGCGAGATCGTGGCGCTCGACGAACGGGGAGTGCCCTCCTTCCAGCGGCTGCAGCCGCGGATGCACGTGCGCGACGAAGCGTCGATCCGAAAGCTGCGCCGGACGACGCCCATCGTCTACGAGGTGTTCGACCTCCTGTACCAGGACGGTGAGGATCTCCGGCACAAGCCGTTACGGGAGAGGCAGCGGCGACTCGAGGCGGCCATCACGCCGATGGGCGCGGTCCGTTCGCCGGAGTGCTTCGTGGGTACCGGGATCGCGCTCTTCGACGCGGCCCGCGCGCAGGGGCTCGAGGGCATCGTGGCCAAGCGCCTCGACGCGCCGTACGCCTCCGGACGGTCCGCGGCATGGGTGAAGGTAAAGGCCCAGCAGACGATGGACTGCGTCATCGGCGGATGGACCGCCGGGCAGGGAGGCCGGAGCACGACGCTGGGGGCGTTGCTTCTCGGCGTGTACAAATCCGGCCGGCTCGTGCCGGTCGGACACGTGGGGACGGGCTTCGATGAGCGCATGCTCAAGGACCTCTTGGCGATGCTGCGGGACCGGGAGTCTCCGAACTCGCCGTTCGCAATCAAGCCAGAGGTCAACCAGCCCCCGCGGTGGTGCCTCCCCGAGCTCGTCTGCGAGGTCCGCTTCACCGAGCTGACGCGTGACGGCACGCTTCGACATCCGTCCTACCGCGGCCTTCGTCCCGACATCGACCCCCGCGAATGCACCGGCGAAGAGCGGGCAGAATCGGTCAAGTCGGTCCAACGCGCCGCCGCCCGCGCGGCGACCTCGTCGGCCCCTGCCGCCGGCGCAACACCCCCGCGGCGCGTGCCCGCGGTGCTGAACGTGGACGGCCATCAGATCAAGCTCACGAACCTCGATAAGGTCCTATTTCCCGAGGACGGGTACACCAAGGCGGATCTCATCCGGTATTACACCGAGGTCTCGCCCTACCTGCTCCCCTTCGTCACCGACCGCCCGCTCACCCTCAAGCCCTTCCCCGACGGCATCGGCGGGATGAGCTTCTACCAGAAGGACAAGCCGCAGTTCACCCCGAAGTGGATCCGCAGCTGGACGGATCGCGGCGCCGACCGTGAAGGGGGCATCGACTACGTGCTCGCGAACGAGCTCGCGACACTCATCTGGATGGCCAATTACACCGCCATCGAGATCCACCCGTGGCTCTCGCGCGTCGACAAGCCGGAACTGCCGGACTACGCGATCGTGGACCTCGATCCGGCCGAGGGCGCCACCTGGGACGAGGTGAAGGAGGTGGCAGGGATCGTCGGCGAGCTTCTCGCGGATCGCGGCATCCAGGGATTCCCGAAGACGACTGGCTCCCGCGGCATCCACATCCTGGTGCCGATCGCGCGCAGATACACCTTCGATCAATCTCGGGAGTTCGTGCACGACCTCGGTAAGTCGGCACGTGACCGCGCCCCGAAGCTGGTGACGATCGAGTTCCAGAAGAAGCGGCGCCGGGGCATCTACATCGACTATCTGCAGAACGTGCGCGGGAAGACGACGGCGGGACCCTACAGCGTCCGGCCGATCCGCCGCGCGCCCGTCTCTGCCCCGCTGCGCTGGGAGGAGATCCCCTCTCTTGGGCGTCCCGACGCGTTCACCATCGCCAACCTCGTCCCGCGCCTGGCGGACGTGGGCGACCTCCTCGGCCCGTCGGTCGGCCTCGCTCAGAAGATCCCCGTGCCGAAAGCGGCGCGCCGGTGAGCGGGGCCATCGTCGTGCCCGGCTATGGTGGGGACCCGAGCCAGCCGATCGTCGTCGCGATGCGGAGCGCGCTCACGCAGCTCGGAATGACGACCGCGGCCGTGGCGTTCTCGACCGGCGGGCGCCGCCCGAGCCGCGACTTCGCGCGCGAGATCGGCGAGCTGCGCGCGGCGCGCGACGAGCTGCTCGCGACCGACCCCGGACCCCTCGCGCTCGTTGGCCGCTCCTTCGGGGGACGCATCTGCGCGTTCCTCGCGGCCGAGGAGCCGCCGGACGCGCTCGTCATCCTGGGCCATCCGATCGCGCCCGCCGGTCGCCCGCGCCCCCGCGACGAGGCGGCGCTGACCTCGCTGCGCTGTCCGGTGCTCGTCGTGCAGGGCGATCGGGACGCACTCGGCCCGTTAGCCGTTCTCGAGCGCATCGCGCGCGAGAACGCCCGCGTCGAGCTGGCCGTCATCCCGGACACCGGCCACGAATTCCGGGCGCGGCAGAAGCAGGCGGTCGGCATCGCTGCCGATTGGCTCGGCAAGCGCCTGGCCGGCTGAAGCTGCGTTCCTCGTCCGGGCCGCCCGGAGCGCCGGCTCTCGGGTGGGGGTGGCGGCGAGCGCTGCCGGAGCAGCCGCGCGAGGCGCTTGGATCGGGCGCAGCCTGCTAGCCGCCGGTCACGGATCCATCTGCGCGCGCTGGAGCTTGCCGGAGTAGTCGACGTAGATCGACTTCCATTCGCTGTACACATCGAGCGCCGCGCGCCCAGCTTCGCGGTGGCCGTTGCCGGTGGCTTTCATCCCACCGAATGGAAGCTGGATCTCCGCGCCGATCGTCCCCGCGTTGACGTACACGATCCCCGTTTGCGCGTCGCGCATGAACCTGAAGGCGTTGTTCACGTTCCGCGTGTAGACCGAGCACGAGAGGCCGTACCTGGTCGAGTTCAGCACCTTGATGGCCTCCTCGATCCCGTTCACTTCGATCACAGCTGTGACGGGCCCGAAGATCTCCTCCTGCGCCACGCGCATGTTGGGCTTGACGTCAACCAGGACCGTCGGCTCGTGAAAGAAACCCTTCGACAGCGCCCCGTCGCTCGGGATCCGGCCGCCGACGGCGACCGTCGCGCCCTCGTTCTCGGCGACCGGGATGTACGAATGCACCTTCTCCTGTTGTGCTGCCGAGATGACCGGTCCGATATCCGTGGAAGCGTCGAGGCCGTGTCCGAGCCGCAGCTTCCTGGTGCGCCCGACCAGCTTGCTGACCAGATCATCCGCGACGCTGCGATGCGTGATCACGCGCGACGCGGCGGTGCAGCGCTGGCCCGAGGTCCCGAACGCGGACCAGAGGATGCCCTCGAGCGAAAGGTCCACGTCGGCGTCGTCGAGCACCACGATGGCGTTCTTTCCGCCGAGCTCGCAGGAGACGCGCTTGAGCATCCTTCCAGCCAGCTCGCTGATGTGCGCGCCCGTGTCCGACGAACCAGTGAATGAGATGAGGTCGACGCCGGGATGGGTGACCAGGTGATCGCCGAGGTCGCCTCCCGCACCGAGTACGAGGTTCAGGACGCCCTTCGGCAGCCCCGCCTCCTCGAGCACCTCGACGAGGCGCACGGCGAGCATCGGAGTGTTCGATGCGGGCTTGAACACCACCGTGTTGCCGAGGACCAGGGCGGGCATGATCTTCCAGGTCGGGATCGCGAGCGGAAAGTTCCACGGGGTGATCGCGGCGACCACGCCGACGGGGTTGCGCATGCTCATCGCCCACTTGTTCTGCAGCTCGGCCGGCACGACGTCCCCGAACTGCCGGCGTCCCTCGCCGGCCGTGTAATACGTCATGTCGATGCCTTCCTGGACATCGCCTCGCGCCTCGGGAAGGACCTTGCCCATCTCTCGCGTCATCTCGCGCGAAAGCTCTTCCTTGCGGCGAAGCATGATCTCGCCGGCGCGGTAGAGGATCTCGCCGCGCTTAGGGGCGGGGTAGAGGCGCCAGGCGTCCGCGGCGCGGCGGGCCGCCTCGACCGCCCGGTCGACCTCCGCGGCACCCGACAGCGTCGCGGTGGCGATCACCTCGCCGGTCGCGGGATCGAGGTCCTCGAACGACTCGTCACCGGCAGCGTCGACCCAACGGCCATCGATGAAGTTCTGAAGATGCGTGGTGGCCATGTCGATGCTCCTCCCCTTCGAAGGCAGGAGGCGATGGTAGCGAACGGGCGGTTTGATCGATCCCGGTCGAGTAGCGAGCCCGTGAAGACGTGCCCGACGTGCGAGCGCGCGGACGCCTACGAGGCAATCATCGATCGCGGCCGATCAGGAGCGGGTCCCCCCGCGACGAGCGAGTACCACCAACCCTGGGCGCTCACGGGCGCAGCCGCGCGATCGATCAGGTGCGTGGGCGGACCGCGTGACCTATCTAGAAGCCGGCCTGGCGCTCCAGTCGCAGCAGCAGGCGCGTCATCTGCTTCACGAGCAGCTCCTCGTGCCTGACCACCAGGGCCGCGCGTGCCACCGCTGCCAGGTCGACCGCCGGCTCGGCGCTCGGGGGCGCGGCTTCGGCGTCGGGTCCCTGGCTCGGCGCTGGATCAGCCGCTGATGCGACGGGGTCCGTGGCGAGCGCCGCAGGCGGTGCGGTGGCTACGCTCGGCGGCGCCGCATTGGGGGCCGGTGCGCGCGGTGGCGGGGGCGCCACAGCGGGAGGTGCAACGGCGGGCCGTGGCGCAGGCGGCGCTACGGCGGGCGGTGGCGGCGGGGCGACCTTCACGCCGGGACCGGCGAAGTCGGCCGCCCAATACCACTTGTAGGTCGACGTCACCGAGTATCCGATCCCGATGCCGACCGCGTCGTAGTTCGGGTTGAGCAGCACCGCGTTATGCGCCGGACTGGCGATCCAGCCCGCGAGTACCTGCGCCGCGCCGGCGAACCCCGCGGCGAGATCCTCGCCGGTGTAGTTGGCGTACGCGGGGTAACCCGCGCCCGCCATCCTCTGGATGGGGCTCAGGCCGTCCGAGGAGGTATGGGAGAAGTAGTTCTTTGCGGCCATGTCCCCGGCCATCCAGGTCGCGGAACTCGAAAGGGACCCGTTCAGCGAGACGGTCTGGAGACCGTTGGCGGAGCGATACTGATTGACGAGGGCCTGGAGATCTGATTGGGCGCTCGCGGCCGACGCGGTGCCAATCGGCGCGGTCACGGCGGCGGCAGGTGTCGCCCCGAAAAGGAGCGCCGCGGCGATGCCCGCGGCGAGTAGCGATCGACGGAACAACGGGCGGCCCTCCCCGACTGGTAACGGCCACGTAACAGGCCATTTACCGTCTAACGGGGCGTGGGCGGCTTGGTGCGGGTCGGCGGGTCGGGCTTGGCTGGATGGGCTCTAAAAGCTCGCCACGTAGAAGAGCCAGATCGTCAGCGCACCGACGGCGATGATCCCGAGGACGATCAGCGCGAAGGCGATGTTCGCCTGGCGCTCCGGGTCGCCTCCGGAGTCGAACCTATCCATTCGCGAACTTCATGTGGAGCTGAGGGGATTCGAACCCCTGACCTCTTGAGTGCGATTCAAGCGCTCTACCAGCTGAGCTACAGCCCCTGGGACGTGACCGCGCGAGCCCGTTCTCGCGGCGCGCCCGCGACGGGGCCGAACCGAAGGTTACAGCCCCTGGGACGTGAGCGCGCGAGCCCGTTCTCGCGGCGCGCCGGCGACGGGGCCGAACCGAAGGTCACCGCCCCTCGGAGGTGACTGCGCGAGCCCGTTCTCGCGGGGCGCCGGCGACGGGGCCGAACCGAAGGTCACCTTCCTCCAAGGTCGCCGCGCGGCTGTTCCGCGCGTACGGGAGGAACGCCGGCCGAGAACACATACTGAACGCTCCCAATGGAAAAGACGACGCGGGTAGGCGGACGCCCCGCGCCGATCGCACATCTGGAGATTCGAGCGCTCGCCGTGCCGCTGCTGACCGCGGCCGCGGTCGCGCTCGGCTTTGCCGTGCGGCTGCGCGCGGTGGCCTCAGCGGACTTCCCGCTCAACGATGGCGGCATGTTCTACGTGGCGATACAGGACCTTCAACGCGCGCACTACGCGCTGCCGGCGGAGCTTTCGTACAACGGCGGCATCCCGTTCGTGTACCCCCCGCTTGCGTTCTACTTCGCGGGAGCTGTGGCGGATCTCGGCGGCGTCGGCGTGTCGAACGTGCTCCGCATCCTGCCGCTGGTGTTCAACGCGCTCGGCATCGTGGCGTTCCTTCCGCTCGCGCGGGGACTGCTGCAGGGCGAGCGGGCGCGGACGATCGCGCTTTTCGCTTTTGCGCTGATCCCCGCCGGGTTCGTTTGGCTGCTCATGGGTGGGGGGCTGACCCGCTCGCTCGGATTCCTCTGCGCGATCGTGGCGCTCGGCGCCCTGCGTTCGTTCCTCGCCGCGCCGCGTTTCGCGGCGGGCGCTGCGGCGGCGGCTTTCTCCGCCCTGACGCTTCTCAGCCACATCGAGATGGCGTGGTTCCTCGCTTTCAGCGCGGCGCTGCTTCTTGTCGCCCACGGACGCTCCGCCGGCGCGGTCCGTGGCGCGTTCGCGATCGCGGGCGCCGCGCTCGCCCTCGCGTCTCCCTGGTGGGCCACCGCGCTGGTGCGGCACGGCCCAGGGCCATTCCTTGCCGCCGCGACGACCGGCTCGCTATCGAATCCCGTGGAACAGCTGCTGCGGTTCCGAGAGACGTCGGAACCCTACTTCCCTCTTTTCGCCGCGCTGTCGCTCCTTGGCGTCCTGGTGTGCCTCGCGCGGCGCGAGTACCTCCTTCCCGCCTGGCTGGTCGCTGCCGGGCTCCTCGACTCGCGCTCCTTCGGCGCGGTATCGACGGTGCCGATGGCCCTGCTCGTCGCCCACGGCATCAGCGGCGTCGTTTCGCCGCTCATCCGCGACCGCCGCTCGCTGGCGTTGCTGGCCGCGGCCGCCGTGTCGTATGCCGCGGCAGGTGCCCTCGCCACCGAACCGGATCTCCTGCGCGCGGTCACCCCCGCCGAGCGTGAAGCGATGTCGTGGGTCGCCCGCAACACGCCTCGGGACGCACGCTTTGTCGTGGTGAGCGAGCAGTTCTGGGCGAGCGACCGCGACAGCGAATGGTTCCCCGCGCTGACCGGTCGCCGCAGCGTCGCGACGGTGCAGGGGACGGAGTGGCTGCCGTCGCGCGCGTTCTGGAAGCAACTGGACCGGTTCGATCGGGCCCAGGAGTGCGGCTCGCAGGGAGGGGACTGCCTGGAGCGCTGGTCTCGCGCTGGGGGCGCGCCCTTCGACTTCGCGTTGCTGCCGAAGACGATGATCGGGCTGCGCGCCGACGGGTCGGCGATATGGTGCTGCGCGGCGCTGCGAGCGGCCCTTGCGAAGGACACCCGGTACGAGCTCGTATATGACGCCGCGGGCGCCACCATCTTCGGGCGCCGGCCTTGATCGGAACACCGCGCATCGCCGTGGTCGGCGCGGGGATCACGGGACTGGTCGCTGCGCGGGAGCTTGCGAATCGCGGGGCTCACGTCGAGGTCTTCGAGAGGTGGCCGGATGTCGGCGGCCAGGTGAGCACGCTCGATGTGGGAGGCGGGGTGAGACTCGAGCGCTACTACCACCACCTCTTCGAAAGCGACACCGAGATGGCCGCACTGCACGAGCGTTTCCTCCCTGGCGAGCTCGAATGGCATCGCTCGACGGTCGGCATTTTCGCTGGCGGCCGAGTGTGGCCCTTCACGACCCCGCTCGACCTCGCGCGATACGGCGTCCTGCCTGCCGCGGACAGGGTGCGCCTCGGGGTCGCCGTTCTGCGCCTCGGGCGCATGACCGACTGGCACGCGATGGATGACATCTCGGCGCTGGTGTGGCTGCGCCGGCACTGCGGTGACCGCGCGTCCGAGCTGGTCTGGGCCCCGCTGTTGCTCGCCAAATTCGGCGATGACGCCGAGAGTGTGCCGCTCGCGTGGCTCTGGTCGAAGCTTCGACTGCGACGGCGGTTGGAAGGCAGAGGCGCCGGCCAGGAGGTGCTCGGCTATCCCCGCCACTCGTTCCAGGGCATCTCCGTGGCGCTCGCCGACGAGGTGCGGCGTCTGGGCGGAGTGGTGCACGTGGACCGGGCGGTGCTGCGGGTCGAGGCGATCGACGGCCGCCACCAGCTCAAGTTCGCGGCTCCCGGCTCCTACCGGTTCCCGATCGATCTCTCGGGCGCGGCCATCGAGGCCACCGCGTCGGCGGACGCCGTCCTGTTCACCACGCCGACGGACGTGACGCGGCATCTGTTCGCCTGGCCGAGATCCTACGATCGGGCCCTGGCCGATCAGCGCTACCGCGCCGCGGTCGTGCTGCTCCTCGAGCTACGGCGCCCTTTCAGCGGGAAATACTGGATCAACATCGCGGAGCCTGACATGCCGTTCCTGGGTCTCGTCGAGCACACCAACCTCGTGCCCGCCGACCGCTATCACGCGCACTATCTCCACGTCTCGAACTACGTGCCGCAGGACTCTCCGCTCCTTGGCCTGACGACCGCGGAGCTGCTCGGGCACTGCCTCCCGGGACTGCATCGGGTGTCAGCCCGCTTCCTGTACCGCGACATCATGCGCTCCTGGTCATTCAAGGAGGTGGCAGCTCAGCCCGTTCCGCGCATCGGGAATCGGCACCGTCTTCTTCCCATGCGGACGCCCCAGCCCGGGTTGTTCGTCGCCAACACGACGCAGATCTATCCCGAAGACCGCGGGACGAACTACAGCGTTCGGCTCGGGCGCGATGCGGCTATCGCCATCTGGGAAGCGCTCCATTCGTAGGGGCCCTCGCGTCCAACGCTCGGCCACATCGACGTGGCAAGAGGACGAAGCCTCGGCGACGTCGACGCCGAAGCGAGCTACCCGATCCGCAATACGACCGGGGCATCCCCCCAGAGCCGCTCCAGCCGATAAAGCTGACGCTCGTCCGGAACGAATACGTGCACGATCACGTCGCCGAGATCGATGAGCACCCACCTGCCGGCCCGATAACCCTCCAGTCCGAATGGAGGGCGCCCGCCGGCCTTGGCCCTCTCGACGACGCCGTCGGCGATGCCCTGCACCTGCCGCTCGCTGCGTCCGCTGCAGATCACGAACAGGTCCGCGATGGTCGTGACCTCGGAGACATTCAGCACCACGAGGTCCTCGGCCTTCTTGTCGCTCGCGGCCTCCACGACAAGATCCGCGAGCGCGCGCGGAGTCAGCTCGTCCGCGGCTGCTGGTCCGTCGCGCGGTACAGGCCGCGCTCCTCGATGTACATCCAAGCGGGGTCGGGAACAAGGTACCGCAGTGATCGCCCACGGGCCGCGCGCGAGCGCAGCTCGCGGGAGCTGATGTCGAGACTGGGTGCGTCGAACCGCACGAATCGCACCGACGAAGCGGCGATCAGCACGCCCGGCCGGTCGGCGACGAGGAGCGTCGCCAGCGCGAGGATCCGATCCGGCTCGCGCCAGCGTTCGAAGTCACTCAGAGCGTCGCTGCCGAGGATCAGGAAGAGGTCCCCCTGCCCCCGCAGGGACTCGAGGGTCGCGAGCGTGAACGACGGTCCCGATCGGTCGAGCTCGATGGTGGAGACACTGAACCGCGGCTCGCCCGCGGTGGCGCGACGCAGCATCTCGAGGCGTTCAGCGTCTCCGGCCACGGGACCGGATTCCTTGAGCGGCGAATGCCGCGCTGGGACGAAGGTGACAACGTCGAGGGCCTGGTCGTCGAGGGCTGCGCCCGCGATCGCGAGGTGGCCGACATGCACCGGATCGAACGTTCCGCCGAACACGCCCACGCGCGGACTCAGCGTTGGCCTCCCTCGCGCCATTCGAGCTCGAGCTCGCCCACGCGGACGGTGTCGCCCTCCCGTGCTCCCTTGTCCCGGAGCGCGCGCTCGACGCCGCTCCGGGCGAGCAGTCGCTGGAAGTACGCGGACGCGTCAGGGCTGTCCCAATCCAGCCCTGCGGCCAGCCGCTCGATGCGGTCCCCGCGCACGCGATAGCCGTCGCTCTCTCGGGTGACGCTCCAGTCGCGGCCGCTGCGCGCGAAAGCGATGCGCCTCTCTCCCACGGCGGCAGTCTCCGGCACTTCACGCGGCGGACAAACCGCGAAGATGCGGCGCGCCAGCTCGGGGACACCGGTACCGGCCGCAGCCGAGATCGCGACCGCCTCGCGGTCGTGGCCCCCGAGCGCGACGGCAAGACCCTCGGCGCGGTCGCTCGCTTCCGGAAGGTCGCACTTGTTCAAGGCAAAGAGGCGCGCGCGGCCGACCCGGTCCGCGCCGTACGCGGCGAGCTCCGCTTCGACCACCGCGACGTCGGCAAGGGGATCCGGCCGTGACGCATCGACGACGTGGACGATGAGGCGTGTGCGCTCCAGATGGCGCAAAAAATCCTCGCCGAGTCCGGCACCGCGGTGCGCGCCCTCGATGAGGCCCGGGATGTCGGCGACGACGAGCTCGCGATCATCCAGGCGCGCCACGCCGAGGTTCGGGGTGAGCGTTGTGAACGGATAGTCCGCGATCTTCGGCCGTGCCCGCGTCAGAGCGGCGAGAAGCGTCGACTTCCCCGCATTCGGGAGCCCGGTGAGCCCCACATCGGCGACGAGCTTGAGCTCGAGTTCGAGCTCTCGCCCATCCCCCAACTGGCCGTCCTCCGCGATCCGCGGCACCCGCCGGACGCTCGACACGAACCGAGCGTTGCCACGTCCTCCCTTCCCTCCGCGAGCGATGACCACCTCCTCCCCTGGGGACAGCAGGTCGGCGACCATCTCCCCACTCTTCCGGTCGCGGACGACGGTGCCCGGCGGTACCCGGAGCACCAGGTCGGCGCCGGCCTTTCCGCTGCGGTTCTTTCCCGCCCCGGCCTGCCCGGCCTCGGCGGCGTGCGTTCGCCGGAACTGGAACGCACCGAGGGTCGTCTGTTCAGGGTCGACGCGCAGTACAACGTCCCCGCCGCGGCCCCCGTCGCCGCCGTCCGGCCCGCCGCGGGGCACATGTGCCTCCCGCCGGAAGGAGATGACACCGCGCCCGCCATTGCCCCCCCGCACGCTCAGCCGTGCGCGGTCGAGGAACATCGCCTAAGGGAAGGTGCTCGCGATGCGTAGCTTCGGAAGTTCGGCCGCGATCCGCGCCACCGCCGCCGCGACACCCTGGGGGGGTCCGCCCGCGCGCCGTGGTCCCGCGCCCCGTTCCGGATCAACGCCCAGATCCGCAAGCCGCAGCACGCTGACAGCAGGCAACGATCCGAGGAGTTCGATGAGCGCGTCGTTCTCGGTCACCCGGTCGAACAGCCCGGGCAGGACGAGGGCCTCGATGGTGACGTCGGTGCCGGCGTCGCCTGCGATCCGAAGGGACGTGAGGACGTCGGTCCAGCGATAACCGATGGGGCCGTGGAACCACTCGTACGTCTCCGGGCGCGCGGAGACCAGGCGCACCCGCAGCGCGCCTACCCCGGCGGCGCAGACACGCGCCAACGCCGCGCCGACCGACGCGTTCGAGCGCAGCACCACGCGGGCTGTGGGCCGCTCCCCGCGCACGCGAGCCACCGCGTCGCTGACGACGCGCGCCGCGAGGAGTGGCTCACCGTCACACGCGCCACCAAAGGTCACCTCGGCGGCGCCGTCGCCCAGGTGCGCCAGCGCGAGCTCGGCGAGATCTCGCGCGGTCGCGGGAAAGACGCGACCGTCCCGGCGGCACGGCTCCGGATCGATGGCCACGCCCTCGGGCGGCGCGTCGTTGCGGTCGCTGCCCACGGGGACGATGCGTTCGCCACCGCTGAACGACTCGCGGGCGCTGCGGCAGCCCTTCTCCCGGGCGCACCGCACCAGGTGGCGCAGCGCGACGTTCGATGGATGCGCGCGCAGGGCGTCGTTGACGCGGGTCGCCAGGCGCCCTTCATCGACCTGGGCCGGAGGAGCGCGCTCGCCGACACGGATGGCGGCCACGACGAGCGAGCCAGACTCGTCGGCCCCGACCGCCGCGTACGGCCGCGGCGGCAGCGGACCGGTCGACCTCGGCCGCGTGTACGCGGGGAGCCAGGTGCGCAGCGTGCCCTGCGGCAGCAATGCGCCGATCGCCCACCGCGCGGTCCCGAGGCCCCGCCTTTGGCCGCGTCGATCGAAGGCGATGGCCTCGCGATCGGGCAGAGGCACGAGCTCGGCACCCGCGGGGAGCGCGAGAGCCGCGGGCATCTGGACCACGGCAGCCCCGTCGGAAACGGCGGCAGCATAGTCAGCCGAGACGAAGACCCGTCCCGAACGATCGGTATGGACGGCGGCGTACATCGTTGCGAGCATACGAACAGCCACAGGCGACGGGCATCCGGGCCGTCCTGTTGGTGCCGGTGCCGATCTAGTAGCTGGACACGCTGGGGCAGCTCACGAACGCGCCGCCGAGCTTGCACTCCCAGTGGACGTGCGGACCGGTCGTCACGCCCGTCAGCCCGATCGCGGCGATGAGCTGGCCTCGGTTCACGGATTGGCCCGGGCTCGCGTAGACGGCGCTGGTGTGGTAATCGCACACCTCGAGGCTGCCCGAGCGGACGCATATCCGGAGTCCGCCGACGGCGACCCAGCCCGCGGCACTCACCACGCCGCCGATCGACGATGCGATCCCCGATCCATACGGCGCGGCCACGTCGGTGCCGGTGTGGCCATACCAGAAGACCTGCGTGACGACGCCCGCGACCGGCCAGCCGATCGCGCCGCCTCTGCTCACCGCCGGCGCCGCGGGCGCCGCCGCCACGCTGGCCGGCGCCGGGGCGGCGCCTCGCGCGATGACCGACGAGGGTGCCTCCGGTGCGGGTTCCACCGTCTTCCATACCAGGTCCGGAAGGGTCGCCCCGCGAATGAATATCAGCTGGCCGGGGGCGAAGTGCTCGGGCTCGAAGTAAAGGCGGTTGTAGTCCATGATCACGCTGGCCGGCACGTGGAAGCGTTCGGCGAGAGCGGCGACAGTGTCTCCGGCCGCGACCGTGTACAGCGCGCCCTCCGCGGGTGGTATGCGGATGCTTCGATCACGCGGGAGGTTCTGGGCGTCCGTGATGCCGTTGGCGAACGAGATGGCCTCGGCGGATATGCCGTAATAGTTGGAGAGCGAGGCCAGGGTGTCGCTCGCGGACAACCTGTACTCCGTGATCGGTGCCGGGCCCTCGCTCACCACCGTCGAGGGGTTCCGCTCCGCGCTGATGGCCCGGCCGCGACTCTGCGACTGCGCCCGAGCCACCTCGGTCACGGAGGACTGAGCGGTCCCGCTGATGCGGGTCACCTGCGGCGCCGGCGCGGCCGATGATACGAAGGGTAGCGACACGACGATCGCGGCGACGGCGCCATTCGCGATCGACCGCCAGGCGTGCCGCCGCACATTGCCGAGAAGCCGTGCGAATCGCGATCGCTGGGGGCGGAGTGCCGGGTCTGCCGGCTGGGCTGATCCTGCGATGGTGCGCGACCCGGAGAGGGTCGTGCGGGTACGGCTTGAGGCTATCGCCAAAACCCTGTCCGCCTCCCCCTGTATCCATCGCGGTCGTCCTGCGCGCGCAGCCAGACGATGGGCCTGCAATTTCGCGTCCCTCCGGCCGGCTCACGCCCGCTCCCACCCGATTCCCTGCACGGCCTCGCGCGACAGGGGGCCGGAAAGACTCGGCGGACCCTACGATGGCGTCGCGAGCCGTGTCAACCAGAGCGGCCAACCCAGCGCCCACTGCTGCGGGCGGCGCGCTCCGCGTTTGCCGACGCCATGTGCGCTCCCTACGCTGTGCCCGTGCCCGACTACAACCTGTCCTACGTCTATGTGTTCGCCTTCTTCGTGGTCGGGTCGCTGTTCGTCACCGCGCTGCTCATGGTGTCCCGGTTTCTGGCGCCCCGGAAGCCAACGATCGAGAAGCTTCGGACCTACGAGTCGGGCGAGGAGCCAGTCGGCCAGGCGTGGGGACGGTATCCGACCCACTTCTATGTCTTCGCGCTCCTGTTCGTCGTCTTCGACGTCGAGGTCATATTCCTTTTCCCGTGGGCGGTCCTCTTCCGGACGCTCGGCTGGTACGGGCTGATCGAGATGGCGGTGTTCATCGCGATCCTCGTGGTGGGCCTGCTCTACGCGTGGAGGAAGGAGGCGCTGCGCTGGTACTGAGCAGCCCGCGCCCGACCATCGACCTCGCGACGGTCGCCCGCGAGCTGAGAAGGCGGGTCGCCGAACGCGCACGAGTTTCGGTCCTGCACGACCAGATCGTGCTCGAGGTGCCGCGCGAGCACCTTGTGGACGTCGCTCGGCTCGTACGGGACGACGAGCTGATGCGATGCGACTTCTACGCGGTGAACGCCGGAGTCGACCTCGGCGGCGAGATGCGGTCGCTGACATTCGTCCGCGGCAGCAGGACAAAGGTGTTCGTCGTGCTGCGGACGACGTGCACCGAGCTCGATCCGCACGTTCCCTCACTCGCCGGGGTCTGGGAGGGAGCGAACTGGTGCGAGCGGGAGACATATGACATGTTCGGCATCGTTTTCGACGGGCACCCCGACATGCGCCGGATCTTTCTCGAAGAGTCCTTCCCGGGCCATCCGCTCCGGCGGTCCTTCAAACCGCCGCGGAGCGACGCGCGTGGAGGCTGAGCGCGTGGGTCGCACACCGATCCTGCCGAGGCCCGCATGCCCATAGGTCCCTTCGGCATCGACCCGGCGATCTGGGCCGTCCTCCGCCTGATCATCGCGGTGGGGCTCGCGGTGTTCCTCGTCCTCAACGGCGCGCTTGCGCAGATCTACCTCGAGCGGAAGATCCAGGCGGTCATCCAGGACCGCCTCGGGCCTATGCACACCGGACCGTTCGGGCTGCTCCAGACCTTCGCTGACGCGATCAAGCTTCTGGCCAAAGAGGACGTGCGCGCCCGCCTGACCGACGCGTCCTTCTTCATCGTCGCCCCGGCGATCGTGTTCAGCCCCATGCTCGCCTCGTTCGTGGTCCTTCCGTTCGCGCCCGACTTTGTCGCGGCGAACTTGAACATCGGAATCCTGTACCTGACGACGCTCGGCTCGATGACCGTCCTCGGCATCGTCATTGCCGGTTGGGCGTCGAACAACAAGTACTCGCTGATGGGAGGGCTGCGCTCAGCCGCGCAGCTGATCTCGTATGAGGTGCCGCAGATCCTCGCGCTGGTGACGGTCGTCCTCGTCGTTGGATCGCTCTCGATGATCGACCTCACGAATTCTCAGCCCGGTCTCCTGGTGAACTTCCTGATCCTTCCTTTCGCGTTCGTGACGTATTTCATCGCGGCACTTGCGGAGACCAACCGCGCGCCCTTCGACCTGCCTGAGGCCGAGTCGGAACTTGTCGCGGGCTTTCTCACCGAGTACTCCGGGATGCGCTGGTCCGTGTTCTTCCTGTCCGAGTACGGTGAGGTGACCGTCGTGTGCGCGATCATGACCACGCTCTGGTTCGGCGGATGGCACGGGCCCGGGGTCGATGCGCTCCCGATCCTGGGTGTGGCCTGGTTCACGCTGAAGACGTATTTCTTCGTCCTCGTCTTCATGTGGATCCGCGCCACGCTTCCCCGGCTCCGCATCGACCAGCTCATGAGCTTCTGCTGGAAGATCCTGATCCCGCTGGCGCTGGTGAACATCATGAGCACAGCTGTCCTGGTCCTCGCGTTCCCAGGCAACCTCCTGCCGATCGCCATCGTGAACTGGGGTCTTCTGATCGGCCTGATCCTCGGGCTCCCGGTCGTACAGCGCCGGCGCCTTCGGGCGCTGCGCGGCCGGGTGGACGCACGCGCGCTGCGCGGCCTCCCGACCTGATGGCCTTCCAGTAGTGGCCGACCGCTAGCGGTCATGTTCGACCTCATCGAGCCGATCGTCTTCGTCCTGCTCTCAGTCGCGCTGGTCGGTGCCGGCGCGGCCGTCGTGCTCCTGCGCCGTATCACATCCGGTGCGCTGCTGATGGCTTTCACCTTCCTGTGCATCGCGGGCATGTTCGTGCTGCTCGGCGCCGAGACGATCGCCGCGTTCCAGGTCCTCATCTACGTCGGGGCCATCACGGTCCTGATCCTGTACGGCGTGATGTTCACGCCGCAGTCCCCACGCAGCTATCCCCTGTTCTTCCAGCGGCAGACGCCCCTCGCCGCGGTCTTCGTCGCCCTCATCGCGGTCCCGGTCGTCTTCATCGCGCTGTCCTTCCGCGACGGCGGACCGCCCGCGAGCGGTGGCGGCGACCTCGTGCCCTTGGCGACGAGCCTCTTCGGGCCGTTCGCCTTTCCCTTCGAGGTCGCCTCCGTCCTGCTCCTCGCCGCCATGATCGGCGCCATCGCCCTCGTGAAACGGGAGGATCCCCTGGACGACGAGTTCGGGGAGGAACGGCTTTGACGCACGTTCCGCTGGGGGCGTTCATCGCGGTATCCGCGATGCTGTTCTTCATCGGCTGCGCCGGTGTTCTGATGCGCCGCAACGCTGTCGTGATCCTCATGTGTGTCGAGCTGATGCTCAACGCCGCGAACCTCGCCCTGGTCGCGTTCTCCCGGCGCCTGCCCGCTGCGGACGAGCGGGGAAGCGTGTTCGTCACGTTCGTGTTCGTGATCGCGGCGGCGGAGGTCGCGGTCGGTCTCGCCATCGTGCTGGCGGCATACCGGAACCGTCCGAGCGTCGACGTCGACGAAGCCCGAGCGATGAGGGGGTGAGGGCCGCCCGATGAACCTCGTGGACCTCGTCTGGCTCATCCCCGCATTCCCCCTCGCGGCCTTCCTCGTCAACGGCATCTTCGGTCGCCGCTGGCTCGGCAAGGCGACAGGTCCCATCGCCTCGGCGGCCGTGGCGGCATCGGCGGTGCTCGCCCTCGGCGTCTTCAGCCAGGTCGCGGGCGGCCACGCGCAGACCGTCGTTCCTCTCTACGAGTGGATCGGCGTCGCCGACTTCCGCGTCGACGTCGCCGCTCTCGTCGATCCACTCTCGGCGACGATGCTCGTCGTCGTCACCGTCGTCTCGCTCCTGGTGCACGTTTACTCGATCGGGTATATGGCCCACGACCACGGTCTTCACCGCTTCTTCACCTGGCTCCCGCTCTTCGTGTTCGCGATGCTCGTGCTGGTCCTCGCAGACAACTACCTGCTGATGTTCGTCGGCTGGGAAGGTGTTGGGCTGTGCAGCTACCTGCTCATCGGATTCTGGTTCGAGCGTCCCGAGCCGCAGGGCGCGGCGAAGAAGGCATTCGTCATGAACCGCATCGGCGACTGGGGATTCATGATCGGCATGATCACCACGTTCCTGCTGTTCGGCACGCTGAACTTCACCGAAGTCTTCGAGCGGGTGGGGATCGCCCAGCAAGGTGTGCTCACGCTGATCTGCCTCGCCTTCTTCCTGGGTGCCACCGGCAAGTCCGCCCAGCTGCCGCTGTATTCGTGGCTGCCGGACGCGATGGAAGGACCTTCACCGGTGTCGGCCCTCATCCACGCCGCGACCATGGTTACGGCCGGCGTGTACCTCGTCGCCCGCTCGACTCCGCTGTTCGCCGCGGCCGGGCCCGCGCTGCAGGTCGTGGGAGCGGTCGGCGCGCTGACCGCCATCTTCGCGGCGACGATCGCGCTGGTGCAGTTCGACATCAAACGCGTCATGGCGTACTCGACGGTGAGCCAGCTCGGGTACATGTTCCTCGCGCTCGGGGTCGGCGCCCCGATCGCCGCGATGTTCCACCTGTTCACGCACGCCTTCTTCAAGGCACTCCTGTTCCTCGGGTCAGGCTCCGTGATCCATGGGATCGACGACGTCCAGGACATGCGCCGCATGGGGGGTCTTCGGTCGAAGATGCCCATCACCTACTGGACGATGGTCATCGCCGGCGGCGCGCTGGCCGCGATCCCGCCCCTCGCCGGCTTCTGGTCGAAGGACGAGATCCTCGCGACGGCGTTCCTGAACGGTCATACCTTGCTGTGGCTCGTGGGCCTGGTCACGGGCGCGCTCACGGCCTTCTACGTCACGCGGGCGATCTGGCTCACGTTCCACGGTGAGCCGCGCGATCGCCACCTGTTCGATCACGCGCACGAGTCACCGCGCATCATGACCATTCCGCTCCTCGTGCTGGCGGTCGGCAGCGTCCTCGCCGGGTTCGTCGGCGTGCCGCCCGAGAGTGGCTTCATCCACCGTTTCCTCGGACCGGTCACGGAGGCAGCGGGCCGCGCCACAGAGCAGGCGCCCGCCGTCACCTCGATCATCGCGCTCGCTGCTCTTTCCGTCGTCGCATCGGTCGTGGGCATCCTGATCGGCCTGTCGATGTACGCCCGCCACCATCCCGACCCGGCCGCCGTCGCCCGCGCCGCGGGCCCCTATTACCGGGTGCTCGTGAACAAGTACTACGTGGACGAGCTGTACGACCGCCGCTTCGTCGGTCTGGCCAACGCGTTCGCCGGAGCCTCTTGGGCCTTCGACATCCACATCATCGACGGCATCGTGAACCGGCTTGGGAGCCTTTTCGGGATCCTTGGATCCGGGCTCCGGCGCGCACAGACGGGCCTGGTCGGCAACTATGCGCTATCCATCGTCGCCGGGCTGCTCGCGGTGATGATCGCGTACGGCGGCTACGCCGCGGGCGTCTTCGGCAGGTGATCGTGGAACACATCCTGACCCTGCTCATTGTCATTCCGCTGGTGGGTCTCCTCCCGCTGGTCGTCTTCGGGCGCGACCCGCGCGCCGCCAAGCAGGTGGCCATCATCACCACCTTCGTGGAGCTCGTCGCGTCGCTCGTGATGCTCACCCTTTTCCGCACCGGTGAGGCGGGTTTCCAGCTCCACGAGTCGCTGAGCTGGCTCCCGAGCCTCGGTGTGCGTTATGAGCTGGGTGTCGACGGGATCTCTGTGCTCCTCGTCCCGATGACCACGCTGCTGACCTTCATCAGCGTGTTGTACTCGTCGGGCGGTGCGATCAAGGAGCGCGTGACCGAATTCATGGCCGCTTTCCTCGTTCTGGAGGTGGGCATGGTAGGGCTCTTCCTCGCGCTCGATCTCTTCCTCTTCTACGTCTTCTTCGAGCTGATGCTCATCCCGATGTACCTGATCATCGGGGTGTGGGGCGGCCCTCGCCGCGTCTACGCGACATTGAAGTTCGTCCTATTCACCCTGGCCGGGTCGCTGCTGATGCTCGTGGGCATCATCGCCGTCTACCTCGCCAGCGGCGAGCCCGGGTCGCGCACGCTGTCGCTGCCCGAGCTCATCGCGGGACGCGCGCGTTTTTCCGCGGATTTCCAGTTTTGGGTCTTCCTCGCTTTCGCGCTCGCGTTCGCGATCAAGATGCCGATGGTCCCGTTCCACACCTGGCTTCCCGATGCCCACGTCGAAGCACCCACGGCCGGGTCGATCGTGCTGGCCGGCGTACTCCTCAAGGCGGGCGGCTACGGCTTCCTGCGCTTCGCCCTACCGCTCTTCCCGTTCGGGACGCAGGCGTGGCTTCCGCTGCTGATCCTTCTCTCGGTCGTGGCGATCCTCTATGGGGCGATCGTCTCGACGGTGCAGAAGGATCTGAAGAAGCTCGTGGCGTACTCCTCCGTCGCCCACATGGGCTTCGTCACGCTCGGTATCTTCGTACTCAACGCGCAGGGCGGCGCCGGAGCGGTGCTCCAGATGCTGAACCACGGGATCGTGACCGGTGCGCTTTTCCTGTTCGTCGGCATCCAGTACGAGAAGACACATCGTCGGCTCATCGCCGATCTGGGAGGACTCGCCAACCGCTGGCCCTTGTACACGACCTTCTTCGGGGTCTTCACCCTGGCATCGCTTGGGCTGCCGGGCCTGAACGGATTCGTCGGCGAGTTCCTGGTGCTGGTCGGAGCGTTCAAGTTCAGTCCGCCGACGGGGCCCGGCGGGCTCTTCTGGGGACCCCTGGCCGCGATCGGCGTCATCCTCGCCGCCGTTTACCTGCTGTGGATGTTCCAGCGGGTCATGTACGGCACCCTGCGTGAGGCGTATCGCGCTCTGCCCGATCTCTCGCGGCTCGAGGTCGCCTGCGGGCTGCCTCTCCTGATACTGACCGTGGTCCTCGGCGTCGCGCCCCAGCCCTTCATTGCGATGATCCAGCCGTCGGTGGACCGCGCCATCGCGCTCGCGACGGATCCTTTGTTCACGGTGACGGTCCTGGCCCGGTGAACGACCTCGTCGCCGTCCTGCCCGAGGTGACCGTCACCCTCACAGCGTGCGTCGTCATCGTCGCCGACGCCCTTCAACCGCGCGGCCGTTCGCGCGACTGGCTCTCGCTCCTGGTGGTGTTCGGGCTGGTAGCGGCGATCTTCACCGGACCGTTCACCCCCACCGCCGGTCGTTACTTCTCCGGGTTCGTGGTGGTCGACACGTTCACGGCCTTCTTCCGAGTGCTCTTCCTCGTGCTTGCGATCCTCGCCGCGCTCGTCGCGCCTGGCTACCTGGCCCGCCGCCGGGTCCCCGCCGGCGAGTACTACGCGACGATCTGCTTCTCCACCCTCGGTGCCATGACCATCGTCCTCGCCACGGATCTGATCACGCTGTTCGTGGGGCTCGAGCTCATGACGATCCCCATCTACATCCTCGCGGGCCTGCAGCGCCACGACCGCTACTCGAACGAGGCCGCGCTGAAGTACTTCCTGCTGGGAGCGTTCAGCTCCGCTTTGCTGCTCTATGGCTTCGCCTGGCTCTACGGGATCTCGGGCACCACCGAGATGGCGGGCATCGCGGCGGCGATCGCCAAGGCTGGTCTCGCCAATCCCGCCAGCATGGTCGCGCTCGCCCTCGTGACGGTCGGCCTGGGATTCAAGGCGGCCGTCGTGCCATTCCACCAGTGGACGCCAGATGCGTACGACGGAGCGCCCACGCCGGCGACCGCGTTCATGTCCGTGGGGCCCAAGGCCGCGGCGTTCGCCGCGATCCTCCGCGTGATGGTCGGCGGCCTCGACCCTCTCGGCGTCGACTGGGGCAACGTGTTCGCCCTTCTTGCCGCCGTCACCATGACCGCCGGAAACGTGATCGCGCTCGCGCAATCGAACACCAAGCGGATGCTCGCGTACTCGAGCATCGCGCACACCGGCTACATCCTCGCGGCGGTCGCCGCGCACCGCGCCGGAGGTTCCGCGGTCGCGGCCGTGCTCTTCTACGTCTTCGCTTACGGGATCATGAATCTCGGTGCGTTCGCGTGCCTCCTGTTCGTCGACAGTGAAGGCACGCGCGGCCCGACGCTCGACGAGCTGAACGGCTTCGCCAGGCGCGCTCCAGGCGCCGCGCTGGCGTTCGCGGTGTTCCTCATCTCGCTCACGGGCATCCCGCCGACGATCGGGTTCATCGCGAAGGTCTTCGTGATCCAGCCCGTCCTCGACTCGGGGATGGTCTGGCTCGCGGTCGTCATCGCTCTGAACGCGGTCCTGGCGGCCTTCTACTACCTGCGGGTCGTCGTGCACATGTACATGTACGAGACGGACGCGAAGATGCCGCCGCTCGTCAGCCCGCGGCTCCTGTCGCTCAGCCTGGGTGCGACCGCGCTGGCCACGATCGCGCTCGGCGTCCTGCCGAACTCGCTCTACAGCTGGGCCCTGCAGGCCGCGACGCCGCTTCTCGCCAGGTAGCGGCCTTCACCTCTGCGCGCCGAGCGCGCGGCGCCGCAGCCATCCGCCTCCGACCGCCGCGATCGCGCCCGCGGCCGCGTAGGGGAGGGCCAGCAGGATGAGCCTGGTCTCGTACTCGAGGAGCCAGCCGACCCCGAGCCCCGACCCGTACGCCAGGTAGGACGCGACCCCCGAGCCGATCGCCGCGAGCAGAACGCCCAGTAGACCGGCGAGCCAGGTCCGTCGGCCCGCGAAGAACCCGGCACCGAGGCTCGCGAAGAGGATCCACGCCAAAGCGACCAGCGCCGTCACGCCGATCCAATCGCCCGCGCGCAGAAAGGCACCCAGCTGCAGTGCCGCCGACGCGATGACCGCGATCGCGAACCGCACGAAACGGCGGATCCTTCAGCGCACCAGGGCGAGGCGGCGGTCGGCGTGGTTGAGCGGCTCCGCGACGCCGCTTCGGTCGAGCACGGCGATGTCTTCGATCCGCACCCCGAAGCGGCCGGGCAGGTAGATCCCCGGCTCGATCGAGAACGCCATGTCCGGCTCCAGCGGCTCCGCGTTACCGGCGACGAGGTAGGGGTGCTCATGCCCGTCGAGGCCGATCCCGTGCCCCGTCCGGTGGATGAACCGATCGCCGTACCCCGCCTCGGCGATGATCCCGCGCGCGGCGGCGTCGACGCGCTCCGCGGGCGCGCCCGCGCGCGCCGCGGCGTATCCCGCCTCCTGCGCGCGGAGGACCGTGTCGTGCACCCGCTGGACCAGGTCGTCGGTGCGCGATCCCACGCGCACGGTCCGCGTGATATCCGAGCAGTAGCCCTGGCGCTTCCCGCCGAAGTCCATGACCACGACGTCGCCGTCACCGATGCGGCGGTCGCCCGTCTGGTGGTGCGGCGACGCGCCGTTCGGACCGGCCGCGACGATGGTGAACGAGACCTCGTCGTGCCCCTCCGCGCGCAGTGCCGCCGCCAGGTCCGCCGCGACGTCGCGCTCGGGTCTACCGGCGAACTCGGCGCCGAGGATCCGAAGGTATGCGCGGTCCGCCGCGGCGGCGACCTGACGCAGCGCCTGCACCTCGCTCGGGTCCTTGCGCGCGCGGAGGGTGCGCGTGACAGCGGACGCCTGGCGGAAGGTCCGCCCGCGCAGCGCGCCCTGCAGGCGCAGGACGGACGCGGCCCACATCTGGTCGGCGACGGCCACGTCGCCGACTTCCGGTACGAGGTCGCGCACGAACTCGAAGGGATCCTCGGTCTCCGCCCAGGGGCGCTGTTCGAGGTCCGGCGCGGCGGCGACGGCCCGCGCCGACTCGAATGCCGGGAGCACCAGGACCGCCCGCCCATCCGCGGTCAGGACGAGGCACGTCAGGCGCTCGCTGGGAGAGATGTCGTAGCCCGAGAGGTACGCCAGGTCCGAACCCGGCGAGATGAGCAGCACGGAGAGTCCCTGACCCCGGCAGGAGGCCGCGGCTCTGTCCCGGCGCGCGGCATGGCTCGCCCGCTCGGTGGCCATCTGCGCGTCCACAATACCCAGCGTGGTCTCGCGTTTTCTGACGTTCGTGGGTCTGGCCTTGACGATCCTCGGGATCGTCTTGCTTTTCGGCTCGTCCCCGGTGCCGGCGGCACCGCTGGGCGGGCTCGACTCGAGCGGGCCGGCGATCACGCCACCACCTTCGACCGCGGCGCCGACGTTCCAGGTCGGCCCGGTCGTTCCTCCACCGCCGCCACCGCCCGTCCCTCGCCGCATCCCCGACGGTTACAGAGTGCAGATACCGCGGCTCGGGATCGATCTGCCGATCCAGGAAGGCGACATCACGCGGGATATCGACCAGCAGAAGACCCCGGAGAACTTCGCTTTTCATCTTCCAGGGACCGCGATCTTCGGGGAGAACGGCAATACCTACCTCTATGCCCACGCTCGGGTGGGGATGTTCCTGGCCCTGTGGAACGCCCGCGAGGGTGACCTCGTCGCGATCTCGACGCCCGCCGGCGCGGTCATCCGCTATGCCGTGCGTGAGGTCCACCGCGCGGTCCCGCCGAATGACGTCTCGCCCGCACAGCCCACGGCATCCGAGCGGTTGACGCTCCAGACTTCCACCGGTCCGAACGCGTCCGATCCCCGTTTCGTCGTGATCGCGCTCCCGGCCCCCTAGGCCGTCGGCCCGCACCCCGCCCGGCCATGGGCCTGAAGGCCTCGGGTGACCGCCATCGGAGCACACGCACGAGGGCTGACCATGCTGCGCATCGCGGAAGATTCTCGCGAGCGAGCGTCCGTTCGTCCCGCTTCGCGTGTTCCTGGCCGGCCGCGTGTAGAGCAGGAAGACATGCCGCGGGCCGGGGCTTGCGGGCGCAGCATTCCCAATGGTATCCGCCTCGTCCCTGCGGCCCGACGTCTCCGCTCTGCTCGCACGGTGCGGCGCCGTCGTCTTCTGCACGATCCTGCTCGTTCCGTTGACCGGTGAGCGCGGGGACGCGCCGAGCGTTGGACCGCGGCTGGCGATGGCCGCGGCCGACGAATGGCACCTGGGAAACGAGCGCCCGGCGCCGCCGCAACTCAGCACTCAGACGTCGCCCGCGCCAGTTTCGCCTCTTGCTGTCGCCGCGGTCCCGGCCGATGCGGCCGTTCCGGTCGCCCCGGTCGCCCCGGTCGCCCCGGTCGCCCCGGTCGCCCCGGTCGCCCCGGTCGCCTTGGAGCCGGAAGCACCTCGCGCCGCGCCCGCTCCGCGCGCGGTCCCTCCGCCCGTGCCGCTCCCCGCCGCGCCGCCACCGCCCGTTGCCACCGCCGCGCCGGTCGCCGCCCTCGGCGGTGGGACGCTCGTTCTGGCTTCGTGGTACGGACCGGGTTTCTACGGCAACCGGACCGCCTGCGGGCAGACCTACACGACGCAGATCCAGGGCGTGGCCAATCTCTCCCTCCCGTGCGGCACCATCGTGGCCCTGACGTACGGCGGCCGGACCCTGAGCGTCCCCGTGATCGACCGCGGCCCCTACGTCGCTGGGCGGACGCTCGATCTGTCCAACGCGACGCGCCAGTCGCTCGGCTGCCCGGACCTCTGCAACCTCTTGATGCGCGTCGGGAACTGAAGTCCGCTGCTCCCCTGCCACATGCGCGCAGTCGCCGCTCTCGGACCGGTCGCACAGCAGCCGCGCGTGGTTAGCCAGGGCCCGCGCGCTCACCGACGGGCGGTCCTTTCAGTGGCGGTCGAGCTTGCCCTTGTACGGGCGTGGGCGCTTGAGTGTGAGCCTGCCATGCATTGCCTCCGGCTCGGCCGCCCGTCCAGCGTCCTAGCGAACGCCGGTATGGAACTTGCAAACTATCGCTCGGCGAATTCACGCTGGCTGCCTCGAGCCACAGCGTCGCTCGCGTGCGCAGAAGGAGACAGGGATGCCGCGTAACAAGGGTGCCATGACCGTCGCCGAAGCTGGACGTCGCGGAGGGGCCACCACCGCCCAGCGCCACGGCCCGGAGTTCTACGAGCAGATCGGCAAGAAGGGTGGCAAGACCACCGCGGAGCGGCACGGATCGGACTTCTACGAGCAGATCGGCAAGCAGGGTGGCCAGAAGGTGAAGGAACTGTACGGCCCTCGCTTCTACGGTCGGATCGGCAAGATCGGCGGAGACGCGGTGTCCGAGAAGTACGGCCATGAGCACTTCGAGGAGATCGGCAAGAAGGGCGGCCAGAAGGTCGCCGAGCTCATAGCGAGAGGCAGGCAGGCGACCTAGTTCTCATCGTCCACGTATCGATTGCAACGAATTGACCCCCGCGGCCCGTTGACATCAGATCGACTGCTCGTATCGTCCCCTGTTGTACGGGAAGGTGCACACGCGCCCCCGCGTGTGTACCGCCGAGCGAACGCCGATCGCCGGGCGTGGGCGACGGCGGGGAAGGGGACGGAGTGGACGAGTTGCCGCAGGTCGCGCTCGTGGCGGTCGAGTGGGAGGACATCACCGCGTATGCGCGCACGGCCCTACCCGACGACTTCGAACCGTACCGGTTACTGAAACTGACGTGCGGGCTCCTCTGGAAGGAGACCGACGACTACGTCGTGATCGTCGGTGACTACGACATCAGCAACGGCGGCAAGGAGTACCGGCACAACGACTTTCACATCATCCCGCGAGGGGTGATCCGGGAGCTCTCCGTCCTCCGAGCCGCGTACGAGAGGACCGTCCCCCTCGAGGTCGTCTCCGCCCGCTAGCGACGCGGTCCAACGGGCGGAAGGATCTCGCGGGCAGCAGACAGGGCGTGTCATCCCGGCCGCCCGACCGTTCGTAAGAGTTAGCGAAGAGACGGAACATGTCGGCCGTTCTCTCGGTATGTATGGCACGTACGACACGCGAGTCGTTGTCGTTCCTGACTGGAGGCATCTGATGTCCCTTCGCGCGGAGCTCTACTGCTACTTCTGCGGGCACGGTATCGGAGAGGTGGTCGTCGCCACAACGGCTCGGCGCCCGACTCCCGAGCAGCTGCGGACCGCCTACGCGGACCGGACCCAGAGGCCGCTCTGGGACGAGAACATCCAGCCACTGTGCCCACGCTGCGGCGGCCAGATGTTCCTCGAGCGCTACGAACACGAAGTGGTTCGCCCGGGAGATCGCCAGCTCAAGCGCGCCAGCTGACCGCATCAAGCCGCCGCCGTTCTCGTTCGCGTGAACGCCCGCTACGCGTTCGCCCTCGGGGCGGCGGTGGGATGGTGGCTCGGCCAGCTCCCCCGGCCAGGGCCGCCCGCTCCCGTCGGCACGGATCCATTCACCGAGCGGCAGCGCGAGATCATCCGTGGTGTCGCCGCAGGGCTGACGACGAAGGAGCTCGCGCAGAGGATCGGCGTCACCGAGTCCACCGTGCGGACGCACGTGCGACGGATCCGCGAACAGCTGGGCGCCCCGAACCGGGCGGCCGCGGTCGCCCTGTTCGCGGAGGGCACCGTTCAGGCGCTCGGTGAGCCCTCCAGGCCCAGGCGGCCGGCCACGCCCGTCAGGGCGTTCACGACCTCGGCGACGACCTCTTCGAAGGGGATCCCCAGCCCCTCCGCGCCGCTGCGCATCATGTCGCGGTTCACCGCTCGGGCGAACGCCTTGTCCTTCATCTTCCGGCGCACGGCCGCGGCGTCGACATCGGCCACGCGTTTGGATGGGCGCACCAGGGCGACGGCCGTCACGAAGCCCGACAACTCGTCTACCGCGTAGAGGGTCTTCTCCATGGGCGTCAGGCGCGGGATGCCCAGGTGATCGCCGTGTGATTGGATGGCGTCGACGATCTCGCCGGGGACGCCCGCCTGCTCGAGGATGGGCCTCCCGTTCTGCGGGTGGCCTGCGGGATCGCGCTCATAGTCGAAGTCATGAAGGAGGCCGGTGATCGCCCAGCGCTCCTCGTCCCCGCCGAAACGCCGCGAGAAGTGCCGCATGGCAGCCTCCACCGCGAGCCCGTGCTTGCGCAGGCTGTCGCTCTGCGTGTGCTCGCAGAGCAGCACCCACGCCTCATCCCGGGTCATCTGGCGGCCGCTAGCTCTACCGCAGCATCGGCCGGCGCCTCGGAGAGCGCCTCGATGATCGTCCGGCAGAACGCCGGCAGGTCATCCGGTCGCCGCGAGGTGATCAGATTGCCGTCGCGCACGACCTCCCGGTCCTCGAATCGCGCTCCGGCGGCGACCAGATCGTCCCGGATCGAGTGAAAGCAGGTGAGGCGCCGATCGCGGGCGATGCCCGCGGAGACGAGCATCCAGCCCGCATGGCAGATCGCCGCGACGATCTTTCCCGCGGCATCGGCCTCGCGGACGAGCCGAACCAGCTGCGGATCCCGGCGCATGTGATCGGGCGCGTAGCCGCCCGGGATCACCACCGCGTCAACGTCGGCCGCGCCGATGTCCGCGCTCGAGCGCTCGGCGCGGGCCGGATAACCGTGCTTGCTCGCGTACGTTTCCCCCGAGGTCGGGCCGACCAGCACCGTCCGGGCACCGGCCTCGCGCATCCGGTACAGCGGATACCAGAGTTCGAGATCCTCGTAAAGCTTCTCGACGAGGATCGCCACGGTGCGGCCACGAAGTTCATCCATGAGTGCTCCACCTCCGCGCTCCATCGTACCGATCGCGGTGTACCCTCGACCGCGTGATCGACCTGACGCCCACGGCCGTGGCGAAGCTCCATGAGCTGCGCGACCCGGGTCAGGCGCAGCAGGTCCTACGCGTGTGGGTCGCCGGCGAGACCTGCTGCGGTCACTCGTACGGGCTGGCGTTCGACGACGCCGCGGATGTCGATGACGAGGTGGTCGAGCGAGGGGGCATCGCCGTCGCGGTGGATCCGCGCAGCCTGCCGTTGGTGAAAGGTGCGACGATCGATTTCGTCGACGCGCTGATGGGCGCGGGCTTCACCGTCCGCAACCCTGCCGTCGGCGGCAGCTGCGCCTGCGGCCGGCGGTAGCCCAGCCGCCCGGACCTCGTGACCGGTTGTGGCTGCCTCGCCGTCGTGGCGGCGGTCGTCGGCCTCATCGTCGTGTTCCTCCGCGGCTCCACCGATACCGGTGAGCCGGTCGAGCAGGGTCAGCCGCGATGACCTCGGTCACGCGCACCTGCAGCTGGTCACCGGACGCCGCCCCGGCCTGCTCGCGGCGATCGCCGACGCCGTTCGCGGCGGCATCGACAGCGTGCAGCTGCGCGACCGCGGTGCGAGCGCCGGCGAGTTGTATGTCCTGGCTCGTGACGCTGCGGCGGTGTGTTCCGATACGCGGAAGGGGCTCTTCGTCAACGACCGAGCCGATGTCGCGCGTGCCGCGGGCGCCAGCGGCGCGCACCTTGGATCGGACGGCATGCCCGTCGAGGCGGCGCGCGCGGTGCTGGATGGGTGGCAGCAGGTCGGCGTATCGGTGCACTCCGTTGGTGAAGCGGTCGCCGCCGCCAACGGTGGCGCGGACTACCTGCTCTTCGGTCACGTCTACGCGACCGCGTCCCACCCGGGCCAGCCCGGGCGGGGCCTGCCGGCGCTTCGCGGGGTGGTCGAGGCGGTGGACATTCCCGTCCTGGCGATCGGCGGGATCGATCCGGGCCGCGTGCCCGAGGTGATGGCGATGGGCTGCGCGGGGGTTGCGGCGATCAGCACGCTGCTCGAGCGGGGCGACCCCGAGCAAGCGGCGCGGTCCCTGCGCCTCGCGCTCGATGCGGGCGGCGAGCCGAAGCGCCGCTTTCGCGCCGCCGAGACGCGCCGTCCGGGGTAAGAGAAACTGGAGCCATGACGATCACGCTGAACGGCGATGTGCGGACGATCGCGCAGGAGACGACCGTCGCTGCGCTCCTCGACCGCGAGGGGCTCCCGCCGGCCGGCGTCGCCGTCGCGGTGAACGGCGACGTCGTGACGCGCGAGCGCTGGGCGCAGACGCCAGTGGGAGCGGGCGATGAGGTCGAGGTGATACGGATCATCCAGGGAGGTGCCGAAGTCGACGTCGAAGACGGTGACGCGCTCGTCATCGGCGGGGTGCGCTTCGCGTCGCGACTCTTCACGGGAACCGGGAAATTCGCGAGTGGCGCGCTCGCCGCAAAGGCACTCGCGGCGTCGGGCACGGAGCTCGTGACCGTGGCCATCCGCTACGTGGATCTCAAGCACCCGCGCGACAGCGGCGTGCTCGAGGGTGTCGATCTCGAACGGTATCGCCTCTTGCCGAACACCGCCGGCGCCACCAACGCCGAGCATGCAGTGAAAATGGCGCGGCTCGCGCGCGCCGCGACGGGGACCGACTTCATCAAGCTCGAGGTCATTGGCGACCGGCAGTATCTGTGGCCGGACAATGCCGAGACCATCGTCGCGACGAAGCAGCTGGTGGGCGAGGGCTTCGTGGTGCTGCCCTATGTCAGCGCAGACCTTGTGACGGCGCTTCGGCTCGAAGAGGCGGGTGCCGCGACGGTGATGCCGCTGGCCTCGCCGATCGGCTCAGGCCAGGGATACAACGATTGGGTCGGCATCGAGCGCATCGTGGGGCGCGTCGGGCTCCCCGTGGTCGTCGATGCCGGCATCGGGGTGCCGAGCGAGGCGGCGATGGCGATGGAGCTTGGAGCCGCGGCCGTCCTCGTGAACACCGCGATCGCTCGTGCAAAGGACCCTGTGGCCATGGCGCGCGCGATGAAGCTCGCGGTGATCGCGGGCCGGACCGCTTTCCGCGCCGGCCGCATGTCGCGCCGTGCCGACGCCGAGCCCTCGAGCCCCCAGCACGGAGTGCCCACGGCGCCGACCGCTGCCTGAGGTCCCGTCCCGGTGATGGGCCACGGCGCGGCGAGCGACCTTCCCGCGTCAGCCGACGTGGCCATCCTCGGCGCAGGCGTGATGGGGTGCGCCATCGCCGACGCGCTCTCGGGACGCGGGCTCTCCGTCGTCGTGCTCGACCCGACCGGCATCGGCGCCGCCGCATCCTCGGGCGCCGCGGGCCTGCTCGCGCCTCTGGTGGAGGCGCCCGGGCCGGGGCCGTTCCTCACGCTCGCTCTCGCCTCCCTCGAGCGCTTCCCGGCGCTCGCGGAGGAGTTGCGCGAAGAGACCGGGATCGACGTTGGCTGGCGCGAGCGCGCGACGTTGCGCGTGGCCGAGACCGAGCAGGAGCAGGATGAGCTCCGCGTGCGCGTCGCCTGGCAGCGCGCGCAGGGACTGCCGGCCGAGTGGCTCGATGCGGCAGCCCTGAAGAAGGCCGAGCCGCTGCTCCGCGATGGCCTCATGGGCGCGCTGCGCTCGGGGCGCGACGGGGTCGTGACGAGCGGTCGGCTCACCGCGGCGCTCGCGGCACGCGCCAGGATCCGAGGCGCGTCGTTCGTCGTCGCGGGCACCCAGATCCGCGCGACCCGGTCGGCCGACCGTGTCGACCGGATGGACGTGGATGGCGGGTCGCTGGTCGCGGGCGAGGTCGTGCTCGCCGCGGGGCCCTGGAGCGCCGGCGTGGCGCGGGCGCTGGGGGTCGGTCCGCTTCCCGTCCGTCCCGTCAAGGGTCAGCTCGCCCTTGCGGGCCGGCAGCGCGCCCCGGCGCACTCCGTTTTCGCCACCGGCGGCTACGTCGCCGGGAAGGCTGACGACGTCCTTGTGACGGGTGCGACCGTGGAGGACCGGGGGTTCGACTCGGTCGTCGATGCCGCCGCCCACGAGAGCCTCGTCGCGCGGGCGGTGTACCTCGTTCCGTCGCTCGACCCGTCGGCTTTCACGCTGCGCTGGGCGGGGCTGCGGCCCGACCTCCCGGACCACTTGCCGGCGCTGGGCCGCACGGAGCGGGCGCGCAACGTCCTGGTCGCAACGGGGCACTTCCGGAACGGCATCCTCCTGGCGCCGATCAGCGCCGAAGCGATCGCCGCGGCTGCCACCGGGGAGCGTTTCGGGCTCGACCTGGGCCCCTTCTCACCGGATCGTTTCGCGAGCGACGAGCCGGGCGTGTCCCGGCCGCCCGCGTAGGTCACCGAAGACCTCTACACCGCCTGGTCCGGGCGCGACCGCGCGAGCTGACCGACGAGATCCAGGGCCGGCCGCGTCGACGCGTTTTCGCGATCCAGCTCGAGCCCATGCTCGCGGCACACGTCAAAGGGAGGGCCGGTTCATGCGGCGAGCGCAGGGACCAGATCCAGCGCAAGCTCGCGCTCCAGCATCGCGGCGACGCGCAGAACGAGCGCCTCCTCGAAATACCGGCCGACGATCTGGAGCGACACTGGCAGTCCGCGGCGGTCGAAGCCGGCGGGGAGCGCGAGCGAAGGGTGCCCGCTGAGGTTGAAGGGCGCGCAGAAACGCACGAGGATCTCGCGCTGCGATCGCCATCGCCCGCCGACCCGTTCGCCGTCCGCGCCGATCCGGATCGCGGCGGCCGCGATCGTGGGGACGATGAGCACGTCCGCCTGATGCAGCGCCCCGTCGATCTCGGCGGCGAGGAGCGCGCGCGCCCGCTGTGCCTGCAGGTAGTCGACGGCGGTGATGCGCAGGCCTAGGCGCAGGCGAGCCCGCACGTCGCTCCCGATGAGGCGCGCCTGGGGCGAGCGGATCTCCTCCTCATGCGCGGCGGTGGATTCAGGGCGCGCGACCAGGAACTGCACCGCGCCCGACGTCGACGCGCCGGGGATGCGAGTCCTCACGGGCGCCATGCCCGCCGCCGCGCAGATCGCATTCGCTCGCGACACAGCGGCACGGACCGCTGGATCGAGGTCCCGCCCGAAGTACGCGTCGCCCGAGGAAAAGCGCAGGCCGCGAACGATCCGCCCCACGCCGCGCTCGTACCGCGCCACCGGCGCATCGGAGCTCCCCCGATCGCGGGCGTCGTGGCCCGCGATAACCTCGAGCAGCGCGGCGGCATCCCGCACCGTCCGCGTGATCGGACCGACGTGATCGAGGCTCCACGCGAGCGGCACGACTCCGGCGCGGCTCACCCGGCCGTACGTCGGTTTCAGCCCCACGACGCCACAGCACGCCGCGGGGATCCGCACCGAGCCCGCGGTGTCGGTACCGAGCGCGGCGGCCGCCATCCCCACGCTTACCGCTGCCGCCGATCCTCCGCTCGACCCACCCGGGATGCGCGCCGGGTCCCAGGGATTGCGCGTCTGCCCGAAGGTCCGATTCTCGTTCGTCGTGCCCGCCGCGAATTCGTGCAGGTTCGTTCGACCGACGAACACCGCCCCGGCCGCGCGCAGGCGGGCGACAACGGTCGCGTCCGCGCGTGCGATGGCCCGCAGGCGCACCGCGCTGCCCGCCGTGTTCGCGACACCGCGCTCGTCGAAGATGTCCTTGATCGCGATCGGAAGACCGAGCATCGGTGCCGTGCGGCCCCGCGCGATAGCCCGGTCAGCGGCGCGCGCCGCCGCGCGCACCGCGGTGCCGTCGACGCGCACGAACGCGTTGACCTCCGGATCGAGCGCGTCGATGCGGGCGAGGTGCTGATCGGCCAGCTCGAGCGCGCCGATCTCGCGCCGCCGCAGCATGCGGCGCAGCTCCGTGAGGGGGAGCAGCGCGAGCACGCCGCCACTCACGGCGCGGGGCGCCTGCCCGTGGCGCGCGGCGGGGTGACCGCGAAGCTCGTCGCCGGCTCGAATGGTCCCAGTCGCGGCCGCATCCTCGCGATGGCCGCCCGCGCCGATGCCAGGTCCTCGAAACGAGGCTTCGCGCCGACCTTCCGATCTGACCGCGGGCGGTCTTCGATCGCGCCGCGTCCACGCGCTCGCGAAGGCGCGTCCGGCCTGGCCTCCGCACCGCCGCGGCCGGCTCCCGGCGAAGCGGCCGAGGGCTGCTGCCGCTTCACGCGCCCGAGCCCGCTGAGGCGAGAGCGCCGCCGCGCGGCTTCCCCGGAACGGTGGGCCGCAGCGCGCGGCCCGGTCGCGCTCCGGTGTGCTCTCCACCGCGGAGCACCGGCACGCCGTTGACGATGACGTGCGCGACGCCGGTCGCGTAGCGATGCGGCTCCTCGAAGGTGGCGTTGTCCTGGATCGTCAGAGGGTCGAACACGACCACGTCGGCGAAGTGGCCCCGGCCGAGCAGGCCCCTCTTTTCCAAGCGCAGGTTCGAGGCGGGCAGCGAGGTCAGCCGGCGGATCGCCTCGGGCAGAATGAGCACGCCCTCGTCGCGGACATACCTCCCGAGGAGCCGCGCGAAGTTGCCGTACGCGCGTGGATGTGTACTCGAGCGAAGGAACGCGCCTTCCGGCGCGAGCGAAGCGCCGTCGGACCCGAAGCTCATCCACGGCAGCGCGACCTCCCTGCGAACGTTGTCTTCCGACATCGAGAAGAAGACCGAAGTGATGCGGCTCGAGTCCTGGGCGAGCAGATCCATGACCGTCTCGTCCGGTGGCCGTCCGCGCAGCGCCGCGATCTCGGTGACGGTCTTCCCGATGAGGGGCCGCAGCTTCGGATCGCGGAAACTGACCGGCCGGATGCTGTCCCAGCGCCCTCGGGGCGCCGGCGAGATCTCCCCGCGGATCCGCGCCCGGGTCCCCCGATCCCGCAGGCGCGCGACGAGAGCGCGGTGGCCACCTTCATGCGCCCACGCCGGGATTACCGAATCGAGACCCGTCGACGACGCGGAGTACGTGTACATGTCCGCGGTGATACGCAGGCCCGACGCGCGGGCTGCCTCGATGCGCGCGAGAGCGGCATCGATCTTCGGCCAGTTGGCCGGGCCCGATTGCTTGAGGTGGTAGATCTCCGCGGGGACCCCCGCCTCGCGCGAGATCGTGACGAGCTCGTCGATCGCCTCGAGCAGACGGCTTCCCTCGCTGCGCATATGCGAGATGTATGTGCCGCCGCCGTCCGCGGCCGCCCGCGCCAGCGCGACGAGCTCGGAGGTATCGGCGTACGTCGCGGGCGCATAGATCAGCGCGGTCGCGAGGCCGAGCGCGCCCTCCGCCATCGCGTCGCGGACCAAGGCACGCATCCGGTCGAGCTCCTCGGCCGCGGGATGTCGGTCCGTGTGCCCGAGCACGTTGATGCGTACGTTCGTCGCGCTCACGAACGACGCGACATTTGGCGATATGCCACGGCGGACGAGCTCCGCGAGCTGCCCCCCGAGTGTCGACCAGGTGATGTCGTGGCGGATGTCGACCTGCTGCTCGAGCGCGTCGCGCCGCATCGCATCGTTCAGCGGACCCATGAGCCAGCTCTCTCCGAAGACCTCGCACGTGACGCCCTGCCTGATGTCGCTCTGGGAACGACCGTCGACCATGAGGGCGCCGTTCGCGTGGCTCAGCATGTTGATGAAACCCGGGGCCACCGCCAGACCTGCCGCGTCGATCTCGTCTGCCCCACGCTCCCCGACGCGACCTACCCTCGCGATGCTGTCGCCGCAAACAGCGACGTCACCTTCGAAGGGATCACCGCCGCTTCCGTCGTAGATCGTCCCGCCGCGGATGACCACGTCATACCTCACGGAGGCGTCACCGGTGCGTCACCGACGCAGGATATTCGGGCTTCGCCGGCGCCATGGTCGGGCAGACGCCCTTCGTCAGCCCATCACAGTCGCCGGTCAGTCCAGAATGTCGTCGTACGCCAGGCGCAGGCGCCGCACCCCTTCGTCAATGTCTGCCAGGGACGCCGACGCGTAGCAGAAGCGCAGGGACGAGCCGAGATCGCGCTCGACGGCGAACGCATCGCCCGGCACGAACGCGACGCCACGTGCGAGCCCCGCGTCAAGCAGCCGCCGCGCCGATACGCCCGGAGGCAGCTCGACCCACAGGTAGAACCCGCCCTCTGGTTCGTTCCAACGCACCGGAACGTCCCCAAAGTGCTCCGCGAGCGCCCCCCGGGCCCTGGCCTGCTTCGGGCGATACAGCGCGCGCAACGCCTCGACGTGCACGGCGACGTCGCGGTCGCGATGGAAGGCGACGACGAGGCGCTGGCTGAGCGACGACGTGCACGAGTCCATCGTCTGCTTGGCGGCGGCCATACGCCGGACGGTCGCGCGATCGCTGATCGCCCACCCGACCCGAACGCCCGGAAGGAATGTCTTGGAGAACGAGCCGATGTTGACCACGCCGTCCCGCGCGGTGGCGGCGATCGGCGGGAGATCCTCACCGCGGTACCGAAGCTCGCGGTACGGATCGTCTTCGATCACAACTGAGCCGTGTGCCGCCGCGAGCTCGATGAGCGCCTCCCGTCGCTCGCGTGACAGCGTCACGCCGCTCGGGTTCTGGAAATTTGGCACGACGAAGAAGAGCTTGGGACTCGTGCCGCTCAGGGTGATGAGCCGCGACGCCGCGGCGACGTCGAGCCCGTCAGCGTCGACCGCGACCTCGAGCACGCGCGCGCCGTGGTTCCGCAGCGCCGCAAGGACGTTCGCGAATCCCGGCGACTCCACGACGGCCACGTCCCCTGGTCGGATGAAGAGCCGCAGCGCGATGTCGATGGCCTGAAGGCCTCCTGCGGTGACGATGACGTCCTCCGCCGCGGCCTCCATGCCGCGGCGGCGGGCGGCGTCGGCGATGATGTCGCGGAGCTCGTCGTCGCCCTCCGTGATGCCGTAGCCGAGCGCGCCGCGTCCGTCGTGCGCGAGTACGTGCGCGGCGAGTTCGTCGGCGTGCGCGAGGTCGAGCGCCTCGCGCGCGGGCGAACCCACCGCGAACGAGATCGTGCCCGCGCCTGCGCGCGCCACGATCGCGATCGTCTCGTCGATGAACGATCCGTGGATCGAGCGAGCCGCGCGTGCGAGGCGCGTGCCTTCGGCTTTCGCGATGTCCCGGGCGCCTTCCCCCGCGCTGCGGCTGGGCGCGCGCGTCGATGCCACCCTCACACCCAGAGCGGCAGGTCGAGGTGGGGTGTGCGGTGCGACTCGACCGCGATCGCCATCAGCGCGAGGTCGTGGATGTCGGCCTGGTCGTTCGCGTACATGAGGGCGCGGGCGTGCGCATCGGCCAGGGCGTGCTCCCCAAGCGGCAGGCCGAGCCGGATCAGCCGCGAAGCGAATCTGGCCAGCGCCTCGTCCATCACGATGCCCAGCTGTGCGTCACGCTCGGCCAATCCGTCTCCACCTCCTCGGCGAACGTCGTGCGCCTCACGCCGGCGCGAGTGCATCCGATGGCCTGCGCGTAGGCTAGCGCCGTCGCCTCGGCTCGGCCCGTCGCATCCTGGTGGATGGCGAGGAGAGCGGGCACCCCGCGTCCCTCGCGGAAGAGCGCACGCATCCGTTCCCCGGGGGCGCAGGGCACGACCATCGCGACGTCGACCTCGGCAGCCGGACGCAGCTGACCCGTGTGGACCGATGAGCCGTGTGCGACCAGGAGCGTCCGGCCGCGCCCGAGGTGCGGTCCGATCCCGCGCTCGTAGACGGCCCGGTGCTGTTCGTCCGGAACGAGCAGCACAACGAGGTCGGCGTACCGCGCGGCGTCCGAGATTTCCCGCACCTCCACACCATCGACCTCAGCCCGCGTCCACGCGGCGCTGCCGCTGCGGAGGCCGACGACGACCGGAACGCCGCTGTCCCGAAGGTTCAGCGCCTGCGCCTGTCCCTGGCTGCCATAGCCGATCACGGCGATGGTCTTCCCACGGAGCACTCCCGGGTCCGCATGAGTGTCGCCGTAGATGGTGGCCATGTCCCGTCCTCCTCAGCTTCGCGCGCCCCAGAACAAGAAAAGCCTCCCCTTGTGGGAGGCTTCATTCGCTTTTGTCGCCCGCCGATGTCGCTAACCTCCCACGCGCCTCCCCGTCCCCTGCGGCGGGACGATGGCGAAAAGCGGGAGCGGCAAGCGACTCGTCACGTCCTGCCGACCATACGCGAGCGCGGGCGGGCAGTCAAGGAACGACGTTGGTCACCGCGCGGAGGCGAGCGCCATCATCGTGAGCGCTCCGTACGCGCCGGTCGGGGTGATCGCGCGGTCGATCTGGAACCGCTGCACGGCGTCGCGCGTCACCGCGCCGAAGTACCCGGTCACCGTGTCCATGTAGCCCATCCGCACCAGGAGGGTCTGCAGGCGGGTCACCTCGGTCGAGCTGGTGCCGACGCCGAGTCCGCTCCCGGGGGCGCGCACGGGCGCCGCGGCCAGCGAGCGTCCGAGGGCGGCGGCGGTCTGGGGACCGTAGAAGCCGGTGGCTGCCACGCCGCTACGCTGCTGGTAGGCCCGCACCGCCCTGGCGGTGAGTGGGCCGAACCTCCCCTCACCCTGGACCACGTCCGACGGGCTGAGCAGCCCGAGATAGACGAGGTCCCACTGCAGCAGCGTCACCGCCGGTCCGGATGCTCCGGCGCCAAGTCCCGCCGCGGGTCGGCAGCCCTGTGCGGTGCAGATACTCGCCGCCTCGGAGGTCGAAGACGCGGTGGATGCCGATGCGCCGCCGCCGCACGACGACACGAGCGACATGTAGCGCGCCCAGTCCCAGGTGGGGCCCGGATCGGTGTGATCGGCGTTGGGCAGCTCGCTGTGCCCGAGGATGTGCGACCGATCGATGGGTATCCCGTAACGGCGCGCGATGGCGCAGACCAGCGAGGCCGAGGCGCGGTACTCCGCGTCCGTGTACCCGACCCCGTGGGCCGCATCGAACTCGTGCTCGATGCCGATGCCCGTCCTGTTGAATCCACGCGCGTGGAAGGCGGTATCAGCCTCGGAAACCACCTGTGTGATCTCTCCGTCACCGGAGCGGATCACGTAGTGCGCGCTCGCTCGCGCGCGGCGGTCCCGGAACCATGAGATCGCGCCCTCGTACGATCCTGCCGTCGCGTGGATGATGATGTACGTGATCCCGGCGCCGCCGCGGCCGGTGTCATAGTTCTGGCTCGAGGCCGGAAGCCACTTGAACGACGGGTAGTAGCTCGGCGGCGCGGCGCTCGCCGGGCTCGCAAGCGCGAGCAGTGCCGCGGCGACGATCATGGGGAGGAACAGCGCACGCACGAGGTGGATGACCGTACATGACGACGTCCCCGCTCCACAATGAGCCGAAGGTACCCGCGGGAGCGCGTCCACAGCACCCTGACGCTCGGGTGCGTGCGCGACGTGCGCACGTGCGCGAGGAAGATCCCGCGCGACACGGCTACCCGGTCCGATCTTCGCTGGGCCGGGACAGCTGCCGCCTCGCGCGGGTCGGGGATCCCTTCGCGATTCTGATGTTCGATGGGTTCGAGTTGTTGTGGAGCGGCCAGGCGCGAGTTCGAGAGTCTACGACGTCCTCGAAGTCTGGCGCGACTGGGCCGGCGATGTCCGAGGGCGCGCACTCGACTGCGGGCACCATCTCGCCGAGGAGGTACCCGACGAGACGTACGCGGGACCGCGCGCCTTCTTCGGCAGTTTGCGCGTTGCTGGCGAGGAGTGGGCCGTTCCGTTCCCGAGCGTTTGAGCGGCCCTCTCTCAGAGCACTATCGTATGGGTCGCTGAGGGCCCCACTGGCGGCCACTGCCGCCGGAGGCTGGGAGGAGGACCCGTGCCGACGCTCTCCGCAGGGGATCCCGCGCCGCATTTCTCTCTGAGCGATGATTCCGGCAAGACGATCGACTCGGGATCGATGCACGGGAAGCGATACGTCCTGTACTTCCATCCCGAGGACGACACGCCCGGATGTACGAAGGAAGCCTGCCAGTTCAACGACGACCTCGCGGATTTCGATGGCGCGGGTGTGCCGGTGATCGGCGTGTCGCGCGACGACGCCGGGTCGCACCAGTCCTTCCGCGCGAAGTACAGGCTCCGGTTTGCCCTCGCCACCGACGCCGACAGGTCGGTGCACGCGGCGTTCGGCGCGTGGGGCGAGACCAGGTCGTGGCGAGGGGGTCATCCGCTCGACATTTCGGATCGGCACGGACGGACGGATCGAGCGCGCGTGGTATGGCATCAAGGCGGACGGCCACGCGAGGCAGGTCCTCGCGGCCCTGCGCGCGTGAACCCCTCGGGGTCGATCACGGCGCTCGCTGCCGTCGCGGGCCTGGCCGCGGGCATCGCTGTGACGCGCCACCTGCACGAGGATCCCGACGCCGGACGCTGGGGCAGGCGGCTGGGTCGCACGCGGTTCCGCTACGCGAACCTTCCGGTGGGCGGAACGATCGCACTGGTCATGTCGAGGTATCTCCCCCGCGGACTCGCGGGACCGGTCGGCGCGATCGGCGTGGGTGCGCTCCTCGGCGCCGTGGGCTGGGGTCTGGCGGACCCACTGCCTTCACCGCCTGGCGACTGACCGCACGCCCTCGTGCCGGCCGGCTTCTCCCTCACGCGGGATCAGGCCAAGCTGTACCACTCCGTCATCGCTCGACGGTGGTCTGCGTGGCGATCGACTTCGTCGGCACCAGCCCCATCGACGCGCTCGTCTGGGTCTCGCTGCTCATGGGCATGATGGCTCCGCCACTGCTGGTGTGTCTCCTGATGCTCCTTGCCCGCAGTCCCAAGGTCATGGGCGACCATCCGATGGGACCCGTGCCGATGGGACCCGTGCTCACCGGTCTCGGGTGGGTAGTGACCAGGGCGACGTTCCTCAACGTCGCCCGCCGCTGTACACCTCGTTCGGAGCGAGCCGGTAGCGCTCGGGTGAGCCGCTCGCGGTGGTCGGGGACGGACTCGCGCCGCCACGTAGGCCGGACCTCCGTGACGAACCTCACCAACTCCGGTGAGCGACCTTAGTGCCCCGCCCGGGCATCGAAGACCTTGGAGTGCGGTGCGTCCCGCGACGTTGAGCGTCGCGGCCTGATCAAAGGGCAGGTCGCGCGGCTTCAGAAGCAGTCGATCTTCACGGGCTCTTACGAACTCCGCGAAGGACGCAGGAGCGCCGCCAAAGACCTCGTCGCCCGGCTTGAAGCGCGTGACGTTGGGGCCGACGCTGTCGACGGTGCCGGCGAGGTCCACGCCTCGGACCGTTTCATCTTGCTGCCGCATGATCTTCCCGATGATCTCAAGCAAGAGTCCACCGTGTGTGCTGTGCCAGTCGAGGGCGTTCACTGACGCCGCGCGCATGCGTACGAGCACGCCGTCCTCCGTCAGCGCCGGCCTCGGGATGTCACGCAAATGCAGGACGTCCGCCGACCCGTACGCTCCTGCACGAGCGCCTTCATGGTGTGGCCACGGTCCTCGGCCTTGTCAGCTATCTCGCTCACTCCTACCGTCAACATCGCGAGTAGGCAGCATGAAGTACCTCACCAAGCACGGCAACAGTTGGGCGTTGGTCATCGACAAGCCAGTACTTGAGCTCCTTCAGATCGATCCGAGCACGACGCCGGTCGAGATGCGTACGAACGGCAAGAATCTGGTTATCGAGCCGGTGAACGAGTCTCGCCGCGGCGAGCTGATCGAGAGGCACGGAAGAACTCGCACAAGAAGTTCGGGCGCGCCTACAAGCGCTCGGCCAAGTAGTCGACGAGCCCGTCTTCCTGATGGCCTGATCTCCTCGCGTCCTGTGTCCTTGACGCGACTACACTTGATGCGATTTCCCGCCCCTAGGCGGAAGAGTGAACGGGAGCTCCAATGAAGCCATTCAGGACCCATCTGTGGTTCGACAAGGAAGCGAAGGAGGCCGCCGAGTTCTACTGCTCCGTCTTTCCCGATTCGAAAGTCACCAACGTGACGACGCTTCACGACACGCCCAGCGGCGATTGCGATGTCGTGTCGTTCGAGTTGAGTGGTCAGCCATTCATGGCCATTAGCGCCGGACCTCTGTTCAAGTTCAACGAATCGATCTCTTTCATCGTCCCCTGCGAGACGCAGGCAGAGCTCGATCACTACTGGGGCAAGCTGTCGGCGGTGCCGGAGGCTGAGCAGTGCGGATGGCTCAAGGACAGGTATGGCCTGTCCTGGCAGATCGTCCCGACAGCGATGGACGAGATGATGGCTGCCGGGACCCCTGAGCAGATGTCGCGCGTGACGGAGGCGTTCCTGAAGATGAAGAAATTCGACATCGCGGCGCTGCAGCGCGCGTACGGGGGGCGATGAGCATCCGCGGCCGCCCGTAACGCGACAACTAGCACCTGCCGGTGCCTGAGCCGTCACCGAAGATGACGCGAAGGACCGAGCACGGAGCGGCTGCGGCGTCGTAGTGCCGGGCGGCTACCCAGTGCGTCGCACCGTCGGTCTCCCGGAGGAACAGGTCGATCCGCGTGGTCACACCGGACGCCGTCCAGTCGGAGCGAAGGAAGAACTGCTCGGTGCGGAAGGCTCCCGCGCCGTCGACCTGGACCTGCGGTTCCGGATCGACGACTACGGCGACGTCCCCGCGCGCGAAGCTCTCACAAAGGGCGGCGAGGAACGGAACGACCGCGCGGCTCGAGCCGCC
>JBBQVQ010000021.1:0-44112 GCA_038211425.1 Candidatus Limnocylindria bacterium | reverse complement strand
GACACCGCGTACTGCGTCCGCTCCACGGCAACGACGATCGCGAGCGGCGCCTGCGCGATGTAGGGACCCGTCCGTGCGAGCGCAGCGAGGCGCCGAAGCATGTCCCGGTCACGCACGACGATGAAGCGCCAAGGCTGGAGGTTGACCGAGCTGCCGGTGAGGTGACCGGCCCTGACGATGCGCCGCACGACGTCGTCGGGCACGGGCGTGTCCCGATAGCTGCGAACAGCGCGCACCGTGCGCACAGCGTCGAACACGTTCACCAGCGGGTGAGCCACCCGGGATTCGAACCCGGAACCAAGGGCTTAAAAGGCCCCTGCTCTGCCGTTGAGCTAGTGGCCCGAGCGCACAAATTCTAAGCGGCGCTTCCATCAAGATCCTTCGCGACGAATGCGATGAGCGCCTCGAGCGCGTCCTCGCCGTAGGGCGCGAAGAACATCCCCCTCGAGTGCTCGCGCCCTCCGAACATGAGCAGCGTCTTCGGTCCTGGGAGCGCGGCGAAGCTGCGCAGGACGTGCGGCGTCGCTCCGGAACTGTCATCACTCGCGCACATGTACAGCGCCCGACCCGCCACGCGACGGCTCATGTCGTCCGATACCGCGACGACCGGCGCGGACACCGACACGACGCACTCCGCGTCCCGCTCGAAGCTCGACGCGAGCACGGCGTGGCCGCCCATCGAACATCCCACCAGCGCGATCTCCGCGGCACCGCGCGCCCTCAGGAAGTCCTTCGCCGCCCGGAGGTCGATCATGGGCGACCACGGCGCCGGCGGGGCGAATTCGTCGGTGGTCCCGGTCGACCCGTCGTAGCCGCGCAGGTTGACGGCGAGCGCGGGCACGCCGCGCGCCAGCAGACGGGGCGCGATGTCGCGCCAGCCGGAGGCGTCCCAGTTCTGCCCGTGGCAGAGGACGGCCGCCCGCCTCGCGGGAAGCTCGCCGTAAAGGTCGGCCTGCAGCGTCTCGTTCTCGCTCCGCAGGCTCACGTTCACCCCCGAAAGCGCCAACCTAGGGGACAGGATCGAGCAGTGAGCGGCCGTCCAGGAACGCGACGATGTTCTCCGCCGCGCGCAAAGCCATCCGCGTCCTGGTGCCTTCAGACGCCGAGGCGATATGCGGCAGCAGCACGACGTTCTCAAGCTCGACCAGGTTCGGGTCCACGTCCGGCTCGCGTTCGAAAACGTCGAGACCCGCGCCGGCGATGACCTTGTCGCGCAGCGCGTCGGCGAGCGCCCGTTCGTCGACGACCGGGCCGCGCGAGGTGTTCACGAGGATCGCGGTCGGCTTCATCTTGCGAAGCGCTGCGGCGTCGATCAGGTGACGCGTCTGGGGCAGGAGGGGCACGTGAAGCGACACGAAGTCAGAGCGCTTGAGCAGCTCGTCCATGCCCACGTAGCTCAACCCGAACTCGCCTTCGGCCTCCTCGTTCCGGCGGGTGTCGGTGTACAGGAGCGTCATCGAGAACCCCGCGGCTCGGCGCGCGACCGCCCTGCCGATCCGGCCCATGCCGACGATGCCGAGTGTCGCGTGGTGGATGTCCTGGCCCAGGAAGAGGAACGGTGTCCAACCGCGGTACTTCCCAGCGCGGAGGTAGCGCTCCGCCTCACCCAGCCGGCGCGCGGCGGCGAGCATGAGGGCGAACGCACCGTCCGCCGTCGTCTCGTCGAGGATCCCGGGCGCGTAGGTCACCGGGATGCCGCGCGCCTTCGCCGCCGCGACGTCGATGTTGTCGAAGCCGGTCCCCATGGTCGCTATCATCCGCACCCGCCGGGCGCCGGCGATCGCGGCGGCATCGAGCGGGTTCGCGGGCAGGGTGAAGACGATGTCGGCATCCCGGACGAGGCCCGCGACCTCGTCCGCGGTCGGTAGGGGTGGCTCGTCCGGCCCCACGACCAGCTGCGCCCGGGGTCGCAGGAGAGCGAGCGCCTCGTCGGGGACAGGGCGCGTGACGACGACGGTAGGGCGCTCAGGCACGAACGGAGGATACGCTCGCGGATTCGCTCTCTACTGCCGCCCGAAGGGGATTAGCGGGTGGAGTCCCGGTCGGTTCGCTCCGAACCCGGCAAGCGCTTGCCGATCTCGTCCCGCACGCTGCGGCTGGCGGACGCGTACTGCGTCGCCGCCTCGTTCAGCTTGCGGAACGCGACTGGGATGTTCACTCCCCAGCCAACGCCGAGCACGCGGTCCGTGAAGACGTGGTCGCTCGACGGAGCCCAGTACGAGGACCGCAGCCGCTCAAGGGTCGGGACGCGGAAGTCGTAGGGGACCACCCCGAGCACCTTGCCGTGCCACGAGCGTTGCGGCGCCGGCTTGCGCAGCTCCTGGTAGACGGCGGCGAACAGCGAGATCCAGAAGGCCGAACGGACGAGTTTCATCAGGTCATTCATGACCTGGGCGGCGGAGCAGGAGTGGTGCCAGGCTTGCTGATCGGGACCCCTGCGGCGCACTGCGGACAGCGCTCCGGCGCGTACGTCGGGATCGCCAGCCGCCAGAGCGCGACGAGCGGCACGTCGCCGAGAGGCGACTCCGAGCCGGATCGGTCGACGAGGACGGCCGCGCCCGCGACGCGCGCACCTTCGGCGCGGACCGCCTCGATCGTCTCCCGTACGGACCCGCCTGTCGTGAGGATGTCGTCGACCACCAGGACCGCCTCGTCGCGCTCCAGGTGGAAGCCGCGCCGGAAGACCCGGCCACGTCCGTCGTCGGCGCGCTCGGCATAGACAGCCCGGAGCCCCGTCTGACGAGCGACCTCGTGCGCCAGGATGATGCCGCCGGTCGTGGGCCCGGCGACGGTCCGGACGCCGAGCGGCCGGACGGCGGCGACGATCGCGGCGCAGAGGCGCTCCGTGCGGGCGGGCCACTGGAGCAACTGGAACTTCTCGAGGTAGCGCGGCGAATGCGCGCCTGAGGAAAGGCTGAAGTGGCCGTCCGCGAGCGCGCCCGACTCACGGAAGATCTCCTCGACCTCAGCGGGGTCCATCACGCCGGCAGAGTATCTTGCGGTGGATCGGTGAAGATCCACGATGTTTCGCTCGTCATCCGCCCCGAGATGGCGACGTGGAAGAATGAGGCAGGCCCGAAGATCGAGCCGCTGCGGCGGCTGTCCGAGGGCGACGGCGCGAACGTGTCGCTGCTGTCCTTCGGCAATCACACGGGCACCCACGTCGATCCGCCCAGCCACTTCATCGATGGCGGGAACACCTCCGACAAGCTGCCCGTCGACGCGCTGGTTGGTCCGTGCCGCGTGGTGGGATACGACGGCGACACGCACATCTCGGCGGAATGGCTCGACGGCGCGGCCATCCCGGAGACGACGGAACGGCTGCTGTTCAAGACGCGCAACAGCGAGCTGTGGAACAGCGGCGCGCCGTTCCACGAGGACTTCATCGCGCTCGACGCGTCGGGCGCGCGGTGGTGCGCGCGGCGCGGCATGAAGCTGGTCGGCGTCGACTACCTCTCCGTGGAGCCGTACGGGACGGGACCGCGGGCCCATCCCGTCCACCTGGCGCTGCTCGAGAAGGACGTCGTGATAATCGAGGGGCTCGACATGAGCGACGTCGCCCCCGGCGAATATGAGCTCGTGTGCGGGGCCATCAAGGTGGAGAACGGCGATGGGTCCCCGGCGCGCGTCTTCCTCATCGAGCGCTAGTCCGACGCTCGCGCAGGCAGGGAGCGGGCGGCCCAGCGCTTACACCTGACGACGGAGCGGTGGGCCATGCGCCGCGCGGAGAGTGGCAGCCAGGGCGCGCTACGCGGGCAGCCTTCCCCAGACGATCCGCGATAGCGAGAGGACCGCGATGCCGGCGGCCGTCGACCAGCTGATCGCCGACACGACCGGCGAGTCGAAGTCCGTGCCGGACAGCACGGCGTGGAGGAACACGGCGGCGAAGGCAACGTAGCTCGTCCGGTGGATCCAACGCCAGAGCGACTGGTCCATTCGTCGCCTGAGCCAGCTCGTGACCACCACCACGACGAGGATGTCGAGGCTCACCGTGCCCAAGCCGATCGCGATGACGCCGTAGCTGACGCGGAACGGCACGACGACGTCGGCGGGTCCGATCCTGGCCGTGGCGTCGAGGAGCAGCGTGATGACGTGCGCCGCGCCCAGGGGCAGCCAGAGGGGCGTTGTGAAGTCGTGGAGCGCGCGGAGCGCGCGGTTGCGCGCCAGGAAGTCGAGCACCGAGGTGCGCAGCGCCACTCCGCTGAAGACCGACAGCGACAGCGCGGCGAACGACGTAAGACCGAGTACGCGCGCGAGCACCCAGAAGACGACGTCGTCCACTTATCACATGATGAAGGGCCTCGGGCTCCCTGGTCCGCGCGCTGGTCGCCGGCCAAGCTTCGTCCTGATGGCCCGGTCTCACCGCTCACCGCCCGGTTTTTCCGCCGCGCATCCCGGGCTCGCGCTCCCGACCCCACGGGCCAGGAGCGATAGCATCTCGGCATGACCATCGCGCATCGTCCCCTCGCGGGCCGGCGTGAGCTGCTGCGGATCTTCGCGGAGGACCGCTTGGTCTGCGTCGTCCGGACCGCGACCGCCGAGCTTGCGCTGCGCGCGGCGCGCGGCGCGGCCGCCGGAGGGGTGCGGATGGTGGAGATCACCCTCACGGTCCCCGACGCGTTCGCCGCGATCGAGACGCTCGCGACGGACGACGACTTCGCCGAGCGGGGTGCGATCGTCGGCGCGGGCACGGTGCTCTCCGGTAGCCAGGCCGAGGACGCGCTCTCAGCGGGCGCGCGGTTCCTCGTCGGTCCGACGCTCGTGCCGGAGATGATCGTGGCGGCCCATGCGCGCGACGCGCTCGCGATGCCCGGCACGCTGACGCCGACGGAGATGCTGGCGGCGGCGAACCTCGGGGCGGACTTCATCAAGATCTACCCGATCGGGCCGGTGGGAGGCCCCGACTACGTGCGCAACGTCCGGCGGGCGTTGCCGCATCTTCCCTTGGTCGCGACCGGCAACATCGCCTACGACGACATCCCCGCGTACCTCGCGGCCGGGGTGGTGGGATTCGGCATCGGTGAGCCGCTCGTGCCGACCGAGCTCCTCGAGCGCGGAGACCTCGACGCCGCGGCCATGAACGTCCAGCGCTTCCTCGCCGCCACCCGCGCGGGGTAACGACGGCGAGGCGCTTCGTCGCCGCGCTCGTTGCGGCGCTCGTGATCGCCGCATGCAGCAGCCCGGCGGCCCCGCCGCCGCAAGGAAACGCCGTGGGCCGCGCCGCGACCTACCTCCTCGTGAATCCGTCCGGGCTTCTGGCGCTGGATGCCGACGCTCGGGTGCTGGGACGGATCGCCGACCTTCCCACCCAGAGCGCGCCTCAGGGCCCCGGTCTCGATCCGAACCGGACCGCGTTCAGCTTCTCGCTGACGCAGCAGCCGAGCAGGACGAAGGGTTTCGGCTCGGACCTTTTCGTCGTGAACCTCGACGGCACCGGACTCCGCCTGGTACTCGAGCACGACGGCGACAACGTCTTCTACGACAGCCCGCGCTTCGACCCGAGCGGTAACGTCCTTTACTTCCATCGACGCGCCGCCGTGATCACCGAAGGCCAGTACAAGGGCAACGACGACACGATCGAGCGCCTCGATCTTCGCACGGGCGAACGGACGACCGTGGTCCGTGACGCGGCGGACCTGGATCTGTCGCCAGATGGCCGGACTCTCGTGTACGTACACATCGTCAACAGCCAGGGTGACGGGCTCTGGCGTGCCGACATCGACGGCACGAACGCGCGACCCTTCCTACGGGGCAAGGACACGTTCTATTACCTGCAGACTCCTCGGTTCTCACCGAAGGGGGACACCATCGCCTTCTGCGCGGCGGGACACAACGCGGCCACGTCGCGCGCTCCGTACGCGGCCCGGGTGAACGGCCCGATGCCGAAGGCAGTGCACCTCGGTATCCCATCTGAGATCTTCGTCGCGCCGGTAGACGGAAGCGCGCTTCGCGCGGCAGGTCAGACGGGGGACGACGTGGTGCCCGCGTGGTCGCCCGACGGCACACGGATCGCGTACGTGGGCACGGGGGCCTTCTTCGTCCTTTCGCTGGCCGATGGCACGATCAAGACGACGGCGACCGGGCAGGACTTCTTCTTCGGCGACCTGCTGTGGATGCGCGGGTGACGGCGCAGAGGCCCCCGCGGGCCTGGCGTCAGGTCGCGGCCGGTAGTGGATGACCCGCCCGGGCGGGCTCGCCCCGGAGCTTCGCGAAGCCGGGCTTGATCCGTTCGTAGATGATGGCGACGCGCTCCTCGTACGGAAGGAAGGCGCTCTTCATCGCGTTGATGGAGAGTCGCTCCACGTCGGCGAGGGTAAGGGACAGGACGCCGGACAACCGCTGGAACTCGTCAGACAGGGTGACGCCGGACATCAGCCGGTTGTCGGTATTCACAGTGACGCGGAATTTCTGCCCGATGAAGTGGCGGATCGGGTGCCCGGCGATCGACGCCACCGCGCCCGTGTCGACGTTGCTCGACGGGCAGACCTCGAGCGGGATGCGCTTGTCCCGGATGTATGCCGCGAGCTGGCCGAGCTTGACGACTTCCCCGCCGGCGATGGCCATGTCCTCCACCAGCCGCACGCCGTGCCCGATGCGGTGCGCGCCGCAGTACTGGAGCGCCTGCCAGATCGATGCCGGCCCGAAGGCCTCGCCGGCGTGGATCGTGATCGAGAAGTTCTCACGACGGCAGAACTGGAAGGCTTCGAGGTGCGCCTTCGGCGGGTGGCCGGCCTCCTCTCCGGCAATGTCGAAACCGACGACCCCGCGATCCCGGTAACTCACCGCCAGCTCGGCCATCTCGAGTGAGTCGGTGCGATCGCGCATCGCGCAGACGATCTGACGCAACGTGATCCGGTGGGCGCGCTCGGCGCGCGCGAAGCCCCGCGACACGGAGTCGATCACCTGTTCGAGGTTCATGCCCCGGGCTGTCGAAAAGAACGGCGCGTAGCGCACCTCCGCGTAGACGACCCCATCGAGCGCCAGGTCCTCCCCGGTCTCGAACGCGATCCGCTCGAGGGCTTCGGCCGTCTGCATGACCGCGATGGTGTGCTCGAAGCCACGCAGGTACAGCGGCAGCGATCCGGCGGCCGCGCTGGCGTGGAACCAACGTCCGAGCTCGTCGGCATCGCGCGTCGGCAGGCGCGCGTAACGCGCCTCGCGCGCGAGCTCGAGGATCGTCGCCGGCCTGAGCCCGCCGTCGAGGTGATCGTGGAGCAGGACCTTCGGCGCGGCGCGAAGCTCCTCCGCGGAGAGCAGCATCATTCGCCCTGGAACTGCTGCGCGTTCCCCATGTGTGGCCAGGCCCTCTCCTGCGCGATGGCGAGGAGCTGCCTGGTGTGGTTGCGGTCGTGGTGCACCCACTCCTGGAGCAGGTCGCGCACGAAGAGCTCCCCCACCTTGGAGTGCACGCCCGAGCGTTCCAGGTCGCGTGGGGTGAGCGATCGGACGAGCTTCACGCTGTCAAGCCGCAGCAGGGCGAACTCGGACCAGAGGCTCTCGGTCTCTCGCGCGCAATCCCCGCGGATGCGCGTTATCTCGAGCTGATCCCACGCCTGGGTGCGAGGGTGATCCTGCTCGATGAAAGACCGGATTCGTCCCGCGAATCCGCGCTTCTCCGCTTCGATGATGTGTCCGAGCACCTCGAGAGCGCACCACTCACCCGGACCAGGATGCCAGGCGGCATCAGTTCCGAGTGCCTTCATCTCCGCCTGGATGAGCGCGCTCGAGGACACGAGCAAGTCCGCAATGCGTTCCGGTGGCATGGGTCCCGCCTGATCTTCGGTCATGCGCGCACCGCCTTTCGTGGATCCTCTCCGGGGATGATCCGCCAGCGTCCCGCGGGGGGTCCGCTTTGGGTCGAGAGGCCCAAGATATCGTCTGGCCGCACCGGAACGCGAGGCAGGTCGCGGCCCGTGGCTGACCGGATCGCCGCGACGATCGCGGGCGTGCTGGAGATCGCGGGCGGCTCGCCGACACCCTTCGCGCCGTAGGGGGCGTCGGGATGCGGATGCTCGACCAGATCAGCGATGACCGGCGGCATGTCGAGGATCGTCGGAAGGAGATAGTCGGTGAACGAGGCATTGCGGACGAGCCCGTCACGGACGATCAGCTCCTCCATGACGGCGAGCCCCAGCCCCTGGGCGATGCCGCCCTCGATCTGACCGATCACCGCGAGCGGGTTGATGGCCTTACCGACGTCCTGCGCCGTGGCGATCTGCACCACCTTCACGAGACCGGTGCCCGTGTCCACGTCCACCACGGCCCGGTGGGCCGCGAGCAGGAACGCGACGTGGCCATCGTCCTGCATGTGAGTGGTCCGCTCCTCGGTCGGACGGTGACGGTGGGTCACCGTCCGATCGACGGGCGTGCCCAGAAGCTCCTCCACATCGATGATCGCGAGCGTGGCACCGCGCCCTGCGGCACGCGTCTCCAGCTCCGCTTTCGCCTCGCGGCAGGCAGCCTGGACCGCCCCGCCGGTCATCCACGTCTGGCGCGACGCCGAGCTCGATCCAGCCGAACCTATCGACGTGTCGGCGCGGTCGAGCTCGACGCGCTCGATGCCCAACTCGGTGCGCGCGATCTGCTGGCACACGGTGACGAGGCCCTGTCCGACCTCCGCCGCGGCGGTGTGCACGCGCACGAGCGGGCCATCTTCGTCGCGCAGCACTCGCACCCGCGCAGTCGCGAAGTCGTCGAAGCCCTGCGAGTAGCACACGTTCTTGAAGCCGACCGCGTAACCGATGCCGCGCATGACGTCCTCGCCATGCGTGAGGTTGCCCGCCCCGCCGGGAAGCTCCAGCGGGTCTGACGAACGGTGCGCGGGCAGCGGCGCCGCGGCGACGCGCTCGACGAGCTCGGCGACCGGCGCCGAGCCGATCAGCGGCTGGCCGGTGATGACGCGGTCGCCTTCGACAAGTCCGTTGCGGTCGCGGATCTCGACGGGGTCGATGCCGCACGCGGCCGCGAGCCTGTCCATCTGCGCCTCGTACGCGAAACAGCTCTGCACGGCGCCGAAGCCGCGCATCGCTCCGGTCGGCGGGTTATTCGTGTACGCGCCGACGCAGCGCACGAGCGCGTTATCGACGCGATAGGGACCGGCGGCGAAGCACCCCGCATTCGCGACGACCGCCGGGCTCGACGACGCGTACGCGCCGCCGTCGAGGACGATCGTGGCGCGCACATAGACGAGCGTGCCGTCTGGCCGCGCGCCGTGCTCGTAGAAGAGGCGCGCGGGATGCCGGTGCACGTGCCCGTAAAAGGACTCCTCGCGGCCGTACGTCATGCGCACCGCGCGCCCCGTGCGCAGCGCGAGGAGGCACGCGTGGATCTGGAGCGTGACGTCCTCCCGCGCGCCGAACGCCCCGCCGACGCCCGCGAGGACGAGCCGCACCTTCTCCATCGGCAGACCGATGCAGGGCGCGATCTGGCCGAGGTCTTCGTGCAGCCACTGCGTCGCGATGTGGAGGGTCACGCCGCCGTCGTCGTCGGGGACCGCGAGGCCGGCCTCGGGGCCGAGCGCAGCCTGGTCCTGCATCCCGACCTCGTACTCGCCGCTGACGACGACCGGGGCGACCGCCCGCGCGTCGCCGTGCAGCACTTGCACCTCGTCGATGACGTTCCCATCGTCCTGCACGAGCAAGGCGTCCGGCGCGAGCGCGGCGATGGGATCGGTGACCGCGGGCAGCGGCTCGTACTCCACGCGGATGGCGCGCAGCGCCTCGCGGGCGCGCTCGATATCGTCCGCCGCGACGATGGCGACCGCCTCGCCGGCATAACGCACGCGATCCGTGGCGAGCGGAGGCTGGTCGCGCTTCATCAGGCCGAAGCGCGCACCCGCGGGCACGTCTTCCGAGGTGACGACGGCGTGGACGCCGGCCATGCCCCGTGCGCGGCTCGTGTCGATACCGAGGATGCGCGCGTGCGGATGCGGGCTGCGCAGCGTCGCTCCGTGGAGCATGTCGTCGCGCCACAGGTCGCTCGCGTAGGCGAACTCGCCCTTCACCTTCGGCACGCCGTCGGGACGGGGCGTGGACTCGCCGATGACGCCGCGCACGCGGGTCGGAATGGAAAGCGTCACGCGCGAAACCCGTCGCGGAGCAGTGGCGCGCCGGAGCGGGCCGTCACGGGAGGCACTTCCATCGCGCCGCGCACCGGCGCATCCGTGGCGACGTCACCGGGTATACATCTCGCGCGCCGCGCGTCGGACGGCCTCGAGGATCGTGCCGTAGCCGGTGCACCGGCAGAGGTTCCCGGACAACGCCTCGCGCACCTCGAGCTCGGTCGGCTCGGGGTTGTCGCGCAGCAGCGCCGCCGCTGCGACGACGAGCCCCGGCGTACAGAACCCGCACTGGACCGCGCCAGCCTCGACGAACGCGCGCTGAAGTGGGTGCAGCTCGCCGCCGGCCGCGAGCGATTCGACGGTGCGCACGTCGCGGTCTCGCGCCGCCTCAGCGAGCACCAGGCACGAGCACAGCAGCGCACCTTCGATCAGCACCGAGCAGGACCCGCACTCGCCCTGCTCGCACGCGTTCTTGCTTCCGGGGAGCGAGAGGCGCTCGCGGAGGACCGTCATCAGCGACTCGCCGCCGCGCACCTCGGTGCGGCGTTCGACCCCGTTGACGAACAGCCGCAAGCCGTTCACGCGATCGCCCCCACGCGGGCGATGGCGCGGTCCGCCATCACCGCGACAACGTGTCTGCGGTACGCCGCGGTGCCACGGACATCGTCGATGGGCCGCGCGGCGCCGGCGACGAGCCCTCCGAACTCGCGGCGCGCGGCTTCGCCAGGCGCGCTCGGGCGCTCCCATCCGGCCTCGTCGAAGAGCCCCGCAGCGAACCGTTCCGCCTCGGGCGCGCCCAGGATCGTCGGTCCGCACGACCCGAGCCCGACGCCTACGCGGCGGCGGGCACGATCGACGACCAGCGCGAGCCCAGCGACCGAGATGACCATCGCGTTCCGCGTCCCGACCTTCATGAAGGTCTGCGCCGGCCCCGCGTCGTCCCATTCGGCGCCGACGATGATTTCGCAGGGCTGCCGCACGCTGCGCTTGGGCCCGGTCATGAAATCCCTGAAGGCGACGCCGCGCTCGGCGTGCGCCGAGCGCAGGAGCACCGTCGCATCGAGCGCGGCGAGCACCGGAAGCAGGTCACCCGCGGGTGAGGCCGTGCCGAGATTGCCGCCGAGCGTGCCGGCGTTGCGGATCTGCGGGGAACCGACGGTCCGCGCGGCCTCCCACACCGCGGCAGAGCCGTGCCCACCCTCGAGCATCATCGTGTACGTGACCCCGGCGCCCATCCGCACGCGGCCGTTGCGGGCGAGGTGGCGCAGCTCGGCGACGCGGTCGATCGCGACGACCGCGTCGGGACGCTTACGGCCGAAGTTGATCTCCACCATCAGGTCCGTTCCGCCCGCGAGCAGCTCGGCCTCGGGGAGCTCCGCCGCGAGCGAGAGGGCGTCGTCGAGGTCCCGCGCGATCTCCACGCGCACGCGCCTAACTGTAGGCGGAGCCTCGGCAGGCGGACGGCACGCGGCCCGAGCCCAGCCTTGACACTAGAGATCGGCGCGTGCGATCAGCTCCGCCTGCGCCTCCTCAGCGCTCGCGCGAACTTCGGCCGCGTCCCACTGCGTCGACGCTCCGTCGCGCACGAGCACGCGGCCGTCGACGACGACGTCGCGTACAGCACGGGATCCGCCGCCGAAGAGGATGCGCGTCGCCGGGTCGCCGCCGGGATCGAGAGCACGCGCATCGAGGACGACCACGTCCGCGCGCTTGCCGGCCTCCAGCGTGCCGATCTCCCGCTCGAGCCGCATGGCGCGCGCGCCGTCGCGAGTGGCGAGGCCGAGCGCATCCGGCGCCGTGAGCGCGCCTGCATCGTGGATCGACCGCGCGAGCAGCGCCGCGAGGCGCATCTCCTCGAACGCGTCCAGGCGGTTGTTACACGCGGCGCCGTCGGCTCCGATCCCGACGCGCACGCCTGCGCTTCGCAGCCGGGCGACGTCGGCAACGCCGGAGCCGAGCTTCAGGTTGGACGACGGGCAGTGGGTGACCGCGGCGCCGCGAGAGGCGAGCGTGCGGAGCTCGTCGTCATCCACGTGCACGCCGTGGGCGATGACCGACCGCTCGCCGACCAAGCCGACCTCATCGAGATACAGGACCGGCGGCCGCCCGGTCGCGGCGATGATGGCCGCCCGCTCGTCGCGGTCCTCATTGCTGTGCGTGTGCACCAGCGCCTCTTCGCGCGCCGCGCGCTCGGCCACACCTTCCATGAGCTCGCGCGTGCACGACAGGGCGAACCGAGGGCCGTACGCGTGACCGATGCGGCCCTCGCCGGCGCCCTCCCAGCGATCGCGGAGGCCAGCGCTCGCGTCGAGCGACCCGCGCGCGGTCTCGAGAAGTCTTGGCGGCACGCCGTCGCCGGAGTCCATCATCGCCTGGCCGAACCGCGCGCGGATGCCGGACGCGACGAGCTCCTCCGCGACGATGTCGCCGCCGTCCGTCGTCCCCATGTCGAGCACCGTCGTTGTGCCGGTCCGGAGCAGCTCGAGCAGCCCGAGACGCACGCCGGCGCGGAGCGAGCGCTCGTCGTGCGCGGCTTCCAAGGGCCAGACGCGCTCGCGCAGCCACCGGAGCAGTGGCAGGTCCTCCGCGAGCCCGCGGAAAAGCGTCTGCACGAGGTGCACGTGTGACTGCACCAGCCCAGGAAGCACGTAGCAGCCCGACGCGTCGATGATCTCGTCGAACGCGCCATGGGATCCTCCGACCGCGGCGATCCGCGCATCCTCGATGGCCAGATCCCCGGGGATCGGCGGGGCGCCGCGGACCATCGTCAGCAGCGTGCCGCCGCGGAGGAGCACCCTCACCAGCAGCGCCCGCCCGTGTCGATCCGGACCAGCCGAAGGGCGACCTGGACCGCTGCGGATCTCACGCGACGGCGCCGCGTACGAAGCGCCCCCAGCCGGGCTCTGCCGGAAAGGCACCGTCGTCCCACACCACCCGACCGCGGACCAGCGTCCGCACGACGGCGCCGCGGAAGCGGAGGCCGGCGTACGGGGTAATCCGCGCGCGGGTGTGCACGTCGCCCTCGGAGAAGGTCCATTCGCGATCGAGGTCGACGATCGCGAGGTCCGCGTCCGCGCCGGCGCGGATCGCACCTTTGCGCGCGAGCCCGCAGCGCTGGGCAGGACCCGCGGAGAGGAGTCGTGCGAGCGTCGGCAGCGACAGACCGCGCCGATGCACGGCCTCGGTGAGCAGCACTGGCAGCGTCGACTGAATGCCGGCGATCCCGCCCCAGGCCAGCCAGATGTCGTCGTCTCCGCATCGCTTCCGCTCGGCCGGGCACGGTGAGTGATCGGACGCGACCAGGTCGATCGTCCCTTGCTCGAGGCGTCGCCAGAGCGCCTCTCTCGCAGGCGCGTCACGCAGCGGCGGAGCGCATTTCAGCGCCGGACCGACCCGCGCGAGATCCCCGTCGTCGAACCAGAGGTAATGGGGACAGGTCTCGACGGTGACGTCGGCGCCGCGAGCGCGCTCGCGGGCGACCGCGTCGACCGCGGCGCCGGAGCTCGCGTGCACTACGTGGACGCGCGCGCCCGCGCTGCGGGCGGCGGCGCCGAGGCGCTCGATCGCGCGGACCTCGGAGCCCGGTGGCCGCGACGCGGCCCATGCCGAGGGATCGCGCCGGCCTGCGGCCCGCATGCGCTCGCCCCCCTCCCGCGTAGCGGTCTCGTCCTCGGCGTGTACCGCGACGAGGGCGCCGAAGGAAGCGGCCGAACGCAGCGCCTCGTCGAGCGCTTCGTCCGGGAGCGAAGGGAACTCGGCAACGCCGCTGTCGCTCATGAAGGCCTTGAAGCCCACCACGCCCCGCTCGTGCAGGGTGCGGAGCGGCGACGGATCCGGGGATACGAGGCCGCCCCAGAGCGCGAAGTCCACCAGCGCCGCGCCCGATGCCGCGGCGATCTTCTGGCCCAGCGCATCGGCTGTCGTAGTCGGCGGCAGCGAGTTGAGCGGCATGTCGACCACCGTCGTCACGCCGCCGGCCGCTGCACCGCGAGTACCCGCCTCCCATCCCTCCCAGTCAGCCCGGCCGGGATCGTTGAAGTGCACGTGCGCATCGACGACACCGGGAAACACCACGCGGCCGGAGACGTCGATCTCCTCCTCGCTGTCGCCGGCGCCAGGCTCGACGATGGCCGCGATCTCGCCGTCGGAGACGAGCAGGTCCCCACGACGCTCACCCTCCCGCAGCACGAGCAGGCCGCCGCGGACGGCGAGCTGGGCGGGACGCACGCCTAGGTGTCCTCGATGACGAAGTCCTGCGCGCCCTCCCAGAGCGTGAGCCGCCCCACCTCGGCCAGGTGTTCCCCGCCCTCGATGACCGTCGCGAAGTGGTTGGCCGCGAGCTGCCCGACCCGGCTCGCGAAGAGCGTCGCGCCATACGGGAAGAGGAGCTCCGCCTCCGAGATCCCGCCCGGGTAGAGAAGCACGTGGCCGGGGGCGGGATGACTGGAGTGATTCTCGAATCCGACGTCCATGTGGTCCTCACCCATGGGCACCCACGTCGACTCGCCGCTCCACCTGCAGTGCAGCAGCTTTCGCCGCAGGGGAAGCATCTCGCGCACGGCCGCGCACGTGCGCGGCGCGTCGGCCTCCTCGAGGCGCGCGACGAAGTAGAACGGCCCCGCGGTGATCCGGACCGTGCGCATGCGGTGGGTAGGATAGCGGCGCGATGACTGGTTCGACACTCTCGACGCACGTGCTCGACGTCACGACGGGTGCGCCCGCGGCAGGCGCGACGGTGGAGCTATACCGAGAGGATGAGCTCGTCGGCGCGTCCGCGACCGATGGGGACGGACGCATCGTGAGGCTGGGGCCGGAGCTTGCTCCCGGTCGGTACAGGCTGGTGTTCGACACTGCGTCGTACTTCGCCGACCGAGCGCCCTTTCTCCTGCGGGTGGCGCTCGACGTCGACCTCCCAGCGGGCCACTCCCATGTCCCGCTGCTCATCTCGCCGTTCAGCTGTGTCAGCTATCGCGGTCGCTGAGGCCTTCGAGCGCGCGCCGTTCCTCGCCGACCGGCTCGCCGCTGAGGCGCCATTCGCACCGAACGAGGTGATCGTCGGGCGCGCGCGGGAGCTGATCGGCGAGATGACGGAGGAGCAGCGGATCACGATGCTCGACGCTCACCCCCGCATCGGCGCGCCTCCGGCCCTGCTGTCGGCGCTGTCCGCCGCGGAGCAGGGCGTCCAGAGCGACGAGGAGACAGCGCGTGAGCTGGCGGAGGTGAACGACGCCTACGAGCGCCGCTTCGGTTTCCGCTGCGTCGTCTTCGTCGCCGGGCGCTCGCGCGCCGACGTCCTGGCGATCATGCGGGAGCGCCTGGGGCGCGACCGGGCCGAGGAGCTCGCGGCCGCGATCGAAGAGTTCCTCGCGATCGCGAGCGACCGGCTCGAGCGCGCCCGGTGAGAGCGTCCGTCGACTACGGCAAGGCGGAGGTCAGCTTCTACCGGACGTACGCGTCGCCGCTGCGGGGGATCACACGCATCCCCGAATCGGACTTCGTTGGCCGCGAGAACGTGCTGTTCGCGGCGGAAGTCGACGTCGATGTCTACGGCGACAACTTCCTTCCGGCGTACACGGATGGTGACAACTCGAACGTCGTCGCGACCGACACGATGAAGAACTTCGTGTACGCGATGGCGCTCGAGTACGACGGCGCGACGCTTGAGGGATTCCTCGCCTTTCTCGGCGGGCGCTTCCTGGCGACCTATTCGCAGATGAGAGCACTCCGCCTCCGGGGACGCGAGCGGCCGTTCATCGCGGCAGCCGGGCTCCAGGACGGACGCCCGGTCGATAGCAGCGTGCTCTTCGAGCGCTCGCGGGGGGACGCGGCGGTGGCGGAGGTGCGGGTCTCAAGGCGCGAGGAGGACACGCCATCGACCTTGCCGACCGGGGCCCTGCGCCTCGTGACCTCCGACTCGCGCAGCGGCCGGGACGGCCTCCAGCTGATCAAGGTCACCGGAAGCTCGTTCACCCGCTTCATGCGCGACGAATACACCACCCTCCCCGAGACGGTCGACCGGCCGCTGTACATCCACCTCGACGTGAGCTGGCGCTACACCGACCCGGCCGACGCGACCGGATCCCGCGTCTCGCGGTATGTCGCGTCGGAGCAGGTGCGCGACCACGTCGAGTGCACCTTTGACGAGTTCAACTCGCGCTCGATCCAGCACCTGGTCCACGAGATGGGTACGCGGCTACTCGCACGGTTCCCGCAGCTCGCCGAGGTCGGGTTCGAAGCGGAGAACCGCCTCTGGGAGACGGCGCGGCGCTCCGAGAGTGATCCGAGGCGTGTCGTGTACACCGATCCGCATGCGACCCACGGGCGCATCGGGCTGGTGCTCCGACGCGCCCCCGACGGGCGGTGAGTGCCTCGAAGGGCTCATCTTCGACCTTGTCACCCACCGTTCGACCGCGGGCAGTGTCCCGCATCCCCCACGGCGGCCATCGACCATGGCGCCGGCGCAACGCTCGGGAAGTCACCGCCTCGCCGAGGTCGTCACCATCCCTCGGTCCCCGGCTCGCCCTTGAAGGGACCGACGATCTCATCCGTGACCCAGCCACCGTAGTACTGGCCGGGCTGCGGACGAACGCGTTCGTCGTCCACGTAGCAGGCGTCGACGCGACCGGGGTAGAACGCGACGTGGCCGCGAAGCGCCTCGTATCCGGGGGATGGCTCGGGGTACGCCCAAGCGGCGCGGCGCGAGGCTCGTTCACCCACGACGACGTCGAAATACGCCGCCGTCCCCTTCCACTCGCAGAACGTCGTTCCTGTGGCCGGCCGGAGATACGCCATGTCCACGCCGCTCATCGGAACGTAGTACACGGGCGGACTGCTCGTTTCGAGCACCCGCTTGGAGCGCCGCGTGTCGACGACGGTCGCGCCCCCTACAACGACGCGCACGCGCCTGCCCGAGTCCTCGACGCGCGGCGGGCGCGGATAGTCCCACACCGATTCCTGACCAGGACCCGGGGGGATGCGATCGGGCACGAGTCCAGCGTATCGGCCGGGGACGTCCGGGGCAGCGTCGCCGGTCCTCACGACCTGGTGCGGCTGTGGAGGTGGACCAGCCCCTATGGACACCGCGTTCGTCCAGCAGTTCGAGCTTTAGCCGAACATTGTTCGGGGAGGGACTACTTGCCGCCTCCCACCACGATCCTGTATGCGGCCAGTTATCCGCAGGGTTCGATGACCAATGGCCGCCGCCCGGACAGTCCCATCAACCTGTCGCTCGAGGCTTCGACGACAAGCGGCCCTGCTCATCCTCCGCGGCATGGCTTCGGCGCCGACGGCACTTCCGCGAACTGCGGAACGGCGCGCAGGAGGGGACCGCCTCCAACATACGCGCTACTCCCCGAGGGCGCGCTCGATGCGTCGGTCGGGCACCAGCCACATCGCCGCGATGGCGATGTACACCCCGAACGCCAGTGGTGAGCTGATGAAGGACAGCGGCACCGCGACCGCGTAGATGAGGACGGAGGCCTTGCCCTTGACATCACGGCCGATGGCCTTCGCGAGTTTGGAGTCGCGTCCGTGCGTCGAGATGAGTGCACGCACCAGAATGAAGAACGCGAAGCCGGACATGAACTGGATGAAGCCGTAGAGGGCGACCGGGAGCGGGGCGAAGGCATTCTCGCCCATCCATGCGGTGACGAACGGTACGAGCGCGAGCCAGAACAGCACATGGAGGTTCGCCCAGAGGACGCCGCCGCTCACGCGGTCGGCGGCGTGCATCAGATGGTGGTGGTTGTTCCAGTAGATGCCGACGAATACGAAGCTCAGCACGTAGCTGACGAACACGGGCGCCAAGGGGAGGAGCGCGCGGAGGTCACCTCCGAGCGGCACCTTCAGCTCGAGCACCATGATCGTGATGATGACGGCCAGCACGCCGTCGCTGAACCCTTCGAGCCGATTCTTGCTCACTCTCCGGCACCGACGCGGGAGGAGAGTTCAGCGTCGTCTCGATCGATCCGCCCGAGTTGGTGGCCCACTTCCCGGATGCTCGCAGACCGGCCGCGCGCTGACCATGTCGAGCGGCGAGAGCTTGACCACCGCCGACTCTGCCCAGGCGGCACGACCGCGAGAGCCGTGCATTTGAGACGTCTTCAGCGACGGGCGCGGCACCCCGGGTGGTGGAACGAGCCCGGGAGCCCGCGTCGTGCGGAGATGGGGCTGTCCCATCTCCACGGCGGCACCGGCCATTTCGCGTTGATGGCGAACTCCGTCGTGTATGTCTTGCTGAGATCGATCGTCGTGCCCTTCACGATGTCGTCGAACTGGTCGAGGATACGAATGGTCTTGGCGCTGGGCGCAGTCAAGGGGCGGCGCGCGCCTGGGTGGCGCGAAGGGTCAGCGCCATGACTGCTCGCGATCGGCCGGTCGTGAGGCGCTTCGCCCAGGATGAATCCGACGCCCGCAGATCTGCCTCGTAGGCGCGGCGGCACGCGGAGATCGTGAGACCGGCCCCGCGGTAGCGCGCTGCCTTGCCGGCGAGGAATGGGGGGTCGATCGCCGGGACACCGGCGATCAGATCGCGGGGTTCGACCGACAGCAGGATCCTGATCGAAGCGCACGGCTTTGCCAGTCGGGCAAGCGGACCGATGACCTCTTCCTCGCCAAAGGCGATCCCTCGCAGCAGCGAGCCCCAGGGGAAGTTGACGGTCACCAGGTCGGCGATGGCATCAAGGTCAAGGCAGCGCCTCGATCGCCGAAACGACGAAGAGCGTGTTCGTCAGGTGGCGGCGAAGCGCCACGCGTGAACCGCGGACGAGCGCATCGGTGCTCGCGTCGAGCGCGATCGCCAACGTGCTCGGGTCGCTCCTCGCCGTCCGGACCGAGGCGGAGCCGTCGCCTGCGCCCACGTCCACGACGACGCGGGCATGTTGGGCCGCTAGCCGGTGGACTTAACCGACATCGACCTCGACCAGGCGGCGTCCATTGAGCGTGCGCATCGATCGATGGTAGACGACTCGAGCGGGGTGGCGGGGCCAGGTGGACCCGACTTCACCGTGGCAGTGCCGCCCCGATGATCTCGCGGATCGAACCGAGTCCCTCCGCCCGCACGAACGCGGCGAGCCCCTGGACGACGTCGATCGGCGCGCGCGGGTCCGCGAAGGTCGCAGTGCCGACCTGCACGGCGGATGCACCAGCCATCATGAATTCGAGCGCGTCGGCGGCGCTGGTCACGCCGCCGGCACCGATGACGGGGATGCTGACGGCCTGCGCGACCTGGTAGGTGATGTGGACGGCGATCGGCCTGATGGCCGGACCCGAAAGGCCGCCGCTGCCGGTGCCGAGCATCGGGCGCCGCCTGCGCGTGTCGATGCGCATGCCGAGCACGGTGTTGATCGCGGTGACCGCATCGGCGCCCGCCTCCTCGACCGCGCGCGCGACGCCGACGACGTCCGGCGCGTTCGGCGTCAGCTTCACGATCACCGGCAGGTCGGTCTCGGCCTTCACCGCGCGCGTCACGTCGGCCGCGAGCCCTGGATCGGAGCCGAACAGCATCCCGCCCTTCACATTCGGACACGAGACGTTCAGCTCGAACGCGACGACCGACGGCGTTCCGTCCAGCTCCCGCACGACGGCGACGTAGTCGTCGACGCTGTATCCCGCGACGTTCACGATCACGGGCACGCCGAGCGCGGCCCACGCCCTGGCGTACTTTTTCGCGAGGCCCGCCGCGCCGGGATTCTCGAGCCCGATCGAGTTGAGGATGCCCGACGGCGTCTCGGCGATGCGGTACTGCGCATTGCCGGGGCGGGCGTTCGGCGTGGTGCCCTTGTTCACGATCGCGCCGAGGCGCGCGACGTCGATCAGCTCGGCGTACTCGATGCCCTGGCCGAAGGTGCCCGACGCCGTGAGTACCGGGTTCTTCAGGATCAGGCCGCGCGCGGCCTCCACCGACAGATCGACACCTGACTCGGAATGCGCTGTCGCCGTCTCCTGGGTGGGTCTCCCGCCCGGGTCGGGCGGCCGCGGGCGGGCACCCCGGCTTGGCACCGTCGCCGGTGCATCGCTCAGATCCAGTCGGGCGACGGCATCGCGAAGCTTGTCCGCGAGATCTGACGAGCCCTCTGGCCTCTCCGGCTCGCCGGTCGCGGCTTCGGCGATCGTGGCGCCGTCGAGATCCGCGAGGTCGACGAGGTCCTCCTCCGCCTCGCCCTCCGCCGCCTCCTCGAGCGACTCCTCCGTCGACCGGCTCACGTTGATCGGCCGCTCGATCCTTCGCCCCACCCGCCGCCACGGCAAGGCTACGCCGCCCCGACCGTCGCGGGCTCGCCCTGCTCGAAAGCGACGTCGCCGAGCGCGAGGACGGGCCCCTCGCGGCAGACGCGGGCGTTGCCGTGGGCGGTCACGATGACGCACGCGCGGCAGACGCCCATCGCGCAGCCCATGTGCTGCTCCACCGCGATCTGCGCGTCGAGCAGCGCGGCGCGGCCGGCGAAGAGCGCGGAGGCGCGCTCGGCGTCGTCACGGAGCCGGCGCAGCGCGGCCAACATGGGCCAGGGTCCGCATGCCAAGAGCTGATCGGACCAGGCGAGGAGCGGCGCGATCGCGTCCGTGATGCGTCCGGGTGTCCCGAACGAGCCGTCGTCGGTCGTGGTCACGTACTCGACCGCAGCGGGCAGGCGCGACGACGGCCACAGGTACCCGATCGAGCGCCCACCCATGAGCAGCGTGACGTTGCGCCGCGCGGACTCCTGCTCCGCGATCACGCGCATCGGCGCGATCCCCGTTCCACCGGCCACGAGGAGCAGGTTGCGCGCGGCGCGGTGAACGACGAACGCCGTCCCCAGCGGCCCGAGAAGGTCGAGATCTTCTCCCGGCCGGCGGGACGCGATCCACTCGCCGCCGGGACCGAGCGGCTTCACGATGATCTCGATCTCGCCCGAGCGGCGGTCGATGCGGCAGAAGGAATACGGACGCCGCAGCAGCGGGTCGAAGGAGCGCCCGGGGCGTACGTGCACGAACTGCCCAGGATGAGCACGCGCCGCGATGCCCGGCGAGCGGAGAGAGACCAGCACTCCGAGCTCGCCGATCGCGGACGCGGTCTGCACGCGCCCGGTCTCCAGGATCACGCCGCTGCGCTCCGCATTTGCGCCAGGCTCGGGGGCAGGACGGTGTACGGGTACGTGTGGCCGAGCGGCGCCGCGGACGTGACGAACGCGCCAGGTAGAGCAGGCGCGGCTGCGCTACTCGACGGCAAGGGCGGCAGGAGCGCGGTACTCGGCGAGAGGCGCCACGGCGTAGGAGCTGGAGCTCGCGCGCAGGCCGGTCACGACGGCGAGCGCGGTGTCGAGCGAGGTGAGGCACGGGACGCGGGCTTCGACGGCGGCGCGTCTGATGAGGAAGCCGTCGCGGTCGACGGTCTTACCGTGCGTCGGCGTGTTCACCACCGCGGCGCAGCGCCCCGAGCGGATCACCGACAGGATCGTGCCGTCGCCCTCGCCGATCTTGCTGACCTCGGTCACGGGGAGACCGAGCGAACGCACCAGCGTCGCCGTGCCGGCCGTGGCCACAAGCTCGTAACCGAGCCAATGGAAGCCTTCGATGATCGGGATCGCCTCGGACTTGTCCTTGTCGGCAACGGTGACGATCACGCTGCCGTTCGCCGCGGGCGCGAGACCTGACGCGAGCAGCGACTTCCACAGGGCGGGGGCGAAGGCGCGATCTATCCCCATGACCTCGCCGGTGCTCTTCATCTCCGGGCCGAGATACGTGTCGACGTCGAGCAGCTTCGCCATCGAGAAGACCGGCGCTTTGAGCGCGACGAGATCGCCGCTCGCCGGCCAGATGCCATCCGGTCGCGCGTAGCCCTCGTGGGCGAGGGTCCTTCCCAGCGAGACCGCCACCGCGAGGTCCACGAGCGGCACGCCCGTGACCTTGGTGAGGAACGGCACGGTGCGGCTCGCGCGAGGGTTGACCTCGAGCACCCACACGCGCTGGTCGTCGATGATGAACTGGACGTTCAGCAGGCCCTTGACCGGCAGCGCTTCCGCGATGCGGCGGGTGAGCGCGACGATCTCCGCGCACTCGGCCGGCAGGACGCTCTGCGCCGGATACACCGCATACGAGTCGCCCGAATGCACGCCGGCGCGCTCGATGTGCTCCATGATCCCGGCGACCAGCGTGTCCGTGCCATCGCTCACGGCGTCGATCTCGACCTCCCGGCCGCGCAGGTACTTGTCGACGAGCACCCGGCCCGTCCCGGCGTCCAGCGCGTGGTGGAAGTACCGCTCGAGATCGTCGCGGCCGTACGCGATCTCCATGCCCCGTCCGCCAAGGACGTACGACGGGCGGACCAGGACGGGATAGCCCACGGCATCCGCGATCTCGGAGGCCTCCGCCAACGATTCCGCGGTCCCCCCCGGGGGTTGCGGGATCCCGAGCGCGTCGGCGAAATCGTGGAAGCGGCGCCGGTCCTCGGCGAGGCCGATCGCGTCGGCCGACGTCCCGACGATGCGACCGCCGATCCCGTCGATGCGGTCGGCGAGGTTCAGCGCGGTCTGTCCCCCGAACTGCACCAAAACTGGGATCGGTAAAGCCTCCGCTTCCGCTTCGTTCGCCGTTATCGACGCGATCGACTCCTCGTCGAGCGGGTCGAAGTACAGGCGCGCCGAGGCGTCGAAGTCCGTCGACACCGTCTCGGGATTGCTGTTGACCATGATCGGCGCGACGCCCCGTGCGCGCAGCGCGTCGGCGCCCTGTACGCAGCAGCAGTCGAACTCGATCCCCTGGCCTATGCGGATGGGACCCGACCCCAAGATCAGCGCCTTCGGTCCTGCGAGCGGGAGCGCCTCGTTTTCCTGCTCGTACGTCGAGTAGAAGTACGGTGTGATGGCCTCGAACTCCGCCGCGCACGTGTCGACCATCTTGTACACCGGCTGGATCCCCCACTGCGCTCGAAGCCGGCGCACCTCGGCGGGAAGGATCCCCATCAGCGTCGCGACGTCCACGTCCGAGAAGCCCATGCGCTTCGCGCGGCGCAGGAGCGCGGGGGTCGGCGTCCTCCCCTGGAGCTCGTCCTCGGCGAATCGCACGACCCGGGACATCTTGCGCAGGAACCAGGCATCGACCCCGGTCGCCGCGTGGATGTCGATGACCGGCACCCCACGCCGCAGCGCGCCAAGCAGCCGCCAGAGCCGGTCGTCCGTGGCCGGTCCGGCGACCACGCGCGCGATGAAGTCGGCGGGATCGTTGACCTCGACCCAGTCGGGATGCTCCCAGAGGAGGCCCTGGCCCTTGATCTCGAGAGAGCGAAGGGCCTTCAGCAGCGCCCCCTCGAATGTGCGGTCGATCGCCATGACCTCGCCGGTCGCCTTCATCTGCGTCCCGAGCGTGCGATCCGCCCCACTGAACTTATCGAATGGCCATCGGGGGATCTTGACGACGACGTAGTCCAGCGCGGGCTCGAACGCGGCCGTGGTGCGCTTCGTGACCGCGTTTGGGATCTGGTGGAGCTGTTTGCCGATCGCGATCTTGGCCGCGACGCGCGCAATGGGATACCCGGTGACCTTGGAGGCCAGCGCCGACGACCGCGAGACGCGCGGGTTCACTTCGATCACGAAGTAAGGCATCGACGCCTCGGGATCGTTCGAGGGCGCGTGGTCGGGGTCCACCGCGAACTGAACATTGCACCCGCCCTCGATGCGGAGCGCGCGGATGATGCGCAGCGCCGACGACCGGAGCACCTGGTATTCCTTGTCGGTGAGCGTCTGAGACGGCGCGACGACGATCGAGTCGCCGGTGTGCACGCCCATCGGGTCGATGTTCTCCATGTTGCAGACGGTGATGCACGTATCGGCCGCGTCACGCATCACCTCGTACTCGATCTCCTTCCATCCGAGCAGCGAGCGCTCGACGAGCACCTGGCCGATGGGCGACGCGGCGATCCCCCGGGAAACGCGCTCGCGCAGCTCGGCCCCGGTCGCGGCAAACCCCCCGCCGGTGCCACCAAGCGTGTACGCGGGCCGGACGACGAGCGGGTATCCCGTGCCGACGGCGAAGGCGAGAGCCTCGTCCACGCTTCGCGCGGTCACCGAATCGGGCACGGGCTCGCCGATGTCGAGAAGCAGCTGCTTGAACGCCTCACGGTCCTCGGCCTGCCGGATGGCGGCGAGCGGCGTCCCCAGGACGCGCACGCCGTGGCGCTCGAGGACGCCGGCCTCCGCGAGTTCTACCGCGAGGTTGAGACCCGTCTGGCCTCCGAGGGTCGCGAGCAGCCCATCCGGCCGCTCCGCCGCAATGATGCGCTCGATCACCGGGGCGGTCAGGGGCTCGATGTAGGTGGTGTCCGCGACGCCGGGGTCGGTCATGATCGTGGCGGGATTCGAATTCACCAGCACCGTCTCGATGCCCTCTTCGCGGAGCGCGCGACAGGCCTGCGTCCCCGCGTAATCGAACTCGGCGGCCTGGCCGATGAGGATCGGCCCCGACCCGATGATGAGCACCTTCACCGGCGACCGACCGCCTCGCGGACGTCGTCGAGGAACGCGGAGAACACCGGCTCGTTGTCGCGCGGTCCCGGCGCACCTTCCGGGTGGTACTGGTAGGTGCGGATCGGCAGCGTCCGGTGCGCCAGCCCTTCGACTGATCCGTCGTTCAGGTTGCGCGAGCTGATGTGGAAGCCGCTTCGCGGGTCGACAGAGGACTCATCGACCTGGAATTCGTGGTTCTGGCTCGTGATGGCGACGCGGCCCGTGCGGGTGTCCTGCACCGGGTGATTGCCCCCATGGTGGCCGAAGCGGAGTCGCGAGGTGGTGGCGCCGATCGCGCGCGCGACAAGTTGATGGCCGAGGCAGATCCCAAGTATCGGCAGGGGCCGTCCGCTCCCGCGCTGCAGCGCGGCGTTCAGCAGGATCCTGACGTTCATCGCGATCTGCTCGATGGCGGCAGGATCGCCGGGTCCGTTCGTCAGCACGACGCCATCGGGCGACCAGGAGAGGACGTCGCGGGCGCTCGCGGTCGCCGGGAAGGCTTTCACGGTGGCGCCACGCTGCACGAGGCAGCGGACCTGGTTCTCCTTCACGCCGGTATCGAGCAGCGCGACCTTCGGACCCCGCCCGAGCTCTCGCTCGATCCCGGTGGCCTCCAGCACGAGTGGGCGGCTCGCGAGTGCTGGCGACGTCCGCGCCTTCGCGACCACGTGGCGCGCGACGTCGGGATCCATCGCGAGGTGCGACGGTACCTGGACGATGGCACCGCGCAGCGTGCCGGCGGATCGCAGCCGGCGCACTAGCGCGCGCGTATCGATGCCGCTGAGCCCGGGGACGCCGTGACGGCGCAGGTAGACGTCGAGATCGGTCGTCCCCTCCCGGCAGGTGCGGTCGATCTCGCGCACCACGAGCGCCTCGACCCAGGGCCGGCGCGACTCCGCGGCCCGCTCGAACGTGCCGTAGTTGCCTATGAGCGGGTAGGTGAGCACCACCACCTGGCCGTTGTACGAGGCGTCCGACGAGATCTCCTGGTAGCCGGTCATGGCGGTGTTGAAGACGACCTCGCCCGCGGCGCTCGCGGCGTCGCCGAAGGCCTCACCCCACCAGATCGAGCCGTCCTCGAGCCCCAACACCCCAGCCCTGCTCATTGGTGCATAACTATACGGTTCGCACGCATAAAGATGCATCTGCCGCGCGTCGGGCGCGCCGCGCTCAGCGAGCGCCGGCGGTCGCCTGGCCACGCTGTCCCCGCGCGCTCAGTGCGTCGTACCGGAGCTCGCCGCCGACGGCCGCCGCGACGACGCGTCCGCGAAGCGTTCGCCCGATGAGCGGCGTGTTCTTGCCGCGCGAAACCAATTCGTCGGACGTCACCTTCCACTCGAGCGCCGGGTCGATCACCACGAGATCATCGCTAGCGAGCGCGCGCCCGAGGACGCGAGCGGGCCCGACCGTGAGCGCCGCGACGATCCTGTCGAGATCGCCCCATCCGGCGGCGACGCCCCCGAGAAGCAGGGAGAGGGCGGTCTCGATCCCGGAGATGCCGAACGCCGCTTCCTGAAATTCGACGTCCTTGCGTACCGATGCGTGCGGCGCGTGGTCCGTCGCGACGGCGTCGACGGTCCCGTCTGCGAGTCCGGCCCAGCACGCGCGCACGTCAGCGTCGGTGCGCAGCGGCGGATTGACCTTCGTCGCGCTGTCGTAGGGCTCGCCCTGCGCGCCGGTGCCAGCGGGCATGCCTCCCGCGCCCGTCGCGGTCCGGGCGGTGTCGTCCCGGAGACCCGGGCGCTGACGCTCCCACGCGAAGGCGCGGTCTCCAGCGACCCAGGAGTCCGTGAGCGCGAGATGGTGCGGGGTCACCTCGGCCGTCACGCGCACCCCCTCGGCCTTCGCCCGCCGCACGAGATCGATCGCCGCGGCGGTCGAGAGGTGCGCGAGGTGCAGCCGGCCGCCGGTCTCCCTTGCGAGAGCCAGGTCGCGCGCGACCGCCATCTCTTCGGAAGCGGCCGGCATCCCCGGCAGCCCGAGGCGCGCCGACACCTCGCCCTCGTGCATGACTCCACGTCCCGACAGCGCGCTGTCCTGCGCGTGCTCGCTCACGGGCCGGCGGGCGACGTGTGCGTACTCGAGAGCGCTGCGGAACAGCCGCGCATCGTCGACGGCTGCGCCGTCGTCCGAGAAGGCGACCGCGCCGGCCGCGGCCAGCTCCACCAGGTCGGCCAGCTCGCGGCCTCGCCGCCCGCGGGTGATCGCGGCGATAGAGAGCACGCGCGCACCTCGCGCGGCGGAACCTCGCGCCACGAGCTGGGCGACCAGGCCCGGCGAATCGACCGGCGGCTCGGTGTTCGGCATCGCGCACACGGTCGTGAACCCACCTCGCAGGGCGGCGTGCGCGCCGGTCGCAATCGTCTCGGAGTCCTCGAAGCCGGGTTCGCGAAGATGCGCGTGCAGGTCGATGAATCCGGGCACGATGAGGAGTCGCGTCCCGTCGATGCGCTCGCTGCCCGCGCCGACACGAACGCCGGCCGTCTCGGCAATGCCGCCCGCCGGATCGATGCGCCGCGCGCCCTGGATGATCACGCGGCGACCTCGGCCGGATGCCCGCCCGAAAGCAGGTACAGCAGCGCCATCCGGACCGCGACGCCGTTGGTCACCTGCCGCTCGATGAGCGAGCGTGAACCGTGGGCCACTGCGGGGTCGATCTCCACGCCCTCGTTCATCGGCCCCGGGTGCAGCACCGGTGCACCGAGGCGCATGCGCGCGACGCGCGCCTGGGTCACACCCCAGGTGCGCGCGTACTCGCGAAGCGATGGGAGCAGGCCGGCCTCCTGGCGCTCCCGCTGGAGTCGCAAAGTGATGACCGCGTCGGCGCCGTCGAGCGCTCGGTCGAGATCCGGCTCATAGACGGTCCCACGGGCCGACATTCCGCAACGCCATGCCGAGGGCATCAGTGTCGGGGGTCCGGACAGCGTGATCCGGGCGCCGAGGGGGACGAGCGTGTCGATGTCCGACCGGGCGACGCGACTATGAAGGACGTCGCCGACGATGACCACCCGCTTGCCGGCGAGGTCGCCCAGCGCGGCTCGAAGCGTGTACGCGTCGAGGAGACCCTGTGTCGGGTGCGCGTGCCAGCCGTCGCCCGCGTTGATGACCGCGGCGGAGCAGCGCCGGGCCACGAAGTACGGCGCCCCCGACGCGGCGTGCCGCATCACCACGATGTCGCCGCCGAGGGCCCCGAGAGTCCGCACCGTGTCGAGCAGCGACTCGCCCTTTTCGACCGACGAGCCGGAGGAGCTGACGTTCACGACGTCCGCCGAGAGCGCCTTCGCCGCCAGCTCGAACGAGACCCGGGTGCGCGTCGAGGCTTCCGCGAAGAAGAGGATCACGGTCTTGCCGCGCAGCGCCGGCGCTCGACGGATCGGGCGAGAAAGGACCTCGAGCATCGCGTCGGTCTGGTCGAGCACCAGCTCGATCTCGTCGCGCGACCAGTCGTCCGTCGCGAGGACGTGCCGGCGGCGCCAGACCGCCGTCATGCCGGCACCGCGGCGTGCACGAGCAGCACGGCGTCCTCGCCGTCCACCTCCTGCAGGTGCACGCGCACGTCGTCGGACGCACCGGTCGGGATGTTCTTGCCGACGAAGTCCGCTCGTATCGGCAGCTCGCGATGTCCGCGGTCGACAAGGACCGCGAGGCGGATGGCGCGAGGACGTCCGTAATCGACCAGCGCGTCCATCGCCGCGCGGATGGTGCGTCCGGTGAAGAGGACGTCGTCGACGAGCACGACGACGCGGTCATCGATGGAAAACCCGAGCTCGGAGCGGCGGACGATCGGCGCGTATCCGACGCGGGTCAGGTCGTCGCGGTACAGCGTGATGTCGAGCGCGCCGAGCGGAAGCTCCCGGTCCTCGTTGCCCCGGATGAGACCCTGCAGCCGGGCGGCGAGAACGTCGCCCCGAGCGCGGATCCCGACGAGCGTGATGAACGAGAGGTCGCGGTCGCGCTCGACGATCTCGTGCGCGATCCGGCTCATCGCCCGTCGGACGTCGTCCGCCCCGAGCAGCGTGCTCATTCGCATTCCTTTCCGGCCTCTCGGGGCCGGTCATTAAAGGCGGTGTGAAACAGCGCGCGCTAGCGTTCAGTTTACATGCGCCTGCTCGTGTCCGTCATGGGAGGCCTGGCGCTGGCGGCGATCGCCAGCATGGCGTCGGGCACGACGGCACTCGCGCCCGACGAGGTGCCCATCGCGACGCCGCGAGCGACACCGATACCCGGCATGACCGGCCGCTACGACGCGGCAGCAGCAGCCGGGCGGCTGGCGGATGAGGATCGCGCTCCGACGCATGTCCGTTCGGTCCACGGCCTGCTCGTACCGCTGGCCGGGTCGAGCGTCCCGGACGCCGAGGAGCTCTTGCCCAACTCGCCTCGTGGGTACCGCGCCGGGGTCCACGAGGGCATCGACTTTCCCGCCCCGCACGGCACGCCGGTACTCGCGGCGGCCGCGGGGACGATCGTGCGCGTCGACACCCAGTTCGTCGACTGGGACGCCCCGACGCGTGAAGCGGCGATCGTCATGGCGACGCGCCTCGGATACACACCGTCCCGGACGCTGGACCTCATTCGCGGGCGGCAAGTCTGGATCGACCATGGCGCCGGCATCGTGACGCGGTACGCGCACCTGTCGGCGGTCGCGCCGCTCGCCCCGGGAGCACACGTCGCCGCCGGGACCCAGGTCGGCGCCGTCGGCAGCTCCGGTTATCCCGAGGGCGGCCCGCATCTGCACTTCGAAGTGCGCGTCGGAGACGACTTCCTGGCTGACGGGCTGTCCGGTCCGGCGCTCGCGCGGCTGCTCGCGATCGCCTTTCGCCCATAAGTCCGGTATTCGAGCTGTTGCCGACCGGAAGAGCGCGCCTGGACCGCCGGCTCGAGCGAACGGCTAGCGCAGTCCCGAGCGCCTCGCGTGCTGTGCCGTCTCGAGGAGCACCTCGCTCCACGGGGAGGCGACCTGCCCGGGGAGCCGGCCGAAGACCGCGAGCTCGCTCACGCCGTCGTCGGCCTCGGGTACCTCGTAGCCCCACGGGAGCCGGTGGATATCGCACATGTAGACGTATGACGTGGAAGGGGTCGGCGCCTCCTCGCGGACCGCCCCGAGAAGCTCGAGCTTGTCGGCGACCAGTCGGGTGGAGCACCACAGCTCGCGCCGAGCGACCTCGACGATCGTTTCACCGCTACGGCGCCGGCTCGCCGGGAACTGCCAGCCAACGTCCTCAGCCTTCCGCACCCAAACGGTGAGGTCGCCGAAGAACGGGATCACGACCGCGGTCTGGGCGGAGGCAGGGGGGAACGCGCGGAAGGCGCTGTCGCGTCGCGAAACAAATGTCGGACCGGCCATTGCTCGGAGGGTAATCAACGGAGCGAGTGTCCGTCAATGACCCAACCGGCGCCTCCCAGGTGCCACAGCGGGAGCGGCGTGGCGCTCCGATAATGCACGGCGTGCGGGAGCATCGCGACCTGGTCATACGCGCGGGTCCGAGCGGCGACCTCGCGGTCACGCCGGAGCAGGCCGGTTGGCGCTATATCGGGTTCGAGAAGCGCCGTCTGCCGGAGGGTCGGCGGTGGAATGGGCGGCTGGCGGGCAGTGAAGGGCTCCTCGTCCTCCTGGGTGGACGGATCGCGGTCACATCGGACGTGGGCCGCTGGCCGAGCGTCGGCCGTCGGGCGGACGTCTTCTCAGGCGATACGCATGCTCTCTACCTACCGCTCGGAAGTGAGTTCGAGTTGGTCGCGCTCTCCACGGCCGACATCGCGCTCGGCCTTGCGCCTGCCGACCGTCCCGGCACGCCACGACTTGTCGAGCCAGGAGGCTACGCGGAGGAGACGCGGGGCGCGGGGGCGTCCACGAGGACGATCCGCCACATCGTGCCGCCCGAGTTCGGCGCCCAGCGCCTGCTCGCGGTCGAGGTCTACACGCCCGCCGGGAACTGGTCGAGCTACCCGCCCCACAAGCACGACACCGAAGCGGGCCCGCGGGAAGCGGCCCTCGAGGAAGTCTATTACCACCAGCAGAGCGATCCGCGAGGCTTCGCGCTCCAACGCCTGTACACACCGGATGGCGGGATCGACGCCGCCGCCGCGGTCCGTCACGGCGACCTGATGCTCATTCCGCGCGGCTATCACGGCCCCGTTGCCCAGGCTCCGGGCTACGAGGGGTACTACCTCAATATCCTCGCCGGCGACCGGCGCACGATGGCGAACGCGGACGATCCCGACCACGCGTGGATCCGCCAGAAGTGGGCGCGCGGAGAGGTGGTGTGAGCGGGTTGAGGATCGGCACCGCACCGATCACCTGGGGCGTCGCCGGCTCATCCGGCTGGGGGACCGAGCTGCCGTATGGCCGCGTCCTCGACGAGATGAGCGAGCTCGGCTATGCGGGCACGGAGCTCGGACCGTGGGGCTATCTGCCGACCCATCCGGCTCGCCTTCGGCGCGAGCTTGAGACGCGCCGCCTCGAGCTGATCGGCGCGTTCTGCCCGCTCGCGCTGCACGACGCCGCGCGCGCGCCGCAGGAGCGTGCGCACGGGCTGCGAACGGCCGAACTGCTGCGCGACCTCGGCGCTCCCACTCTCGTCCTCGCCGCCACGGGTGACGCCCGGCGCGACCGCCTCGCCGGCCGCGTGCCGCGGGACGGAAGCGCCGGACTCGACGACGACGAGTGGGCGCGCTTTGCCGACGGCGCGAACGAGATCGCGAGCGCGGCGGCGCGCGTGGGGGTCGCGACGGCTTTTCATCCGCACGTGGCGACCTTCGTCGAGACCCCGGGGGAGCTCGAGCGGCTCCTCGCGCTCACCGATCCGGATCTCGTCGCGCTCTGCCTCGACACCGGCCACGTCACGTACGGGGGCGGGGACGCCGCGGCCATCGCCCGAACGCACGCCTCCCGGATACGGCACGTGCACGTGAAGGACGTGCGCACCGACGTCCTGTCGCGCGCCCGCGCCGAGGAGAGCGACCTCCCCGCCGCGGTGTCCGCGGGCATCTTCCCACCCGTCGGTTCCGGCGACGTCGACGTCCCCGGGGTCATCGGCGCGCTGCGGGACGCCGGCTACAGCGGATGGCTGGTGGTGGAGCAGGACGTGCGACTCGGCGCGGGCACCGCTTCGGCGTGCGATCCAATGAGCAACGCGCGCGCGAGCCTCGCGTACCTACGCGCGGCGCTCGGCGCCCCCCGATGACGCGCCGCTCGCTTACGGGCGCGAGGATCATCGCGGAGTACCTGGTCGCGCAGGGCGTCTCGTACGCGGTCGGCATCCCGGGCCACGGATCGTGGCTGCTCGTCGACGCCATCGCCGATCACCACCCACAGATCGAGCTCGTGCAGGCGATGCACGAGCAGGGCGCGGTCCACCTCGCGGACGGCTATTACCGCGCGTCGGGCCGTCCGCTCATGGCGTTCACGTCGATCGGGCCGGGCGCCGCGAACACCGTGATGGGGATGGCCACGGCGTACGTGGACAGCACCGCGGTGCTGCTCGTGACCGGCAGCGTCCACACGCACATGCGCGGGCGCGGCGTCCTGCAGGAGCTGGAGCGCAGGCACGACGCTGACTTCCCGCGGGTCATGGAAGGCGTCACCAAGCGCTGGTGGCAGCCAAGCCGAGCGGCCGACATGCCGCAGGTCATGCAGCGCGCGTTCAACGAGATGGTCACCGGGCGGCCCGGGCCGGTGCACATCGACGTGCCGATGGACGTCCAAGCGGAGAGCGCCGACGTGACCGTTCCACTGCCGGCACAGCGGGAGGCGGCAGGCCGGGTCCGGCCCGATGCCGGTCTCGTCACGCGCGCCGCCGAACTGCTCGCGCGTGCGAAGCGTCCCGTCATCGTGGTGGGAGGCGGCGCGATCACGTCGGAGGCCGGCAGCGAGCTCGTCTCGCTCGCCGAGCGCTGCGGCGCGTTCGTCGTGACGACGTGGATGGGCAAGGGCGCGATCGCGGAGGATCACGAGCTCTTCGCGGGGCCGATCGGTGACACCGCGAGCACCAGCGGCAACGCGCTCGCGGCGAGCGCGGATGTGCTCCTCGCGGTCGGCTGCCGCTTCACGGACTGGTCCGCGTCGTCGTATCGACGCGGCGTGACGTTCTCCATACCCGAGACGCGGCTCATACAGCTGGACATCGATCGGGGCGAGATCGGGAAGAACTATCCCGTCGAGATCCCGCTGGTCGCCGACGCAAAGGCCGGGCTGGCGGACCTCGCGGAGGCGCTCGGAGAGCGCAGACCCGGTCCGGATCGGCAGGCGTACCTTGACGAGGGGCGGCAGCGGAAGGAGCACTGGGCGGCGCGTCAGCAGGCGGCGCGCGCCGATACAGGCGGCGCGATGACACAACAGCGGGCGGTATGGGAGCTGCGGCGGGCCGCCGCGCGCGACGCGATCGTCGTCACTGGCGCCGGGCTGCCCCAGGCGATCGTGCGCCAGGACTGGCCCGTCTACGCGCCGCGGACGCACCTCACCAGCGGCGGATACAGCTCGATGGGCTTCACGGTGCCCGCGGCGATCGGCGCGAAGCTCGCCCGGCCGGATCGTCAGGTCGTCGCCGTGGCCGGCGACGGGGACTTCCTCCAGACGATGCAGGAGATCGCGGTCGCCGCCATGCGCGAGCTCCCGGTCCTGTTCGTCGTCCTCAACAACAGCGGTTGGATCTCGATCAAGGGCGGACAGCTCGCCCACTTCGGGCATGCCGAGATCACCGACTTTCTGAAGAAGGACGGTGATGTGTACTCGCCCCGCTACGACGAGTTCGCCAGAGCGTTCGGTATCCCGGGCGAGCGCATCGCGGACCCGGCAGCGATCGGGCCGGCGGCCGCGCGCGCGCTCGCGAGCGGCGGTCCTTCCCTGCTTGAGATCACCGTCGCGCGGGATCTTCCCGAAGCGGGGCTCATCAAGACGGGATGGTGGGACGTGCCTGTGCCGGAATGGCACGCCGAGCAGCGTGCCCGTTATCGCGAGGGCGTCGCCGAGGAGCAGCTCTGACCCGACGTGCCGTTGGCGGAGCGGTGCGGGCAGGGGGCCGCTCCGGCGGTGCCGCGCCGGACGATCGGGGAGCGCCGCGTATTCGGCGCGGCGAAGGCCACGAAGCCTTCGTCATCGGTCGGGTCGGCGCCGATCTGTATCCGCTGCAGCTGCGCACTCCGCTCGAGGAGGTGCGCACGTTCGAGCGCTTCGTCGGTGGATTCGCGGGCAACGTCGCCACTGGCCTCGCGCGGCTCGGAGTCCGCGTCGCGATCGTCTCCGCCGTGGGTGACGACGGACACGGACGATTCGTCCGCCGCTTCCTCGCGGAGGAGGGTGTTGATATCACTTCTCTGGGCACGCACCCGACGCTCCGCACCGCGCTCGCGTTCTGCGAGGCGTGGCCGCCCGCCCATTTCCCGGTGACCTTCTATCGCGAACCAACGTGCCCCGACTGGGAGCTCCGCGCCGCCGACCTACCTCCGGACCTCGACTCGGCGCCGCTGTGCTACGTGTCGGGCACCGGCCTCGCGCGCGAGCCGAGCCGCGCGGCGACCCTCGACGCGCTGGATCGGCGGCGAGCGTCGCCGGACTCGCAGCCCGGGCCCCGCGCGGCGGCCGGCCCGGCCCGACCGTCGCCGGGCCAGGCGACGATCCTCGACCTCGACTGGCGCCCCCAGCTGTGGCCGAACGCCGGGGCCTACGCGGCGGCGATCGCCGACGCGCTCCCGCGCGCCGACACCGTGATCGGCGGCGCCGTCGAGTTCGCCGCGGCGGGGATCGCGCCGGCCGACGCGCTGGCGCGCGGTCCGGCGCTCGTCATCGTGAAACGCGGGCCCGAGGGCGCCGCGGTGATCGACGGCAGCGGCATGCGCGAGGTGCCGGGCCTCCATGTCGCGGTGGTGAACGGGCTCGGTGCGGGCGACGCCTTCGCGGCCGCCTTCGGCGCGGCGCTCCTCGCGGGTCACGGTGCGGATGAGGCCGTGCGCCGCGCGAACGCCGCGGGAGCGATCGTCGCATCGCGCCTCTCGTGCGCGACCGCGATGCCCACGCCGGCGGAGATCGACGCGCTGCTCGCCGGAAGGTCGGTCGCGACGGACTGAATGCACCGGCGGGTGAGCCCGCGACTGGTCGTTCGCACGGGGGCGGACCGTCGCCGGCCGTCGAGCGCGAACGGTCCCGATGAAGGGACGGCACGCGATCCCGCGGAGACCCGCACGAGCGGCCGGATCAGCGGACGATCTGCAGGACGAGTCCCTCGCGGACGCGCAGCGACGCATCGCGCCCGACGCGCGCCATGCGCAGCGGCGCGCCGTGAGCCAATGGGATGGCCCGCCACTGGTCGCCGGTCGTCCGCATCAGGTCATCCCACGCGACCACCGTGACCTGCGGCGAGCAGGGTGACGGACTCGGGCACGCCAGCGAGCGCTCGAGGTCCGGCGTGGCGGCGGGGTCGTAGGCCAGCGTCGGATAACTGCCCCGCAGATAGTGCTCCACGAGCAACGCGTCATAGGCGGTGACGACGAGGGTCTCCGAGGGATCGAAGGTGCCACGCACGTAGGCCACCTTGTCGCTCAGCCCGTGATCGCGCCGCGCCAGGTCCTGCGCCGAAAGGGGCGTGGTGCTGAGGAGGAAAAGCGTCGCGTGCGCCGCGACGGCGGCGGCGGCGAGCGCGGGGAGCGTGGATGGCCGGCGAGAGGATCGCGCCAGAGCCTGCGCCCCTCGCGCCGCCGCCAGGCAGAGCGCCGGGAGCATGCTGAAGACGTACCCGTACTCGCCCACGTGAACGAGCAGGTAGACCGGCACCGGAGCGAGGGCCCACGAAGCGACGAACAGCGCGCGGCGAGGATCTCTCCCCTCCAGCCGGCGCGCCGGCGGCCAGAGCGCGGCCGCGGCCACGAGCGGCGCCAGGCCGTAGAGCGCGCGCCCGAGATAGCGGGCCAGGTCGTAGGCGTTGCGTCGCAGACCCTCGAGACCGTTCGACGCGACGCTGTGGCTTAGATCGACGAACGCCGCTTGAGCGCGAAGCGCATCGAGGAACGCCTCGGCGCCGCCGCTGGCCGCGGCCGTGGCCGCGAACCACACCGCGGTGAGCCCGATCACCGCGCCCGCGCAGGCGGCTGACAGCACGAGGGGCACGCGGACCGCGGCGAGCAGCCACAACGGGATGAGGAAGATCGCGAGATCGGCGCGGAAGCCTATGGCGAGCCCCCAGGCCGCCGAAGCGACCAGCAGCCGCCATCCCCGCGCGGTGGCGTCGGCACCCGCCACCGCGCGCCAGAACAGCAGTGCACAGGCGATGGTGAGCGCGGCCAGCAGGGTGTACGGATATGCGACGGCGCCGTACGCCCAGAAGGGGACGGCGGTCAGCAGGAACAGTGCCGCGAGCCGAGCGGTGCGCTCGTCGTAGACGCGCGCGGCGAGAAGATAGAGCAGCGCGACCGCGACACCGCCCGCCACCGCGCTCACCAGCACCATCGCGCGGTTCGCATCGCCCGTCAGCGAGGCGACGGCGCGGAGCAGCAGCACGTAGTAGAGGTAGCCTGGGGCCTGCGGGCGGTGCGAGCCGGGATCGAAGTGCTCGATGGCCCGGGCGTAGAGCACGGAGTCGTGGGCCCAGAGATCCTGCGTCGCGAAGGGCAGCCGGGTGATCACGCCCAGCGCGAAGAAGGCCAGCGCGATCGGCCCGCTCACGCACCCGGAGTGTGACCGAAGGGCCGCGCGGCTACTTCGATATGCCGCGGATGCCGCCGAAGCCCTCGCCGTGCGGGCCGCGTCGATCGGGGGACCGCTTGCTGAACATCGGCCACGGCGCCGCGGATCCGAAGAACGCGGCCGAGCGCGCTACACGGCAAGCCCCTCGGCGGCGATGAGGTCGAGCACGAGGCAGCTCCAGCCGAAGTCCAGGGCGCCCTGCCCTTCGCCGGTGAGCGGGTCGTAGAACTCGCGTATGCCGGAGCGCTCGACCATGGCGAGGGTGCGCCGCGCGAGCTCGCTCGCGATGTCGCCGAAGCCGTGCGTGCGCAGGCCGAAATACAGGTACCAGTTCACGTTGATCCAGGTCGGACCGCGCCACGTGGTCGCGGTGCGCCATCCGGGGTCGAAGCTCGGCTCGCTCGCCGCGACGCTCGGGATCGGGAACGGCAGCCAGAATTCGCGCTCGTTGAGCAGGTGCTCTTCGACCAGCCGGCGCGCGACGCCGCGATCCAGATCGTCGAGGATCAGTGGGAACAGCGACGTGAAGGTCAGCACCCTCGCGGGCTCCTCGGCCCACCCGGCGAGGTCCCAGAACGCGCCGGCGCGTTCGTCCCAGCATTTCTCCACCAGTGCCCGCGACACGCGGTGTCCCCGCGCCTCGAACTCGGCGGCCTCGGCGGCCGGCAGGCCCGCGGCGGTGCAGAGCCGGGCCAGGCAGCCGAGACCGTCGGCGTAGATCGCGTTCACCATGACGTCCTCCCAGGTGAAGACGTCGAGGGCCGCGAGGCGCCCGGGGTCTGCCCGCAGCGGTGCGTAGGCCTCGAACAGGCGCTGCATCGAGCGGCGAAGCCCCGGAAGCGTGTCGGCCGGAGGGTCGTACGAGATGCTCATGAGCGCGTCGTACTTCGGGCTCGCGTCGAGCCCGGACTCGTCGGGCTGCAGGATCGCGATCAGCGTGTCGTCGTCGGGATCGCGGTACGCCTTCAGCCAGCGGAAGAAGCGAAGGAGCGGCGGCAGGACCTCGCGCACGAAGGCGACGTCGCCAGTGGCGTCGAAGATCCGCGAGACCGCGCGCGCGAGCACCGGAGGCTGGATCGTGGCGGTGTGGTACGGAGCCGCGAGCGTGATCGAGTACTCGCGCAGGGCGGCCTCGTGCGCGCCCTTCTCCCACAGGAGCATGTGCGGGATGAAACCGTCGGGGCGCGCACCCTGAAGCAGGCAACGCACCTCCTGCTCGGCGAGCGCGGGATCCACGTGGAGCAGCGCGATCGCGTGGAAGGCGCTGTCCCAGGACCACTGGAACGGATACGTCGATCCCGCCGGGCAGACGAAGTCGTACCGTTTGCCGTCCCATTCGGAGATGCCGCGCCGGCGGTTCGCCGCGAGCACCCGCCGCGCGTCGGCGGCGACCCTGCGGGTGTCTGCGGCCACGGTCGGGATTATCGGGCGGATCGGTGCGTATGATTTCGCGGCGACGGCGACGCTGCCCCGCGCGGCGAGGGCAGGTCGCGAGGAGGATCTGATGGACCAGGCAGGCGGCTTCCGCTACACGCGTCGAACCTTCCTCAAGGTGGCCGCGGCGACCGGCATCGTCGTCGCGTGCGCGCCGGGGAGCACGGCGCCCGGCGGGGGCAGCGCGACGACCCAGGGAAGCGTCTCCGGCACGATCACCGTGAGCTACCCGGACGAGCTCGGGCTGAAACCGCCCTACGTGCAGAAGGCGATCGACGACCTCAAGGCGAAGTACCCGAACCTGGAGGTGAAGCACGATCTCCAGAAGGTCGCCAGCGGCGACTACTACACGAAGCTGCTGCTCGCGCTGAGCGCCGGCGACGTGCCCGACGTCATCCACGTGGGGGGCGACCGCATTGGCGAGCTCGCCGACGCCGGATACATCGCTCCGCTCGACGACTACACCAAGCAGTGGGAGGACTGGAAGAACTACCCCGACGCGGTGAAGAACGGGACGACGTACCAGGGCAAGGTCTGGGCGATCTCCTACGGCCTCGACACGCGCTGGCTCTACGCCCGGCGGGACGTCCTCGACAAGGCCGGGCTTGGCCAGAACTGGCAGCCGACGAAGGTCGATGACATCCTCACCGCCGCGCAGGCCGTGAAGAGCAAGGTCAGTGGCGTCCTGCCGTACGCGCTCTACGCCGGCCCTGCCGGCGACACCGGTACTGCGAACCACGCGTTCATCCCTCTCCTGTGGGCATACGGCGGCGATCTGCAGGACAAGTCCGGCAAGTGGATCGGCGAGAGCCCCGCGGTGCGCAAGGCGCTCGCGTACTACGCGAAGGCATACAGCACGGAGCTGTCGCCGAAGGAGATCCTGACGACAACCAAGCCCTGGACGGCGATGCGCGAGAAGGAGGGCAACGGCCAGCTCGCGCTGTTGTTCGAAGGGGGCTGGGTCTACGGCGGCTGGGCGACGAAGGACAAGGCGGGGACCGAGAAGAACGTCGCCTACATGCTGCACCCGACTGAAAGCGGCGGTCCGTCATTCACCATCGGCGGCCCGGGGACCTGCTGGTACATCACCGCGAAGAGCAAGAACAAGGACGCTGCCTGGGAATTCATCAAAGCCTGGAACAACAAGGACACCGTCGCGAAGCTGAACGTCGCGGATCCCCATCCCGTCGCGCGCACCGACTCGGCGGACGTGACGGAGTTCAAGGCCGAGAAGTACCTGGTCGATTCGACCGAGTCGCTCAAGAAAGCGCGGTTCACCCCGGTGGACGCGGAATTCGGAAAGGTCATCGGCGCGATCCAGAAGGCGACCTCGCGCGCCGCCAGCGGCGAGGCGAGCCCGGCCGACGCGGCGAAGCGCTACACGGACGACCTCAAGCAGGCCCTCGGCGCCGACAAGGTCGTCACCCAGTCGTGATAGCGGCCGGAGCGGGGGCGCGGCGAGCGACCCCCGCCCCGGCGCCACGTCGCATGGGCGGAATGCAGCGCAACTCCGCGTACCTCGCGGGACTCACGCCTGCCGCCGCGCTGCTCGCGCTCTTCTTCGTCGGCCCCACCCTCTGGGCCGCCTACTCGAGCTTCACCAACGCGGCGCTGGTGGGTATCGACGCGGCGCGTCCGCGGTTCGTCGGGATCGCGAACTACCAACGGCTCTTCAGCGATCCCGATTTCCTGACAGTGATCCTGAACTCCGTCATCTTCGTCGTCGGCTCGGCGATCATCGGACAATTCGTGCTGGGTCTCGGCCTGGCTCTGCTCGTTGACCACTCCGAGCGCCGGGCCTACCGATTCGCGACATTCGCGTACGCCGCGATCCTCCTGGCGTGGGTGAATCCCACGGTCATCGCGGGGTTCATGTGGGTCGGCATGTACGACTTCTTCTACGGCTCGCTCAACGTGGGGCTCAGGTCCCTTGGCCTGCCGGCGGTGAACTGGCTGGGCGACTACGCGATGGGGTCGCTGATCATCGCCAACACCTGGCGCGGTACCGCCTTCACCATGCTCATCTTCCTCGGTGCGCTGAAGACGATCCCGTCCGACATCTATGAGGCGGCGCGGGTCGATGGCGCGAACGCATGGCGCCGCTTCTGGGATCACACTCTGCCCAGCCTCAAGCCGATCGCCGCGTTGACCCTCCTGTCGATCACGATGGCCACCTTCGGCACGTTCATCCTGGTGCAGACGCTGACCAACGGTGGACCCGGCATCCGGACCGAAACGATCGCTCTGTACGCGTACCACGAGGCGTTCCAGTCGTTCGCCATCGGCTACGGCTCGACGATCGCGGTCGTGATGCTCCTGCTGAACTTCGCTTTCGCGGTCGTGTACCTACACTGGTCGCGGGCACGCGCATGAGCGTCGGTGCCGAAGCCCAGGCCCAGGTCGTCGTCCCCCGCGCCATCCGTCGCGCACCGCGCGGATCCGCGCTCGAGTGGGTCCTCATGCACCTCGCGTTCCTGGTCGCATCGGCCTTTTTCCTGGCACCGTTCCTGTGGCTGTTCACTGCGGCCTTCGACCGCGACGCGCAGGCCTACATCCGCTTCCCCAGCCAACCGACCCTCGACAACTTCGCGCAGATCTTCGGGAAGTACAACTTCGCGATCCCGCTGCTGAACAGCGCCTTCGTCGCCATCTCGACCATGTTCCTCGTCGTCTTCAGCGTCTCGCTGGCGGGCTATTCGCTGTCGCGTCTCGATGTCAAGCACAAGACCTGGATCACCTACGCGATCCTGCTGCTCCAGACGATGCCGCTTTCGGCCACGATGGTCCCGATCTATGGGCTGGCCCGGCAGCTCGGGCTGCGCAACTCGTACCTCGGGCTCATTCTCATCCACGCCGCGATCGAGCTGCCGTTCCTGATCTGGCTGATGAAGGGGTTCTTCGACTCGGTGCCCCGCACCCTCGAGGAGGCCTCTTGGCTCGACGGACGTTCGAAGATGCGCGCGCTCTTCGAGATCGTCCTTCCCGTGGCGCGGCCCGGCATCGGGGTCGCGGCCGGCCTGTCGTTCCTCTCGGCGTGGGCCGAGGTCCTGATGGCCCTCATCCTCATCGACCAGCAGAGCATGAAGACGGTGCCGCTCGCCTTCTACGAAACGTTCCGGACGGCGGGCGGGTACACCGAGGTCCAGTACGGGCTCGTCGCCGCGATGGGTGTCCTGTATCTCCTGCCGGTCATGATCGTGTTCTTCGCCACACGCCGGCTCATGGTCCGCGGGCTCATGAGCAGCACGCGAGGGCTCTGATGACGGAGGGGCGGATCCTCGTCGGCCTTTATCGCCACAACGTATGGGCCAACCTGCGTCTGCTCGAGGCGTGCGCCGGACTCAGCGACACGCAGCTCGACGCGAGCACGGCTGGCACGTACGGCCGGCTGCGCGACACGCTCGTGCACCTCTGCGCCGCCGAGGAGCGGTACGTTTCCACGCTGGCGGGGAAGCGTCCGGATAGGCCTCTGCGCGAGAGCGACGGCTTTCCGGGCTTTGCCGAGCTGAGCGCGCGCGCTCGCGGGAGTGGCGAGGCGCTCGTGGCGATCGCCGTGGAGGCCGACGCGGACTGGACCATCACGGCCCCGTACCGCGGGCAGGACACGACCGTCCGGGCAGGCATCGTGATGACGCAGGCGATCAACCACGCGACGGAGCACCGCCAGCAGGCCATGACCGCGATGGCGCAGCAGGGCCTGGGCGTGCCAGACCTCTCGGGCTGGGCCTACGGCGAGACCGGCGGCTAGCGATGGCGAAGGTCGAGTACGACGACGTCTGGAAGCAGTTCACCGCGCAGAACGCGCCCGCCGTCCGCGGATTATCGCTCGACATTGGCGACGGCGAGCTCCTCGTGCTCCTCGGCCCGAGCGGATGCGGAAAGACCACCGCGCTGCGCATGCTCGCCGGCCTCGAGTATCCCGACAGCGGCGACATCCGCGTTGACGGACGCAGCGTCGTCGCGCTCGAGCCGAAGGATCGGGACGTCGCGTTGGTGTTCCAGAGCTACGCGCTCTACCCGCACATGTCCGTACGCGACAACATCCGCTACCCGCTGAAAGTGCGTGGCTTGAGCCCCGCCGAGCAGCAGCAGCGGGTCGAGCGCGCGGCCGACCTGCTGAAGATCGGCCATCTGCTCCCGCGCAAGCCGGGGCAGCTGTCGGGCGGTGAGCAGCAGCGCGTCGCGCTCGCGCGGGCGATCGTGCGCGAGCCGCGCGTCTTTCTCATGGACGAGCCACTCTCGAACCTCGACGCGAAGCTGCGCACGCACACGCGGACGGAGCTGAAGGCGCTGCAGCAGCAACTCGACGTCACGACGATCTTCGTCACGCACGACCAGGCGGAGGCTATGACGCTCGCCGACCGCATCGCGGTGCTCGACGGCGGCGAGCTCCAGCAGCTCGGGTCACCGGACGAGGTGTATCAGCGGCCCACGAACCTGTTCGTCGCGCAGTTCATAGGCAGTCCTCCGATGAACATCCTCCAGGCGGAACGCGACGGCCGCGACCTCATCGTTGACGGGGGCTGGCGGATGCGGTCGCCGCGCGCCGACCTCGACGGGCACGCGAAAGTGACCGTCGGCCTGCGCCCGGAGGCGATCGAGATCTCGAACGAGCCCGTTCCCCAGGGGCATCCGGCGGAGGTGCTCGTCTCGGAGCCTCTCGGGAGCGAGGTCATCGTCAACGTGAAGCTGGCGTCCGCGCTGATCAAGGTCCGGACCGGGCCGGAGATACGGCCGGAGCCGGGCTCCCGCGTGTACCTCCACGCTGATCCGGGGGGAGTTCGGGTCTTCGACACGGGCTCCGGAGATGCGCTCAACTGAGCCGGGAGGGCGCCCTTACACGGAGCCTCGATCTCGGCGCGCCGAGCGTGATCCTGCGCGGGCGATTCGACCGCGATCACGAGAGGCGCTACGCGCACGTCCCGTTCGAGGTCCCCGCCGGCGTGTCCCAGCTGCACTTGCGCTACGGGTACAGCCACCGCATCGACTCCGACCCACTCATCACTGGCGGCAACACCCTCGACATCGGGGTGTTCGACCAGGAGGGCGCCGCACCAGGCGGCGACGGTTTCCGCGGCTGGAGCGGCAGCCACAAGGACGAGTTCACGATCGACTCCGTCTGGGCGACCCCGCCGTACCGCGCCGGTGCCATCGGCAGCGGCACGTGGCACGTCCTGCTGGGGCCGTACAAGGTCGGACCGCGCGGCTGCGAGTACACAGTGGAGATCTGGTTCGATCGGGGGCTGGCGCCGCCCGCACCGGAGGATGAGATCGCGCACGTGAGCGCCGTCGGCCCGCCGCCGCCGGTGCGCCCGGGGTGGCGCCGCGGCGACCTTCACTGTCATACCGTGTACTCGGACGGCGATTCGCGGCCGGCGGAGATGCTGCGGGCCGCTCGCGCTGCGGGTCTCGAGTTCCTCGGCGTGACCGACCACAACAACGTCGCCCACCACGCCGAGTACGCGCGCGCCGAGGCCGAGGTGAGCGGCATCACGGTCGTTCCGGGTGTCGAGGTCACGACCTACGGGGGTCACTGGAACGCGTGGGGGACCGACCGGTGGTGGGACTTCCGCGATCCGACCGCCCCGGCGGTCGAGGCGACGATCCGGGCGGCGGCCGCGGCGGGCGCGCTGGTGAGCGTGAACCATCCGAAGCCCTTCGGCCCGGCCTGGGAGCACCCGGAGATCACCGGCTATGCGGCAGTGGAGGTCTGGAACGGGCCGTGGCTGCGGCTCAACGCGATCGCGCTCGCGTTCTGGGAGTCGCGCCTGCTGGCCGGCGAGCGGCTGGTGGCGCTGGGCGGGAGCGACACGCACCTGCTGAAGGGCCCCGATACCGACCAGCGCCACTCGCCGGTGCCGGGCAGTCCGACGACCTGGGCCGAGACCGGCGAGCGGGACGACGCGGGAGCGATCATCGGCGCGCTCCGCGACGGACGCGCCTTCGTCTCAACCTCCCCGCGCGGTCCCGAGCTGTACCTCGACGCAGACGACGGTCACGTGCGGATCGAAGCCGTCGGCGCTCGCGGCGCCGCGCTCCTGCTCCTGTCCGACATCGGTTGCGTCGCGGCCAAATCCATCGACAGCGATCGTTGGGACGGCCGGGTGGCCATCCCGCGCGCCGCCCGTTACGTTCGCGCTCAGGTCGTCGATCCGGCCGCTCAACTGCTCGCGCTCACCAATCCGATCTGGGCCGAGCGCCTTTGAAGATGTAGGTGCCCCGGGCGAGCCGAACGAAGAGTTTTCGCTTTCCCGCTCCGCCGGTCAAGAGCGGACCACGCCGGTGCCCGCCATGACAGCGCGGAGATTCGCAACGAAGGCCGTACGCTGCGCTGGTCCGAGGTCGCGCATCAGATCAAGGTCGAGCGCGATCGCGATCTCCTGGCTGCTACGCAACAGCCGCCGCCCGTGGGCGGTCAAGACCACGGAATATCTGCGCCGGTCGTTCCGATCGGTCTGGCGCTCCAC
>JBBQVQ010000020.1:0-44536 GCA_038211425.1 Candidatus Limnocylindria bacterium | reverse complement strand
GGCGCTGACCCAGCCGCGACAGCGCGAAGAGGGTCGTAGCCGCCACCGACAAGAGAGACCAGCTCAGGAGGATCATCGGCACATTCGATAGCATCGCACCTCCAAGAAGCCCGACCCCGGCGGTCACCCCCAACATCAGCGCGAGCGCTTTCGCCCCCCCGACCAGCCATCCCTCGACGGCCGAGGGCGCGATGCCCCGAGCGCGAACGTCGAGCGACCGGACCGCGCTTCGTCGTTCCTGGGTGACGCTCATAGCAGCGAGGCTACTCCCGCCTGCAAGCCGGGCAAGTATGCACCGTCATGTCCGACCGCTGTCCGTCGGATACAGTGGCGCGCCGGTGTCAGCCGCTCAGCGCCTGTCGATCCACCGGCACACCCTCGGGCTGCTCGGGTTGTTCTGCCTTTTCTGGATCGTTGGTCTGCGCGTGGACACCCGTACCTCACCGGCCCAGCAGGCGCTTCTCGGTATCGCGACATGGGCCTTCCTCGGGATCGCCCTTTGGGGGGGCGAGTCGCCGCCCGTGCGGTTTCAGGTGGCCGTCCTGGTGTGCGTGGCGACGGCCCTCGAGTGCCTCGGCTCGATCGTCTGGGGGGCATACACGTACCGCCTCGGCAACCTGCCTCTCTACGTGCCCGCCGGACACGGCCTTTTCTACCTCGTTGCCCTGCGCACGGCCTCACTGCCGTGGCTCGCGCGACATGCGCGCGTCATCACCTGGGCCGTCACCGCCGGCGGCACCGTCTGGATGCTCCGGGGTCTCGCGATCCCGCCACTTCCGGACCTGCTGGGCTTCGTGACGTGGGCGATCTTCATGCGCTTCATGATCCGCGGCCGCTATCCGCTCCTTTATGCCGTGAGTTTCGTGCTCACGATGGCCCTCGAGTTCTACGGCACCTCGCTCGGAATCTGGCGATGGTCCCCGTTGCTGCCCGGGCTGTGGCTGCCGGCAGGGAACCCGCCGACCGGCATCGGCGCGGGCTACTGCGCGATGGATGGGCTGACCCGCCGGATAGTCGTGACCGTAGCGAACGCCAGGCTACGTCGCAGGGCCGCGGGATCGGCGCCCGCGTAGAGCGCTACTCTTTCCCCGCCCGTCCCGTGGCCACGAGGCCGGCGGATCCGCCGCTGGGGTCGCGCCCTCACCCGCGCTCGCGATGCGAGATCACGAAAGTGCGAGCGGGTCCCTGGCCTCCTTGCCGGCGCCGAGGATGAAGTATTCGCGGGCGAACATTTCGGCGCGCCGCTCGTCCGGGAGAGCGCGCATCCAGTCGGGCAGCTGGGTCGCGTGCGCCGCGATCGCTCGTCGCTTGGCGTCGATCCAGGGCGTGACGTCGGAGGCCGCCGTGATCTCCTCGTCGGGGACGCCGGCCTCCGCATCGAGCGAGGTCATCAGCCCTTCGATGTTGTTGCGGCGCATCTCCTCGGCCCACTGGCGCAGCACACTTCGCGGGATCGCGCTGAACCATAGACGTGAGCTCGGCGAAGCCGCTCGCCCGAAGGCCGCGACGGCGTGCCGGTGTATCGCCATGTGATCGGGATGACCATATCCTCCGCGCTCGTCGAAGGTGAACACAGCGTCGGGATCGACCTCGCGGATCACCTCGACAAGCCGGCCGGTCACCTCGTCGGGATCCGCGTTCGCGTACGCCCGGGGATCAGCGTTCTCCGGAGTCCCAGCCATCCCGGAATCGCGATAGCCGAGGAAGCGCACGTCCGTGATCCCGAGCTCGCCACACGCGGCACGCAGCTCGGTCTCCCGACGCTCCCCGAGCGTCTCTGGTGTCGCCAGCGCCGGATCAGCGATCTCGCCGACCTCTCCGCGCGTCGCGGACACGGCGGTCACGGTCCATCCGGCCCCGACCGCGCGCGCGAGCGTTCCGCCGATGCCGAACGTCTCGTCGTCGGGATGAGCGAACAGAGCGAGAGCGCGCGGAGCCGCCTGGCTCATCCCTGCACCCCGCCGCGCGTCATCGACAGCGGATCGAGCACGCGACGGAGCTCCTCCTCCGGCAGGACGTGCTCGTCGAGCGCGACCTCGAGCAGGCTGCGCCGCTCCGCGAGCGCCCGCTTCGCCAACGACGCTGCCCTCACGTAGCCGACGTGCGGCGAGAGCGCGGTCACGAGAAGGGCGGGACTGGCGTCGATGAGCTCGTTCGCACGTTCCCTATCGACGCGCATCCCTTCGGCGCACTTCGTCCTGAACGCGCGCAGCGCGCTGGTGAGTATGGTCGCGGAGAAGCACAGTGCAAAGTTGATCTCCGGCATCATGACGTTCAGCTCGAGCTGTCCCGCCTGCGCCGCGAGCATGACCGCGGTGTCGTTGCCGATGACCTGGAAGCACACCTGGTCCAGCATCTCCGCCATCGCAGGGTTCACCTTCCCGGGCATGATCGACGACCCGGGCTGCACCGGTGGGAGGACGAGCTCGCCGAAGCCGGTGCGCGGCCCCGACACGAGCAGCCTGATGTCGTTCGCGATGCTGGAAAGCTCGATCGCCGCCGCCCGCATACCACTCGAGATGCCGACGAAGGGCGCCATCGACTGCATGGCCGCGAAGAGGTCGGCAGCAGGCACCATTGGTTCGCCGAGCAGGTCCGACAGCGTGCCGCACACCCGGCCACTGAAGTCGGCGTCGGCGTTCAGTCCGGTGCCAGCTGCGGTCCCGCCGATGCCGAGCACCCGCAGCTCCCCCCGCCCGCCGCGGATGCGGGAAGCGGCGTCCCGGAGCCGCGTCGCCCACCCGCCGAACTCCTGTCCGAACGTGATCGGGACCGCGTCCTGGAGATGCGTGCGACCGGGCTTGACGCACACGGCGTACTCGCGCGCCTTTTCCGTGAAGACCGTCGCGAGCCGCTCGAGCTCGTCGCACAGCGGGGTCGTGAGCTCGAGCATCGCGAGCCGCATCGCGGTGGGAGTGACGTCGTTCGTCGACTGCGCCATATTCACATGGTCGTTCGGGTGCACGTGGTCGTAGGTCCCACGACCACCGCCGAGGAGCTCGTTCGCGCGGTTGGCGAGGACCTCATTGGTGTTCATGTGGTGCGACACGCCGGCACCGGCCTGGAACACATCGACCACGAACTGGTCCGCATGATGCCCTGCGAGGACCTCGTCGGCCGCGGCCACGATGGCGTCGCGCTTCTCTGCGTCCAAACGGCCCGCCGCGCCATTCGCCAGGGCGGCGGCCTTCTTCACCAGGACCGTCGCGCGCACGAAGGCCGGGAACGGGCGGAGCCCGCTGATCGGGTAGTTCTCGATCGCCCGCTGCGTCTGCGCGCCCCAAAGCGCGTCGGTCGGGACCTCGACCTCGCCGAGCGTGTCGAGCTCACGTCTGGTGCCCGCAGACGGCCCGGACGTTCCGGGACCCGGCTCGCCGACCTGTCCAAGCGCCTTGCCCACCAGGTCTTCCCTCAATGTCCGGCGCGGCGGCATCGGCCGTAGACAGCGAGCGCGCTCCGCACTTCGGGTCCTCCGTCCTCAGCCCTGAGGGGCTCGAGCCCTCAACTAGCATAGGTTTTCGATCGTGACGCAGAAGAACCGACTCTCGTGGATGATCGGCGGGCCGCAGGGCAGCGGGATCAACGCATCCGCCGAGGTGTTCGCGAAAGCCTGCAGCCGAGCGGGCCTCCACGTGTTCGCGAACATCGAGTACCACTCGAACATCATGGGAAAGCACTCCTTCTACCGAGTCCGGGTGAGCGAGGAGCCGATCCGCTCGCACCAGGACAGTGCCGACATCCTCGTCGCGCTGGATCAAGAGACGCTGGCCGGAGATGGCGATCATCGACGCTGGGCGACCCACTACGGCCACCTCGTGGACGTGGCCCAGGGCGGCGGCGTGGTGTACGACAGCGAGATCGCGTTCGACCCCAAGCTGAGCGGCCGGGACGACCTCCGCTTCTACCCCGTGCCATTCCTCGAGATCATCGCGGCCGCCCTCGGCGAGGTCGGCAAGGGCGACCAGGCCCGGCGGTACGAGATCATGAAGAACACCGTCGGGCTGGGCGCCTCGCTCGCGCTCTGCGACTACCCGTTCGATCTGGTCGCGCAGGTCATCCTCGACGGATTCAAGGGCAAGCGCGCCGAAGTGGGCCAGCTGAACGTGCGAGCCGCGAAACTCGCCTTCGACCACGTCCGCACGCATTTCGGCGAGGACTTCCCGTACACGCTCAAGCCTCACGGGCGACCCAAGGCACGGCTCCTCGCCAAGGGATACGAGGTGCACGCCATCGCCAAGCTGCGGGCCGGATGCGCGTTCCAGACCTACTACCCGATCTCGCCGGCCACCGACGAGAGCGTCTTCCTCGAGCAGAACCAGCGCGATTTCAACCTGCTCGTCGTGCAGTGCGAGGACGAGATCGCCTCGATCAACATGGCGGTCGGCGCCGCGCACATGGGCGTGCGCGCGTCAACAGCGACCAGCGGCCCCGGATTCGCGCTGATGGTCGAGGGTATCGGCCTCGCCGCGATCACCGAGGCGCCGGGACCCGTGCTCGTAATGTATCAGCGCGGTGGACCCTCGACCGGACTTCCGACGAGACAGGAGCAGGCCGACCTCCAGTTCGTCCTGCACCCGGCGCACGGCGACTTCCCGCACGTCGTCGTCGCGCCCGGAGATCACCACGAGTGCTTCGAGGACACCTTCTCGGCCTTCAACTGGGCCGAGCGCTTCCAACTGCCGGTCATCGTGCTGTCGGACAAAATGCTGGCGTCGTCGCTCGCGACTATCGACGAGCTGAAGCTACTCGACGGGACGATCGATCGCGGCGAGCGCTACGGGGAGAACGGCACGCACGAGTACCTCCGGTACGCGCTCACGCCAGACGGGATCTCCGCTCGGAGCCGCCCAGGTCTACGGGGAGGTCAGTTCTGGGCGACGAGCGACGAGCACGACCCCGATGGGCACATCACGGAAGGCGTCGAGATGCGCACGACGATGATGCGCAAGCGGATGGGTAAGCTGGATTCCGTCGCGGAGTACATTCCCAGCGCGCGCAAGCTGGCTCTCCACGGACCGGAGGGCGCGGACCTCACCGTCGTCGGCTGGGGCTCGACGAAGGGAGCGATCCTCGACGCCCTTGCCGTTCTGGAGGAGGACGGAGCGTCGGTCAACTTCCTTCAGATCCGGCTCATGCGGCCCTTCCCCGCCAGGGAAGTGAGCGAGATCCTCGGCCGCGCGAAGCGGACCGTCGCGATCGAAGAGAACTACGGTGGCCAGCTCGCGCAGCTCATCCAGGAGCACACCGGTGCGCGCATCGACGAGCGCATCCTCAAGTACGATGGCCGGCCATTCAGCGAGGACGAGGTCGTCACCTCGCTGCGGCGCGTCCTCGCGGGCGAGAAAGCCCTGGCGGTGATGACCCATGTCCGTTGACGTCAAGCGCACGGTGAAGGACTTCAAGAGCGACCTGCCGAATGATTGGTGCCCCGGCTGCGGTGACTTCGGCATCCTGTCGTCGATCCAGATGGCATTCGCCTCGCTGAAGCTGGACCCCGACAGGATCGCCGTCTTCAGCGGCGTGGGCTGCTCCGGGAAGACGCCGCACTACCTGAAGACCTACGGGTTCCACACGCTGCACGGGCGCGTCCTCCCCGTCGCCACCGGCGCCAGGCTCGTGAACAGCGGAGTGACCGTGCTGGCCGTCGGGGGGGACGGCGACGGCTACGGGATCGGCGCCGGTTATTTCGTGAACTCCGGGCGCCGCAACGTGGACTTCGCCTACATCGTCTTCAACAACAGCGTCTACGGACTCACCAAGGGGCAGGCTTCGCCCACGCTCGCGAAGGGCAAGAAGACGAAGTCGATGCCCGAGCAGTCGATCCAGGATGGGATCAATCCGATCGCCATGGCGATCGCGTCGGGATACACGTTCATCGCGCGCGGGTATGCGCTCGATCCCAAGCACCTCTCGATGCTCATCGCGCGCGCGATCGAGCACCGCGGCTCAGCGCTGCTCGACGTGCTGCAAACCTGCCCCACTTACAACGACCTCTATACCAAGGAGTGGTACGACGGAGCGGGGCTGCCCGAGAAGCGGTCCCGGCTGTACAAGATGGAGGACACAGGCTTCGACGGCGTGGTGAAGGATCCGACGGACCACGAGGAGAACATCGCGAAGAAGGCGGCGGCCGTGGTGAAGTCGTACGAGACCGACCCCATCCCCATCGGCGTCTACTACCAGATCGCGCTGCCCACGTACGAGGACATGCTCGTCCAGCGCATCCCCGCGCTCGCCGAACGCCCGCTGGTCGAACAGGACCTCTTCCAGCGCGACGTGACCCCGCTCCTCGAAGCGATGCGCTAGTGTCCTGTCTCATAAGTAGCTTGACAATGAGGGATCAACGGCATAGAATCAACGGCATAGAGTGGACTCGTGCCCTGGGAGGCGGCCGCAGCGCTGCAGGTCAGCGCCGAGGATCGCGAGATGCTCGGTGCCCTCGCGCGCGGCGGCAAAACCCCGCAGAAGATCGCTTTGCGGGCGCGCATCGTCCTCGGCGCGGCCGAGGGCCGCGCCAATCACGCCCTCGCCCAGGAGCTCGGCGTGAGTCGGCCGACGGTGCTGCGGTGGCGCGACCGGTACGCCAGCGCCGGGCTCGCGGGGCTGCTCAAAGACGCGCCCCGTCCGGGACGCACGCCCGCGATCAGCCCGCGGAAGGTCCAGGCGATCGTCGAGGCGACGCTGCGCAGCACCCCGCGCGACGCGACGCATTGGAGCGTGCGCACGATGGCCAAGGCCAAGGGTGTCTCCCCCGCGACGGTCCACCGCATCTGGCGCGAGCACCGCCTCCAGCCGCACCGCAGCGAGCGCTTCAAGCTGTCGCGCGACCCCGACTTCGTGGCCAAGGCCCGCGACATCGTGGGCCTGTACCTCTGCCCCCCGGACAAGGCGCTGGTGCTCTGCGTCGATGCGAAGAGTCAGATCCAGGCGCTCGACCGGACGCGGCCGGTGCTCCCGCTGCGCCCCGGGATCCCCGAGCGCCAGACCCACGACTACACCCGCCACGGCGTGACCACGCTGTTCGCCGCACTCAACATCCTCGAGGGCACGGTCATCGGCGCCTGCGCCGAGCGCCACCGGCACACCGAGTTCTTGGGGTTCCTGGAGCGCATCGAGCGCGAGACCCCCAAGCTGCGCGAGATCCACCTGGTCCTCGACAACTACGGCACCCACACCCACCCCGGCGTCCGCCAGTGGTTCGCCGCGCACCCCCGCTATCACCTGCACTTCACGCCGACCGGCGCCTCCTGGCTCAACGTCGTGGAGCGCTGGTTCGCCGAGATCACCCGCAAGCGCATCCGCCGGGGCACCTTCCGCAGCGTCCCCGACCTCATCCGCGCGATCCGCCAGTACCTGCGCGTGAACAACGCCGACCCGCGCCCGTTCGTGTGGACCGCGAGCGCGAAGTCGAATCTGCGCAAGGTCGAGCGTTGTCAAGAAGCGTTGGAGACAGGGCACTAGTACTCGGTGCGCGCCGGCGACCGAGGCCGAAGGCGCCGCCGAGGACGGCCTTAGGCGTATAGGCCGGATGCCAACCCCTGGCTCATCAAGGCCGCTATCCAGCGCGGGATATCCGCTCTTCCGCATTCGCACCGCTGGAACGAGCTGTTCCAGCGCTACGCGACGCGGTCCCTTGCACTCGAGCGCACGGGCTTCGAGGCGCGGCTGGAGCACTGCAGGAGGCATCTGCAGAACTACGCGGACCTTCGGCCGGAGAGGCCGATGCCAGCCTCCGCGCTCGAGATCGGTACCGGCTGGTATCCGGTCGTCGCGATGGGCATGTTCTTGTGCGGTGTCGACAGTATCTGGACATACGACATCGCTCCACTGCTCGCACCCGACCGCCTCGACCGCATGCTCGCGTTCTTCGACGCCTATGGACGCTCGGGTGAACTGAGCCGACAGCTTCCCTCGGCGCACCCGCAGCGGATCGAGCGGCTTCTCGAGCTGCGCGCAACTCGCGATCATCCCGCTCACGTCCTCGCGAGCGCTGGCATTCACACGGTGGCCGGGGACGCACGACGGACCGGACTACCGGACGGCGCGGTTGACCTGACCTTTTCGACGGCGGTCCTCGAGTACATCGCGTTCCCCGCCCTCATCCAGTTGTTCCGCGAGTGCCGTCGAGTGGGGTCGCCTGCGGCCGCGATGAGTCACTACGTCGATCTCAGTGACCAGTATTCGCATTTCGATCCGCGGATCAGCCCGATCAACTTCCTTCGATTTCCGAGTCAGCACTGGAAACACTTCGATAACGACCTCATTCCCCAGAGCCGCCTCCGCATCTCGGACTATCGATCGGCGATCGAGCAGGCTGGTTGGGATGTTCGGACCGAGATCAGCGACCGGGCCGACGCGATCGAACTAGCCCGAGTACGGGTCGCCCCCGAGTTCCGCGGCTATTCCGCGGCCGATCTTCTCGTGGTGCGAGCGTGGCTCACGATGCTCCCGAGAGACGAGCCGGGAGGGGGCAGCCTCGTAGCGCCCCCCGACCTGCCGCCAAGATCCCTTCGCGGCGCCTCGCGCTACGGCGGCGTCGGGTTCGGCACGTTCCCCAGCGACTCCCAGAGATAAAGGCAAGCCAGTGTCCGGTACGGGCGCCAGGGTTCGGCGATCCGCGACAGGTGCTGCGCCGAGGGGAGGTCCGGCTGCTGGTACGCGCGCTCGACGGCGCGACGGATACCGAGATCGCCGACAGGCAGGACGTCGGACCTCCCAAGGTGGAACATGAGGAACATCTCGGCAGTCCAGCGGCCGAGGCCCCTGACCGCGGTGACCCGTTCGACGATCTCCTCGTCGCTCATCCGCGGCAACGCGCTCAGGTCGAGCTCTCGAGCGAGCACGCGCTTTGCGAGGTCCCGCACGCAGGCGACCTTCTGGCCCGACAGCCCGGCGGCGCGCAGCTGGGCGTCATTGAATCCGAGCAGCTGCTCCGGGTCCGGCGATCGGCCACCCGCGAGCTCGACGATGCGCGCAAAGATCGAACGCGCCGCGAGCATCGACAACTGCTGGCCGACGACCGATCGCAGCAGCGAACCGAAGGGGTCCGCCGGGCGGCCACGGCGCCTGGCGGCAACATCGAGCGCGCCGATGCGGTCGATGAGCGCGCGCATCACGGGGTCCGCCGACCGTAGATGCGCCACGGCCCCCGGGTCGGCGCCGGCGGTCGTAGCGCCCTTCGCCGGCCGCCCGCGCGCCGTGCTGTCGGGAATGACGCGGGATCCCGCTCTCACGCTCCGATGACGGGCGTCGTGCCGAGATGGCGCGCGGCGAAATCGATCTCGGCCGCGAGCTGGCGCAACTTCTCCTCAACGACCAGCGAGCCATGTCCGGCCTCGTACCGGTAGACCTCATTCGGCTTGCCCAGCGCCTCCAGGCGCGCGACATAGTTCTCGATCTGGCGGATCGGACACCGCGGGTCGTTCGCTCCGGCGAGGATCATGACGGGGACGCGTATCCGCTCGACGTAGGTGATCGGCGACCGCTCTCGATGCAGCTCCGGCACGTCGTCCGGCGTGCCCCCGAAGATCGAGCGGTCATACTTGCGCAGCGACTCCATCTCGTCCTCGTAGGCGGCGACATAGTCGGCGACCGGCACCCCCGCGATCCCGAGCGACCAGCGCTCCGGCTGCGTCCCGAGTGCGAGCAGCGTGAGGTACCCGCCCCACGAACCGCCGTTCATGACGCACCGGCCGGGATCGGCGAGGCCGCTCTCGACCGACCAGTCCCGCACCTTCGCGAGATCGGCGAGCTCCGTGAATCCCGGGTCCCCGCACAGCGAATCGCGCCACTCCTTCCCGTAGCCGCTCGAGCCGCGGTAATTCGCGAGCAGCACGGCGAATCCGTGGTCGACCCATGCCTGGACCTGCGGTGAGAACTCGTCGGCATCGTGCGCCTCGGGTCCACCGTGGACCAGGAAGACCGCCGGATGAGGACCAGGTCGCGCCGGTGCCGCAACGAAGACGTGCACGCCGCCGACGTCCACGTCCGAGTAGCGCACGCCTGGCGGCGCCGGATCGCCGGGCGGCTCGAGCACGACCCCGCGGGCACCTCGGACGGAGGGCGGCTCCGCGGAGGAGGCGAGTCGGAACCAGATCTTCCCGTCGGGCCGCACGCGCGCGTCGTCGATACTGCCCACTGGGCACGGCAGACGCGAGAGCGCGCCGCTCGCGAGGTCGAGCCGATGCATCTCGGACCGGCCGCGATGCTCCTGGATCAGAAGGAGCGCCGACGCGTCGGGGAACCAGCGGGCGAAGACCTCTCCCGGCAGGTCGACGCGGACCTCGCGCTGCTCCCCGGTGAGGGGAGAGAACACCATGGGCTCGCGTCGGCCACGGCGCTCGTGCCCGACGATGAGTCGTTGATCGCCCGGTAGCGGCGACCACTCGCCGCTCGACAGCCCGCGTCCGGGACCGTCCCACACCTCGGCCACGGCGTGGCCGACCAGGTCGAGGATCCGGACTGCGCGATTGCGCGCGTCGCCATGCTCGGAGTGGTCCAGCGCGAAGAGCGTCTCGTCGTCGGATAGCTCGCGCACCGCGGCGTGCTCGCGGTGTGCGTAGATCTGGAGCGGACGGTCGGCGCGCGGGACGACATGGACGGTCGTGCCGTCGTCGTCCGAGCGCCCGATGATCGCAACGGTGCGGCCGAGCGCGAGGCCGGCCGAGTACGAGGCCTGCAGCGGCGCGGCGTCCCGGCGCGAGCCTCCCATGAACGGCTGGGCGATCCACGACCCGAACTCGTCGCCCTTCGCGTCATTCCACCACCAGATCTCGTCCCCGCCGGGGTCGATGCGGCTCGGCACGCGGTAGCCAGTCCCCTCAGGTCGGTCGGTCACCTGCCGGCGCTCGCCGAGCGCCCGGTCCCACGCGTGGACTTCGTGCTTCCCGCTCTCGTTCGAGAGGTGGATCAGCCGGTCGGGCCGCTGGCGCGCCCAGAGCGGAAACCACACGCGCCCCGCGCGGAAGCGCAGTCGCCAGGCGGGCTCGGACACGGCGGCGCTACCGGCCGTCGCGGCTGACGGTGAAGACGTCGCGGACGCTCTCGAGTTTGGCGAGCACGCGGGAGAGCTGCTCGATACTCGTGACCTGGAGCGTGGCGTTCACGGTGGCGCTGCGGTCGGAATTGGCGTTCGCCGAGAGCGAGACGAGCTGCACCTGGTTCTCGCTGATGACCGCGGCGACGTCGCGGAGGAAGCCATCGCGGTCCCAGCCCTCGATGCGGATCGCCACGGGATACGTCCGCGCCAGACGCTGCTCCCAATCGACCTCGACCAGCCGCTCGCGCTCGCCGCTGCCGCGCACGTTCGTGCAGTCGGCGCGATGCACCGTGACCCCGCGGCCGCGCGTGATGTAGCCGACGATCGGATCTCCCGGGACGGGGTTACAGCAGACCGCGAAACGCACGAGTAGGTCGCCCACCCCCTTTACGCGAACGCCGCCGGGCGAGGCGGCCGGGGGCTGTGGCGGCGCGACCTCCGGGATCGCGAGCTCCTGGTCATCGACGATGCCGAGCCGCGTGACGACCTGCGCCGGCGTGATCGCCCCATAACCGAGCGACGCGAAGAGCGTGTCGACGTCGTGCAGGTTCAGCGCCTCCGTGACCCGCCGGAGGTCGTCGTCGCCAATGTCGCTCAGCGAGCGCTGCGCGATGCGGCGCATCTCCTTGTCGAGGAGCTCCCTGCCGTGGGACACATTCTCCTCGCGCTGCTGCCGCTTGAACCACTGACGGATCTTCTCGCGCGCTCCAGGGGTCCGAACCATGGTCAGCCAGTCACGCGACGGCCCGCGCGCCGCCTTACTGGTGATGATCTCGACGATGTCTCCCGAGGTGAGCTTGTGGTCGAGCGGCACGATGCGCCCGTTGACCTTGGCGCCGATGCAGCGGTGCCCGATGTCGGTGTGGATGCGATACGCGAAGTCGATGGGCGTGGACCCCGCGGCGAGATCCTTCACCTCGCCCTTGGGGGTGAACACGAAGACCTGGTCCTGGAACACATCGACCTTGAGTGACTCGACGAACTCCGTCGCATCGGCGACGTCGTGCTGCCACTCCACGAGCTGGCGCACCCACGCGAGCTTCGACTCGTACTTCGGGTCGCCCTTCCCGCCCTCCTTGTACCGCCAGTGCGCGGCGATCCCGTGCTCCGCGAGCGTGTGCATCTCCTGCGTCCGCAGCTGGATCTCGAGCGGCTGCCCGTCGGGTCCGATGACCGCGGTGTGGAGCGACTGGTAGAGATTGTTCTTGGGCATCGCGATGTAATCGTCGAACTGGCCCGGTATCGGCGGCCATAACGCGTGTACGACGCCGAGGGCGGCGTAGCACGACGGTACGTCGGCGACGACGACACGCACGGCGAGCAGGTCGTACACCTCGCCGAAGGACACCCCCTTGCGCCGCATCTTCTGCGCGATGGACCAAAGATGCTTGGCCCGCCCGGCCAGCTCGGCGCGGATGCCCGCGCGCCCGAGCTCCTTCGCGAGCAGCTTCATCGCCGAATCGATGTACTTCTCGCGCTCGTTGCGGCGCGACGCGAGCTGCTCCGCGAGGTCGCGGTAGTTCTCAGGCTCGAGATACTTGAAGGCGAGGTCCTCGAGCTCCCACTTGATCTGCCAGATGCCGAGCCGGTGAGCGAGGGGGGCGTAGATCTCCATCGTCTGACGCGCGATGCGCTGCTGCTTCACCGAAGGAAGCGCGCCGAGCGTCCGCATGTTATGCAGGCGATCGCAGAGCTTGATCACGACGACGCGCAGGTCGTCGGCCATCGCGAGGAACATCTTGCGGATGTTCTCCGCCTGCTGCTGGTCGCTCGTCTGGCCACTGAAGCGAGAGAGCTTCGTCACTCCCTCGACGAGGCGTGCGACCTCGTCGCCGAAGGCCCGCCGAAGGTCGTCGCTCGTTCGCGACGTGTCCTCCGGCACGTCGTGCAACAGGGCGGCGGCGACGGTCGCCGCGTCGAGGCCCAGCTCCGCGACGAGCAGCGCCGCGGCCGCCGGGTGCTCCATGTACGGCCCGCCGCTCACGCGACGCTGCCCCTCATGTGCCTCGGCCGCGTACGCGTATGCGCGCCTGACGAGCTCGGTGTCCGCGTCGGCCGAGTGCCGGACGAGCTCGGCGACGAGCGTCTCGGCGTCGATCCGCGGATGGCGGACGACCGCGCGCAGCCGGTCGGGGATGCGGACGAGCGCCGCCATCAGGTGGAGCCCGCGCGGTCGGCACGGCAGTCAGCGACACATGGACGGCCCTTATCAGCGATCGCGAGCCGTGCCATCACGCGGCGCCCGCCTCCGCGAATTGCGCGGCGGTCCCGACGGTGGCGAGGTCGCGGAGCTCGAGCTCGACGTAGCCACTTCGCCCGACGCTGATCGTGACGACGGCGTCGACGCGCCCCTCGGTCGTCACGGCCTCGGCACGGTCGCCGCGCCGGAACGCCATCGCGTCGAAGGTGAACCGGCCCACGGTGATCTTGCACCGCAGGTGATCGCTGTCGACGCCGACCTGGCGGATCCCATAGACCTTCACGTCACGTAACAGGAGATGCGGCCTGGGATTCCCCGCCCCGCACGGCTCGAGCATCGCGAGCTCGACCGCGAGCATTGGAGTGAGGCCGTCGGCTGCCATTTCCGCGTCGACGGCGATCGTCGGGACTGGCCTGATGCCCCCGAGCCGCGCGCGCACGATGCCGTCGAGGCGCTCGTGCAGCGCCCCGATACGGTCGACCGCCACCGACAGCCCCGCGGCCATGGCGTGCCCGCCGTGCCTCGGAAGGAGGTCCCCGCACTCGTCGAGCGCCTCCGCGATGTGCACGCCCGCGATCGAGCGGCACGAGCCCTTCCCCTCGGTCCCATCGATCGCGATGACCACCGCCGGGCGCCCGTGGTCCTCGACCAGGCGCGACGCCGCGAGGCCCACGATGCCGGCCGGCCAGGCGGCGTCAGCGACGAGCGTGATCCACTGCTCGTCCTGGTCCGCCGCGCGCTCACGAGCGCCGCGCACGACGTCGTTCGTCAGGCGCTGTCGCTCGAGGTTGCGCTCCTCGAGGCGATCAGCGAGCGCCTTCGCCTCGGCCGGATCTTCCGTCAGCAGCAGCTGCAGCGCGTCCTGCGCGTCGGAAATCCGACCGGCCGCGTTGAGGCGTGGCCCCAGGCCGTACCCGATGTCCGACGCGGTCACGCCGCCGAGCTTGAGACCTGCTCGCTCGACGAGCGCGCGCACGCCGGTGACCGGCGCGCGATTGAGGGCCGCGAGGCCCGAGCGCACCAGGGCTCGGTTCGCTCCCCGCAGCGGCACCACGTCCGCGACTGTCGCGAGCGCGACCAGCTGCGCGAGCTCCTCCTCGTGCGCCGCGTACCCGTCCGGACCGAGCAGCGCCTTCGCGAGCATGAGCGCCACACCGGCCCCCGCGAGGTCCTTGTCTCCCGACGCGTCGCCCGGCCGACGCGGGTTCAGCACCGCGTACGCGTCGGGGAGCGAGGCAGGGGGGTGGTGGTGGTCCGTGATGATCAGGTCGACGCCGAGCGAGCGCGCCAGGGCCGCTTCGGGGACGGCCGTCACGCCGCAGTCCACGGAAACGATGACGCGCGCGCCATTCGCCGCGAGCTGCTCGATCGCCGCCAGGTTCAGTCCGTAACCCTCCTCGTAGCGGTTCGGGATGTACGCTCCGACCTCCGCCCCAAGGGCGCGGAAAGCGCGCACCAGCACGGCCGAACCGGCGATGCCGTCGACGTCATAGTCCCCGTATACGACGATGCGCTCGCGACCTGCGAGCGCACGATGGAGCCGCTCGACCGCGCGTTCTTGGTCAAGCATGGGCGGACCCTCGTCGAGCACGCGGGCATCGAGGAACGCGCTCATATCCGCGGCCGCGATGCCCCGGGCCCAGAGGATCCGCGCCACGAGCGCGGGAATACCATCCGGAGCGCCCCCGACGGACGGTGGCGGTAGGACCCAGCGACGTTGAGGAGCGAGCGCCATTTGAGGCACCAGTATCTCGCATGCGTCACGACGCTCGCTCTGCTCCTCGCCGCGTGCGCCGGATCGGACGCTGCCATCGTCCCGCCCTCGCCATCCCTGTCCTTCCCCTCGGCGAGCGCGGCGTCGACCTCGCCTTCGCCGGTCAACGAGCCGGTCGCCGCCGAGGCGCGCACCGATCGCCACTGGTACACGGTCCCGGATGGGCTCTTTCAGCCGGCTGTCTTTGTCCGCGTGACCTTCGCCGGGGATCCCACGGGAGCCCTGCCGGCGGTGAGGATCCGCGGGGTCGCCGAGCGCCTCCCACTCACGCGCGCCTCTGAGCTCGAATGGGGGGCCACCGTCCCCCTCTCCGGGATCGCGCCCGGCGAAAAGACCATCGAGGTGCTGGAGCGAATCGCGTCGGCGCGCGGCGCCGCCGACGTGACCGTCGCGCGCGCGGCGTTCGTGGTCTCACAGCCCGAATACGTCGTATGGACGCTCGACTTCGAGGGCGATGCCGCCGGCGACGCGGAGATGGCCAATACAGCCTCCATCGCCGACGGACTGCGGGTGCCGATGGTCGTCATGTGGAACCCGCGCGCGTGGACCGCCACGTCCGCGCCACCGGTCGCGCCGGAACGCGCCGAGGCGATGCGCCGCTGGACGCTCGACCGCGCGAGCAAGGGCGACGAGGTCGCGCTGCATCTCCACATGTGGGCCGACTTCGTCCGTGCCGCGGGAGTCGCGCCCCGGGCGATCCCCACGTGGGCGGGGCGGACCGACGGTTACGACGTCCCGATGACCGCCTATGGGGACGACGAGCAGCATGCACTCATCGCGTACGGGACCAGGCTGATGGCTGAGCGCGGCCTCCCCCGCCCCACCTCGTTCCGCGCTCCCGGGAACTTCGGCAACGCGGCGACGCTGCGCGCCGCGTTCGCGAGTGGCTTCACCGCGGACTGCACCGCCGTTCCAGCCGGTGTGTTCGGACGGCTTCCATGGCCATGGACCCTGCCGAGCGACGCACAGCCGTACCGACCGGCGAGGCAGGATGCCAACGCCAGTGGCGACCTGCCGCTGCTCGAAGCTCCCACGACCGGCGGCAACACGTACGGCCACACGCCAGCGTCGATCCAGCCTTTCGTACGCGCCGATCTCGCGATGTTGGCCCCAGCCGGCAGCCCTGCGACGTCGCGTCGAGCGATAACCATCGTGAGTCACCCCGGGACCATCGATTCGGTGGAGCGCGGCGCGATCGAGGCGCTCCTGCGCTCCTTCGACCCGCTGCGCTACGACGGGGACCGCGGGCCGCTGCGCTTCGTGACGCTTCGGCAGCTCGCGGCCGCGTACGCCCCATGAGCTCTTCAGGCGATCCGGTCGGGCCGCGGGACGCAGCGCGTCTGCCGGCGCAGGCAATGGCTCGTACCGAAATGCGCCCGCGTGAAACGGCGCCCTGACCTTCCTGGCGCTCGACGCACGCGCCCGTGAAACCTGCGGCAGACGGAGCGCGCCACATGCCGAACCAGCACGCGGGTCACCCGGGTCGGATCAGCCCGCGGCGCGCAGCACCGCCATCGCGAAGGCGAGCAGCGTGCGCAGCTCGGTCGCCCAGAACGCGACGCCGCCGTCGCCCTGCGCTGCGCCGAGCGGCGACGCGTGAGAGATCAGGTGCGACACGTAGAGCTCCGTGCGACCGGGCCGTACCGCAACCGCAGCGGCCTCGGCTTCGCTGAGCGGTTCGAATCGGTCTCCCGCGTCGTGCAGCCAGAAAACCGGAGCGGCCACGCGCGACCACGACACGCGCGGCGACAGGGCGTCGAACGAGTCCCGGACGTCCGGGGGCAGCGCGCCCAGCCGCGAGAGCGCGTCGGAGTAGTCCGTGGCCGACAGCGCGCGCCAGAGCGCCGCCGCCGCGGGATCGATACCCGCCGGTGGCGAGAGCGGTGACGGGCGGCCTGACGCACCGAGCGCGGAGAGCAGCCGCGCCCGCCCCGAGGGATCGCCGACGGTCGCGGCGGCTGCGGCGGGCAGACGCTCGCGGACCTCGGGATCCTGGGGCCAGGGGTCGAGCCGACCCCCGCGCAGCTGCTCGCCGCTGACGACGCTCGCAAGGTAGGTATCCATGTCGTAATAGGCCCCCAGCGCCGCGAGGTAGTCGGCCTTGCCGAGGGAGGGCGACGTACCCGCGGCCGCGAGCAGGATCCCGCCGCCCACGGAGAAACCGAAGGCGCCCGCGCGACGGCCCCGCGTTTCGGGGAGCGACCGCAGCACCGAGAACGCGTCAGATACGGCGGTCGTAGCCTCCCGTTCGAGACGGCCCTCTTTCAGGAAGGCGAACTCGGGCAGCATCACGAGGTAGCCGCCGCGCGCGAGCGCCTGCGCGAGTCGCCGCGTTTGGGGGTCGTCGTTCCCGGCGCGGGTGGCGCCGTTCACGAGCATGACGGCGGGATGGCTGTCGCCCCAGCCCGGCCGCCACCACGACACGCGCATCTCGGCGCCGGCGAAGATCTCGCGCGTCTCGCTCATCCGCGGCTGGGGCGTGACCAAGGAAGTCGGATCGCGCTGCCCGAGCGCGCTCGAATAGATGCCCAGCACGATGACCGCGGCCTGCGCCGCTGGACGCAGGATCGGCGCCCACGCCAGGCCGATGACGACGATGAGGACGACGAACGCCAGCCGGCGCATTCTCAGCCGCTCAGGCGGTCGCCGGGCGCGCTCCTCGTCGCCGGATGCGGTCCTCGATCTCCTGCCACAGCGACACGATCTGGCTCGCGTTGAAGATCGACGAGTACGTCCCGGAGATGATGCCGACCAGGAGAGCGAGCGCGAAGTTGCGGATCGAGAAGCCGCCGAACAAGTAGAGCGCGAGCAGCGTCAGCAGCACCGTCAGCGAGGTGATGACCGACCGCGCCAGCGTCTGCATGATCGAGAAATTGATCACCGGGTTCAGCGCCTCTCCGGGGTTGAGCCGCAGGTTCTCCCTGATGCGATCGAACACCACGATCGTGTCATGCACCGAGAAGCCGATGATCGTCAGCACCGCGGTCACGAACAGACTGTCGATCTCGATATTGAAGAAGAACCCCAGCATCGCGAACACGCCGAGCACCAGCAGGGCGTCATGCAACAGCGCGATGATCGCCGAGATCCCGTAGCGGAAAGCGCTCCAGCCAAAGCTGCGGAAGGCGAAAGCGATCAGCAGCACAATCAGGATCGAGGCGAGCGCGATGGACCGCACCGCGTTCTGGACGAGCTCCGCGCTGAATGAGGGACTCACGACCGAGGAGTCCAGTCCCTTGAAGTTCGCGCCGTATTTCTGCTCGATCGCCTTCTGCGCCGCCGCGAGCTCCTCGGGCTGCATCTCGACGGTCCGGATCTGCAGGCGTTCACCTTCGACGCCCTGCACCTGCACCTCCGGGTGACCCAGGGATGCGAAGAGGTCGCGAACCTCGGTCGCGGGGGGCGCGGTCTGGAAGCGGGCGTCGAGGAGCGACCCGCCCTTGAACTCGATCCCGAGCTTCAGCCCGCCGAGCGCGAGGAAGATGACTCCAGGCACGATGAGCAGGGCGGACAGCCCGAAATACCACCACTTTCGCTCGACGACGTTAAACAGCACGAGGGGGTTGCCGATCCTCGCAGCGGTGTTGGAATTGCGCACGTCGGGCGACCGAGCCACCGGCCACGTGGAAGGGCCGCGCCAGAGTCGTCAGCGGTCTACCAGGCGTCGGCCGCGCCGCGCCGGCCTCGCGTCGCATCAGACGTTGGCCGCCGCGCGCTCGCCGCGCGCGGCGTCGCGCGCGGCATCCACCGGACGTTCCTCCACGCCGTAGAGTCGGCGCTTTCGCAGCGCGGCGTACTCGATCGCCGCATGCAGGAGCATCTGCGTCACGATGACCGCGGTGAAGAACGAGACCGCGACGCCGATGCCCAGCGTGAGCGCGAACCCCTTCACCGTGCCCGTCCCGAAGTAGAAAAGGATGCCGGCGGTCAGGATGGTCGCCGCATTCGAGTACGCGATCGATGGGAAGGCCCGCCGCCGCCCTTCCTCGACCGCGGCGCGGAGCGACTTACCCGCCCGCAGCTCTTCCTTCAGCCGCTCGAAAGTGAGGACGTTCGCGTCGACGGCCATGCCGATGGACAGGATGAATCCTGCGACGCCGGCGAGCGTCAGCGTCACGGGGATCAGGCGGAAAAGGGCGTACGTGAGCGCCGTGTAGTACAGAAGCGCCAGGACGGCGATCGCGCCCGGCAGGCGGTAGTACACGAGCATGAAGAGCGCGACCAGGAAGAGCCCGATGGCGCCCGCGAGGATGCTGCGGTTCACCGAGTCTCGCCCGAGCGTCGGCTCGACGCGCGTCGACTGGATGACCTCGAGCGGGACGGGGAGGGCGCCCGAGTTGAGCAGCAGGCTCAGCTCCTTGGCGGATTGCGGCGTGAAGTTTCCCTCGATGACGCCGCTTCCGGTGGTGAACACCTCCCTGATCTGGGGCTGCGAGACGACCCGTCCATCGAGCGTGATCTGGACCTGTTGCCCCGTGAAGTCCTTCGAAAGCTGCACCCACCGGGAGGCATCGGGCTCATCGAACTCGAAGCGCACCACGGGCACGTTCGACTGGCTCTGGAACTGGACGAAGGTCGGCTTGAGGCGCGCCCCCGTCAACTGCGGATCGAGCGATTTGAACTGTCCGGCCTTCTCCTTGTCGGGCACCTTGAACTCGAGGAACGCCTGCCGCGTCGCGAGCTCCTTGGCCTGCTGGATGTCGGCGACTCCTGGCAGCTCGACCAGGACCTTGTCTCGGCCCAGGGCCTGGATGACCGGCTCCGAGACGCCCAGGGCATTGATGCGGCGGTCGATGACCCGCTGGGCCTGGGTGTTGAGGGTGTCGACGGGCACGGCATCGGGGTTGGCGAGCTTCTCGGTCTGCAGCCGGAGGATGAGCTGGGTGCCGCCCTGAAGGTCGAGCCCCAGGTGCGTTTTTATCTCGTTGTAGTAGGAGCTGTCGCCGAGCTTCAGGCAGATCCCCGGGCAGTCAGGGGCGAACGGGAAGGAGAACTGGTGCTTCGGGATGTCGACGAAGACAGCGAGGAACGCGATCAGGCCGACGATCCACGGCGCGAGACGCATCGGCCTAGGTTAGGCCCATTTTTCCGAGGAGTTGCCCGCCTCGTCGGTCGGTTTCTCCCAGCCTTCCGCTTCGGCGCGCGCTCGATGCTCGGGACCCTGGAGCCGCTCGCGTGCCTCGCGCGCCTCGCGGTCGAACGCCGTCTCGCCGTGATCAGTGACCGCCTCGCCAGGGGCGCCAGAAGGCGCTTCGGGCGAAGGCTCGACCAATGGGCCTTCGGGGGCCGGGGCCGAGCTCCGCGCCACCTCGGCGGCGGTCGCCGGGATGGCAGCAGCCGCATCGGACGCAGGCATCGCGGGTGCCGGGTCCGCGAGAGGCATCGCAGGGGTGGACCCCGCAGCCGGCGGCGCCGCGGTCGGCTCTTTCGCCGGCGGGACGGCGCCTGGTCCGATCGATGACATCGGGTCCGCTGGGGTGCCCTGCGCGGCGGCGCTGGTCTCGGTACTCTGCTGGGCTGCCGGCGTGGCGGCGCTGGTCTCTGCGAGCGAGGGCCCCGTCGAGCCTGAGTCTGCGGACCCGGCCTCCGGGAGCGCGGAGGCGCCGGGCACCGTCGCCTGGGTCATTCGCTCAGCGAGCTTGTCCGCGTTCAGGAATTCCTCCCGCAGCTCGTCGGACGTCTTGCGGAACTCCGCCAACGCGCGTCCGATGTCGCGAGCGAGCCTCGGCATCCGCTCGGGACCGAGGACCACGAGCGCAACGAGAAGGAGGAGCAGGAGCTCGCCGGTGCCGATACCGAACATCAGCCCACCAGCGCGCGGGATCGCGCGGCGTTCGCCAGGTCGCGCAGCGCGGCGCCGGCGCGCGCCGCGGCGGACTCGAAGTCCGCCTCGGCCGAGGCGTAGAGCACCGACCGGGACGCCGATAGCAGCACGCCATCTCCCGTCGCGTCGAGACCCGCCCGAAGGCCCTCCTCGACGTCGCCACCCTGCGCTCCGATGCCCGGCATGAGGAAGAGCCGATCCGGGAGGAGCGCCCTCAGGCGGCGCGCCTCCGCCGGGTACGTCGCACCCACGACGAACCCGCACCGCTCGGCGGGAAAGCGCTCCGCGGTTCGCTCCGCCACGATCTCGTACAGCGGGCGGCTGTCGACCACCAGATCCTGGAAGTCCGCCGCACCGGGATTGCTCGTGCGCGCAACGACGAACGCGAAACCGCGATCGACGAACGGCGCGATGCTGTCGAGGCCGAGATAGGGCGCCACCGTCGTCGCGTCGACGCGGAGGCGGTCGAAGATCGCGTGCGCGTAGGCCGCCGAACTGTGCGGGGCGTCCCCGCGCTTGGCATCCAGAAGCACGGGGATGTCATCAGGGATCGCCTGCAGCAGCAGCGTCAGCACGTCCATGCCGGCCGGTCCGTACCGCTCGAAGAAGGCGATATTGGGCTTGTAGGCGCACGCCGTGTCGCTGGTGGCCCGCACGATGCGACGCAGGAAGCGCAGCGCCGCCTGCGGCCCGGAACCGAGCGTTTCCGGGATTCGATCGGGCTCGGGGTCGAGGCCGACGCAGATGATGCTGTCGCGCGCGCGCGACGACGCCGCGAGCTTCGTGAGGAAGGACATTCTCTTGACTATCATAGTTGCGTTCGGTGGTAACAAAGGAGGAACGGATGCTCTGGTCCCATCGCGCGCCGCTCGGGTGGGCGCTCACCGCAGCGGTCATCCTGGGCGCGTGCAGCTCTTCGGGGACAGGCGGGGCAAGCGGCTCGCCCAAGTCGAGCGGCGCCCGACTCGGCTCATTCGACCGGCCGATCGTGCTCGCGATCACGCCATCCGCGGAAGTGCAGAAGCTCACCACGACCGGCAACGCGATCGCCTCGGCGCTGGCGACGGCCACGGGACTGCGCTGGAAGGTCATCGTCCCCACCAGTTACGCCGCCGAGATCGAATCGGTCTGCGCGGGGCAGACGGACATCGCCTTCATCGCGCCGCTCCAGATGACGCTGCTCCTGGACAAGGACTGCGGCAGCCCGATCCTCGCCGCGCTGCGCAACGACGAGACCGGGAAGCTGTCGCCGACGTACAACTCGCAGATCGTCGTCCGTAGCGACAGCGGCATCAGCGACCTGAATGGTCTGAAGGGCAAGAGGTTCGCGTTCGTCGACGCGATCTCCACCTCCGGTTACCTCTTCCCGAGTCTCGTCGTGAAGCAGAAGACCGGGCAGGAACCGAAAACGTTCTTCACCCAGACGATCTTCGCCGGCGGGCACCCGCAGTCGATCCTCGCGCTCTACAACGGCCAGGTCGACGGATCAGCGTCATTCGTCGATGCGCGCGTGAAGGTGGTGGGTGGCGTCGAGCCGGCCGCGGGAATGCCCGCGGACATCCTCGCGAAGACCAAGGTCATCGACAAAGCCGGCCCGATCCCGAACGACGGGATCGCGCTGCGCAAGGATTTCCCCCCGGACGTCGCGGACCAGGTGAGGAAGGCGCTCGTGGACTACGCCGGCACCACCGGCGGCAAGACGAACCTGAAGACGCTGTTCGCGTGGGACGGCATCCAGGAGGTCCAGCCGAACTTCTACGACTCGGTGCGGGAGGCGGCGAAGCTCGCCGGCATCAACGTCGCCGAGGAGGCCGCGAAGACCCCGCGTCCCCCGGCAACGCCCTCGCCGAGTCCGAGCAAGTCGCCGTAGCGCGCGGAACGCTCTTGGCATGAAGGACGAGGCTTCCCGGAAGGGGAGCCTCCTTCTTTGTATGCTCGCGCCGATGCTCGCGTTCCTCTCCATCAGCGACCTTAGGAAGGTCTATGCGGGCGGTACGCGCGCCCTTGACGGCATCTCGCTCGACATCGACCGCGGCGAATTCGTCGTCCTCATCGGCCTTTCCGGCTCGGGTAAGTCGACCCTGCTGCGCTGCATCAACCGGCTCGTGGATCCCACCTCCGGGCGGGTCGTCTTCGACGGCATCGACGTCACTGCCGCCGGCAGCGCGGAGCTGCGGCGCGTTCGGCGGCGCATCGGGATGATCTTCCAGCAGTTCAACCTCGTGAAGCGCAGCTCGGTCTTCGCGAACGTGCTCTCGGGAAGGCTCGGCTGGCGCTCTTCGTGGCGCACGATCGCCTCGCGCCCCGGCCGGGAGGATGTCGGCATGGCCTTCCAGAACCTCGTGCGCGTCGGCATCCTCGACAAGGCGTACTCGCGCGCCGACGCGCTCTCCGGCGGCCAGCAGCAGCGCGTCGGCATCGCGCGCGCTCTGATGCAGCAGCCCGAGCTGATGCTCGCCGACGAGCCCGTCGCGAGCCTCGACCCGGCGACGAGCCACTCCGTCATGAAGTACCTCGAGGAGATCAACAAGAAGGACGGCATCACGGTGATCTGCTCGCTGCACTTCCTCTCGCTCGCGCGCCGCTACGGAACGCGGGTGGTCGCCCTCAAGGCCGGAGCGGTCGCTTTCGACGGATCGCCCATGCAGATCGACGAGCGGCGCTTCAAGGAGATCTACGGCGAGGACGCGGTGGAGGTCGAGATAGGCCCCGGACCCACACCCGCGGAGGCCAGGGACGCGGTCGACGCTCCGGCCTACGACCCGGACATCCCGGCGGATCGTTAGGCGATGGCCGAGTACTTCACCGCCCGGGGGATGCCGGTACCGCTGGAGCTGCGACGCACTCCGCTGACCGATTGGCGCCGCTGGGCGGCGATGGCCGCGACCCTGCTCGTCCTGTACTTCGGGGTCCAGCTCCTCCAGATCGATGTCTCCCGCGCCAATCCCGAGTACGCCGGCGGTGTGATCGGCAAGCTGCTTCAGTGGGACTTCTCGATCCTGACGCCACAGAACGAGTTCGAGACCTTCTGGGACACCGCCGAGGGGCTGATGATCGTGACGATCTTCCTGGGCATCGTCGCGACGGCGCTCGCAATGGTCGTCGCTCTTCCCCTGGCGTTCCTTGGCGCGCGCAACATCATGACCGCGAACCCGCTCACGTCCGCGATCTACGCCGTCGTCCGCGTCATCTTCACGATCGTCCGGTCGATCGACGTTCTCATCGTGGTCATCGTCTTCGCGGTGATCTTCGGTCTCGGGAGCGCGGCGGGAGTGTTCGGTCTCGCCTTCCACAACATCGGCGTGCTCGGGAAGCTCTACTCGGAGGCGATCGAGGGCATCGACCCCGGCCCCGGCGAAGCGATCACGGCCACGGGCGCGACCCGCTTTCAGGTCATCTGGACCGCGGTGCTGCCGCAGATCGTGAATCCGTTCACCTCGTTCTCGATCTACCGCCTGGACGCCAACGTGCGGCTCGCGCCGGTGCTCGGCTTCGTCGGAGGTGGTGGCATCGGCCAGTCACTGTTCCAGTCGATCAACCTGTTCCAGTACGAGAAGGCCGGTCTGATCATCTTCATGATCATCGTGACCGTGGCGACGATGGACTTCGCCTCGGCTCAGGTGCGCAAGCGGCTCATCTGACGCCAGGGAGCGCGGCACTTCCAGGCCGCGGCAGTTCCAGGCTAGGATCGCCCGCCGGTCCGTTGGAGGTCGGCCAGTATCAGTTGGCCCAGGTCGGGCGTATCAGTTGGCCCAGCTCGGGCGCTCCTCACCGTTCACGCCTTCGCCCCCCGTGGCCTTCACGGGCGGCTTCGAAGCGCCGCCCTGGAGAGCGTCGCCGAGCTCTATCGTCCAGAGGTCGATGGCCTGCTTTTCCTCGCGGAGGAAAGCGACCGCGCGGCCGTCAGGTGAGAAGACCCCGTGCCAGCTGACGCCCCCGCTCGTGAGCGCGACATCGCGGCCGGTCGCGACCTCGACGGCGTGCACGTCATTGGCCTTACCCACGCGCAGGGTGTAGGTAAGCCACTTGCCATCGCGCGAGTAGGACGGCGCGTACGCATCTCCGGCGGGGAGCTTCACCCGCGTGACGCCCTTGCCATCGGCCGGCACCACCAGCAGACCCGGCGGCTCGTTCTGGCTTGTATACGTCGTCACCGCGATCGTCTTGCCGTCGGGCGACCACGAGGGATCCGCGAGGCGGGATCCAGTGGACAGCAGCGTCACACGCCGCGTCTGCATGTCCATCACCTCGAGGTCGGTGTTGCCGTCGCCGTCGTCCTCGACGAAGGCCAGCTGCTTTCCACTCGGCGACAGAGCGGGGGCGAGTAGCCACGAGACCTGGTGGAAGCCGTTCGCCGCCCGTTTCAGTCCGCTCAGCAGCACTTCCTCGGTCCCCCCGGCGGCCGGCTTGCGGATGATATTCGTGAACCCGAGAGCGGCGGACACGAGCTGCCCGTCGACGATCCGTCGTCCATCGACCGACTCGGAACGCGCGAAGACCACCTGCGCGCCATCGGCTGAGAGGCTCGGCTGGAGCGATCGCCCTTCCGACGTTTGCGCGCGATAGCTTCCTCCGTGCATCACGAACACGTCGCCACGGATCACGAAGGCGATCGTCCCGGGGATGACCTGCGAAGCCTGGATCGGGCCCGAGGTCAGCGTGGGAGTGGGTGTGGGCGTTCCGCTCGAGCTCACCGCCGGAGCGAGGCGCAGACCGAGGAGCAGGTAGGTCACGAGGAGCGCCGCGGCGATGCCGCCGAAGACCAGCTCCCGCTGGCGAAGATCGCTCACGTCGTGTGTCCGAGCTCGCGTAGCGCGGCGCGCGCCGCCCCGGCCTCGTCCCAGGGGCGCTTCGTCTCGCCCACGATGATCGACCGCTCGTGCCCTTTACCAGCCAGCACGACGGTGTCGCCGGACCGAGCGCGGCGGACCGCCTCGCGAATCGCGGCTTCGCGTTCGTCGATGACCAGGTAGTCCTCGCCGCGCCGCTTGCCGGCGTCCAGGGCCCCGGCCTCGATCTCGGCGAGGATCGCCGCGGGGTCTTCGAGGCGTGGGTCCTCCTGCGTGATCACGAAAAGATCGGCGTATCGCGCGGCGACCTGCGCGAGCCGAGGCCGCTTGGCGCGGTCACGTTCCCCGGCGCTGCCGATGACCGCGATCAGCCGCCCCTTCGTAAGAGGGCGCATCAATGCCAGCACCTTGTCGAGCGACTCTGGCGTATGCGCGTAGTCCACGACCACGCTGAAAGGCTGTCCACAGTCGATCCGCTCCATGCGCCCGTTCACGGCCTTGACGCGGGAGAGCGCCGCTCCGACGTGGTCCAGGCTCACCCCGGCCGCGATCCCGGCCGCGGCCGCCGCAAGGGCGTTGTGCACGTTGAAGCGGCCGACGAGTGGGAGCGTCAGTTCGACGCGCTGCGCGCCGACAGTGATGCGGATGCGCGAGCCGGTCGCACCCGTCGCAACGACGCTGCCCTGCACGTCGGCGAGCTCGTCGATCCCGTAGGTGAGGACGCGCGCGCGACCGGCTCTGGCCGAGAGGTACTGCCAGTGCGTGTCGTCCGCGTTCAGGACAGCTGTCTTCGTCACCCCTTTGTCCGGTCCGCCGAGCAGCTCCGCGAACAGGATGGCCTTGGCCTCGAGGTAGCGCTGCAGCGTGCCGTGGAAGTCGAGGTGTTCCGCGGAGAGGTTCGTGAACACCGCGATGTCGACGTGGCAGTTTCGCAGCTTGTGCAGGGCGAGCGCGTGTGACGTCGCCTCGAGCACGCCCCACGTGCCGCCGGCCACGACCAGCTCGGCGAAGAATTCCTGGACCTCGACCGCCTCCTGCGTCGTCTGCCGGCTTTCGTTGGGCCATCTCGTGGCGGCCAGCTTGAAATCGACCGTCGTCGCGAATCCGGTACGCGCGCCGCCGGCCTCGAGCACGTCCGAGACGAGGTGCGCGGTCGTCGTCTTGCCGTCCGTGCCGGTGACCCCGACGACCTTCAGCCGGTCCGTCGGGTGGTCGAAGAGCTCCGCCGCGAGATCGGCGAGGGCGACGCGCGCGTCGCTCGCGACCACCACGGGGACGTCAAGCTGGAGCGCGCGCTCGGCGACGACGGCGACAGCTCCGCGGCTCACCGCATCGGCGGCGTAATCGTGCCCGTCGCGATGGAACCCGGAGATCGCGACGAAGAGCGACCCCGGAGCCGCATGCCGCGAGTCGTAGACGAGGGTCCGTACCTCGGCGTCGCGCGCCCCAGCGGCCTGGATGCCGGCCCGCGCGAGAAGGTCCGCGAGCTTCACCGCGGGGCCGATCGCCGGTCGTTCGCTGGGAGCTCAGGGGACGAGACGGACCCGACAGCCGGGCCAACGTGCGCCGGACGGACCGGCGACGAAGACGTCCGCTTCACCGGCGGCCCAGACCACCGCGGAGCACCTGGAGCGCCCGAGTGTACGCGGGCTCGAGCGCGAGATAGCTGCGGTACGGGATGGACCTGGCGACCGCGTCGTGCGCGCCGACCCAGCGCACCGGCGTCCCCCCGAAGCCCTTCTTGAACATGTACGGGCCGCGCATCGGATCGTCCCTGCGCTCCGGGTCGAGCGGGATGCCGCCGAAGTCGTAGCAGGTGGCCCCGCGCGCCCGGGCCGCGGTCATGCACTCCCATTGGAGGAGGTACGAGGCGAACGATCCACGTCCCGCCTCGTTGGACGCCCCGTACATGTACAGCTCGCGCGCGCCGCAGCGCCATGTCATGGCTCCCGCCGCCGGAGCGCCCGCGCATGACGCCAGCCGGAGGGTCGCGAGGCCCGCGCCGATGAGCGAGCGCCAGACCCCGCGGTAGTACTCCCACGTCCGAGTGATGAACCCCGCGCGGCGGCCGGTCTCCGCGTAGAGCTCGTAGAAGGAGCGAAGGTCCGCGTCTCCTGCGGCCTCGCGGACCGTCACCCCGCGCTTCGCCGCCTGCCGCACACTCCACCGCGTGTCCTTGTCAAAGGCCGCCATGAGCGCGTCGGGCTCCGGCCCGAGGCTGAGGCGAAGCGTCGCCAGCACCGGCTGGATCTCCTGGGGCGAGCGCTGGAAACCGGCCGCGCGAAGCGCGTCCGCCGCGTACGCCTGCTCGAGCTCGGGATCCACCTTCACGAACAATGCTCCGCGCTCCCGCGCCAGGCGCGCGATCGCGGCGAGCGCGCGTCCGAGACCCTCGATGTCGCCGGGCGCGGCGATCGGTCCCCGCGGAACGTAACCCAATCGCTGGCCGAAGGGCAGCTCGCGCCACAGGACCAGGGCGACGGGGAGCGGATCGCCGAACGCCAAATACTCCGGACGCCATCCGCCCTGCGCGCGGATGCGGCCCCACGCGCTCGATTGCAGCACATGACCCGCGGGCGATCGCGCCGCGGCGTCGTCCCACCCCGGCGGCGGCTCCGCGCGCGTCACGCGGATCGCGCGAGGCGCCGGCGCGCGCCCAGCTGCCACAGCGGGAACAGCGCGCGCCGCACCGGAGTTTCAAGCGCGCCGATCCATTCGGCGACCTCACCGCCGAAGCCGAGCTTGAAGTTCTCGACACCGGCGAGCGGCGCATCCCCCGCCGGCCGCGCGCCGGTACCATCCGGCCCGCCCGCGCCCTGCGTCCTCACCCGCTCCGATCCCACGAAAGGCTGAGGGCGGTCGGCGAGTCCCCACATGTCGTAGCGGCGCACGCCCAGGCTCCGCATGAGCAGCAGCGAGCGCCACTTGAGCAGGTAGAAGGGCCGCGCATCGGCGTGCGCCCCGCTCCAGCCACCGAACATCTCCCATGCGCGCTCGCCAGAACGCGCTACGAGCAGCGCGCCGGCGTCGTCCACGCCGACGCGCGCCATCAGCAGATGCACGCGGCCCGGGAAGGCGGCGAGGAGCCGCTCGAAGTAGGCCCGGTCGTGGATCCCGAAACGGTCTCGCTCCGCCACCGCGCGCAGCACCGTCAGGAACCGGTCGATGTCCGCCGTCTCTTCCGTGACGACCCCCGCGCGCTCGGCCTTGTGCACGTACTGGCGCGTCTTCCGACGCATCCCGTTCAGCAGCGCTTCGGGATCGCGCGAAAGGTCCATCAGCAGCGTGCGGCGGGGCTGGACGAAGATGGGCGCGCGTGCGACGCCCGCGCCTACGAGCGACCGAACCGTCTCCGGCGCATCGGGTACCTCCGGATCGCAGAGCAGGCTCGCACAGCGCCCGCGGGACAGCGCGCCACGAAGCGCGGCGAGGGCCGAGGCGAGCCGCCCCGCGTCCACGAGGGGACCGCGCGGCGCGTACGCCACGGTGAGCCCGAGCGGGAGGCGGCGAAGGAGCACCTGACAGAGGCCGACCGCAGTGCCGGCGTCGGCGAAGGTGAAGCGACTCGCGCGCCACCCGGTGGCGGCCTTCAGCGCCGCCCAGCCGCTCTGCTGGAGGATATGGTCGCGACCGCTCCCGGCCACGAGCGCATCCCATTCGGCGTCCGAGACGTTCGCCGAGGTCGCGCTGATGCTCAGACGGGCTCGCCGGCGGCGACGGGAGTCGCGGCCCTCTCGTCCGTCGGCTTTGCGGCGGCGCTCAACTCCTTTGCGGTGAAGGTGCACTCGGGGTAGCGCTCGCAACCGAAGAACACCGACTTTCCGCGTCCGCGCCGCCGCACGAGCTCGCCCTTTCCGCACAGCGGACACACGACCCCGGTCTTCTGGACATTCTTCTTGATGTAGCGGCATTCGGGATATCCGGTGCACGCGATGAACGGCCCGAATCGACCCCGCTTGCGCGCGAGGGGCTTACCGCACTCGGGGCAGACCTCGCCCTCGACGATCTCGGGCCCGTGCTGCTCCTGGCCCTCGAGGGGCTCGGAATAATCGCACGCGCCCGAGGGCAGCGGCTGCCCCTTCTTGCCCTTGATGAAGCCCGTGCACGAGTAGAAGCGCCCGTAACGCCCGAGCTTGATCACCACCGGCCGGCCGCATTTCGGGCATAGGCGGTCGGTGGGCTCCTCGGTGACGTCCGACTTCTTTACGCTCTTGGTCTTCTCGTCGACGCGCGCCGAGAACGGCTCGAAGAACGCGCGCACGATCGGCACCCACTCGACCTCGCCGCTCGCGATCTTGTCGAGATCCTCCTCCATCCGGGCCGTGAATCCGAGATCGACGATGTCCGGAAAGTGCTCGCGGAGGAAGTCGGTGACCACGAAGCCGACGTCCTCGGGGACGAGCGCCCGCGCATCGCGGCGCACGTAGCGGCGGTCGATCAGCGTGGAAATGGTCGGCGCGTACGTCGAGGGTCGGCCGATCCCGTGCTCCTCGAGCGTCTTCACCAGCGACGCCTCGGTGAAGCGCGGGGGCGGCTGGGTGAAATGCTGCGAGGCATCGAGGCCGAGCACGCGCAGCTCCTCGCCTTCGGCCAGTTCCGGCAGGGGCGCGAGCTCGCGCTCCGGGTCGTCGGTCCCCTCCTGGTACACCCGCAGGTAACCGTCGAAGAGCATCTTGCGGCCGTTCGCCCGGAGCAGATAGCCGTCGGCGTGCACGTCCGCGCGTATCTGTTCGTACCGCGCCGGCTGCATCTGCGAGGCGACCGCGCGTTGCCAGATCAGCGTATAGAGCCGCAGCTGGTCGGGCCGGAGATAGCGCCTCACGCGTTCGGGGGTGCGCGACAGGTCCGTGGGACGGATCGCCTCGTGCGCCTCCTGGGCGCCTTTGCTCCGCGTCTTGAAGTGCCGCGGCTTCTCGAGCGCGTACGCGGGCCCGAACTCCCGCGCGATGACGTCGCGCGCCTGGCGCAGCGCACCCTCGGCGACGTGCAGCGAGTCCGTGCGCATATATGTGATGAAGCCGACCTCGCCGGCCGCTCCGACGGAGACGCCCTCGTACAGCTGCTGTGCGAGGACCATCGTCCGCTTCACTGGATACCCGAGCTTGCGCGAGGCCTCCTGCTGGAGCGTCGAGGTCGTGAAGGGCGGCGCGGCGTTCCGCGAGGTCTCCCGCTTCTCGACGCTCGCGACGCGACAGAGCGCATCCGCCAAGGCGGCGCGATGGCGATCGGCCTCGGCGCCCGTCTTGATCGCGAGCTTCTTTCCCTTGTGCTGGAGGACCTCCGCGGTGAACGACTCCCCCGCCTGGTTCGCGAGGATCGCCTCGATCGTCCAGTACTCCTCCTTGACGAAGGCCTGGATCTCGCGCTCGCGGTCGACGACGATCCGCAGCGCCCCCGACTGGACCCGCCCTGCCGACAGGCCGTAGCGGATCTTCTTCCAGAGGAGCGGCGACATCGTGTAGCCGACGAGACGATCGACGACGCGCCGCGCCTGCTGCGCGTTCACGAGGTCCTGGTCGATCTCCCGCGGCCTGCGGAACGCCTCAGCGATCGCGTCCGGCGTGATCTCATGGAACGTGACCCGCCGGACCTTGCTCTTCGGGACGTCCATGAGCTCCGCCAGGTGCCACGAGATCGCCTCGCCCTCGCGATCGAGGTCCGTGGCGAGCCAGACGTGATCGGCCGCCCTGGCGCCGCTGCGCAGGCTGCGCGCGCGCGCCTCGGAGTCGGGCGGCACGATGTAGTCGGGCGCGAACGTCGCGAGGTCGATCCCCAGCTTGGACTTCGGCAGGTCCCGGATGTGGCCGAAGGACGCCTCGACGTTGTAGCCGTCGCCGAGCATCCGCTCAAGGGTCCGGGCTTTCGTCGGGGACTCGACGATCACCAGGTCCCGGGCGCGGCTATTTCGCGGCGGTCTGAGCGCCATTCGTCCGGTGGACCGCGCGCCGGGATCCGCTTTTCCGCGCGGCCTTGCGGCCGGAGATCCCCGCTTGCGCGCTGGCTTGGACTTAACGGGTCGCGTTGGTGCTGCTTCTGTTGCTACTGCTCTTCCCTTTTCACGTAGAGAAAAGCGCCCTCAAGCGGGCGCCTACGCTACAACTCTAACGGCGCTGGCTAGTGGGTCGGTCACAAAAGCTCGTCTCTGCCCTCACGCCGGAGCCGGTCGACCACCCCCTTGACCTCTTCGGAGCGTTGCTTTGCCGCTATGAGGAGGACGTCGTCGGTCTCTACCACCACCAGGTCCCGAACGCCGATCGTGACGATGGTCTTCCCCGGGGCCGAAAGGTAGTTACCGGCCGAGTCCAGATTGATGTGTTCCCCCGCGGACCAGTTGTCGCGCCCCGCGACAATATCGCCCAACCGTTGCCATGAGCCGACGTCCTGCCAACCGATCTCTGCGGGGACGACGGCGACGTTCGGGGCGCGCTCGGCGATCCCGTAGTCGATGGTCGTGCGGTCCGTCTCCTCCCAGACCTCCGCCAGGACGGACTCGTAGCGCGGAGTGCCGACGGCCTCCTCCAGCGCGTCGAGAGCCCGCGCCGTCCGTGGCAGGTGGTCGCGGAACGCCCGGAGGACCTCGGAGACCCGCCACACGAACATGCCCGCGTTCCAGTAATGCCCGCCGGCGGCGAGCATCGCCACCGCCTCCTCGCGCCCCGGCTTCTCGATGAAGCGCTCCACGCGGTGGATCGGGAGCGGCGCGTCGAGGGCCAGCGCGGCCCCCGCGTGGATATAGCCGAAACCGGTGTCCGGGCCCGTGGGCTCGATGCCCAGAGTGACGATGAGACCGGCCTCGGCGGCGATCGTCGCGGCGATCAGCACGGTGCGGAACGCGGCTGGATCGGCGATCGAATGGTCCGAGGGGAGCACGGCCACGACGGCGTCGGGGTCGAAGGCGTGGAGCGCCGCCATCGCGAGGGCGATCGCGGCGGCGTTCCCGCGCGGATACGGCTCTACGACGAGGTGGTCGGAAGCGAGCCTTGGCAGCTGCTCGTGGATGAGCGGGCGATGTTCGGGTGGCGCCACGACGAAGATGCGCTCCGCGGGTATGAGGCTCGCGACACGGTCCGCGGTCGCCTGGAGAAGCGAACGCGGCCCCAGGAGGTCGAGGAACTGCTTGGGACGCTTCCGGCGCGAGCGCGGCCAGAGACGCGTTCCCGCGCCGCCGCTCAGGATCAGCGCATAGAGCCTAGGAACGGGCGCGGCCTCGGAAGAGCGGCCTCAAGCTCCGAAGTAGTCGAGGCGCATCGCGGCGCGCACCTCGTCGAGCGTCCGCCGAGCTTGGTCCCGCGCGCGCTCGCTCCCGGTCAGAAGGATGTCATCGACGAGCCGCGGATCCGCGGCGTACCGCGCGCGGCGCTCGCGCATCGGTTCGAGGAATCGCTCGACCGCGGCGACGAGGCTGCGCTTGACCTCGACATCGCCCACTTTCCCCGTGCGGTATCGGCTCTTCAGGTCGTCGACCTCGGCGCTGTCGGGATTGAAGGCGTCGTGGTAGATGAAGACAGGGTTGCCCTCGACCCGGCCGGGGTCGGTGGGCCGGATGCGGTTCGGGTCGGTGTACATCGACATGACCTTCCGCTGGACCGTCGCGGTGTCGTCCGAAAGATTCACCGCGTTCCCGAGGCTCTTACCCATCTTGTCCCGGCCATCGATGCCGGGGAGCAGGCCGACATCGGGGATCAGCGACTCGGGGATCGGGAAGACCTCGCCGAAGAGTTCGTTGAAGCGACGGGCGATCTCGCGTGTGATCTCCACATGCGATTCGTTGTCCCGCCCGACCGGGACCAGGTTCCCCTTCACGCACAGGATGTCCGCCGCCTGCAGGATCGGATAGCCGAGCAGGCCGTATGTCGGCTGCGCCAGGCCGTGGTCCCGCAGCGCGTCCTTGAGCGTGGGAATGCGCTGCACGCGCGGGACCGACACGAGCATGCTGAAGTAGAGGTGGAGTTGCGGGATCTCGGGCACGAGAGACTGGAGGAAGTACGTGACCTTGCTCGGATCGACGCCTGCCGCCAGGTTGTCGAGCACGTCGTCACGGATGTTCTGCTCGATCTCCTCCAGCGCGCCGAGGCGCGTCGTGAGCATGTGGTAGTCGGCGATCAGCAGGAAGGTCTCGTACCGGTCCTGTAGCAGCACGCGGTTAGAGAGCGTGCCGACGTAGTGACCAAGGTGAAGCTTGCCGGTCGGACGGTCCCCGGTGAGGATCCTCTGGCGCGTGGCCCCCGCGGTCGACGGGGCGGTCACGGTGGTCACCTGAGCGGCCATTTCCGCATCCTAGGGGAACGCTCCCGGTCCAGGCGGTGCCCCTACTCGAACGCCGCGGCGAAGTAATCGGCCACAAGGCCGGCGACTTCGGCGTAACTGCCCCTGAAGAAGTGGTCCGTCCCGGCGATCGCCGCGACGTGAGCCGATGGGACGGCCTTCCGGAGCTCCGCGGCGTTGCCGAACTCGTCGCCGTCCGCAGCGACGACGAGTGTCCCCGGCGGCACCGGGGGAAGCGGCTCGGACGCGAGCGTCACCGAACGCACCGGCAGCCCGACCAGCGCGGTGGCATCGGCGCTCCCGCCGCTCTCGAGCCACCGCACGGTCATCAGAGCGCCGAAGCTGTAGCCGCAGACCCCGAGCGGCATCCCTGGCGCCAACGATCGTGCGTGGTCCACGGCCGCCCCGATGTCCAGGGGCTCCTCCCTGCCGCCCGTCCAGTCACCTGCGCTGCCGCCGACCCCGCGGAAGTTGAAACGCAGCGCGTACCACCCGCGCTCCGCGCACCGGCGCGCGATGGCAGCGATGAGGGGGTTGCGCATGGTGCCGCCGTGGGTCGGCAGCGCGTGGGCGACGACCACGATCGCGCGGGCCTCTGCGTCCGGGATGCGCAGGGTGGCCTCCAGCCGGCCACCGATCCGCTGCGGCTCTTCCCTCACGCTCAGCCCCTGGGCAGCGCGAGCTGCTCGAGACGGGCATCCCGGCTGGGGCGGTCATGCATCACCTTACCTGCGGTCCGCGATAACGAGACGTGGGCGCGTGGCATGCCGACCAATTGCTTCGGCGGTCGGGCCGGACCACCGGAACCGGTGCGCGGCGGCGTTGTATAGGCTCTGGATGATGCGCCGGGTGGCGTCGCTCGCGGTCGCCCTGTTGGCCGCCGCCGCCTGCCAGCCCGCGCCGGTGGGCCAGTCGGCCTCTCCATCCCCGACCGTGGTCGCAGCAGCTCCCTCCCCGACCCCGTCGCCAACAGCGACGCCTCCGCCGACCCCGGTGGCCGCCAGCTGCGGCCAGCAGGTGAGCGCGAGCTTCCTGCTCGCCAACGACATGAAGTGTCCCGGCGATGCGCTGGTGGTCGTCGCCGATGGTGTCGTCGTGGACCTCGGCGGCCACACGCTGGCAGGGCCCGGGATGGGCCCGCAGACGTGGCCGGCGCCGCAACTCGATAGCGTCGGGGTGCGCGTGGAGAAGCGAAGGAGCGTCGTCGTGCGCAATGGCAGGACGGCCGATTTCTCGACAGGCGTTTACTTCGAGGGCACCACCGCGAGCGTCATCGAGGACCTCTCGAGCGAACGCAACCGCTACGGGCTGTACATCCACAACTCGGACGGCAACACGATCCGGCGCGCGACGGTCGCCGCGAACATCTACGGGCTTCACCTCCAGGGCTCGAATGACAACCTGGTCCAAGGTAACGATCTCGTTCGTCAGACGTACAACAGCCCCGGCGGATACGGCATCTACCTGTACGCGAGCAAGCGCAATCGCGTGATCGAGAACAACATCGAGAACAACATCAACTGGGGCATCTGGTTCAGCGAGGCAGGCAGCAACCTCGTCTTCCACAACAACGTCGACGGGAACCGCCCGCAGGTCAGCGACAACACCGAGGGCAACCTGTGGCACGACGCCGCCACCAAGGAGGGCAACTACTGGGGCGACTATCCCGGCACCGACGCCGACGGAGACCGCGTCGGCGACTCGCCCTACACGATCCTCGGGCCCGCGGATGTCGTCGACCCGTATCCCTTCGTCGAGAAGGACGGGTGGAAGAAGAAGAACCGCGCCACCGTCGATCACTATCAGCCGCCCGTGTCGAAGCCCGCACGCAGCGTGACCCTCGTCGCGCTCGCGGGCGGCAATGTTGTCACGGCCAGACCCGCCGACCGCTCCGCCACGACCGCGATCGTCGGCGCGGACCAGATCGCCCTCGGGACGAACGAGCGCACGGTCTTCGCCGCGAACGGCCAGCAGGTCAGGGTGAGTGACCTCTCGACAGGGCAGACGGGACTGCCGTTCCACGTTGACGTCCAGGGGATCGTCGCCGCGAACCGCGACGGCGAATCGGTGGTCGTCGTTGGACGGACGGGCGCCGAGCAGTTCAACATCCGGCAGGGGCAGAGCGAGTTCTTCGCGTACAACAGCGACCCTCAGGGACTCGCCCCGTCGTACAAGCACAACCACATCTTCGTCGCCACTCCCCGCGGCATCGACCTCCTGTACCTCAACCTCGGCGGGCGCACTCCTTACACGATCCCGCTCGACGGGCCCGCCGGCGCCATGGCGATGAACGGCTCCGGCACGCGCATCTACACGGTCGCAAAGGGCACCGGCACGATCGATATCGTCGACACCGAGCAGTACGCGGTCATTCAGCGCATTCCTCTGGGCACGGATGCCACGGCGCTCGCTGTTTCGCCGGACGAGACGGCGCTGTACGCCGGCACGGCGAGCGGCGTGGTCGCGATCGACATCAGGACGAAGACCGTGCGACAGCGCGTGCCGGTGTTGGGCGCGATCGCGGACCTCGCGATCTCGCCGAACGGGGATCAGATCTACGCCGCGCTGAAGGGCCTGGACCACGGCATCGCGGTCCTCACCGCGGAGCTGAGCATGATCAACTTCGTCCAGCTCGACGCCAACCCGGTGCGGGTGCTGGCCGCGTCCTACTGATCCGTTCCGCACCCACAATGCGGAGATGCTTCTCCGCTGCGCCGCGGCGCTGACGTGTGCCCTGCTGTTCGCGAGCTGCGCCCAGGGCGGTCCGGCCGCCATCACATCGCCCGCCCCTCCGAGCGCGTCCGTCGCCGCCGGCGGATCGCGCGCGCCGACGGCGAGCCCGGCGCCAACGAGACCGCCGCAGGTGCCGCTGCTCACGCCCGTCGTGGTGCAGAGCGGGCTGCGCATCCCGTGGGACGTCGCGTTCGCACCCGATGGCCGAATGTTCGTCACCGAGCGCGCCGGCAACATCCTCATCTTCGCGAGCGGCGAACCGAACGCGCCCCGCGTCGGACACACCTCGGTGACGAACATGAGGGCGGTGGACGAGGCCGGGTTGATGGGGATCGCGCTCGATCCCGACTTCGCGGCGAACGGTCTCGTGTACGTCTGCGCGTCGCGCGTGGACGAAGGCGAGTGGCGGAACCAGGTGCTGCGATACCGCGCATCGGGCAACTCGCTCGAGTTCGACCGCTACGTCATCCAGCGGGGCATTCGCGCGAGCAACCTCCACGACGGCTGCAGGGTGCGCTTCGGCCCGGATGGAAAACTGTGGATCTCGATGGGCGACGCCGCGGTGGGGCGCAGCGCGCAGGATCCGAACGCGCTCAATGGACGACTCCTGCGCATCGAGCGAGACGGCGGGGTCCCGAGCGACAACCCGATCCTGGCAGGCGCGGCCGCGCGCACGGCCGCATACACGATGGGCAACCGGAACCCCCAGGGCATCGCATTTGAGCCCGGAACTGGGCGCGTCTTCGAGATCGAGCACGGCGAGGACACCGAGGACGAGATCAACCTGGTCGAGCCCGGGGCGAACTATGGCTGGCCGATCGTCGAGGGCCCCGCCCCCGGGCGCGGATTCAGGGATCCGCTCTGGTCATCCGGCCCTGGGACGCTCGCCACGTCCGGCGGAACATTCGTCACCGGCGCCGCCTGGGGTACCTGGGCCGGCTCGCTCATGGTCTGTACCCTCAAGGAGGCGGATCTCCGCCGCTTCACCGTCGACGGGACCACCGTGCTGCCGGCCGAGGTGCTGTTCGACAACAGGTTCGGCCGCCTGCGGAGCCCGGTCCTCGCACCGGACGGGTCGCTTTACCTCACGACGAGCAACGGCTCCGGCGACCGCATCATCCGCGTCACGCCCGCGCAGCCGTGATCCACCCGTAGCGAGGCCCCGCCGCCGCCTCGTGGCGGCGGCCGCGGCACGCGTCGATGGCAAAGCGGGCGGGCGCGGCAGGCGCGCTGTTGGAAGTCAGGCGACGACTCGGTAACGGCTGCTAGCCAGCCATCCGACTGGCCCCACGCTTGCTCTGGAGGGCTCCGTCACCCGGATCATCCGCCAGTTCGCGACAAGGAGTCCGCCCGATGACCGAAATTTCAAGCGACACTGCGCTGCTCGGCGCGATCGCCGCTACCGCACTCATCCTCGTCATCCTCACGGTGCGCTCTGTCGAATGGCTCGCCCGGTCGGCGCGGAGTTCCAAGGAGGCCCGGCTGGTCTCCGCTCAGCGCCTCAGGGAATCCTGGGCGACGCCCCTCGCCCTGGCGCCGATCCTGGAGGGACGGCGCGTGGCGCGGGAGCGCGACTACCGACTCACGCACTGATCCTGAGTCGCCAAAAAGCGATGGCGCAGAGCCAACTGCGCTCCTGATCCGCCGCCCACCCGAGGCGGTCCGTCCGACACGGTCCCTTCGAGCTCGCCCCTTCCGCCCTTCCGCCCTTCCGCCTTCCGCCCTTCCGCCCTTTCGGCCGTGCTAGCCTCGACTTAGCCGTCTGCCATGCTGGCGGCTGGCTGGCAGCGGCTGCGGGGACCGCGGCGCGCCGCGGAATGCGAGGGGATCACTGCCGAGGGAAGGCGCGATGTTCCGGTCGCGCGCCACGGCCGTGGCGCTCGTCCTCGCCCTCGTTGCCACCGGTCTGATCTTTCAGGCTGGGACGGCAAGGGCGGGAGGGCCGCCGCCCAAGCATCCGCACGGCATCGGCAACCTGGACTCGCGCCTGGACCAGGCGGTGGAGCGCTCCAAGCGCGATGGCCCGGGCTCCGCGCGGCAATTCGCGAGCGCCGCCCGCATGCACATGGATGGACCCGGTGTTGATATCGAGATCGATGCGTCGGCGGGCCGCCATGACGACCTCGGCAAGGTGATCCTTAAGTACGGCGGTACCGTTCGCGGCGCCTACCAAAGTCTCCTCTCGGCGACCGTCCCGGTCGACGCTTTGCCCCGCCTCGCCGCCGAGGCGGGCGACGCCTACATCCACGCTCCCACCGAGTACTTCGAGCAGGCCGCCATCAACGAGGCCGTGATCTCGACGAATGCCTCGACCTGGCAGGCCGCGGGACTCACCGGTGCCGGAGTGAAGATCGCCGTCATCGACGGCGGATTCGCCGGGCTCGCGGCGCGCCAGCTGGCCGGGGACCTACCTCCGGGACTGCCGCAGGTCGACTACTGCGGCGGGGGTTTCTCCACGGCTACCCAGCATGGGACGGCCGTCGCGGAGGTGATCCACAAGATGGCGCCGGGGGCCCAGCTGCTCCTGGTCTGCACGACGGGAACGACCTCACTCGGACAGGCGAAGGATTACGCGAAGGCGCAGGGCGCGAACATCATCAACTATTCGCGCGGATCGACCGCCGGGCGGGGTGACGGCACGAGCGTCAGCGAACAGATCGTCGCCGACGCACGCGCGAGCGGGATCCTGTGGGTCAACGCGGCCGGTAACTACGGCCGCCGACACTGGTCGGGAGTCTTTCGCGACGACGGGACGGGTTTCAACGTCTTCGAGAATGGCAATGACTGGAACGGCCTGCGCATCGCGAACGGCGCAACGACGTGCGTGACGTTGAAGTGGGATTCATGGCCGACGACGTCGGTTGACTACGACCTGTACCTCGTGCGAGACGCGGACTCCGCAGTCGTCGCGCGGTCCACCGGCGGCCAGACGGGGTCGCAGCCGCCGCTCGAAGAGCTCTGCTACATGAACGCCTCGCCGAACGAATACCACTCGATCTACATCGCGCGCTCGTCAGGAGCCGGCTCGCCACGCATCGATCTTTCGATCGACCTGAGCGGGACGCTTCAGCTGTCGAGCGCCGCCGGCAGCATCACGCTTCCCGCGACCTCGGCGTCTTCGTTCTCGGTCGGCGCGATGTGCTGGCAGGCGGGCGCGATCGCCCCCTATAGCTCGCAGGGGCCGACGATCGACGGGCGAACGAAACCGGATATCGCCGGTCCGAGCAGCGTTTCGACGGGAACGTACGGCGCCTTCACCGGCTGCGACGACGGCAGCGGCTTCCCCGGGACGTCATCGGCAGCGCCGAACGTCGCGGGCGCGGCGGCGCTCGTGAAGCAGGCGAATCCCACGTTCACGGCGGCGCAGCTGGAGACCTTCCTGGGCTCGCGGGCGCTCGATCTGGGCGTACCGGGCATGGACAATATCTACGGCTTCGGAGAGCTCGCGCTCGGCGCGGTGTCCCTCGCGGCGCCGCCGGCACCCGTCCCGTGCATCGCCCCGCGGGCCGGCACCCCGACGATGACCAACTACCTGCCGAACATCACCAAGTTCTTCGGCGGGCTCACCGGGTTCCAGACGCCCTTCATCGTCCAGAACACCGGGACCGTCGCGACCGACCTCGAGGTCACCTTTTACCGCTTCAGCGACGGGTCGTGCGTGACCCGGCGCGCGCTCGCCGGGCTCGGCCCCGGGCGCAGCTTCGCCGATGTCCCCAACAACGACACCGACCTCCCCGGGAACACCCAGTTCTCGGTCGTCGTGCGCAGCTTCGGGTCGCCGATCGTCTCGGTGGTGAACGAGCACCAGGGCACCGGCGAGCGCGCCGAGGCGCTCAGCTACGACGGCTTCTCGCAGGGGGCCACCGGCGTCTCGCTGCCGAACATCGTGCGCCGCTTCTACGGCTACCACTCCCCCTTCATCATGCAGAACCTGGGGACCGGCACGGCGAGCGTGACCGCGCGCTTCGTCTCCTTCGACGGGAGCGGCGGGCCCGTCAGCGCCAGCCGGACGATCGCCCCCGGGCAGTCGAAGTTCGTCGAGCCCAACTCCGACGACCCCGCGCTGGGCGCCCCGGGGCTGGTGAACGGCAAGCAGTACGCGGTCACGGTGACCAGCGACCAGCCGATCGCGGTCGTGGTGAACACCCACCTCGACGACGCCTCCATCGACCACCCCGTCGCGTACGCGACCGACGGGGTGGTGAGCGGGGCGCCCACGCTGTACGGCCCCTACGCCAGCAAGAACGCGCAGGGGATCGGCAGGATCTCGACCGTCGTCGTCCAGAACACCGGCGCCGCCGCGACCACCCCGAGCCTGGCCTTCACGCCGCTGGGGAGCGCCGTGGGGGCTCCGCAGACGCAGACCTTCACCTCCCCCTCTTCTCTCGCCCCGGGGGCCTCGTGGGCCTTCGACCCGCGCTTCATCGGCGGCGCGGCCTCGACCGACGCCGGCCGGCTGTGCGCCTCCGCGGCGAGCGCGACGTGCCTGGGGGACGGCGAGTACAGCTTCGTCGCCAGCGCCCCGGGCGGGCTGGTCGCCGCGGCGGTCAACGTCATCAGCCCGCTGACCGCGATGGGCTACACCGCCTTGCCCTCTCCCGCCGCGAAGTACTTCCTCCCCAACGTCACCCGGACCCTCGGGGGGCCTGCGGGGTGGACGACGCCGATCCTCCTCCAGAGTGCGACCGCGACTGGGGCGACGCTGCAGTGGTACCGCTTCAGCGACGGCGTGCCGATCCTCACCCAGACTGTCGCCATCCCCGCGGGGAGCGGGATCCGCATCGACCCCCTGGCGCAGTCCGGGCTCGCCGATGACACCCAGTACGCCGTCGTCGTCACCGGGACCGGCGGGACCGTCACCGCGATCGTCGTCGAGCTCGCCCAGGGTGGCGACAACGCGATGATCTACGAGGGCTTCGCCGCGCCCTGAGCCTCCCGGCCGCCAGGCTATCGAGGGGTCGCTACCGCCTCGTGCCCCGCGGCCCCTTCTCGAGAGCCTGCGCGGTCAATCTCAGAAGATCGTCGATATCGAATGGCTTCTCGATCGCGAGGACGCCGAGCCGCTCGAGGTTCTCCTGCTGGGCGTGCAGCTGATCGATCGCGGCGGACGACACGATGACCGGCACATCGCGCGTGCGCGGGTCGAGGGTCAGCAGCTCCAGCACCTGCCAGCCGGTGTCCTGGTGGCCCATCATGATGTCGAGGATCACGAGGTCAGGCGCGTACTCGTGGATGAAGGCGACGGCGTTATCCCACTCCTTGCGCGTCTTCACCTCGTACCCGTGCTCGGTCAGGAGGGCATCGAGCAGGTCCAGGATCGGACGGTCGTCGTTCAGCACGGCGATGCGCTTCTTGCGGCGATCGTTCAATGCGGCTCCCTCTGCACGGGGCTCGCCAACGAGGGCCGTGGGGGTCCCGATGGCTCGCCGAATCGCGGATCGGAGCCCACTCCGTTCTCGCCCGCCCGATCCGCCACGCGCCGCCGCGCCCCCCTCGCGCCTCGCTGGGATCGCGGCGGGGTCCCGTGGCGCAGCTGCGAGCCACGCGCGGCGAACGGCGCGGGCCAGCGTGCGCGAGTAGTGCTCGGCGGACGGATCGGGGTGCCTGACGACCACCGGCTCGGCCGCGCGAGGGTCCGCTGCGCGCGGCGTGGATGCTGGCGACCGAGCTGCGCTCGATGACGTCGATTTCGACCCGAGGAGACCGAGCGTCGACTGCATCATCGACGTGGTCGGGCGATCCGGGTACGCGGGGCCGCCCGCTCAGATCCTCGTCGGCACATGCTCCCGGTACCGATCGCGGAGCGCCGACTTGAGGAACTTGCCCGTCGCGTTGCGGGGGATCGCGTCGGTGAAGACGACCGCATCGGGGACCCAGAACCGCGCGACCGACGGGCGGAGGAACTCGAGCAGCTCCTCCTCGGTGGCCTTCTGCCCTTCCCTGAGCATGACGACGGCCAGCGGCCGCTCCTGCCACTTCGGGTGCGGGACCGCGATCACCGCCGCCTCCGCGACGGCAGGGTGACCCATGAGCGCGTTCTCCAGCGCGACCGAGCTGATCCACTCGCCGCCCGACTTGATAAGGTCCTTCGAGCGGTCCTTGATCTCGATGTACCCGAGCGGATCGATCGAGACGATATCTCCGGTCTTGAACCATCCATCGTCGGTGAAGCGACCCTGGTCGTCGGGCGCGCTGAAGTAGCTTCCGGCCACCCACGGGCCGCGGACCTCGAGCTCGCCCATCGCCACGCCATCGTGCGGCACGAGGCCATTCTCGCCTCGGGCCCGCACCTCGACGAATGCGACCGGCAGGCCCTGCTTGGCGCGCACCGTGTAGACCTCGTCCTCTGAAGCGCCAACAAGGCTGCTGCGGACGAACGCCACCGAGCCGAGCGGCGTCGTCTCGGTCATCCCCCACGCGTGGAGCACGCGGAGGCCGTGCTTGTCGAACCTCTCGATCAGCGAGCGCGGCGCGGCGGATCCGCCGACGACCATTCGCATGCCGGGGCGAAGGGCCCAGCGATCCGGAGCCTTGTCGAGGGCCGCGAGGATCCCGAACCAGATGGTCGGGACGCCCGCGGTGAATGTCACCCGCTCGCGGGCAAAGAGGTCGAGAAGGCTTTCGCCGTCGAGGTACGGGCCGGGCAGGACCTGCGCGGCCCCGACGAGCGCGCAGGTGTAGGGAAGTCCCCACGCGTTCACGTGGAACATCGGGACGACCGGCAGCACGACGTCGCCCTCCGAGATCGCGAGCGTGTCGGCCATCGCCGACGCCATCGAATGGAGGGCGATCGCGCGGTGCGAGTACAGCACCCCCTTGGGGCGGCCCGTCGTGCCCGAGCTGTAGCACATGGCCGCGGCGTCGTTCTCTTTGGGCTCCCGGGGCTCGAACCGGGATGCGTCGCTCGACGCCATCAGTGTCTCGTAGTCGAGCATCCCTTCGCGTGGCCGTGCCGTGGACGACATGACGACGATCCGCTCGAGCGACACGTTCGCGCGGAACTTCTCGATGACGGGGAGAAGCGTTTCGTCCACGAGGAGCACCTTGTCGCCCGCGTTGGCGACGATGTACGCCAGGTCCTCGCCCGAGAGGCGGATGTTCAGCGTGTGGACGACCGCACCGAGCAGCGGCACGCCGAAGTAGGCCTCGAGGTGCTGGTGGTGATTCCATGCCAGCGTCGCGACGCGGTCGCCCGGCTGCACACCGAGGTCCTTCAGCGCGACGGCAAGTGATCGCGCACGTCGACCGAGGTCGGCGTAGGTGTAACGGTGCAGCGACCGATCAGGCAGGCGGCTGACGATCGACTTGTCGGCGAAGAGCGATTCGGCGCGCCGCAGGATGGCGGGGATCGTGAGGTCGTACTCCATCATGAGGCCCTTCATCGCGCACCCTCCTGCCTTTTCTACGCGCCGCGAGCGTAGGCGCGCGCGGCGCGCCGTCAACTGCGCCGCGGGCGCGCACGCAACGTCGGCGTCGCGAACCGGCGACGCACGGCCGGCCATCGGCACGCGTCGCTTCGACATCCGTCCACGACGAGGAACGCGAGGCGAATCGGAGACCTTGATGCGAGCACTCGATCGGCCGCCCTCGACGCTCATGTCCGGCGGGGCCTGCGCCTCCCTTCTCATTCACGCTCAAAGCGCCCGTCGCCGGTCGACCGCACCGCGCCTCGCATCACGAGTGCCGCGAGCGGACCGCCGATCTCTTCGGGTGAGCGGCCGATCCGGCGCGCGAGTGCGTCGGGATCCAACGCACCGGCGGCGAGCACGTCGAGGATCTCGCCGCCCAGCGGGTCAGCGGGAGCGACTGCCCGCCTGGTGTCCGTGAGTCCAAGCGCGCGCACGAGGTCCTCCGCTCCCCACAGCGCTCGAGCGACACCGCTCGCGATCAGCGCGTTCGTACCCCTCGAGGT
>JBBQVQ010000019.1:0-48538 GCA_038211425.1 Candidatus Limnocylindria bacterium | reverse complement strand
ACACGCTGCCCGACCTCCAGCAGATCTTCGGGTTCATCGGCGGATAGGGCGTCGCATAGGCTGCGCCGCGATGGCGCAGCGCACGCTGATCCTCCTCGCCGTGCTCGCCGGCCTCCTTGCCTCCTGCAGCGACCTGAACGTCGGAAGCACCGGTTCGGTGGAGGACGCGCACGTAGCCCGAGTGCTGCAGACCGGCGAGCGCATCGTCGCCGGGCGTCCGCAGCCGTTCCAGCGCCTCGCCCTGCAGCTGGACGGCGGCCTTTACCGCGGAGACGAGGTCACCGTCGAGTGGGGCGGACGGACCGCGCTCAACGCCGGCGGGCTGCTGCATGAGGGCGACCGCGTGCTCGTGAGCGTCGCCCGCGACGCCGGCAACACGCGCACGTACACGATCCAGGAGATCGTCCGGTTGCCGGCGCTCGTGCCCGTCGCGGGCCTCCTCGCCGCGGCGCTGCTCGTCGTCGCGCGACTCAAGGGCCTCGCCTCGATCGCCGGGCTCGCGGGAAGCGTGGGCGTGTTCCTGCTGTTGATCGTTCCGAGCCTGCGCCGCGGCGAGGACCCGCTCGCCGCCGTCCTCTTGGGATCGCTGGCGGTACTGCTCGTCGCGGTGTTCGTCGTCCACGGCTTCAACCGCAAGAGCATCGCCGCGCTGATCGGTTCGGCCGCGAGCCTGGGTGCCGTTGCCGGCGTCGCCGCGCTCGCGCTCCCGGCCGCTCACATCACCGGACTCGGGTCCGAGGAGGCGGTTTTCCTCGCGATCGCGACGCCGATCGACCTCTCGCGCCTGGTCTTCGCCGGCGTATTGCTCGCTTCGCTCGGTGCGCTCGTCGACATGGCCGTCGGTCAGGCATCGGCCACCTTCGAGATCGCGTCGGTCGACCGCGACCTCGGCCGCCGGGGACTCTATGCCGGCGCGCTCAACATCGGTCGCGATCACATCGGCTCGCTCGTGAACACGCTCGCGCTCGCGTACTTCGGCGGAATGCTGCCGCTTCTGCTCCTCTTGTCGCTCGGTAACACGCCGCTGTCGCTCGCGCTGAACAGCGAGACCGTCGCGGGATCGATGATGGCGGTCCTGATCGCGAGCGTCGGCCTCGTCGTCTGCGTCCCCATCACGACGGCCGTCGCGGTCCTGCTCGCTCGCCGCTGACACGGCGCCGCCGGCCCGGCCATCGGCATTTTGACGCTGACGGGGGTCCTGATTGATACTGAGTCTCAATGGCGCGAGGCTCCGCGCGGGCCGTGCTGGAGGGACTGGGCCATCGCGGGCTCCGGCGCACCTCGCCTCGCGCCGAGGTGATCTCAGCGGCGCTGAGGCGCAAGCAGCCGTTCACCGCGGCGGAGCTCGTGGCCCAGCTCGCGTCGCGCGGTGCGGGGCGCGCCACCGTCTTCAGGACGCTCGACCTGCTCGTTCGCGCAGGCGCCGTTGCCCGCATCCACGGCGTCGCGCGCGGCGCACGTTGCCTGCGCTACGCCCCCTGCGCGCCGCGGCACCACCACCACCTCGTATGCCGGGCCTGCGGCCGCGTCGACGAGTTGCCGGAGCCGGGCCTCGAGCGCCGGCTTCGGAAACTCGCCGCCGACCGCGGCTTCCGCGCCGTCGCGCACACCGTCGAGATCGAGGGCGTCTGTGGCGATTGCGCGTCTCGCCCATGATCGTCCTCGGCGTCGTCCTCGCGACCTTCGTCTCCACGATGACCGGCGGGATCGTCGCCCTGAGGACGGTGCGTCATCTCGGGATCATCCTCGCGCTCGGCGCTGGGGTGCGCATCGGCGCGGCGTTCTTCGACCTCGCTCCCGAGTCCGCAAGGGAGCTCGGCAGCATCGACGCGGCGATGGTGTTCGCCGGCATCGGTTTTCTCGCCTTCTACCTGCTCGAGCGGCTCACGCTTCTCCACGTCGGGCACGAGGCCGGAATGGCGGTGGAGCGCCACGAGCACGTCGGGACGCTCGGCGCCGGAGGGATGTCGGTCCACAGCTTCCTCGACGGCGTCGCCGTCGGGGCTGCGTTCCACGCCGGTCCGGAGCTGGGCATCCTCGTCGCCGTGGTCGTCGTGCTTCACGACTTCTCCGACGGGATCGCGACCGTCTCGGTGCTTCTCGCGAACGAGGCGAAGCGACGCACCGCGTTCCGGTGGCTCGTTGTCGACGCCCTCGCGCCAGTGGTCGGCGCCCTCTCCGCGTTCGCGCTGACGATCGAAGGCCCCGCGCTCGGCGCGATCCTCGGGACCTTCGCCGGATTCTTCCTCTACGTCGGCGCCGCGGAGCTGCTCCCCGAAGCGCATAGGAAGGAGCGGTCGCCGCTGGTGATGGTGGCGACCATCCTCGGCGCGGCCTTGATCTTCGGGGTGACCAGGGCCGTGACCAGCATCTGAGCGCCCTCGCGTACACTTGATGTCGCGCGATCCTTCTTCGGAGGTTCCCCCTTTTGGCCGTGATCGGCCCCGACATGACCATCGCGTCCGTCACCGAGCGGTGGCCCGATACCGCGCGGCTATTCGCGCGCTACGGGCTCGGCTGCGCCTCGTGCGCGATCAGTAAGAGCGAGACCATCCGTCAGGGAGCGCTGGGTCACGGCGGTGGCCGCGTCGACCTGAACGAGCTGCTGCGCGACCTCAACACATTCGCCGAGACGGGAAAGCTCCCGGAGGGGCTCCCCGACGCGAACAAGGTCGCAGCAGGCGGGGGCGGACCGAAGGGCATGGCTCCGAAACAGCAGGGGATCAAGAATGTCATCGCCGTGATGTCCGGCAAGGGTGGCGTCGGCAAATCGCTGGTGGCGGGGCTCCTCGCGGTGGGACTGCGGCGAAGGGGCCGCTCGGTGGGTGTCCTCGACGGCGACATCACCGGGCCCTCGATCCCGCGGATGTTCGGCGTGCGCGAAAAGCCGGGCGTCGCCGGCGGCCAGACGCTCGTCCCGCCCTCGTCGCGCGGCGGCATCCCGATCATGTCGATGAACCTCCTGCTTCCTGGTGAAGAGGAGGCAGTGATCTGGCGCGGACCGATGGTGTCCGGGGCGATCCGCCAGTTCTACAGCGACGTCGCCTGGGGCGAGCTCGACTTCCTCATCGTCGATCTGCCTCCGGGGACCAGCGACGCGCCGCTCACCGTGATGCAGGCGCTCCCGATCTCCGGGGTCATCCTCGTGACCACGCCGCAGGCACTCGCGACGATGGTCGTGACCAAGGCCGTGCGCCTGGTGAAGCAGCTCGGCGGGGACATCCTCGGGATCGTCGAGAACATGGCCTACGTCGCGATGCCCGATGGAAGCCGGAACGAGGTCTTCGGTCCGTCGCAAGGGCTGAAGCTCGTGATCGCGGCGAACGCGCCGCTCCTCGCGAGGATCCCGATCGATCCCGTGATCGCGAACCTCGCGGACAACGGCAACATCGAGGAGTACATCTCTCCCGAGTTCGAGGAGCTCGTGGAGAACTTCCTGTCCGTCGCGCCGAAGGCGCCCCCGGCGCCCGTCGGAGCGCACACGCACTAGCTTCGCGACTCGCTAGAGTCGCGCGATGCGCGCCGCGCTCGCGACGCACCGCGGCTCGCTTTTTCTGTACGTGGCCACGACCGCCGCCAACGTCCTCGCGTTCGGCTACCAGTTCGTGATGGCGCGGCTTCTGGCGCCGGCCGAATACGCGATCCTCACCGCGCTCTTCGGCTACCTGATCCTCCAGGCGATCAGCACCCAGGTGATCCAGTCGGCCACGGCCAAGCTCGCGGCCCAATACCAGGCGCGCGGGGAGACCCCGGCCCTGCACGTCTTCGTCCTTCGCTGGCTACGCCGTATCGCCCTGGCCGCGGGACCGCCCGCTCTGCTGGTGATCCTTCTGGCGCTCCCGCTCGGCGCGGTCCTCGCGCTCCCGCCCCTGACGGTCGCACTGCTCGGCGTGACGTTGTTCTTCAACGGCATGCTCACCTTCACCCAGGGTCTGCTCCAGGGGCTCGGCAGATTCATGTGGCTCGGCGTGCTGTTGCTGTTGCAGGCGGCGGCGAGGCTCGCACTCGGAGCGGCGCTCGTCCTCGCGGCGACCGGGGTCGACGGCGCGTTCATCGGAGCGGCCAGCGCTCCGATCGTCGGCGTTCTCGGGTCGCTCATCGCGCTGCGGCCGCTCCTCCGCGCCGCGCGCGGCGCCGCCCATCCCGTCGCGCTCGCGGCCGCCGAAACGCGCTTCTTCCTCCTCGCGGCCGTCGTCCTACTCGCCTATTCGGCGCTTACCAACATGGATGCGCTCCTGATGCGTTCGCTGCTCTCACCCGAGGAGGCGGGTGCGTACGCGGGCGCGATCACCATGGCGAAGATCGTCCTGTTCGCGCCGATCGCTGTCGGGTTCATCCTGCTCGAGCGGACGGCGAACGCGCACGCGCGAGGCGAGGACAACGCGCGGATGCTGTTCCTCGCGCTCGGCTTCGTATTCGCGACCAGCGGCGCCGTCACGCTGGCGTACCTCATCGCTCCATCCTTCTTCGTCGGCATCGTCGTCGGCCCCCAGTACCCCGCGACGGTGACGATCATCGGTCCGTACGCGATCGCGGCCCTCGCCAACGCGCTGCTGTCGCTGTGGATCGCCTACTTCATCGGGCGCGGCGAGATGCGCGTAGGTCTGTTGCTCGCGGTGGCTGTCGGGCTCGAGCTCGCGCTCATGCTCGCGATGGGGCGCGACGCGCTGACCCTCGCCCGCATCGTCCTCGCCGTCGGGCTGCTGACGCAGGCGGCCGCCGTCGTCAGCTTCGCGCTCGACCGCCGCGGTCTCATTCCCGCCCGGTAAGCTGCCCATCGTGCGGGAGACCGAGCCGGCACCCGATCCCCACTCGAGCTCGCTGGTCCGCGCTTCGCTCGCCCTGACGGCCACCGGGATCGTATCGGCGGCGACGGTGCGGAACGCCGCCGACGATGCCGGCTTCGACCTCGCGTTCGCGGTCGCCTACGCCGTCTACCTCGGTCTCATCCTCCTCGCCGCACCCCGGCGACCGGTGCGCGGCGCGCCGCTCATCGCATTCGCCGCGGTCGCCGGGATCTACCTCGCTTCCGCGGTAGCGGGGCGGGGCAGCGTCGTCGGGATGGGTACTTTCGTCGTCGCTGCCGCCCTCGGAGCGTTCGCGACGCCGCCGCGCTTCCGGCCGCTGGCGGTCGCCGCCTTCGCGCTCTGGACCCCGGCGCTGCGGCTCTTCGGCCCCGATCCTTCGGCCGGCGCCTTCCCCCCCGCGCTCGCCTTGGCGTCGGTGTTCGTGCTCTTCAGTCTCGCCGCGGCGCTGCTCGACAGACGGCCCTTGGACGCCGACGAGCGGCTGCGCCGCATCGGGCTCGGTCTGCTCGCGTTGACGTGCGTCGCGGCCGTCGTCGAGCGGCACCAGGTCGTGGCCTCGCTCGACCTCGCGCCCGACGACCTCATGGCGCTCGTGGTCGTCGCGCTCTTTCCGCTGCTCACCTTCGCGCGGCTTCGGTCCGGGACGCGTGACGCCCTCGCGACCGGCCTCGCGCTCGCGACCTACTCGCTCGTCGGCCTCGCGCTCATCCTCGGGAAGGGCTATCACTCCGACGCCGTCACGGCGCCGCACCGCGCTGCGCAGCTGCTGCTCGAAGGGGCGGACCCCTATCGCGCCTTCGACCTCGTGCAGGCGCTCCAGCAATTCGCGCTCGACCCCCAGCTCGTCACGCACCTCGAGGACGGGCAGGCGCTCCATTCGCTCAGCTATCCGGCGTTGTCGTTCCTGAGCGTGACCCCATTCGTCGCGGCCGGCCTCGCCGACATCCGCGTCGTGTATCTCGGTGAGATCGTCCTGATGGTCCTGCTCCTCCTGCGCCAGGTCCGCGTGCCGTGGCGACCGCTCGTGGTGGCGGCGGTGGTCGGCAACGGCGTCGTACGCCGCCAGAACGTCCTCGCCGGGATCGATCCCCTGTGGGCGCTGCTCGTGTCCGTCGGGTGGGTGTTCATCAACAACCGCTGGCTGTCGGCCGCAGCCATCGGACTCGCGGCGGCGGACCGCCAGCCCGCGTGGTTCGTCGTCCCCTTCTACGTCCTCGCAGTGTGGAGGCGGGACGGAAGACCCGAAGCGCTCTCGCGGGTGGCGATCATCGGCGCCGCTTTCCTCGCGCCGAATCTGCCCTTCATCCTCGACGCTCCCTTGGAGTTCATCGCGGGCATCGCCGGCCCGATGTTCGGACCGCTCGCGGCCTCCGGGGTCGGGCTCGTGAGCTTCGGCCTCGGCCAGGGTCATTCGGCGTTCCCGCGGGCCGCCTATGGGGTCCTGACGGCGGTGACCTTCCTTGGGCTCGTCGCGCTGCTGTGGGCACGCTGGCGGAGGATGCCGAATGCGGCGGTCGTGTTTCCCTTCGTCCCGCTGTACCTCGGCTGGCGCTCGCTCCAGAACTACTTCGGGTTCATGCCGATCTTCGCGATGGTCGGCGACGATGAGCTCATCGCCGGTGCCGATGCGCGCGATCGCGACTCGACGAGCGCAAGCGATCGCTCCCCGTCCACGAGCCCGGCACCCTCGGCGTCGCGGGCCGCGCCCAGGCTGCGCGCGCCCTGAACGATCGCGCGCCGAACCGCGCGCGCGCGCCCGAGCTTGGTCAACCGAGGCGACCGCGCCCGCGACGATTCGACGAGGAGGGCGACCAGACCGGTGACGTGAGGCGTCGCCATCGAGGTCCCGCTCATGCGTACGTATGCCGGGGTCACCGCGCAGGGGTCGCGCCCCAGGATCGCGGCGCGCGCGCTCGCGACGCCGGTACTGTAGCGGCAGGCATCGCCGCTGGTGACGCCGCCGCCCACCGCGATGACGTCGGGCTTGCGCGCTCGCAGACCCGGCACGGGGCCGCGGGACGAGTAGTCGTTCATCCGGCCATCCTTGTCCGCCGCGCCGACGGTGAGCGCGCCCGCGGCGGTGCCCGGTGAGGAAATGGTCCGCGCCCCCGGCCCGGCGTTCCCCGCGGCGACGCACACGACGATGCCATCCGCGGCGAGCGCGTCGACCTCGCGCGACAGCGGATCGCCCGGCTCCCCCGGCCCTCCGAGCGAGCAGTTGATCACGGCGACGTCCTGCTGGCTCGCCCACGAGAGCGCGGCGAGCACCGCGTCCTCGCTGCCGCCCTGCGCCCCGAGCGCCCTGGCGATCACGAGGGTCGCGCCCGGCGCGACGCCGCGGAACACCTCGCCCGCGCCTGCCACGATGCCGGCGACGTGCGTTCCATGACCGACGTCGTCGACGTCGCGCCCGCCGCCGAAGTTCTCCCGCGCCGCGATGCGCCCGGCGAGGTCGCGGTGTTCGTCGCACCCGGTGTCCACGATCGCCACGCGCACCCCGGCGCCCGACAGGCCCGCGTGCCAGAGCGGAGGGATGCGCAGTTCGGGCACGCTCTCGTTGAGGAGCGGGCCGATGGCCTTGGGCGCCCGGGCGCGGAATCCGGCCGACCGAAGAGCTCTGGCCAGCGCCTCCTGGTTCTCTTCCGGCACCTCGACGATGACGACGCCGGCGCGGCGATGCGTCTGCCGCACCGTCGCACCGAAGCGGGCGAGGAGGTCGAGCGGGATGTCCGCTCTCGCTGCGACCTGGGCGGCTCCAGCCGGGTCCTCGCCAGGAAGCACGGACGTCGAGACCGGGCGCTGCGGTTCGACGAGAAGCCGCGTGACGAGCGCACGCGCGGGGCCCGGCGGATCGTCGTTCAGCACGATGTCAATGGGCAGTAGACAACATTCCGTCGACCGTCGCAAGGGGTATTCTCCCCGGCGTGCCCGTGGCGCGGGAGCTGCTCGAGATCCTCGCGTGCCCCGTCGACCACGCCCCCGTCGCTGAGCAGGGCGACCGGCTGGTGTGCTCGTCGTGCGGGCGCCGTTACCCCGTCAGGGACGACATACCGGTGATGCTCGTCGACGAAGCGGAACTTCCGGGAGGCGCGTCCCCGGCGCGCTGAGCGCCCGCGCGATCGTGACGGCCCCCGCCGACCCCCGCTGACCACCCCGGCGCCGGCGGTTCGCTCAGCGCTGCCGGAACTGGCGGATCTGACGGCGCGACCTACCGACCTGCCGGCCCCTGGTGATGACGCTGATCGATCCGTCGACCTCGAGGATCGCCGCGGTGACTTCGCCCAGGCCATCGGCGCCGTGCTCTCGGGCGGCCATTTCGACCTCCTCGCGGGTCACGTTCTCTCGCTTCAGATGTGCCTCGATCACCTTACCGTCATGGACGAGAAGCGTCGGTTCGCCAAGGACGACCCGCGCGAATACGGGGACCCGCCGTTCGATTCTGGCGACGATGAGATTGATCCCCACCAGGGTCGACGCCGCGAGGACCCCGCCGATCAGCGAATTGTCGCCCCCGGTCATGGCGTTCTGGACGGCGTTCGCGATGACGAGGATCACGACGAGGTCGAACGTGGTCATCTGGCCGAGCTCCCGCTTTCCCGCCAGGCGCAGGAGGGCCAGCACGACGATATAGACGACCGCGGTCCGCAGGACTATCTCCCACCAGGGGACCGAGAGGCTGAACACCCCGGTCGCATTGTGGGCCGACGCGGAACGAAAGATCGCCTTGCGGCGGGGGGTGGCCTAACCGAGCGCGGAGGGACCCGCCAGCCCGTTGGGCACCGCGGACACCGCGGCCTGGGTGCGATCGGAGAGGTCTAGCTTTTCGCAGCGCGCTGGCGCGCTCGATCGCCTCGCGGCCCGATGCGGCCTCGCGGACGATCTCGATCCCGCGGTCGCTCGAGCGTCGAAATGATGCCTCGCCGTGCGAGCTCATGGTCGTCCACGACAAGCACCCTGATTACCACACTAAGGAGCCTACGGGTCTCTTCACCGGCGCGAGTGAGTCCTCCTCATGCAGCCATGACGTAGGCTCGGGCGCGATGCCGGCCGAGGCGTTATTCGCGGTGCGCGTGATATTCGTCGCCAGCTACCTTGCGATCCTGGTCATCGACCTGCGGACGCGCCGCATCCCGAACCTCATCACGTACCCGCTGCTGGTGCTCGCGCTGGCGGCCCGGCCGGATGGCATCGGGCTCGTGCCCGTGCCCAATCTCCTGGCCGCGGCGGCGGCGTTCGCCGCGTTCGTTCTCTTCGCCATCCGCGGCTGGATGGGTATGGGGGACGCCAAGCTCGCCGCGCTGATCGCGCTTGCGGGCGGCCCGGCACTTGGAGCCATGGCCCTGTGGGGCGCATTCGTCGCGGGCGGTCTGGTCGGGGTCGTCCTGCTCGCCACGCGCCGGGTGCGGCGCGGTGACGCCATCGCCTTCGGACCATTCCTCGCCGCGGGCGGAGCGCTCGCCGCGGTCGCGCCCGAAGTGCTGCTCGAGCGGTCCCCTTTCGCCGGCCTCTTCGGCTGAGCGGGGACGCTGCCCGACCGAGTGCTTGCTTGTCGCACAATGTCGGCGTGAGCCAAGTGAGCGAGTCGCCCGTCGGCTCGTCGGCCCAGCCGACCTCCCTCTGGCCGGCGGACGTGCCCCTCTTCCAGGGTCTCTTCCCGCCGCACGCCGCCGGGTTCGACGGCCGGATCCGCCGCGTCGCGATCCTCGCGCTCCTCACGACGGCCGCGGCGCTCGCGGTGGGCTACGAGCTGGTGCCGCAGTCGCGTGCGGTCCTGGGGGCGGCAGTCGCCGGCCTCGCCGGTTCGCTCGTGGTCGCGGCGGTCCCGTGGCACCTGCGCGGTCGCGACGCCTTCGCGTTCGTCGGCATCGCCGCGACCGTCTGGGTGGGGGCCCTCGTGTATTCGACGGGCGGGAGCGCCAGCCCGTATCCGCCGCTCGGCTTCGTGGCGGTGGGGCTCTGCACGGTCGCGGTGTCTCGACGCCTCGGCACGCTCCTCGGGCTGCTGAGCGCGGCGGCAGTCTGCCTTCCCGTGGTGTACGAGGGGCCGTCGGCGATCGCCGGAGCCCTGGTCGTCCCCCTCTTCGTGCTGGGCGCCATCGGGGTCTTCCTTCCGTGGTTGATCGCCGAAGCCCGCCGCGCGATCGCCGCTGCCGCGGGCGCGGACCGGAACCTCGTGAATGAGCGAGAGGTCTCCGGTGAACTTCGCCGTGCACAGTCGGTCCGCGAGGAGTACATGTCGGTATTGGCGCACGAGCTGCGCAATCCCCTTATCGGCATCGGGGCGGCCGCGCGTACGCTGCAGCAGGAACTCCTGGGCCGCCCCGCGGAGTCGACCCCCGCCGCCATCGCCGTCGAGTCCCGACATGCCCTCGACCTGCTGGACGGTCTGACGGACGTCGCGAGCCTCGAGACCGGAAGGATGCGCCTGGCGTTGCGGTCGCTCGACCTCGCGGCGCTCCTTCGCGAGGTGTCGGCGACGGATACGCCCGAGCACCGCGTGGTGCTTCGCGGCGCGGACTCGCCGGTCCGCGTCCACGGCGACGATCAGCGCATCGGGCAGGTCGTCCGCCCGGCGCGCCCGTCGGTGCTGCTGGCCCGCGTGTCCGCCGGGCGCGCCGCGTAGACTGACCGTCTTGGCATCGCTCGAAGAGCGCTCGAACAGGGTGCTGTCCCCCGTTCTCGGCCATTACACCTGGTTCGAGGTGGAGCGGGGAGAGGGCAGCTGGCTCCAGACGAAGGACGGGCGCCGGATCCTCGACCTCACCTGCGGCATCGCAGTGACGCCCGTCGGCCATGCGCATCCGCGCGTCGTCGCCGCGGTCCGCGAGCAGGTGGGCCGGCTGTCGCACATCTGCGCCGGCGTCGCCGCGTACGAGCCCAACATCGCCCTCGCCGAGGCGCTGGTCGGCATCGCGCCGGACCCGCTCGACATGGTCTTCTTCGGGAACTCGGGTGCTGAGGCGATCGAGGGCGCCGTGAAGCTCGCGCGCCAGGTCACCGGGCGCCCGTCCGTCATCGTGTTCCGCGGCGGCTTCCACGGCCGCACGACCGGGGCTGCGTCGCTGACGACGTCGAAGTCGTCGTACCGCAGGGGCTACGGCGCGCTCCTGCCCGACGTGCACGTCGCGCCGTTCCCGTACGCGCTCGCGTGCCCGATCGAGCCATCCCACGACGCGGAGACGTGCGGGAGGCACGCGCTCGCCGAGCTCGAGATGATGCTCGAGCACGACGTCCCGGAGCAGCACATCGCGGCGATCCTCATCGAGCCCGTGCTCGGTGAAGGGGGCTACGTGCCGGCACCGCCCTCCTTCCTGGTGGCGCTCCGCGCGCTCGCAACGCGAATCGGCGCGCTCCTGGTGTTCGACGAGGTGCAGACGGGCCTCGGCCGGACCGGGGCGTGGTTCGCCGCGCAGCGCTACGGCGTCGTCCCCGACGTGATGGTCCTCGCGAAGGCGCTCGGCGGCGGTCTGCCCCTGGGCGCGATCGTGGCGCCGCGCGAGATCCACGCCAGGTGGCGCACCGGATCCCACGGCTCGACCTTCGGCGGCAACCCGGTGTCGTGCGCCTCCGGCCTCGCGACCCTCGAGGTGATCCGCGACGAGGGTCTGGTCGGGCGGGCGGACGAGGTCGGCGCCATCGTCGTCGAGGAGCTCGCGCCGTTACGGAGGGACCCTCGTCTGCGAGAGGTGCGCCGCTTCGGCGGCATGGTCTCGGCCGAGTTCGACGGGAAGAGCACGTGCAAGGGCGCGATCGCGGGCGCGCTGGAGCGCGACGTCCTGCTCATAAGCTGCGGGGCGCACGACCAGGTCGTGCGCTTCATCCCCGCCCTGAACATCGCCGAGGACGATCTTCGGCGCGGCGTCCGTGCCTTCGTCGAAGCCGCTCTCGCGATGGCCGGCGCGGTCGCACCGGCCGCGCGCACCTAAGGCGGTCCAGCGCGTCGCGGCCATCGTCGCGGTCATCGCCGCGGCCTTCTTGGTGCTCTCATTCCTCGTTCCACGGACCGCGCCGCCGTCACCCGCGCCCCTAGTGGGATCGTCCTCGCCGTCGACGCGGTCAGGTGCCTGCGCCGGCGACGTGCGGGGCGCGGCGTTCGCCGAGGGCAGCATGGATGAGCGGCTCGCCGCGCTGCGCACGTGGGCGGCGAGCCACAGGGATCAGCAGGCGACGCTCGTCGTTACGGACGCGGTCCTCACGCAGGCGGCGCTGGCGCAGGTGGGGGAGGGCGGCGCCTTCCCGGTGCGCGACGTCGCCGTGAGCATCGCTCCTGACGGCGTGCACGTGAGCGCCGTCGCGGTCGCGGGCTTTATGCGCTTTCCGATCAAGGCGACCCTGGTCCCCGAGGTGCGCGACGGGCGCGTCCGCTTCGTCGTGACCGAGCTCGACACCGGCTCCCTGCCGGGCCCGCTGCGCGGCCCGGTCAACGACGCGGTCACGCGCGCGGCCGACCCTGATAACTGGCGGCTCCCGCTTCGCGCGGACGACGTCGTGCTGCGCGCCGGGTGCGGCGTCGTGCACGGGAGGGCCTGAGCCCGCGGGGGCCATCCGTGCTCTCGCGCCGCCCCGGAACTGCTCAGATTGACCGCATTCCGCACCTTGACAGTGGCGGCGCCCGCGGTATGGTCTCCCGGTTGCGGCCCAACATCTGGGGCCAGGCGGGCGAACCGGGTCCACATCTAGTAGGGCCGCAGCAGGGAAGGGGAGTCATGAACGCCGGAAATCCGTCCGAGAAGGCCACGTACCTCGCGACCGAGCTCTTGCTCCTATGTCCGCCGTATCCGGGCGTGCCCGGCCGCGCAGCGGCAGCGGGGTCCTAGCGGTGGCGATCGCCGAAGCCCCCCGTCACGAGCCCGCTACAGCGTCTGGGCGCGGACTGCGCATCGAGCGGACGTTCACCCGCGAGGGCGTGCACCCCTACGACGAGATCGACTGGGAGCTGCGCGACGCCGCCATCCCCGGAGATGCCGGGAACGTCTTCGAGCAGAAGGGCGTCGAGGTCCCGAAGTCGTGGTCCATGACCGCGACCAACGTCGTGGCATCGAAGTATTTCCGCGGGAAGCCGGGCACGCCGCAGCGCGAGACGAGCGTGCGCCAGATGGTCGACCGAGTGGTCGATACATTCGCGCGCGTCGGCCTCGCTGAGGGCTACTTCGCGACGACCGCCGACGCCGCGGTCTTCGCCGACGAGCTGCGGTATCTGATGGTCCACCAGCACGCGTCGTTCAATTCACCGGTCTGGTTCAACATCGGCGTGCCGGGCGCGCGCCGCCAGGGCTCGGCCTGCTTCATCCTCTCGGTCGACGACTCGATGGACTCGATCCTCGATTGGTTCAGGAACGAGGGCGTCATCTTCAAGGGCGGGTCGGGCTCGGGCATCAATGTGTCGACCATCCGCTCGAGCAGGGAGCACCTCTCGGGAGGCGGCCTGGCCTCCGGACCGGTCTCGTTCATGCGCGGCGCGGACTCGGTCGCGGGTTCCATCAAGTCAGGCGGCACGACGCGGCGCGCGGCGAAGATGGTGGTCCTGAACACGGACCATCCGGACATCCGCGAGTTTGTGTGGTGCAAGGCGAAAGAGGAGCAGAAGGCCTGGGCGCTTGGCGAGGCCGGGTACGACATGGGCCTCAACGGTGAGGCGTGGCGATCGATCCAGTTCCAGAACGCGAACAACTCCGTCCGCGCGACGGACGGCTTCATGCGCGCCGCGCTCACGGACGAGGGTTGGGACCTCCGAGCGGTCACCGACGGCGAGACGCTCGAGACGGTCAAGGCGCGTGAGGTGCTGCACGACATCGCCGAGGCGGCGTGGGCCTGCGGCGACCCGGGCATGCAGTTCGACACCAGGTGCAATGACTGGCATACGAGGCCGAACACCGGCCGCAACAACGCGACGAATCCGTGCAGCGAGTTCGTTTCGCTCGACGACACCGCGTGCAACCTCGCCAGCCTCAACCTGCTGCGGTTCATGCGGGCCGACGGCGAGTTCGACGTCGAGCGTTTCAAGGGCGCGATCGACATCGTCGTCACGGCGCAGGAGATCCTCGTCGGTCACAGCGAATACCCGACGGCGAAGATCACGCGCAACGCCCACGCGAACCGCGAGCTCGGCCTCGGTTATGCGAATCTCGGCGCGCTCCTGATGAGCCGCGGGCTCGCCTACGACTCGGACCAAGGTCGCGCCCACGCGGCAGCGATCACGGCCATCCTCACCGGCGAGGCATACGCCCAGTCGGCGCGCATCGCCGCGGTGAAGGGTCCTTATGAGGAGTACGCGAAGAATCGCGAGCCGCACGGCCGCGTCATGCGCATGCACAAGCTTCACGCGGGGAGGATCGAGGAGCGTCTCGCGCCCGGACTGGTCCGGGCCGCGCGCCAGGTGTGGGAGGACGCGGTCGGCATCGGCGAGGAGCACGGCTACCGCAACGCGCAGGTCAGCGTCCTCGCGCCGACCGGCACGATCAGCTTCATGATGGACTGCGACACGACCGGCGTGGAGCCCGACATCGCGCTCGTGAAGTACAAGAAGCTCGTTGGTGGCGGCATGTTGAAGCTCGTCAACTCGACCGTGCCGGCGGCATTGCGCACGCTCGGCTACACCGACTCAGAGGTCGGCGAGATCACGACCTACATCGAGCGCTACGACACGATCGAGGGCGCTCCCGCGGTCCGCACCGAGCACCTGCCGGTGTTCGACTGCGCGTTCAAGCCGCGCAACGGCACACGCACGATCAGCCACATGGGCCACATCAAGATGATGGGCGCGGTCCAGCCGTTCATCTCGGGCGCGATCAGCAAGACCGTGAACCTGCCCGAGACCGCGACGGTCGACGACGTGATGGACGCGTACGTCGAGGCGTGGCGGCACGGCGTGAAGGCCATCGCGATCTACCGCGATGGCAGCAAGAAGGTCCAGCCGCTCTCGACGAGCACGGCGCCCTCCAACGCGAAGAAGGCGACCGCCGAACCACAGGTCGTCACGGTCGAGCGCCAGCGCCACCGCCTGCCCGAGACGCGCGCCTCGCTGACTCACAAGTTCACGATCGAGGGCCACGAGGGCTACATCACGGTCGGTCTCTTCGAGGATGGGACCCCCGGCGAGCTATTCGTCACCATGGCGAAAGAGGGCTCGACGCTCTCGGGGATGATGGACGCCTTCGCGACGTCGATCTCGATCATGCTCCAGTACGGCGTTCCGCTCACGCACCTCGTGGAAAAGTTCGCGCACATGCGTTTCGAGCCATCGGGCTGGACGGGGAACCCCGAGATCGGCTTCGCAAAGTCGATCATCGACTACGTCTTCCGGTGGCTCGGCTACCGCTTTCTGTCGTCTGACGACAAGGTCGCGCTTGGCCTGGTCCGGACGACGGAGATCGCCGACCCCACACCGCAGCTCGAGCTGCTGAACAAGGCCATGGCCCTGGCGGCTGACCCCGCCCAGCGGCCCCCTGCCGGGACCGCCAACGCGGTCCCTCGCCGAATGAACTCCACCCCGGACGCACCCCCTTGCCCGCGGTGTGGCTGGCTGACCGTGAGGAACGGCACCTGCCACAAGTGCGAGAACTGCGGCGAGACGACGGGGTGCTCGTGATCCCCTAGTCAGGCCCTGGCCGGCCCGCCCGCTGGCCAGTCAGCCCCCACCAGCCCCGGCACTCCCTGCTCCCCTGGGGTGCCGGGGCTTTTTCTAGCTGGTTTTCCTCGCGTTCTCGGCGCGTGTTGGCGCCTGTGAGGACGGAAATGACCCGGGGCTCGCCGCGGGGAGGCGGGCGGGTCTTCGCTGACTCGTAATACTTAGCTCTCCGCAAGTCTGATGCGGGGTTTGGCGCCGTCCGTGCACAATGGGTGCACAAGGGCGGGCAAGCGGGCCTCGGCCCCGCCCGACCAGCGCGTAAAGGGGAGCGAACGAACGTGACCGTCGTCGCCAAGGAGAAGCAGCACGGACCTGGAATGACCCTGGGCGCCGGGCGCGGGACGTCCGCGCTGCGGGTCGTCATCCCGGTGCTCCTCACCCCGGTCCTCCTCGCGGCCATCGCCATGGGCGTCGCCCTCGCGTACTACGCGGACCGGGCGCTCCCCGGCGTGCGCGTCGGCGGAGTGGACGTCAGCTCGCTGAGCGGCCCCGACCTTCGGGCGCGGCTGCAGAACGAGCTCGGCGCGCCGTGGGCGGCATCCGCCGTCACCGCGACGTACGACGGTAAGACCTGGCTGACGACGAACCAGGACCTGGGCATAGTCCCCGACCTCGCCGCCGCGGAGGGCGCAGCGCTCGGGCTCGGGAAGAACGGCCCGATCGGGGACCGCGTCAATGCCTGGTCCTCGGCCCTCGCCGGCCAGGCCAACGTTCCCTTCACGATGCGGGCCGAAGGCGACGCCGCTGCGCGCTGGGTCACGCTGCTCGCGGCGGGGATCGACAGGAGCGTCCGCGACGGCGAGATGAGCCTGACGCCCGCGGGCATCACGGCCATCCAGCCCCTGGTCGGCCGAGAGCTGGACCGGACCGCCACCATCGGGCTACTCCTGCACCCGGAGACCCTCGGCGATCGGCAGTTCGCGCCGCGCGTGCGGCTGACGTATCCCGCCCTCGACGACGCGGGGATGCGCGAGGCAGCCGATCTCGCGCGCGCCCTCACGACGGAGCTCGAGGTCAGCGCGGGCGACCGCGGGGTCGTCGAGAACGCTGCTGGGCTGTCGACCCTCGCGACGCTCCAGAAGGTCGCGGCATCCCCGGCCGACCTGCCCCCGGTCCCCGCGGGGGCGGTCGCACCCGCAGCCCGTTACCGGTACGCCGTGAGCGTGAACGAGGATCGCGTGCGCGAGTGGGTCGCGTCGATCGCGGCCGAACTGGACCGCCCGGCCAGGAACGCCTCGTACACCGTTGGCCCGGACGGCACGTTGGTCGTGATCCCCTCCCAGGACGGCTCGCGCGTCGACCAGGACGCGCTCCGCGCCGCGCTGCTCCACGACCTGACGGTGCCGTCAGCGACGTCGCGACGGGTCGTCATCGCGCCCCTCCTGGCCGACCTTCCCGTGTTCAACACGGCCCAGGCCGCGCGCTACACCACCGGGATGGCGCGCGTCTCGTCGTTCATCACCTATTACCCGCCGAGCGCCTCCAGACACGCCAACATCACCGTGGGCGCGGCGCAGTTCAACAACGTCGTCATCGCGCCTGGCCAGACGTTCTCGTTCTGGGACCTGCTCGGGCCCGTCACCGTGGAGCGCGGGTATGCGTATGCCGGCGCGATCATCAACAACCGATCCGATGAGAACGTGATCGGCGGCGGGCTGTGCCAGGTGTCGACGACGCTGTTCAACGCCGTCGCCAGCGCCGGGTACCAGATCGTCGAGCGTCACGAGCACGGCTACTACATCGACCGCTACCCGATCGGGCTAGACGCCGCGGTGTTCCTCCCCGGCGTGGATATGCGCTGGAAGAACGACACGCCCTACCCGGTACTGATCCGCTCGTCGGGCGCGGCGACCAGCGTCTCGTTCGAGCTCTTCAGCATCCCCGCGGGGCGCGTCACGACCTTCAGCGACGCGGTCGTATCGAACTTCACCGATGTACCGCCAGGCCAGCCCGCGGATCCCGCCTTTGCGCCCGGGTACGTCGATCGTGGCCGCGACGTCGTGCGCACGCGTACGGTCGTCGAGAACGGCAAGGTGATCCACCAGGACACCTGGAGCAGCCACTACGTTGCCGTCTGGGGCGGGCCCGCACGCTGAGCTGAGCCGAGGGCGCACCCTCCGCCCGACCGAGACCACCCGAGGCTTTCTCGGCGCCGCTGCTCCGCACCGAGGGCGCCGGGTCGCCGTTAGCCGGTCGATGGCCCCCGATCAGGACAGGTTCGAACCGCTCCCACACGTGCGTCGCGCACGGATCCGGGCGCGGGTGCTTCGGTCGCTGCCGCCGCGACCACGAACGCTGACAGAGCGCGCCCGCGACGCTCTGATGCGGTTCGGCCGCCGCTGCCCGCCCAGCTCGTCATCGCGGACCTTCCGCCGGTCACCGATGGATCGTCCCCGGAGCTGAGCGCAGGACGGTCCCCAAGTCAGCGCGAGCTCTCCGGCGGAGACGACGTACCGGCACACCGCCACCTCGAGCTGTGACGCACTCCGCCGGATCCCCCGCCGCAAGAGCGATCAGCGAGTTCCGAGACCGAGGACTCTCCGGACGAGATCAAGAGCCGACAGCGCCACGCGGCGCCTGCCCTCCGCGGGGGAGGCATAGCGCACGACGAGCTCCGTCTGATCCGCCGGCGTACGAAGCAAGAGCGCGCTCTCGGTCTGGCCGTCAGGCACCGCCAGGACGGCGTCCGCGCCGAAGGCGTCGCTCGCCGCGAGGAGCGCGACACGATCGGCTCCCGGGAGGACGACGCTGCCCGCATACCAGTCGGAGGTCGCGTCCGCCAGGGCCACCGCGACGTCGCCGCGCGTGAGCGACTCCGCGGTGGCCAGGCGCCAACCACGAGGGCGCAGCGCCGCGCCCACGACGCGCGACAGGCTCTCGCCGTCGACGCCCCATACGTGCTCGCCCAGGCGCGCGCGGATGGCAGCCTCCATCGCGGCGATGCGCTCCGCGACCGCTTCCGGGTCGGCGCCCTTATCGGTGATGCGCACGTGGACGCCATCCGACTTCGCGTAGGTGGCCACCGTCGGCGCGGTGGACCGCACCAGCTCGTCGAGCGCTTCCTCGATGCCGGACTCGCCGATCCCCAGCAGCTTGAGCGTGCGCGAACGCAAGACCGCTCCGCTGCCGAGCGTCGGTTCGACCTCGGCCTCCCACATCCGAGTCATCTCGCGGGGCACTCCGGGCATGGCGACGATCCGCCACCCGGCGCGCGCGACGTCCCAGCCAGGCGCGGTGCCGAGCGGATTGTGGAGCGGGCGCGCCGAGTGGATGAGCCAGGCCTGTTTCGTATTCCTACCAGGCATCGCCACGCCGCGGCCGGCGAACCACGCGCGCAGCTCACGCTCGAGATCCCGATCGACCTCGGGCGCCTCTTTGAGGGCAGCCGCGATCGCCTCGCGCGTGAGGTCGTCCTCGGTCGGGCCGAGTCCCCCTGTCGAAACGATGAGCTCGCTTCGCGACAGCGCGCGTACGAAAGCGTCGGTCGCCCGGCCGAGGTTGTCGCCAACGGTGGACATGTGGAGACAATCGATGCCCAGCTGAGCGAGCCGGCCGGCGAGGTACGCCGAGTTCGTATCGACGATCTGTCCGAGGAGCAGCTCGGTCCCGACGGAGACGACTTCAGCGCGCATTCAAGTCAGCGGAAGGTGGCATGGAAGTTGCTTCTTCGGTCACTGACACAACCGAATATCCAACCCTTCCCTTCCTCACCACGAGACCCCGCTCCAAAGGCGGGGTTTTGTGGTCCTGGGGTACGATACCGGCGCCTCGGCGGGGCATGGAGGTGAAGGGTTGGCGAACGGCTACTGCGTGAAGTGCAAGACTTCCCGCGAGATCAAGGACGCAAAGGCGATCACCATGAAGAACGGTCGCCCGGCCACCCAGGGAACGTGCCCGGTCTGTGGCACGAAGATGTTCAAGATCGGCGCCTCGTAGCCGCCGATCCAGCGCGTGCTCGCTCATGTCCTGTTTGCCTCCCGAAATCGAGCAACTTCAGGGAGGCAGTTCATTCATGGACGTGCAGCAGATCATGACGAGGCAACCCGCGACGCTGTCGCCGACCGCGACGCCCGGCTTCATCCCGATCACCGAGGAAGGCCGGCTCGTGGGGATCGTCACCGACCGCGACATCGTCGTGCGGGGCATCGCGGTCGGGAAGGACCCGCGCGAATGCGCCATCGCCGAGATCATGAGCGCCGGCCCGGTGACCGTGACGCCGAAGTCGTCGGTCGACGACGCGAGCCGCCCCGTGGCCGAGCACCAGGCGCGGCGTCTCCCCGTCGTCGATGAGGGCAAGCTCGTGGGCATCGTCGTTCTCGGCCAGCTCGCCCGCGAGGAGGACCGCGGCGAGGCGGGGGAGACGCTGAAGGAGATCAGCGAGCCGAATTAGCGCGCGGCGGCGCTGGCGACGAAGGCCGTCTGGCTGTTCCCAAACGAGTGGGGCCTCGTGGACCGCGGCACGCGAGCGTCAGACCCCGGACCGCACCCGTCGACGCCCGAAATGCCGGTCGACCACACCAGCGAGCGCCGAGGCGACGGCCGGGGCGGCGACGCCGACGAGCTCGCGGTCGCGGACGATCGTTCGTCCGTGGACGAATACGTCACGGACGGCGCTCGATCGCATGCTGTACACGACGTTGCCGCGGAGGTCGTGGACTGGCGACAACGAGAGGTCCGACAGATCGAGGGCCACGAAGTCCGCTTCCGATCCCTCGCGGAAATCACCTATCGCGAGCCCGCTCGCGGCCGCACCTCCGGAGGTGCCCATTGCGATCACAGTGGGCGCATCCGCGGCGTCAGCGGCCATCGCGAGTCCCTTCTGTAAGAGCGCCGCTAGCCGCATCTCCGCGAAGATCGACAACTGGCCCGTCGACGAGGCGCTGTCGCAGCCCAAGGCGACAACGGCGCCTGCGGCCGCGTAGCTGCCCACAGGGCACATGCCATCTCCGAGCGACAGATTGGCGCCGGGACAGGTGATCAGCCCTCCGCCGGCTTGGACGAGCCGCGTGATCTCCTCGTTCGACACGTGAACTCCGTGGATGATCTTCAGTCGCTCGTCGAGCATCCCGAGGGAGCCGAGCCATGCGAGGGGCGTGAGTCCGTACCGCGACCTCGTGAACTCGGTCTCGATGGCGGACTCCGCGACGTGCATGTGCCACGGCGTTCCCCACTCCCGCGCGAGTCGCGCGCCGGCCTCGATCATCGCCGCCGACGCTCCGTGCGGACTATGCGGCGCAGGGACCACGCTGACCAGATCGTCCGCCTGGAGGCATGCCGCGAGGGCTTGACCGTTCGCGACCGCGTCGACGACCGTCTCGCGGAAGGCGGCCGGCGCCCCGGGATCGTCATACATGCAACGGGCGAGCACCAGCCGCAGGCCGATCTCGTGCGGCGCGGGCCACCGCGAGGGCGCCAGCATTCGACCCGTGGTGCAGGTAAAAGAAGTCCACCACCGTCGTGATCCCCGCGAGAGCCATTTCGGCGAAGGCATGGACGGCGATCGCGTGGATGTCCTCCTCCGTGAAGAGAGGCGCGATCCGGTAAAGGGCACCGCGCCACTCCGCAAAGGGCCGATCGGCAAAGAGTCCACGCAGTGCGGACTGGAACGAGTGCGAGTGCGCGTTGACCGTCCCAGGCATGAGCGCCCGACCGTCCAACCGGTGCACGTTCGCGTTCGGGTAGGCCCGCGCAAGGGAGTCGGCGTGGCCGCGCGCGATGATCCGTCCCTCCCTGACCACGAGGGCGTCGCCAGGGTACACGCCGTACGAGTCGACGAGAGCATGTCCGGCGCGAAGATCGTCACATCCAGAGTGTCGCGCAATCCATCTTGATGAACGCGACTCGCCGGAGCAGCATCGACGAGCGCGGCGCTTGACCCACAGCGGCAAAGCCGCCTTGCGCGCCCACCTCGCGACCCTGAAGCGGGTCGCCGCCGCAGGCTCTCGGCGACCAGCCGGCACGTGAGATGGCTGCTGCGACTCTATCGGCGAGCGTGGTGCGAGCGGTACGGCCGCGGCAGGCGTGTCGTCGGGTCGAGCTCGCGGCCGCCGCTCATGGCAGCTGGCGCTCCCACGTCCTTCCGCCGTCGTTGGTCCGGTAGAGCTCGTCGGGCCCACGTTTCACCAGCGACCCACTCGTGGCCCACCCATGCCGCACATCGACGAACCAGACGCCGCGCGGATCCTTCGGGAACGGCTCGACCCCGCTCTGCTGCCAGGTCGCGCCGCCATCGGCGGTCGTGATCACGCCGCCGACGCGCTGGCCGGCGCCACCGGCGCCGATGCCGAGCACCATCCACCCGTGGGTCGCGTCCACGAACCGGGGCCCCTGAAGGAAGCCGGCGGAGCTCGCCTGCGGGTTCGGGATCCACCAGGCCGCCTTTGTCGGCTCGTCGGAATCGTGGAGGCGGGTCCACGCGTTCCCGCCGTCGGTCGTCCGGTAGAGGTACCAGTGGCTGCACGAGCTCCCCGTGCACCATGACCCATCGCGGCCGAGCGCCCAGCCATCGCTTGCGGTCGCGAAATCGATCTGATCGGCGAACGGCGGCAGCACACGCCTCGACCAGGTCTTCCCACCGTCGGTCGTCGCTTCGAGCCCGGGTGTGCCCCCACGGCTCGTCGGGTCGAACGTGAGCGCCCAGCCGTGGATCGCGTCGGAGAAACGGAGCGTCTGCACGCGCCCGCCGAACGCGTGCAGACGCTCCCACTGCGCGCCGCCGTCCGAGCTGCCGAGCAGCTCGGACGTGCAGGGCGCGACGCAGTCCGCGACGTCAGCCGCGACGAACGCGTGGGATGCATCCGGTACCTCCACCTCACTAATCCCGGAGGCCGCGCCGGTGAGGCGACCCTGATTCGTCCGGGTGATCTGTTCGTGCCAGCTGCCCCCTCCGTCGCTCGTCCCGTAAAGCGCGACGCGCGAGGCGCCGTCCGCGACGGTGAGCAGCCATCCGACGCACTCGTTGGCGAACCGCAGTGCGATCGCGTAGCCGATCCCTGTGACCGGCACGCTTGACCAGTTCGTCCCGCCGTCCGATGTGCGCAGGGCACGAAAGCCTCCAAGAGCGCCAGAGGCGATCCAGCCATGACGCGGGTCAACGAAGTGGAGCGGGCCGAGCTGAAGAGCGTCGCCTCGCGCGCTTCCGGCCTCCTCAGCCGGCCGAACGCACCCCTCAGGAGACGCGGACGCTGCCGGGGAAGGAGCGGCGGACACCTCGGACGCGGACATGCCGCTCGATCTGGCGGTCCCGGAATGCCCGGCGCACGCCGTGATCAGGAGAGCGCAGACGATAACGAGCGACCGCATTCATGAAGTCTCCGTCGCCGGCGACCGTGCGGCGCCTGAGTTGGGAGGGCGGATCTCTTACACCGGGCGTAGGAGTTACCAGGAGCGATCCCTGCCTCAGGGTGATCCTGACTCTTGCAGACGAATGTCATCGTGAAGCACGCGTCACGGGTCAGTGACCGGGCGGACGGCCTGCGAGGAGAAGGCCTGCAGCAGGCCAGGCTCCAGGAGCGGGGCCAGTCGGCGCACCATCGTGGCGGTCAGATGGTGGTCATCCCGGTACACGATCGTCCAGTCGATGATCGCGGGGCACACCGCCGGTCCGCACAGCCAGAGGGCCGGATCGATGAGCGTGGCCCCGAGCGCTTCGGCGACACGGCCATCCCGCGCAAGGTGACCGGTAAGCGCGTAACCCCGAGCGGTCGCGCAGTCGGCGGCGGTTCGATCCCGTCGGGAGAGGCACGCCGGAATGTCCTTATCGTTGAGCGGCGTATCCGCGATGATCGCGACGCGGCTCGGCAGACGCTTGAGCAGACGCGCCATCGAACTGGCCTGGCGCTGCGCATCGGCGTCGGCCGGCAGCGCCGGATGGACCCAACGGCTGGACGCGGTCACCACCAGGTCGGGCTGGGCGCGCTGGATCGCGACCACGACCTGCTCGCGCCAGCGGGCGCATTCGGTGTACTCACGCTCGAGATGGAGCGAGATGATCCGCATGTCGAGGAAGATGCACGAGTCCTTTGTGAACGGCAGCAGCATCCACCCACGTTGGCGCGCGATCACATCGAGGGCCGGAAACCACTGCGCCGCGTGCGAATCCCCGACCAGCGCCACAGTGACGGCACCATCGGCGACTCCGAGCTGACAGATCGGCGGTTGCGAACCCGCAAGCGACAGGCCGCAACCGCGCTCGTTCAACCCGTCCCCGTCGTACCGCGCGTCAGCCAAGCGCGGGCGCAGTTCTCGCGGGGCAGGGGCCAGGGTCGGTGCGACGATCGGCGCCGCCACCGGGGTCGCGCCCCGGGCGGCGACGGGTGCGACGTCTGGCGGCGGTACCGGAGGTGCCGCCGCGACCTGGCTGGCCACGCTCACAGGTTCCGGCGCACCCTCGGTGGCCGACATCCGGATCGCGCTGCTTGCCGCGACCGTCGACATTCCAAGCACGCTCACGATCTGCGCCACGAGGACGACGACGCAGATGGCGCTGCCCGCGAGAAGCAGCGACCGACCGGGAGCGGGCAGCCCCGGGCCCCCGCGCCGGAACGGCTCCTCGACGAGCCTCCAACTTGCGATCGCGATGACGACCGACAGCGCGACCATTGACCAGCTCAGCGCTGGCGTGAGATCGCCAAGGAGTGTCGCCGCGAGGACGAGCACCGGCCAGTGGTAGAGGTAGAGCGAGAAGCTGATGCGCCCCAGGAAGCGCAGCGGCGCGATGGCCAGGACTCGGCCGGGTCCGCCGCGCCGCCCGCTGGCGAGTATCACCAACGCGATGCCCGCCGTCGGCAGGAGCGCGGCGATCCCGGGATAGCCCGTCGCGGGCCGGAGCACCACCGATGCGATGCCAAGCAGGCCGATACCCATCCATCCACCGAGCGCGACCGGCACCGACGGGAGCCTCGCGAGTGCAGGAGCGTGCATCGCCAGAAGCGCGCCAACAGCGAGCTGCCACGCGCGTGTAGGCAGACCATAGAACGCCCACTGTGCTTGGGAAGACGTGAGTGCGATCGAGAGCGCGAGCGATCCGATGCACACCGCCAACGTGATGAAGTGAAGCCGTCTGATCCGCCAGGCGATCATGAGGAGCACCGGCCAGACGAGATAGAACTGCTCCTCGACGCCAAGGGACCAGTAGTGCAGGAACGGCGATGGTGCCGGGGACGCGAAGTAGTCGGTGGCCCGGAACGCGAACAGGACATTGCCGATGAAGAGTCCCGAGGCTGTCGCGTCCGCGGCGATCGATGGAAGATCCAGCGGCGCGACGATGAATGCGGCGAACGCGAGGATCGTCACGCTCGCCACGGTCGCCGCAGGGAGGATCCGCCGAGCTCGGCGGGCATAGAACGCGAGCAGGTCAAGTCGGCCGGTCGTGGTGACCTCGCGCAGGAGGAGTCCCGTGATCAGAAAGCCGGACAGCACGTAGAACGCGTCGACACCAACGAAGCCTCCGACGACGCCCAGAAGACGTGCGTGGAACAACACGATGAGCACGACCGCCACGCCGCGGAGTCCCTCGAGATCCGCGTGGAAGGCTCCGCTGCTGCCACGCCAAAGCGACATCGGCTGAGCTCCTTGTCCGGTCCGTCCTGTGGATACATCGAACGCCTCGGCGTATGGGAGAGGTTGGGGGGGGGGCGCTACTCGTCTCTGACCACCGCGGACAGGATCGCCGCGAGGAGCGCGGCCACGTGGAGGGGCAGCAGGACAAGCGAAGCGATCCGCGCGGCTCGAACCGTCGCCCGACCGGCGAACGGTGCGAACGCCGCGAGCGCCAGGCCCATCTGGGTGATGCCGAGGTTTCGCGCCCGGACGGTCTTTCCGACGGCAAAGACGTCGTCGTACGACAGCGGCGTGAGCATGGCGGCGTAGCGAAGGGACGGGGTGCCCAGGCAGAGTGGATGCAGCGACCCGAGCCGCGCGCCGGCGAGGGCGGTCGCGACCGTGAGCCAGCTGTCGAGCTCGAGATCGAGGACCCGACCCAGTCGGGTGGGGCCCCGCCCGCGGCGCCGCGCGAGTGGGCCATCGATCCAATCCGTGAGGGTCGCGCCGCACAGGGCCAGAGGCCACGCCAGGCGTCCGGCGAAGCTTCCACGGTCCCGGACGCCGGACGCCGCCGCGCCGGCGACGATCGCCGCGCAGAGCCCGCGGCTCAAGGTGAGCGCATCGACGGCGTCGAGGTCACGAGGCTCGCCTTCCGGCGCGCGAGAGAGCGCCGCGATGACAATGGCCTGCTGGATGCCGAACGCGCCGAGCGCGACGGCCCCGAAGCGCGCGGCCGCGCGCGCCGTCCCCGCGCCCGAGGGGGACCGCCGCGAAGAGGATCGCCGCGGTGCCGGCCGCCGTGATCCGCTGAGATCCGCTGTCAGCGGTCCTCATCAGCCGCCGCAAACGATGGCGTCGGTATGCTGCCATGCGGTGTCGAAGCCCCAGAGCGGATCCATGCGGATCGAGCTGCTCGGCTGGACCGTAACGGCGGTCTTCGTGTTCTGTTCGTACGCTTTGCGCCGGTTCCTCGACCGCCGCCCGCTCTGGTGAGGCGACAGCTCGCCAAAGCGCTGTGGCTGGCGGCACCGGTCCTGATCGCCGGCCTCGCGCACGTCGCCGTCATCGCGGTCGATATTTTGCCCGCGCTGGCACGACCGATCGACGCGGGGCGGCGTTGGCGCGGCGGCGAGCTCGTCGGTCGCAACAAGACGTGGCGCGGCTTCATCGTCATGCCGCTCGGTGCCGCGGCCGCGGTGACTCTACAGGACGCCATCGGACATCCGCGCCGACGCTCGCCAGGCTCGGACACATCAGACGATGTGCGCCACCGGCGCCCATCGTCGGCGCGATCTGCGGACTCGCGTACGTCGTTGCTGAGCTTCCGAACAGCTTCGTGAAGCGGCGGCTGGGTATCGCGCCGGGGGCGCGGACGTCGGCGTTCCAATACGCGATCGACCAATTCGACTCCGTCATCGGCTGCGCCACCGCCGTGCGCGCGTTCTACCAGACATCGACACCGGATGCGGTGGCCGCCGGCGCCGTCGGAGGCCTGTTCCATGTCCTGGTCGAACGCGGCATGGGCAGGCTGGTCGGAGCGAGATGAGGCGCGGTGGCGGGCTCGCGGCGTTCCTGGCCTGCGTTGCGGCGCTCTTCGCATCCCCCGAGCTCCTGCGCCGAGGCGGCCTGCCGGCCGAGACGACGCGCCGCTACACGCACGCCGGCGGCGCGGCCATGGCCGCTGTCCTTCCGGCGTTCGCCTCGCTCCGAGAGGTCGTCGCGCTGGGACTCTTCCTGACCACCGTCCTCGCATGGGCTCGCTCCCGCGGGCTGCTCTCGTCCGTCCATGGCGTCGAACGGCCCACCCTCGGTGCGACACTCTTTCCGGCCGGGCTTGTGCTGGCTGCCCTTGTCAGCTGGAAGGACCAGATCGCGTACGTCCTCGCTGCGCTCGTGTTGGCATTGGCCGATCCTGCGGCCGCGATCGCCGGACGGATCGGTGGACCGCGCTGGCGCGTCATAGGCAGACGCAAGTCGCTTGCGGGATCTGCCGCATTCTTCGCGACGACGTTGGCGATCGGCCTCGCCGCGCGGGCAATGGGTGCGCCGCTATCGATCCGGGCGATGCTTTCGACGGCGGCCGGCAGCGCCGCGGTCGAAGGTGCGCTCGGGTTCGGGCTCGATGACCTGGCGGTGCCGCCGTTCGCGGCCATCGCTTGGCGACGCGCGCTCGATGCTTAGCCGCCCCCGCATCATCGTCCCAGCGCTCGACGATCCTTGGCTGCGTCGGACGTAGGCTACCCGCGCGTGACGAGGCGGATGCGGCGCAAACAGCGTGAAGAACGCGAGCGGGCCGCGCGGTCGCTGGAGTTACTGGCCAACGCCGCGCCAGGCGACATCCTGCTGTTCTTCCGGCCGAGCGCTGGGCTGGGGTTGTTGATCAGCATCCTGACGCGGTCGCCTTTCTACCACGTGGCGCTGTACGACGGCGAGCTTCACACGATCGAGGCGCGGCAGCGGGGCGTGGTCCGGCGTGACCTCCGCTCGCATGAAGGCGGGCACCTTTGGCGGGTCATCGCGGCTCCGGGGGCACGGAGGCGCGAGGCGCTGGATTGGGCGCACTCGCAGATCGGCGACTCTTTCGATCGCTTGGACCTGTTGGTCATTCTGCTCGACCGCGTGTTCCTGAAACTCAAGCTCCACTACGCGCCGTTCGGGAAGTATTCGTGCGGCGAGTTCGTCGCGACGGCATTCGCTCGCGCGGGCGCTCCGCTCTTTCCGGAGCTGGCGCTTTCCGACGTCGAGCCCGCGGACTTCGCCCGGCTGCTCCCAGGCCGCCAACATCGCCGCCCAGCAAAGGTCGGTCCGTGATCGGTCGGTGGGTACGCGCTGCCGCCGATCCAGACGGACGCCGGTGGCCGGTCTGCGACCGACTTCGTCGTGCCGGCGGGGCTGAATGACGTGCACGGCGAGGGCGGTGACCCCACCGCCCCGGGGACGTATCGGATCATCGACAAGCCGTAGTACTGCGGCGCGAAGCTCATCGTCGTGCCTAGCCTGCTTCAATGCTGAGAGCATCGAGGTTCACAGCGCCTTCGACGTCCAGCAGCTCGCAGGGCACGCCGACATGGCCGCAGCGCGGAGGTATCTGGGAACAAAGTCGATCGCCGAACTCCGGCGGCTGCCCAGCGCACTCACGAAGGTGTACGGCCGCGTCGGATGGGGCGTCGAGCCCGAGTTACTCCGGACCGATTCCCTCAGTCGCCGGACGCGATCACTCGGTCGTGCGTTCGGTACCACGTCAACGCTGGCCGTAGAATTCACGCGGGCCAGTAGCTCAGCGGTAGAGCAGGGGACTCTTAATCCCTTGGTCGTGGGTTCGAATCCCTCCTGGCTCACTGGCCCACAGCGGTCGTCGCCTCGCCATCGCACACCGCGCGAGAAGGAGTTCCGATACATGTGTCTCACCTGCGGCTGCATGGAACCGCATAACGATCACGGTAAGGCGGACTACATGCTCATCGAGCACCTGGAGAAGAGCGCGAAGCTCGACAACAAGAGCCTCGATGAAGCGGTCCAGATCCTCGTTCGGACGGTGGATGTGGCCAAGAAGGAAAAGGAGCACCAGCACCGATAGCAGCGCGGTAATCTGACCGGCCGTGGTCTACGCGGCGTTCGTCGCCTGCTGCCTCATCTGGGGCAGCACGTTCCTCGCGATCCGCATCGGCAACGAAGCGGTGCCGCCCGTCTGGGCCGCGGCGATCCGGCTCGTGCTCGCGGCCGCGGCGCTCAGCATCATCGTGCGGCTCACCGGCGCACGGTTTCCCCGCGGTGCCGCATTCAGGGGAGCCGCGCTCTTCGGGTTCTTCAACTTCGGGGTGAACTTCGTCCTCTTGTACATCGGCGAGAACAGCATCCCGAGTGGCATCGCGGCCGTCCTCTTCGCGACCGTCCCGCTATCGACCAGCCTCATCGCCTCGGGACTGCACGTCGAGCCGCTCGTGCCGCGGAAGCTCCTGGCGGCGGTCGTCGCCGTGGCGGGCGTCGCGACGATCTTCGCCGGGGAGCTCGGCCTAGCGGTGCCGCTCGGCGGTCTCCTCACGGTCCTGGTCGCCGCCACGTCGGCCGCGCTGTCCGGAGTGCTGTTGAAGCGCGCGCCCCGTCAGCCCGCTATCCCGGCCAATGCGGTGGGCGCGGCGGTCGGCGCCGTGGTGTGCCTCGCTGCGAGCTTCGCACTCGGTGAGGACCATGCCCTGCCAGCCACGACCGTGGCGTGGGCGCCGATCCTCTACCTCACGGTCGCCGGATCGCTCGGCGCCTTCGTTCTCTTCGCGTGGCTGATCAAGGTGTGGTCGGTGACCAACGCGTCCTTCATCGGCGTCGTCGCGCCGATCGTGGCGGTGATCCTCGGCGCCGTCGTGAAACAGGAGCGCCCGTCCCCTCTGGCCCTGCTGGGCGCGCTCATCGTGATCGGCGCAGTCGTCTTCGGTCTGTGGCCCTCGCGCGCGTCCGAGCCGTCGCTCCTCTCTGATACACGTGAACGACTCGCTGAATAGCTTCTGGCTCGGCCGCAACCCGATCCCGTCGAGCCGGCTGCCGTACCTGCTTCGGCTTCCGGTAGCCGGCGAGGGGCGCATCTTCCTCGCGGCGGCCGAGACGTGGCCCCGCGGAAAGGACGTCTACTGCCAGGAGCGCGCCGAATGGCCGGGCGAGGCGGACCTCCTCGAGGAGGTCCCGGTCGAAGCATGCTGGCGCTCGGGGGCCGCGGTGCACCTCACGCTTCGCCGCGCACGCGCCCGTCGATCACTCTTCGTGTGGACGCGCAGCCACGGGCGCGAGGTGATCTTCTGGCGGTCCCAGACATCGATGCGGGGGGCGCGCCCGGGCATTCGCGTGCCGCAGGCCCGCGGCCTCGAGGGCCTTCTCGAGATCGCCGTCGATGTCGCCGAGCGCTACCCGTGGCGTTTCGCGGGTCAGCACGCGCGGACCGTGCGTCGCGGCCTGCCAGTTGGCGACTACGCGATCGTGCGCGATGGAGCGGTGGTCGCGGCCGTCGAGCGAAAGCGGGTCGCCGACTTGGCCCATGCGGCGGTCGATGGGCAGCTCGGGCTGACGCTTGGCGAGCTCGGACGACTGGCACACGGCGCGCTGGTCGTCGAAGGACGCCTCAGCGACATCATCAAGGAGGGTCGGCGCGGAGACGTGCGACCTGGGTGGCTCCTGAACGTCGTCGCCGCCCTGCAGGTGGCGCATCCCGGTGTCTCGTGGATGTTCGCGGAGACGCCGCGCCTCGCGCAGGAGTGGGCGCACCGTTGGCTGGCGGCCTGCGCGCGGGCCGACCGCGCCGCGGCCGATCACCCTGCACGCGTGCCCGCGATCGGCGAGCCGGCGTTCCAGCCGGCTCTTCCCTACGGGCCGGCGCTGCTCGACGGCCGTGCTCGCAGGGCGATCCTCTTGAAAGAAGCGCGGATGGGCCGGGCTTGGACGAGCGCCGAAGCAGCGGCGCGCTGTCGCGTGACCCGGCCGACGGCGACGAGTGACCTGGCGGCCCTCGCCCGCGACGGCCTGCTGAAAGCCGAAGGCTCGCGGCGGACCCGCAGGTACGTCGCGGCCACGGCCGAGCCCGCCCTCAGCGATATCGCGCCGGACGACGCGGGTCCGCCGACGTCCGTCACCTTCGCCGACCGGAGCAGCTGACCTGTAGATCGCCGGGCCGCCTTTCGTCGACACGACAGCTCGGTCGCGTCCAAAGCCGCGTAAATCTCGAGTGCAACTTCTCCTCGCGAAAATCGTCCAAAGGCGCCGCCTCAGGCAGCGCGAATGCAGTGCAAGCGGTATGGCTGCAGGCAGAGCACCTCGGATCCTCGTCGTGGACGACGACCCCGGGTTCCTCGAGCTCATGCGGGACCTGTTCGCCGGAACCGAAGGGTTCGAGGTCATCACGCGCAAGGAATGGACGGGCGCCGACGAGCTCGTGCGGTCGCTGCGACCCGACGTCGTTGTCCTCGACATCATGGCGGGTCCGCGCGACCCCGCGGGCTGGTACACCCTCGAAACCCTGCGCGGCGATCCGCGAACGAGGAACGTGCCGGTGATCGTCTGCTCGGCGTCAGGTGCCGCTTTCGATGAACGCCATCGGCGCTTGATGGGCACCACCGTGCCATTCGTGCCGAAGCCATTCCAGCTGGACGAAATGGTGCGGACCGTCGAGGCTGCGCTGGGGCGCTCCGCGGCCTAGGGACCCCACGCCTCCCGCCGCGGGTGTCCTCGGCGACGCGGCACCGCGTCCCATTCGATCATCCCCCGCCAGTGCTGCTCCTCGGACGGGCCGCCACTCCGTGAGCGCGCCGGACCCGCGTCATCCCCGCTGCGTTACCCTGACTCTTCGCTCGAGGGGAGGGATCGCATGCCGAAATGTCCGGAGTGCGATGCGGAGGTCGCGGTCGGCTCCGACGCGGTCAAAGGCGAGATCGTCGCATGCCCGGATTGCGGCGCGGAGCTCGAGGTCACGGAGGCCGTTCCCCTCACGCTCGCCCTCGCGCCGGAGGCTGAAGAAGACTGGGGTGAGTGAGCCCCGGGTAGGTGTGCTGCTGTCCCGGGTGCGCGTCGAGGAGAAACTCCTCCTCGAGGCCTTCGCCAAGCGAGGCATCGAGCCGGTGATCATCGACGATCGGGAGCTCGTCCTCGCGCTCGAGGGGGCGCCGGACCTTGGTGTGGACATCGTGGTCGAGCGGTGCATCCAGCACAGTCGCGCGCTGTACGCGCTGGCGGTCCTCGACGCCTGGGGCGTTCCCTCGGTGAATACGTTCGAGGTGGCGGACGTCTGCGGCAACAAGCTGCTGACGAGCACGCGCCTGACCCGCGACGGTGTCCCTTCTCCGCGGACCCGGCTGGCATTCACTCCTGAGTCGGCGTTGCGCGCCATCGAGGAGCTCGGATATCCGTGCGTTCTCAAGCCACTCGTGGGCTCGTGGGGCCGGCTGCTGTCGAAGGTCAACGACCGCGACGCGGCCGAGGCGATCCTCGAGCACAAGGATGTTCTCGGCACCTACATCCATTCCATCTATTACGCGCAGGAGTACGTGCGCAAGCCCGACCGCGACATCCGGGCATTCGTCATCGGCGACGAGACCATCGCCGCGATCTACCGCTACTCCGACCACTGGGTCACGAACACCGCGCGCGGCGCGAGGGCGGTACGGTGCGAGGTGACAACGGAAATCAACGATCTCTGCGTCCGGGCGGCACACGCCGTCGGCGGCGGCGTGCTCGCCGTCGACCTCCTCGAGGGGCCCGACGGCCTGCTGGTGAACGAGGTGAACTACACGATGGAGTTCCGCAACTCCATCGACACCACAGGCGTCAATATCCCGTCCCGCGTGGTCGACTACGTCGTCGAGCGCGCGGCCGTGGCCGCGCGGGCATGAGCGGGCCTGCGCGGACGGTGGACGGCGTGGCTCCGCGCCAGTCGCCTTTCGAGGGCCGCTGTTGCCCAGCGTTCGATCTGCGGCGCTTCGGGGTCGGCCGCATGACGGGACGCGTCCGATGAGGGCCGCCGTCGTGGGTGCCGGCGGTTACGCCGGCGGCGAGCTGCTGCGGCTGCTGCTCGCGCACCCGGAGGTCGGATCGGTCGTGGCCGCGAGCGCGTCGCTCGCGGGAAAGCCGGTCACCGTCGCGCACCCGAACCTGCGCAAGCGATCGGCGCTGTCGTTCGTGCGGTATGAGGACGTCCCCGAATCCGATGTGCTCTTCCTGGCGCTGCCGAACGGCGCGCATCGGCTGGGGGAGTTCGCCGGCCGCGCGCCGTTCGTCGTCGACCTCTCGAGTGATCACCGGCTGCGCGACGCCGCCGACTACGAGCGTTGGTACGGAGTGCCGCACCCGCATCCCGAGCGACTCCCCGACGCCGTCTACGGCGTGGCCGAGCTTCACCGGGACGCGATGCGCTCGTCCCGGCTGCTGACGGGGGCGGGCTGCAACGCGACGGCCGCGCTCCTCGCGCTGCTGCCGCTGTTTCGAACGGGTGCGGTCGACCGCACGCGACCGGTCACCGTCGAGTGCAAGGTCGGGTCGAGCGAGGGCGGGCGCGAGGAAGGCCCGGATTCCCACCATCCGGAGCGCGCGGGCGTCGTGCGCTCGTTCAAGCCGGTCGGGCACCGCCACACCGCCGAGATCGAGCAGGAGCTCGCCCTCGGGGGTCCGCGTCCACGCATCGACCTTTCGGTGACCGCAGTGGAGCTCGTGCGCGGCGTGCTCGCGACGGCGCACGTTCCGGTGAAGAGCGCGGCCGACGACAGGGACCTCTGGAGGATCTACCGCGACGCGTACGCCGACGAGCCGTTCGTTCGGATCGTGAAGGAGCGCACGGGTATCTATCGTTACCCCGAGCCGAAGCTGCTCGCCGGTACCAACTTCGCGGATGTCGGTTTCGTGGCGGACCCGCGGGGAGATCGCGTCGTCGCGCTGTGCGCGATAGACAACCTCATGAAGGGCGCCGCCGGCAACGCTGTCCAAGCGATGAACGTGGCGTGCGGCTTTCCCGAGGACGCCGGGCTCGGCTTCGTGGGGCTGCACCCGTGACCCTGCGCGCAGTGGTGAAGGCGGGCGGCTCCGCGGGCGTCGATCGCGACGCGGTCGCCGAGCTCGTCGCGGATTTCGCGCGCCAGGACGAGATCGTCCTCGTACACGGCGCGTCGGCGGAGACGGACCGGCTCTCGTCGCTGCTCGGCCGTCCTGCCCAGACGGTGATCTCGCCGTCGGGTCATCAGAGCCGGCGCACCGATCGCGCGACGCTCGAGATCTTCGCGATGGCCGCCCTCGGCGTCGAGAACTTCCACTACGTCGAGAAGCTCCAGCAGCGCGGCATCGACGCGGTCGGGCTCTCCGGTCTCTCCGGGCGACTGCTCGTGGGAAAGCGCAAGGACGTCCGATCGGTACACGATGGGAAGACCGTGCTCCTGAGGGACGACTACACCGGCGCCGTCGAGGTCGTGAACGTCCCTCTTCTGCGCCAGTTCATGGGGCCGGGGCGGGTCCCGGTGGTCGCTCCGCTCGCGCTTTCGCTGGAGAACGAGGCGCTGAACGTGGATGGCGACCGCGTCGCAGCGCGCATCGCCGTCGCTGTCGAGGCCGATGCGCTGCTGATCCTCACGAACGTCCCAGGGCTGCTGCGCGACAAGGACGATCCGAAGTCGCTCGTCGAGGAGGTGACCGTCGGCGAGGCGGAGGAGCTGGCCAGCGGCCGGATGAAGAAGAAGGTGCTCGCGGCGCGCGAGGCGCTCGACGGCGGCGTGGAGGAGGTGGTCATCCGCTCGGCGCACGGGGACCCCGCGATACGCACCGTGATCCGGCCGTGACCGCCCGGGAGCTCGACGGCGGGCGACATCCCGCAGGAGCAGATGCGTCCGGCGGTCCATCAGTGGCGGCGATGGAGCTCGAGCGCCGCCACACCTCGGGGCTGTACCAAAAGCGCGATGTCGTGCTCGTGCGGGGCAGCGACGCCACGGTGTGGGACGGGGAGGGGCGCGAATACATCGATTGCGTCGGGGGGCAGGGGACCGCCAACCTGGGGCACGGGAACGAAGCGGTCGCGGTGGCGCTCGCGGAGCAGGCGCGCCGTCTGGCTTCGTGCACCGAGCTCTTCTACAACGACCGGCGGGCCGAGTTGTACGAGGTCCTGTCGCGCATCCTGCCGCCGTCCCTCGATCGCGTGTTCCTGTGCAACAGCGGCACCGAGGCCGTCGAGGGCGCGCTCAAGTTCGCGCGCGCCGCGACCGGGCGCAGCGGCGTCGTCGCGACCATGCGCGGCTTCCATGGGAAGACCATGGGAGCGCTTTCGGCGACGTGGGGCCCCGAATACCGCGACGTGTTCGGGCCGCTCCTCGCTGGTTTCTCGCACGTGCCATTCAACAGGCCTGACGCGCTCGTCGGCGCCATCACCGAGGGGACCGCGGCGTTCATCGTGGAGCTCGTGCAGGGCGAGGGCGGGGTGCGACCGGCGACCAGGGACTTCATCGCGGAGGCCGCGCGCGTGTGCGCCGCACGCGGAACGCTACTGATCATCGACGAGGTCCAGACGGGCTTCGCGCGCACCGGCACGATGTTCGCGATGGAGCAGTTCGGCGTGAAGCCCGACATCGTCTGTCTGGCGAAATCGATCGCGGGTGGAGTGCCGATGGGCGCGATCGCGTTCTCTCGAGCCGTCGGCGACCTCCCCAAGCGCTCGCACTCGAGCACCTTTGGCGGCGGTCCGCTCGCGTGCGCCGCGGCGATCGCCGCCATCGGCGAGATCCAGCGGCTCGATCTTTGCCGCAACGCTCGCGAGCGCGGCCATCAGCTCCAGCAGGGGCTCCGCGCGATCGGTTCGCCGAGGATCCGCGAGGTGCGCGGTCTCGGTCTGCTGTGCGGTGTCGAGCTGAAGGAGCAGGCGGGGCCGGTGCTGCGGGCGCTGCAGGATCAGGGCGTGCTCGCGCTCGGCGCCGGCGCCACCGTCGTGCGCTATCTGCCGCCGCTCGTCATCACCGCGGAGCAGGTCGACCGCGTCCTCGAGGCGACCGCGGCGGTCCTGGCCTGATGGCTCGAGCTGCCACGGACCCCTGGTCGATGAGATGGGAAACTCTCCGTTGAGCGCGATGAAGACCGACGACGTCGATGGCACACCCGAAGACCACCGCGGCGTTCCCATGATGGCGCTGGATCCGCGCGACATCGACCTCGTGCGGGGGCTCGTCGCCATCCCGAGCCGCTCACGCGAGGAGGGGGAAGCCGTTGAGTGGCTCGTCGACCGGATGGCCGAGCGCGGATTCCGCGCGTCGGTCGACGATGCGGGCAATGCGGTCGGCGAGATCGGCGACGGCCCGCGCCACGTCGTGCTGCTCGGTCACATCGATACCGTCCCGGGCGAGATCCCGGTCCGCATTGAGAACGGAGACCTCGTCGGCCGGGGGGCCGTCGACGCGAAGGGTCCGCTCGCCGCCTTCGTCGCGGCCGCGACCGACGTCGTTGCGGGAGTGCGCGTCACCGTCGTCGGCGCCGTCGAGGAGGAGTCGCCGACGAGCGCCGGCGCGCGGTTCCGGGCGACGCTTCCTGCGCCCGATTGGTGCGTGATCGGGGAGCCATCCAGCTGGGACGGCATCACGGTCGGATACAAGGGCAGGCTCTTGCTGCGACTCGGGCTGGAGCGGCCGGTCCGCCACGGCGCCGCTCCCGGCCTCACGGTGGCCGAGGAGGCTCTCGAGCTTTGGCAGCAGGTCCGCGCGGGCGCTGTGCGTTGGCGCGACGGTCGGCCAGCGGGCGACGCGCCGACGGAGCGGGACGCTGTGCATGCACCAGAAGCCGGAGGCTCCTCCGGCACTGCGGGCGCGGGTCAGACGCCGCCCGCTCCAAACGCGGCCCCAGGATCGGCGGCTACGGAACGTGCCGCCGAGTCCCGGCCTGCCGGAGGGCGCGGACCGGACCGGCTCGACTGCCGCCTCGAGGGCGTCGGCGCCCACAGCGGCGCGGACGGCCTGCTCGAGCGGGCGGAGCTGCGTGTGGGCTACCGCGTCCCACCCGGTGTCGATACGCGGGCCCTGGAGGACGATGTGCGCCGCATCGCCGGTGCGTACGCGGGACAAGCGCGTGTCGCGGTGGAGCGCATCGGGGCCGAGGAGCCCGCGCGCACATCACGAACGAGCCCGCTGGCGCGTGCCCTCGCCCGTGCGATAACCGAAGCGGGTGGGCGCCCGGCGTTCAAGGAAAAGAGCGGGACAAGCGACATGAACGTGCTCGCGCCCGCCTGGCGATGCCCGATGGTCGCGTACGGACCGGGGGACGCGCGATACGACCACACGCCGATCGAACGACTCTCGATCGAGGACTATGCGCGATCGATCGCGGTGCTCAAGGGCGTGCTGCGCCGCGCGGCGGAGGCCGCATGAAGGTGCGCTTCTGGGGAACGCGAGGGTCGATCCCGACCCCGGGTCCATCCACCGTCCGGTATGGCGGCAACACCGCGTGCGTGGAGGTGCGGGACCGGTCGGACGCGTTGCTCCTGCTCGACGGCGGCACGGGGCTGCGCGAGCTCGGGGCATCGCTGAATGGGGGATCACCCGTTGACGCCGACCTTTTGCTCTCGCACCTGCACTGGGATCACATCCAGGGCCTGCCGTTCTTCCGGCCGGCGTATGACCCGGAGTGCCGCATCCGGATCCACGGTCCGAAGCAGAGCCGGCCGCTGCGTGAGCTGCTCGGCATCGGCATGGACGACCCGTTCTTTCCGGTCGATCTCGACGGGCTGCCCGCGCAGATCGAGGTCACCGACGTCGACCCCGCGATGGAGGTCGCGATGGGACCGTACCGGGTGAAGGCGACGCGGATCTACCATCCCGCACCCGCGCTCGCGTACCGCGTCGAGGCCGATGGCCGCGTGCTCGTGTACGCGACCGATACCGAGGATGCCTTTTCCGGCGAGGCGAATCCGGTGACGGCTCTCGCCGCGGGCGCCGACATGCTGATCCACGACGCTCAGTACGTCGTCGCCGACTTCAAGCGCGGCTGGGGCCACTCGACGGTCGATGCGGCGGTCGATGTCGGGCTCTCCGCGGGCGTGTCCTGCATCGTTCTCTATCATCACGATCCCGATCGGTCGGACGACGCGCTCGACCGGATCGGCCGCGAGGCGCAGGAGCGCGTGCGTTCGCTGGGGCGTTCCGCGAAGGTGATCGTCGCGCGCGAGGGGCTCGAGCTGACCGTCTGAACGCGCGGCCTCGTTGCCTTCATGAGAGCATCGTGGTGCGGTGACCCTGCGCTTTCTTCTACACCGTGGGGACGCCGCGGTCGGGCTGCTCGCGGTCGTTGTCGGTGTCCTCGTTCGGCGCGCTCGCAGACTCTGAGAACACCGCCGGCCGATGCCCTTTCATCTCAGCCCCGCGCTGCCGTCCGGCTGTGGGGAGCTTGCGTGTTCGGATCGCGCGACGGTCTCCGATTCTCGGCCACAGGCTGTCGCCAGTCGGCCGCGACCTTCGTCGGCGCGTAGACCGCGTTCGGTGAGGCGCCAGCGTGGCGGTGGTCAGCGCGTCGCGACGATCACCACGAACGCCACGGTCTTCCCGTCGACGGTCCCGCTGACCTGCCAGCATCCCGGCGACGGGAAGTTGAGCCCGCTCACCTGGAGTCCGGTGTCTCCGTAGCCGCCAGGGACGTCGGCCGCCTGCGGGACGGTCACTGCATCGAGGCGCCGCGTCGCCACGACGAGGTCGCCGCGGGCGATCCGCTCCCAGCCGAACTTCACGCCGCCCGGCAGCCCGCGCGACGGATCGGATGGATGGATCGTCCCGTCGTTCGGTAGCGCGACCACGAGCGCGCCATTGCCGTAGAGGAACTCGCTCGAGCCGGCCCGGAAGGGTAGGCCCGCGTTCGGTCCCGTCGCGGCCGGCGGCGGCGGCGGCGTCAGCGCGGCCGGCGGCGGCGTCGTGACCGGGCAGGGCCCCGTGATGGCCGATGCCAGGGGGCCCGTCGCGGAAGGCGCGCTTGGCGTATTCCCGGTTGATGGAGCGCACGCAAGGATGAGCACGACCACCGCGGTGAATACCCGGGAAAGTGTCCGCGATGTTCCACGCCCGGCCGTGGTCAAGGCGCACCAGCCACTCCCATGGAGCGGATCCGACCCCATTGGCAGGGACACCTTCGCGTGCGCACCGCCGAGCACGGCGGACCGGGGTCTCCTGCCCATCAGCTCCATCCCGCGCTCCGCTCAAGATCCCCGCGGGCGCGAGCCTCGCCGTTCATCTCTCCCGCGGTCAACACCGCTTCGCCCTCGCCGTTGCTCGCGGACGATGCCATGATCGAACGGTCATCGAGTGCCAGCGGCGGCGTCACTGCGGGCCGGCCGTCCACGGACTCCGTCGGCCAGCAATGGCTGGTACGACAGTTCTTCCCGCGGCCGGGTCGCGCCCTCGCGATCGGTGGTGCGGCACTCGCGCTCAGGTGAGGCGCACGTGCTCATCAAGGCGCAATGCGTAGCGCTGGTCAACGACGGCGAGGCTGACACCGGGTACGGCCGCGAGGATGCGGCGAAGATCATTCGTGGCGCCGTAGAGATTCCGGATGGCCTTGTCACCTTCGCTCTCCGGCCACAGCAGATCCGCGAGCTCGTCCCGCGCGATGCCCGTCGGGTACGCCGCGACGAGCGCTCTGAAGAAGCGCTCGAGGACCCGTCTGCCGGTGCGGCCACTGCGCCACAGCTCCGTACCAAGCTGCCTACCCGCCAAAACGATCGTGCCGTCCCTCGTGACACTCACCGCTGGAGGCTCGACCGCGTCGCTCGCGGGCGGTGCGACGAGCGTCCCGACGTATTCCGCAAATTCCGCTGGGGCGTGCTCTCGCGCCGCCTCCACGGTCTCCGCTGACCACCAGTTCGTTGCCAGACGGAAGCCGCGTCGTGACCCGAGCGCGCAGGCCGCCGCCGCGGCGCGCTGGGCCGACGCGACGCGGCCGGCCGCCGCGTCGGCGCGCGCACCCCAGAGCGTGATGGCGAAAGCGCCGAGCTCGTCGCCGCGCGCGGCGTGCGTCCGCGCAAGAGTGGTCAGCTCCTTACGTGCTGCAGCAGGAGAAGTTCGCAGCCCGAGCAGCGCACGGACGACGCCGGTCGCGTCCTGATAGGCCAGCGGGATCGCCGCTGGGAAGACGGCACGCAGGCGAGCCTGAGCCGCCGCGGCCCTGCCCGTCTTCACATCGAGCCATGCGAGCCTGATCTCAGCCCAGAGCGCCAGCTCTCGCAACGACGCCGCGAGCGCCTCGTCACGGACGCTCTCCAGCGAGGCGCGCGCGGCATCGGTCTCTCCCTCCAGCTCGGCGACGATGGCCAGGTTGAAGGCGGCATATAGCTCGGTGCGTTTCCGCAGACGCGACCGGGCTTCGTGGAGGGCCTGCTCCAGCTTGAGCCGCCCGCCCTGCAGGTCGCCGGTGCAGACCAGCGCATAGCCCATCGTGTTGTCCACCGCGGAGCGGATGCTGTCCTCCAGTTCCTCCGCCTCGACGATCGCGAGCGCGAGACCGTATAGCGCCACGCTCTCATGAGGCTCGCTGTGCGAGAGCGCCTCACCGAGATTGCGCAGCGCGAAGACCCTCGTGAGCGGTGTGAGCGCCGTGGGAGACCGGACGATCGCTCGCCGGTACAGAGCGAGCGAGCTGTCGCGCTGGCCGCGCGCCTCAGCCAGCAGCGCTCGCAGGTGAAGCAGGTCGGCACTTCCGCCTGAAGCGCGGCCGAGGAGGCCTTCGGCCCACGCGAGCACCGCGTCCGCTGGCGCCAATTCCGTCCTGGTGACGTAGGAACCGCCCAGATGGAACGCGATGCGCGCCGCGAGCGCTCGCGCGCCGGGCCGAGCCGCCGATTGGGCCCGAACGAGCCAGGCGAGGCCTTCGGCGACGGCGTCGCGGAGCAAGGCGCGCCGGCCCGCGGCAAGGGCGAGCCCTGCGTCGCCCTCGATGCGCCCGGCCGGGATCGCGCCCAGGAGCGCGTCGAGCTCGTGGGAGTGGCGTGAGTCGGCGATCCGGGGCGCCGCTGCGGAAAGCGCCGCCGCTCGGCCTGGACGCAGCGCTGACGCCGCCGCGATGAGTCGGCGATCAGCCTGAAGCTGCGCGAGCCAGGGGGCGCTCACGACGCCCCGGGCGCCGCCTGTTCGACGGCGCGAAGTCGGAGGCCGAGACGGTCCGGGTAGGGGACAGTCGCGTGATCCGCAAATGCGAGCCGCCTCACATCCTGTCCGGCACCGTGATCCGAACATGGTGCCAGATGCGGAAATTCTCCTCGGCCCAACACAGCCCGCTCTCGTTGGTCGGGAAGTTGGATATATCAGCTCCGATGGTGGCGACCGGTGACCTGATAATGCGTTCACGGTGGAGCGTGAGTCGCCTCCAGGTCCCTCGTACGTCGCGGAGAACGACCGCGAGCGCGAGCGCCTGCGTCGCCTTGTCGAGCGAGTGAGCGACGACGAGCTCCGTGGCAAGGTTAACGAGCACTGGACGGTCGCTGGCGTACTGGGCCACATGGCCTTCTGGGACGCGCGCGCCCTTGTCCTTGCCGACAAGATGACGCGCGGCGTCCCGTTCTCGCCTTCCGACCGGGAGCCCGAGGACGTCACCTGGATCAACGATGCGATGCGTCCGCTGATCGAGGCCATCGCACCGCGCGCGGCCGCTGAGCTCGCGATCCGGCTCGCTGAGGAGATCGACGGCCGCGTCGCGTCTCTCGCGCCCGAGTCGATGTGGCCGAACGACCCCACCAGCCTGCTGAACCCGCTACGCGCCGCTCACCGCGCAGAGCATCTCGATGAGATCGAAGCCGCCGTGGCCGATCGGTGACACGATGCCGGCGGCTCGTCTGAACGGTCCACGTTCGCCGATCGAGATACTCGATGGGATCGTAGTGCCTCTCACGCGCTAGCGGGAAGGGGGCAGGCTCGACGGCTCACAGGTAAACGTCCGGCGTGTGCCCGAGGTGGGACTCGAACCCACACGGGGAGTGACCCCCATCGGCTCCTAAGGCCGACGCGTCTGACCAATTGCGCCACTCGGGCTTTGGTCCAATCGTATCGACCATGCGGAGCCCCCGATCGGGAGAAGGAGAACGAGGGGCGCGGCGGGATCAGGCTCGCGCTTCGATGCCCGACAGTCTCTCGATGACCTTGATCAACGCGAGGTTTCCCTCACGTCCCCCGCCGTCCCGCTGCAAAGCGTTGTACAGCTCGTGGGCGAGCGCAGTTCCAGGGAGCGAGAGGTGCGCCGCGTAGACGGCGTCCAGCACGAGCCGCAGGTCCTTCTGCTGGAGATCGACCATGAATCCGGGCTTGAAGTCGCCCGCGAGCATCTTCGGCGCGTAGTTCACCATCGCCCATGAGGAGCCCGCTCCGCTCGCGATGACCTCTCGCGCCTTGTTCAGGTCGATCCCCTGCGATGCGGCGAAGACGAGCGCCTCGGCCACGCCGAGGTTGTTGATCGCGACCGCGACCTGGTTCGCGAGCTTGCACGCCTGGCCGGCGCCGTGTGGGCCGACATGGACGATCGTCTTTCCGAGCTCCTCCAACAGCGGTTTCGCCCGCGCCACGTCCGCCTCGTCCCCGCCGATCATGATCGACAGTCGCGCCTCGATCGCACCGATCTCGCCTCCAGACACGGGCGCGTCGATCGTATGGATCCCCATGGGCCCGGCCCGCGAGGCGAACTCGCGCGTCGCCTCGGGCGAGATCGTGCTCATGTCGATCACCAGCAGGCCGTCGTGCGCCCCCGCCGCGACTCCGTTCGGACCGAAGAGCACGGCCTCGACGTCGGGCGTGTTCGTGACCATGGTCACGACGATGTCGCTCGCCGCCGCGACGTCGCGTGGGCTCGACGCGACCGCGGCCCCGTCGGTCTCGAGCGGCGCGGCGCGCTCGCGCGTGCGGTTCCAGACGGTCAGCGGGAATCCGGCCCGGAGGAGGTTGTGCGCCATCGGCTGCCCCATGATCCCGAGGCCGATGACGCCCACGCGCTCGCGGGCCGCGTCGCTCAGGACAGCGGTCCGTCTTCGTCGTCGGCAGAGACGAACACGGTGCGCCTGTCGGTATCCGCCGCGACGAGGAACGTCTCCTCCTCGGCCTCGTCGACGTTGACCGCGGCGACCAGGAGATCGTCCGTCACGTGCGTGAACCCGCTCGAGCGCTGCAGTTCATTCGCGATCGCCTCGGGGAGGCTGTCCTCCTCGAACGCGCCCAGCACCAGCGCGCGCGCCTTCTTGACCAGCGCGAAGAACTCCTCCGGCGCGAACCGCCGCTCGTGGTTCAGCAGCACGGCCGCCCCGAGCTCGTCGCCCTCGTGGATCTCGTAGAAGAACATCCGCTTAGACTAAAGGCCTCCATGGCCGAAGAGCTCCAGCCGCAGACGCCTGCCGCGAGCCCGGAAGAGCCGCAGCGGTCATTCCGCCACACGCTCGAGCGCAAGCCCGGATCGCTCGCAACGCTCGCCGTGGAGGTCGATGCCGATCGGGTCGCGCGGCAGACCGAACGGGTGTTCCGGCGCCGCGTGCAGCAGGCCAGGATCCCCGGATTCCGCCCAGGGAAGGCACCTCGTGCGCTCTACGAGCGCACCTACGGCACCGAGCACCTGTGGCACGAGGCGGCCGAGGACATGGTCGACGAGACGTACCGCGAGATCGTCGACCTCGAAGGGCTCAAGCCGCTCGACAAACCCGAGGTGGAGATATCCGAGGTCGGACCGGATCAGCCGCTGCGCTACACGGCGACGATGCCGATACGGCCGAATGTCACGCTCGGCGAGTACGCCGACCACGGGGCGAAGGTCGAGCCCTCGCCCGTGACGGACGATGACGTCGAGCGCACGATCGCCGGAATGCGGGAGCACCACGCCGAGCTTCGTCCCGTCGATCGTGCCGCCCAGAACGGCGATGTGCTCACCGTCGACATCGACGTGACCCTCGACGGCCGGCAGCTGCCGCCCTTCGGACGCAACGCGCACCTCGAGCTTGGGCGCGATTACGCGGTACCCGGTCTTGCCGAAGGGCTCATCGGCGTCAATGCCGCTGAAGAGCGCACGCTCGACCTCGCGTTCCCCGCCGATCACGCTGACACCGACCTCGCGGGCAAGAGCGCCACCTTCGTGGTGCGCGTATCCCAGGTCGCGGAGAAGATCCTCCCAGCGCTCGACGACGACTTCGCGAAGACCGTGGGCGTCGCGGATCTCGCGGCGCTACACAACGCCGTACGCTCCGAGCTGGCCCACGCTTCTTTCCACGAGGCGCGCGACAACGCAGGGCAGGCGGTGCTGACCCGGCTCCTCGATACATCCGAGGTAGAGCTGCCGGAGATCCTCGTGAACGACGAGCTCGACGGGCTCATGGCGGATCTTCGCGCGCGCGTCGCCGAGCGCGGGCTCTCGTGGGAGCAGTTCCTCCTTCAGGCGCGCAAGACCGAGGAGGAGATCCGCGCGGAGTGGCGCGAGCCCGCCGAGCGGCGCGCGAAGTCGCTACTCGTCCTCGACGCCCTCGCGCAGAAGGAGGACGTCGGTGTCTCCAGCACCGAGCTCGCCCAGGAGGTCGCCCTCACGCCGCTCGCCCAGCAGGACCCAGAGGCGCTGCGCGACCCCGCGGTGCTCGGGTCGTTCGCGCGATCGATCCGCAACCGCAAGCTGATCGACAAGCTGCTCGGACTCGACAGCGCCGATGCCGAGCGCGAGCTCATGCGCTTGGCGGGAGCGCCGGAGGAGGATCCGAAGGAAGACGCGCCCAAGCTCGAGGTCCCCGCCCCGCGTGCGGTCTCGGACGCCTCCCCGGAAGGCCGCGAGGCCCTTCGCCGGATGCTCGAGCCCTAGACGTACTGGCGAAGCCAATCGATGGTCGCGACCCAGGCCTGCTGCGCCTGCATCGCGCCGTAGCGCGGCGGAGGATTGGTGTCGTTGTGGAAGGCGTGGTTCACCCCCGGGAAGACCGTGACCTTGTACGGCGTGCCTGAGCGCTTGAGCTGCTCCTCGATCTGCGGCGCCGTACCGGTGATCCGCGCGTCCTGCTCCGCGTAAACGGCGAGGACGGCCGTCTTGGTGGTACCGAGCGCAGTGACGGTCTGCGGTGCGGGCCCGTAGAAGGGGACCGCCGCCTTGAGGACGGTCCCTGCCACGACCAGGTTCCACAGCATGCCTCCGCCGAAGCAGAAACCGACCGCCCCCTGGCGGGCCGGGTCGCCGATCGCGCCCGCGTAGCGCAGCGCCGCCTGGAGGTCCGCGACCATGTCCGCCGCCGGCCTCTTCGCGAGCTCGGCGCTGTAAGCGCCGGCGTCGGTCAGCGTCTCGGCGCCCCCCTGACGCGACAACAGATCGACCGAGACACCGACGAACCCGGCGGTCGCCAGACGTCGGCACACGTCCCTGATGTGCTCCTGTAGGCCGCGGTTCTCGTGGCACACGAGCACGGCGGGTGCGCGGCCCGCAGGCGACGACTTCGGTCGGGCCACATACCCGATCAGCTTCGCGCCGTCGCCGCCCGCGATCTCGACCCGCTCCGCGCCGGCGAGCCGTGGATCGTCCGGCCGGACGGTGATCCCGTCCGTCGTACCGCTCGGCGGCGGCGTCGCGTACGGAACATTCGGAGAAGGTGAGGGTGACGTAGCGCTCGTGGCCGCGGCGGGGGGAAGCGGTGTCCTTTGGATGTCGCAGCCGAGCGTTGTCAGCACCGTCATCGTCGCGGCGAGGCTGCCGGTGATGAGCGTGACACGGCGCAGGAGCTCGCGCCGGGTGATGACGCCATCGCGGAAGTCCTCGACGTGCTCCTCGAGAACGTAGCGCTCGAGCTCGGTCACGTTGCTCTCCCTTCCGCGAATGCCTCGACTCTCGCTCGATGCTCGGCCCTGGTGAACGGGCTCGCCAGCAGATGCGCTGCCCGTGTGCGCTGCCCGTGCCGGCGGCACGCCTCGATCTTCTCGGGGCGGCGCGAGACGGGCCTGAAGGCGATCGGGATCCCGACGAGCTCCGGCCCGCAATGGATGACGCGCCCAAGCTGGAAGCCGTCCATCAGCGGCATCGACATAGCAGTGCAAATTCCGTCCAGGCGCTCGTCGGGATCAGCACAAGCCCCACGTGGCCAGGGACGCGATCCGGACGCGGTGGCTCGACCTACTTTCGCCGTGAGCCACCACCGTACACTGTGAGAAGTATGCGATCAGAGCGTGAGGCGAGGAGGGAAGGCATGGAAATGAACCTGGTGCCGATGGTCGTCGAGCAGTCGGGTCGGGGCGAACGGGCCTACGACATCTTCTCCCGCCTCCTCAAGGACAGGATCATCTTCATCACCGACACGATCGAGGACAACATGGCGAACCTCGTGATCGCCCAGCTGCTGTTCCTCGAGTCCGAGGACCCCGAGCGCGACATCTACCTGTACGTCAACTCGCCTGGCGGCGTCGTAACGGCGGGGCTCGCGATCTACGACACGATGCAGTACCTGAAGGCGCCGGTGAACACGGTCTGCATCGGGCAGGCCGCCTCGATGGGCGCGGTGCTCCTGGCCGCCGGCGCGAAGGGCAAGCGCTACGCGCTGCCGAACGCGCGGATCATGATCCACCAGGGTTCCGGCGGATTCCGCGGCAACACGCCCGACGTCATGATCCAGGTCAAGGAGCTCGAAACGCTCGTCGAAAAGCTCGTACGCATCCTCGCCCACCACACCGGACAGGACGCCGACAAGATCCGCCGCGACTCCGACCGTGACCGGTTCATGAGCGCGGAGGAGGCGAAGGCCTACGGGATCATCGATGACGTCTATGTCGGCCGCGAGTCACTTATCTCGCTCGCCAAGGAGTCGGACGAGGTCATCAAGCGCGAGCGGACGAACGAGCAGGAGCCGGTCTCGGTCCGATGACGACGACCGCAAAGGGGACAAAGCCGTACCGCTGCTCCTTCTGCGGCAAGAGCCAGGACCAGGTCCGCAAGCTGATCGCCGGGCAGGGCGTCTACATCTGCGACGAGTGCATCACCCTTTGCCGCGAGATCGTGGAAGAGGAGTTCCTCGAGACCCCGAAGGCTCGGACCGGTGGGCAGAAGGTCCCGAACCCGCGCCGGATCAACGAGGTGCTCGACCAGTACGTCATCGGGCAGGACCGCGCCAAGCGCGTGCTCTCGGTGGCCGTTTACAACCACTACAAGCGCGTGGGCGCGGGCCACCGCGTCGACGACGTCGAGCTGCAGAAGTCGAATGTCCTGCTCGTCGGCCCCACCGGCTGCGGCAAGACGCTCCTCGCGCAGACGCTGGCGCGAATGCTCGATGTGCCCTTCTCCATCGCCGACGCGACGAGTCTCACCGAAGCCGGATACGTGGGTGAGGACGTCGAGAACATCCTGCTGCGGCTCATCCAGGCCGCGGACTTCGACCTCAATCGGGCGCAGCGCGGGATCATCTACATCGATGAGATCGACAAGATCGCGCGCAAGGGCGACAACCCCTCGATCACCCGGGACGTGTCCGGAGAGGGGGTCCAGCAGGCACTGCTCAAGATCCTCGAGGGCACCGTCGCGAATGTCCCTCCCCAGGGCGGGCGCAAGCACCCGCACCAGGACTTCATCCAGATCGACACCACGAACATCCTTTTCATCCTCGGCGGCGCGTTCGAGGGCCTCGAGAAGATCGTCGAATCGCGGATCGGCAAGAAGACCATGGGCTTCGGCGCGAGCCTGGCGCAGAACACCAAGGAGACGACGGCGGTCCTCGAGGAGGTCATGCCGGATGACCTGCTGAAATATGGCCTCATCCCCGAGTTCGTCGGACGCATGCCGGTCATCGTTCCGCTGCAGGCGCTCGACGAGGATGATCTCCTCCGGATCCTGACCGAGCCCAAGAACGCGATCGTGAAGCAGTACCAGAAGTTCCTGGCGCTCGAGAAGGTCGAGCTCCAGATGACCCCCGACGCGCTCCAGGCAGCGGCGCGCGGCGCGGCCAAGCGCAAGACGGGCGCCCGCGGCCTGCGCACGATCATCGAGGAGGTGCTCCTCGACGTGATGTACGAGATCCCCTCGCGCAGCGACGTGCGCCGCGTGGTCGTGACGGGCGAGGCCATCGAGGGGACCACGAAGCCGCTGCTACTCAGCAAGAACGAGCCGCTGCCGATCGACACCGACGAGGCGGCCTCCGCCTGATCCGGTAGGCAAGATCAAGACCTACTACACCGGCGCCACAGAGCTCCCCGTCCGCGAGCCCGCACCCGGAGTTCGCATGCGGTTCGTACAGGCCGACCACGCCACCATGGCGGTCTTCGACCTCGATGCCAAGGCGATCCTCCCATCGCACAAGCACGACGTCGAGCAGTTCGGGGTCGTGATCAAGGGCAGCCTGGTGATGGCGATCGCCGGCGAGCAGCGCATCCTCGGCCCGGGCGACACCTACCGCATCCCTCCCGAGACCGCGCACGGCGCGCGGGTGCTCGAAGAGCCGACGCAGGTCGTCGACTGCTGGGCGCCGCCTCGGACCGATCTGCAGTAGCGGAGGTGGCACGGTGAGCGAGCTCGACGACTTCTTGAAGGCCATCACCGCGCGTCACGTGGATGCGGACACCGCACTCCACAACGGCGACGTCGCGCTGCGAAAGGCGATGTGGTCGGAGAAGGACCCGGTGACGGTCTTCGGCGCGATCAAGACGGTGACCGGGTGGAAGGAAGTGGGTCCCGCCTTCGACTGGCTCGCGTCGCGGTTCCACGACTGCTCGCAATTCCAGTTCGAGGTCGTCGCGGCGGGCGTCAGCGGGGACATCGCCTACACGGTCGCGTACGAGCACACCACCGCTGCCTTCGGTGACCGTCCGGCGGAGTCGTACACGCTCCGGGTGACGCACGCGTACCGGCGCGATGACGGCGAGTGGAAGGTCGTCCACCGCCACGCGGACCGGCTGTCGGACGTCGGCGGATCGCCCCCGGTCCCCCCGGGGCCGTAGGTCGCGACGGAGCCACTGGTACACTGACTTCTCGAACTGGCGCTGACCGGGAGGAGTAGCGAGCGGACTTCCCGTCCAAGAGAGAGCGCGCCACGGGCTGGGAGCGCGCCAAAGGGACCGCCGCGAACGTCGCCCGCGAGCCGGACCGGTGGCCACGTTAGAGCCGAATGAGGCGCACC
>JBBQVQ010000018.1:0-49398 GCA_038211425.1 Candidatus Limnocylindria bacterium | reverse complement strand
CGGCTGCATGGCCAGGATGCCGAGCAGCGCCAAGAGCACCGCGGCGCCGCGCGTCGCGAGGCCGAGCACGATCATGATCCCGCACATCGCCTCGACGACCAGGATGGCGAAGCCGAACGCCCCCGGTCCCACCTGCAGGCTTGGCACGAAGAGCATTCCCACGATGGCCGCGGCGACGAGCGCGACGCCCAGGTGAAGGCCGAGGACGAGCGGCGCCACCGGCGCGAAGCGCTCGAGCGCGCGGACGAACGTGGGCTCCGGCGCGCGGTGCTGGATGAACCAGGCGACCCCGACCGCTCCGGCGGTCAGCAGGAATGCCGCGATGAGCGGCACGCTGATCAGCAGGCCGTACTGCGTCGGGTGTGGCGCCGGGTCCTGGAACCATTTGACGTGCGCGAGCGCGCTAGCGAGCACCGGCCCTGCCCCGCGATGTTGCCGCACGCTCGTAGCGCCGCGCCTGTGGGACGGCGGCGGCGCTGTCCGGCAGCAGACGTCTGGTCAGGCGGACGAGCGAGATCATGGCGCGGAACAGTAGCCGGTCGCGTCGCCGATAGCGCAGTTCGTACGGCTCCCGCAGACTCGGCGGCAGCAGGCCCGCCGTCAGCCCATCGAACGGCCAGTGGAGCGGTTCGGGGATGCGCGGGAAAGGACGGAGCACGCGCCGCCCGACCGAAATGCTTGTCAGGTCGGGGCGCACCTCGCTCGCGAGCGCGGCGCGTTCGTAGGCCTCGAGATCTCGGAGCGTCGCCGGAAGATCATCCTCGGGGATGCCGAGCCGGATCGCGAGCGGCTTGCACTCCTGCCAGTACGCGTCGCGGATGTGCTCCGGGAGCGGACCGCGCACGAGCTCGTAGACGCGCAGGGACGTCAGCACGAGCGTCGACTGCACCCAGAGGAGGAGCGCTGGATCGCGCGCGGCGTACGCGCGGCCGTCCGCGGCGGTCCCGATGATGGGTCCATGCCGGCGGTCTATCCGGGCGATCGCGCGCTCCGCGGCGGCGGCGTCGCCGAAGACGACGGCGAGGGTCGTGTCGAGCGTCCGGCGCAGCCGGCCCACCGGGTCGCGCCTGAAGTCGGAATGGGCGGCGACGCCCGCGGCGACGAGCGGATGCGAGATCTGCATCAGCAGCGCCGCCGTCCCGCCGAGGAGCACGAACAGCTCTCGGTCCAGGCGACGGGACACCGAGCCCGCCGGGAACAGCCCTTCATGGCCCACGCGCATGACGCTAGCGGGAGCGATCGGAGCGCGCCAGCCGCGCCACTAAACTGGCCTCACCTGTGACCGCCATCGATCGCTCGATCGTGGAACATGTCGCTCTCCTCGCGCGCATCGCCCTGACCGACGAGGAGCTCGACCGCTTCACCGCGCAGCTGACGCAGGTGCTTGGAGCGGTGGACCGCCTCCAAGAGGTGGACACCAGCGCCGTCGCGCCGACGGCCTCGGTGCTCCCGCTCGTGAACGTGATGCGCGAGGACGAGGTGCGGCCCGGCCTCACGCGCGAGCAGGCGCTCGCGAACGCGCCGCGGGGCGGGGAGGACGGCACGTTCTTCCGCGTGCAGGCGGTGCTCGAGGAGCGCGATGCCCAGTAGCCTCCCGTCGACCATCGGCGAGACCGCGGCGCTCCTCCGCCGCCGCGAGACCAGCGCGTCGGAGCTTGTCGAGGCATCGCTCGCGCTCGCGGGGGCGGATGAGCACAACGCCTGGCTGCGTCTCTGCGCCGACCGCGCCCGGCGGCAGGCCGCCGAAGCGGATGCTCGCCTCGTGGCGGGCGATCCGTCGCCGCTCTGCGGCATTCCGTGGGGCTGCAAGGACATCATCGGCACCGCCGGCGTCGAAACGACCGCCGGCTCCCGCATCCTCGAGGGGTACGTGCCGCCGTATTCGGCGACCGTCGTGCGACGGCTGGACGCGGCCGGGGCGGTGATGATCGGCAAGACGAACCTCGACTAGTTCGCGATGGGCAGCTCCAGCGAGAACTCGGCATTCGGCCCCGTGCGCAACCCGTGGTGCCCGGATCGCGTGCCGGGCGGATCCTCCGGCGGATCGGCGGTGGCCGTCGCCGCGGGCGCGGCGGTGTTCGCGCTGGGCACCGACACCGGCGGCTCGATACGCCAGCCGGCCGCCCTCTCGGGCGTCGTCGGGATGAAGCCGACCTACGGGCGCGTCTCGCGCTACGGCGTTGTCGCGTTCGCGTCATCGCTTGACCAGGTCGGCCCCTTCGCCCGCGACGTCGCCGGCGCGGCGATGGTCTGCGAGGCGCTGTTCGGCCTCGACGCCTGCGACGCGACGACCATGCCGCGGCCGGCCGAGGACCTCGGGCGCGAGCTCCAAGCCGGGGTGAAGGGGCTGCGCCTAGGGGTCCCGAAGGAGTTCTTCGTCGAGGGCATGGAGCCCGGGGTCGAGCGGGCGGTGCGCCAGGCGCTTCGCGAGCTCGAGAGCCTCGGGGCGGAGCTCGTCGATGTATCGCTCCCCTCGACGGACCACGGGCTCGCCGTTTACTACGTCATCCAGCCCGCGGAGGCCTCGGCGAATCTGGCCCGCTACGACGGCGTGCGCTATGGCCTGCGCGTGGAAGGCCCCGACCTCGTCGAGACCTACCGCAGGACCCGCGGCCAGGGCTTCGGGCCGGAGGTGAAGAGGCGGATGATCCTCGGGACCTACGCGCTCTCGTCCGGCTACTACGACGCCTACTACGTGAAGGCCCAGAAGGTGCGGACGCTCATCAAGGCCGAGTTCGACCGCGTCTTCGAGAGGGTCGACGCCCTCGTCACCCCGACGTCCCCGGGCGTCGCGTTCCCGATCGGCGCGAAGACCGACGACCCGCTGGCGATGTACCTGAACGACGCGTACACGCTCCCCGTGAATATCGCCGGACTCCCGGGCATCTCGATCCCCTGCGGACTTTCCGAGGGGCTGCCGGTCGGGCTGCAGGTCATCGCGAACTCGTTCCAGGAGGCGACGATGTTCCGCGTGGCGGCGGCGTACGAGCGGGCGACCGCGCACGCGTCACTTCGGCCGCCCGCCCGCACGGCGACCGATGCGGGCGCTCCATGACGGTCGGGCAGCGGCCGCGGACGGACCGCGGGGTTGGCCGCACAATGGACGCCCGATGACCGTCATGCGGCGACCGCTCACCAACGAGAAGGTTGGCCGGATCCCGGCGAGCGGGATCAGGCGCTTCTTCGACCTCGTCGCGTCCGTCGATGGCGCGATCTCGCTCGGCATCGGCGAGCCCGACTTCATCACGCCCGAGCCGTTCCGCGAGGCGGCGATCCGTTCGGTGCGGGACGGCCGTACGAAGTACACCTCGAATTACGGCATCCTCGCGCTGCGCCAGGCGATCGCCGCCCACACGCGGCGCCTTCGCGGTGTCGAGTACGACCCCGCGGGCGAGATCCTCGTCACGGTCGGCGTCTCCGAGGCCGTGGACCTCGCGCTGCGCGCCACGTTGAACGAGGGCGACGAGGTGATCCTCGCCGACCCGTCCTACGTCGCGTACGTCCCCGGCATCGTGCTCGCCGGCGGGGTGGCGGTGCCCGTCCCGACGCGAGAGAGGGATGCCTTCCGCCTGCTCCCCGAGGACGTCGCCCGTGCCATCACACCGGGCACCCGGGCGATCCTGCTCGGCTTCCCGAACAACCCGACCGGCGCGGCGCTCGAGCCGAACGACGTGGAGGGGGTCGCCGCCCTGGCGCGTGAACACGACCTGCTCGTGTACGCCGACGAGATCTATGACCGGCTCGTGTACGGATCGGAGCACCGCTCGATCGTCGGGCTCGAGGGAATGAAGGAGCGGACCGTGTACCTCGCGGGCTTCTCGAAGTCGTACGCGATGACCGGCTGGCGCGTGGGCTACGCGTGCGCGCCCGCCGAGATCGTCGAACAGATGATGAAGATCCATCAGTACACCGTCATGTGCGTTCCGACGGCCGGCCAATACGCCGCGCTGGAGGCGCTCGAGCACGGCGAGCCCGAGGTCATGCGCATGGTCGCCGAATACGACGCGCGCCGCAGGTACATGTGGGGCCGGCTCAATGCCATGGGCCTGTCGTGTTTCGAGCCGCGCGGCGCGTTCTACTGCTTCCCCAACGTTGGCGTGACCGGGCTGTCTGACGACGAGTTCGCGACGCGCCTCCTCGAGGAGGAGAAGGTCGTGGTCGTGCCGGGCAGCGCATTCGGCGAGCGCGGCGCCGGCCACGTCCGCATGTGCTACGCCGCGTCGATGCCGCAGATCGAAGAGGCGTGCGACCGCATCGAGCGCTTCGTCGGACGGTGCTGACGGAGCGCGATCGGGCGATGGCCCAAACGCGCTGATGGGGACGCGGTACGAAGATCAGCCACCGGAGGCCTGGGCGCCGCCCGATTCGCTCGACCCGACCCCTGTGTGGCGACAGTGGATACTCATCGGGCTGTTCCTGGTGGGGTCGCTGGGCCTCGTGGGAACGGTCGCGTACCTGGCGCTCGCAGTGCAGCTCGCGACGCCGCCTGCCCTCGTCCCCGGCGGCCGCGTGGTGCTCGCTCGCGCGGACGTACCCGCGGTCGGGGCGCCTGCGAAACGCTACGGGCCGCCGCTCGTACCCGAGCAGGACGTGTTCTGGCTCGCGCAGCCTGCGAGTGGCCGCTTCGTCGCCGTCCGCGCTCCCGCCGCTCCTCCAGCCGGCGCATTCGCCCAGGGTGGCGGCTCAGAGGGCGCAGGTCCGGTGCCGTTCGACCGATATCTTGTATCGGTGGAAGGGCAGAAGGTCGTCGTGAACACCAGCCGCGTGCTCGTCGCGACCGAAAAGGTCCCGGCCCCGTCCGACCCGACGTTCCGTTGACCGCGAGCGCGCCCCCCTACGAGCTGGTCATCGGGCTCGAAGTGCATGTCGAGCTGGCGACGCGCTCGAAGATGTTCTGCGGCTGCGCGGCGCGCTGGTTCGGCGCCCCGCCGAACACCCTGACGTGCCCGGTCTGTCTCGGCCTCCCGGGCGCGCTCCCCGTGCCCAACCGGCGCGCGATCGAGCTGTCGATCCAGGCCGGGATCGCGCTGCGCTGCGATACGCCCCCGCACACAAAGTTCGACCGCAAGAATTACATGTACCCGGACCTGCCGAAGGGCTACCAGATCTCGCAGTTCGACCTGCCGCTCTCCGTGAAGGGATGGCTCGACGTTCCGGGCGATGGCGGCGGCGACAAACGGGTGGGCATCCGGCGCGCACACCTGGAGGAGGACACCGCGCGCATGGTCCACGGCAGCGAGGGAGGTGAGCAATACTCGCTGCTGGACTTCAACCGGTCGGGAGTCCCGCTGCTCGAGATCGTGAGCGAGCCGGACCTCAGGTCGTCCGCCGAGGCTCTGGCGTACCTCGAGCGGCTGCGCGAGATCCTCGTCTACGCAGGCGTCTCCGAGTTCCGGCTGGAGGAGGGCGGTGGCCGGTTCGACACGAACGTGTCCATCCGCTTCTCCGAAGATGGCGAGACGCGGTGGCCGCCGCAGAGCGAGATCAAGAACCTGAACAGCTATCGCGCGCTCGAGGACGCGGTGCCGTACGAGGCCGACCGGCTATGGCGCGAGTGGCAGGCGGGAGGCGCGCTGCGAACGCGGCGGGGCAAGATAACCGTCGGCTGGAGCGAGTCGCGCCGCGCCACGTTCCTGCAGCGGTCCAAGGAGGAGATCGAGGACTACCGATACTTCCCGGAGCCCGACCTCGTCGCCCTGGAACCATCGGTCGAGACGGTCGCTGCGCTGCGCGCGGCGCTCCCCGAGATGCCCGCGGACCGGCGGGACCGCTTCGCGCGCCAGTACGGCCTCTCGGCGTACGACGCGCGCATCCTCGTTGCCGACCGCGCAATCGCCGATTGGTACGAGGCCGCCGTCGCGGCGGCACCATCGCGACCGAAGCAGGTCGCCAACTGGGTGACCGGCGAGCTGCTCCGCCACCTGAAGGAGCGGTCGGTCGATCTGCGCGACCTCACGGTGCGCCCATCGCAGCTGGGGACGCTCGTCGAGCTCGTCGCCTCGGGGGAGATCAGCGGCAAGACCGCGAAGGACGTGTTGACCAGGATGTGGGAGAGCGGCGCCGATCCCGCCGAGATCGTACGTGCTCGCGGGCTCGGGCAGCTCTCGGACGAGGCGTCGCTCGCATCGGCGGTCGACGCCGTGCTGGCAGAGAATCCGAAAGCCGTCGCGGACTACGTCGCCGGCAACCAGCGGGCGCTCGGGGCGCTCGTGGGCAAGGTCCAGTCGAAACTGGGAGGCCGCGCCAACCCGGCCGTCGTGAACCGGATGCTGCTCGAGAAGGTGGCGTGAGCCGGCGCAGCGTCGCGGATGAGAAGGAGGATGTCATGGCGGTGCGAACGTGGACCCAGAAGCAGGTCGTCGAGCTCTTCCCCGCCTTCCTGACCAGGCTGAGCCGTAGCTACGGAGATCGGTTCGAGTCCGTCGCGAAGGAGCAGGCGGGCGTCCCGGCCGCCACGATCGGGATCCTCGGCGACGGCATCTCGTTGGCGGAGAACGGCGTCGTGACGCGCGAGCGCTTCCGCTGGCGGTCGCCGTACGCGACGAAGGACAACGTGACGCCCCAGTGGCAGCGCGCCGTCGATGCCGGGCTCGCCGAGTCCGCTGGCGGCGGTTGGCGCGTCACGCCCAAGGGACGCGAAGCCCGCGAGCGCGCGACCGACGGATTCCGCTCGTTCCTGGGCACGCTTTCGCTGCCGGAGGAGCCGCTCGGGCGGGCACTTTCGGCGCTGGAAGCGCTCGCATCGGCGGTCCCGGCCGGGAGCCCGCGCGTCGAGGCGGCGCGCCGGCTCGCGCCGCCTGCGCCCGCGGGCGAGCTCGTGCGCCTGCAATACGCCGTGCGCCAGCTGTGGGCGCGGCGCGACGACTGCCACACCGGCGCGTGGCAGGACGCGGGGTACGCCGGGCCCGAGCTCGACGCGCTCACGCAGGTCTGGAGCGGCAACGGCAGCTTGGACGAGGTCGCGAAGGCGCTCGAGAACAAGCAAGAGCGCGGGGACGTCGAGCGCAGCGTCGATTCGCTCGTGCGGCGCGGCGACCTCGAGCGTCAGGGCGACGTCGTGCGCTGCACCGCGACGGGAACCGCGAGCCGCGACGGGATCGAGGCTGAGACGGACCGCCGGTATTTCGCCGGTTGGCCTGTAGGGGAAGAGCTCGCGGGCATCGGGGACCACCTCACCGCGGTAACGGAGGCGCTGCCCGCGAGTTAGTCCAGGAGCTCGTACGCGGGAAGGGTCAGGAACTCGACGAAGTCATCCGACAGCGCGACCTGCTCGAAGAGCCGCTTGGCCTCGTCGTAGCGCCCCTGCGCGTAGAGATCCGCCCCGACCGCCTCCCGGACCTTGGCGAGCTCCTCGTCCTCGATGCGTCGCACGAGCTCGGCCGTGATCTGAGGCCCCTCGCTCAGCTTGCCGCCGTGGTGCACCCACTGCCACACCTGCGAGCGCGCGATCTCCGCGGTCGCAGCGTCCTCCATCAGGTTGTTGATCGCCGCCGCACCCGTGCCGCGAAGCCACGAGGCGAGGTACTGGATGCCGACGCTCACGTTGTTGCGCAGCCCCTGGTCCGTGATCGTGCCGCCGGGCACGCCGACCTTCAGGAGCTCCTTCGCGCTCACCCGCACCTCGGGCCGGTCGCGCTCGAGCTGGTTGCGCCGCTCGCCGAGCACGCGGTCGAACTCCTCCATCGCGACGGGCACGAGGTCCGGGTGCGCCACCCAGGTGCCGTCGAACCCATCGGTCGCCTCGCGGACCTTGTCCTCGCGCACCTTCCCGAGCGCGACCTCGTTCACCGCCGCGTCCCGGCGGCTGGGGATGTAGGCGGCCATGCCGCCCAGCGCGTACGCGCCGCGCCGGTGGCACGTGCGGACGAGCAGCTCGGTGTACGCGCGCATGAACGGCACGGTCATCGTCACCTGGATGCGGTCGGGCAGCATGAAGTCGGCGCGCTGCGGGAACTTCTTGATCACGCTGAAGATGTAGTCCCAGCGTCCGGCGTTCAGCCCGCCCGAGTGCTCGCGCAGCTCGTAGAGGATCTCGTCCATCTCGAACGCCGACGTGAAGACCTCTATCAGGACCGTCGCCTTGATCGTCCCTTGCGGGATACCGAGCGCGTCCTGACTGAAGCGGAAGATGTCGTTCCAGAACCGCGCCTCCTGGTGGCCCTCGAGCTTGGGCAGGTAGAAATAAGGCGCGGTGCCTCGGTCGAGCAGGCGCCGCGCGTTGTGGAAGAAGTACAGGCCGAAGTCCATGAACGCGCCGGCGATCGGCGTGCCGTCCACGTGGAGGTGCTTCTCGATCAGGTGCCAGCCGCGCGGGCGCACCACCAAGGTCGCCGTCCTGTCGTTCAGCACGTAGGCTCGCCCGTCGGGGTTTCGGAACTCGATGGTCCGGTCGATCGCATCGATGAGGTTGCGGTGTCCCTCGACCATGTTCTCCCAGGTCGGCGTATTCGCGTCCTCGAAGTCGGCCATGAACACCGATGCCCCCGAGTTCAGCGCGTTGATGACCATCTTTCGGTCGGTGGGCCCGGTGATCTCGACCCGACGGACCTGCAGGTCCTCTGGGACCGGCGCGACGCGCCACTCGGAGTCGCGCAGCCCCTGCGTTTGGGGCAGGAAGTCGAGCGTGCCGCCCTCGCGCAGCTCTCTCGCCCGCGCGTGGCGCGCGTCGATCAGCCCCTGTCGCCGGGACTCGAACTCGCGATGCAGGCGCGCGAGGAAGTCGAGCGCCGGCGCGGTGAGGATGGCGCCGCTCGACGGCGTCGCCGGACCGCGGATCTCCGAACCCACGGCGAACGACGCTAGCACAGCGCCGTTCCTCGCGGCTCACGGCGAACCTGACTTCATGCGGTCGCCGACCGATCCGCGGCGCTAGACTCGTCATCGAACGCTTCCGGAAAGGGCTCCCATCTCGGACCAGTTCGTCCACCTCCACGTCCACAGTGAGTACAGCCTGCTCGACGGGCTGTCGCGCATCCGCGGCCTGGTGCTGCGCGCGAAAGAGCTCGGGATGCCCGCGATCGCGCTGACTGACCACGGTGCGCTATACGGCGCGGTCGATCTCTTCACGCTCGCGCGCCGTGAGGGCGTGAAGCCGATCGTCGGTGTCGAGACGTACGTCGCGCGCGGGAGCAGGTTCGACCGCGACGCCCGGATCGAGGGTCATGGCAAGCCCTTCCACCTGGTGCTGCTGGCCAAGAACTTCACCGGTTACCAGAACCTCGTTTCGCTGGTCACGAGCGCCCACATGGATGGCTACTACTACCGACCGCGGATGGACAGGGAGCTGCTGCGCGAGCGCAGCGAGGGGCTCATCGCGCTGTCGGCGTGTCTTCAGGGAGAGTTGGCGCGCGCGGTGCAGGACCAAGGGATCGAAGCCGCGTGCCAGGTGGCTCGAGAGCACGCCGCGATCTTCGGTGAGGGCAACTACTACCTGGAGCTCATGTCGCACGGCCTCCCCGAGCAGGACCGCGTGAACGAGGGCATCCGCGAGGTATCGCGGCGCACGGGGATCCCTCTCGTCGCCACGAACGACATCCACTACGTCTACGCCGAAGACGCCGAGGCGCAGGACATCATGGTGTGCATCCAGAGCGGGAAGACGGTCGACACCGCCGACAGGCTAAAGATGATCGACCACCCGGAGCTGTACCTGAAGAGTGCCGCGGAGATGGCGGCGCTCTTCCCCGACGACCGGGCAGCGCTCGAGAACACGCTACGGATCGCCGACGCGGTCGATCTGGCTCTGCCGCTGGGGGAGCTGCGTCTTCCGCATTTCCCGTTGCCTGACGGACGCACCGCGGATGACCAGCTGCGCGCACTGGCCGAGACCGGGGTGGCCGCGAAATATGGCTCCGTGACTCCCCCGCTTCGCGAGCGCCTGGAGCACGAGCTCGGTGTCATCCGCAAGATGGGGTACGCGGGCTACATTTTGATCGTCCAGGACTACCTGCGCTTCGCCCAGGAGCGGAGGATCCTCACGGCGGTCCGTGGTTCGGCGGGTGGCTCGCTGGTGAACTACGCGATCGGCGTCACCGACATCGACCCGATCTCGTACGGCCTCATTTTCGACCGGTTCCTCAACCTCGAGCGCTACACGCAGCCCGATATCGACGTCGACTTCATGGACAGCCGCCGCGACGAGGTCATCAGCTACGTCACGCAGAAATACGGCGCGGAGCGCGTCGCGCAGATCGTGACCTTCAACACCATGCTCGCGCGTGCCGCCGTCCGTGACGTCGCCCGCGTCCTCGGGATGCCCTACGGGGACGCGGACCGCGTGGCGAAGGTCATCCCGACGGGGCCGAAGGCTCCGCCGCTCGCCGAATCGCGGCGCGACGTTCCGGAGCTCGCCGCCATGGCGGAAGAGCCGCAGGTGGGGCGGCTGCTCGACCTCGCGGAGAAGGTCGAGGGGCTCGTGCGGTCGACGGGGACCCACGCGGCCGGCGTGCTGATCTCGCGCGAGCCGATCACCGCGCTGGCACCCCTCGAGCGGCCGAAGGGACACGCGGAGGGCATCCAGACGCAGTACGAGGACAAGCAGCTCGAGGCGCTGGGGCTCCTGAAGTTCGACTTCCTCGGCCTCGGGAACCTGACGATCCTCGACCACGCGCTGCGTCTCATCCGGGAAAGGAGCGGCGTCGACATCCGCCGCGAGACAATCCCGCTCGATGACGCCCGCACCTACCGGCTGCTGGCCTCCGGCGAGACGACGGGTCTGTTCCAGCTGGAGTCAGCCGGGATGCGCAGGCACATCCGTGACCTGAGACCTGACCGCATCGAGGACGTGATGGCGATGGTTGCGCTGTTCCGCCCGGGACCGATGGACTACATCCCTTCGTACATCCGCCGCAAGCACGGGCAGGAGCCCGTGACCTACGCGCATCCGTCGCTCGAGCCCGTGCTCCGCTCGACGTACGGCGTGATGGTCTACCAGGAGGACGTGATGGCGGTGACGCAGGCGCTCGCCGGCTTCACCCTCGGTGAGGCCGACGTCTTCCGCTACGCCATCGGCAAGAAGATCCGTGAGAAGCTGGACGCCCAGCGGCAGAAGTTCGTGGACGGATGCCGCGCGAACGGTGTGAGCGACGTCGTGATCGACCAGGTCTGGCGGGATTTCGAGCCCTTCGCGCAGTACGGCTTCAATCGGGCGCACGCGGCGATCTACGGGCTGATCGCGTACCACACCGCGTACCTGAAGGCGAACCACACCGCCGAGTACATGACCGCCGTGCTCTCCTCCGACATGGGCAACGCGGAAAAGATCGCCATCGCGGTCGCCGAGTGCCGGCGCCTGGGCACAGTCGTGCAGCCACCCGACGTGAACCGCTCGGGCCTCGACTTCGCGATCGACGGGGACGACATCCGTTTTGGACTCGGCGCGGTGAAGAACGTTGGGGCGGGCGCGATCGAGGGAATCGTCGAGGCGCGGGAGCGCGGCGGGCAGTTCCGGTCGCTCGAGGACTTTTGCGGTCGCATCGATCTTCAGCGCAGCAACAAGCGCGTGCTGGAGTCGCTGATCAAGTGCGGCGCCTGTGATTCCTTTGGGCCCCGCGCGGCGCAGCTCGCGCACCTCGACGCGGCTCTCGCGACGGCCCTCCGCGAGCAGCGGGATCGCGCGACGGGCCAGGTCGGGCTGTTCGATCTCGGCGACACCAGCGGCATCGGGGCCGGCCCGCTGCAGGGCCGCGAGGCCAACCGGAAGGAGCTGCTCGGCTGGGAGAAGGAGCTCATCGGCATCTATCTCTCCGAGCACCCGCTCCAGGACGTCGTGGCCCAGCTCGGCGACGTCGTGACCGCGTACCTCGCGGAATTGCGTGATGCGGGCGACGAGCTCGTCACCATCGCCTGCGTGGTCACGAGCGCGCGCAAACACGTCACCCAGAAGAGGCAGCTGATGTTGTTCGCCCAGGTCGAGGACCTCACGGGCTCGGCCGAAGTGACGGTGTGGCCGCGCACTTATGAGGCGACGGCGGACCTCTGGAACACCGACGAGATCCTGCTCGTGCTGGCGCGCGTCGAGCAGCGTGATGACGCGCCCAAGCTCCTCTGCGAGCACGCCGTCCCGTTCGACGAGGCTGGCATCGCGAAGATCAAGCAGGTGGCCGAGGAGCGACGCGTCTCGCTCGCGCGCAAGCGTCAATATGGCAACGGCAAAGGCTCATCCGTGCCCGGCTCGAGGGACGCCCCCGTGAGTCCTTCGGCCGCAACGACGACGACGGCCTCCGCCGCCCACATCGCGCCGGTCAACGCTGACATGGGCGCCGTGACGCCAGGGACTTCCGTGCCGGATTCAATCGCAGCCGACGCGGCGCCCGATCCGAGCATCGTCGTGCGGTTCCGCGCGTCGCTCGACTACGAATCCTCGGTCCGTCTGTTCGAGCGGATCCAGCAGGTGCTCGCCCAGCATCCCGGCTCCGTCCCGGTGGTCCTGGAGCTCCCCAGCGCGGACGGTGGGATACGCCGCATTCCCACCTCCTTCCGCGCTCGGCCCGCGGGGGAGCTCAGCGAGGCTGTCGCCCGCGCGGTCGGCCCCGATGCGGTCGAGGTCCGCCTGTAGCGCCCGCCGACGCGATCGATGCCGTCGTGTTCGACATCGACGGCGTGCTCGTCGACGTCGACGGATCGTACGTCGAGGCCGTGGTGCAGACCGTCCACTGGCTTCTCGTGCACGATGCGGGTGCGGCCGACGACGGCCCGGCGACCGACCGTGCCACGGTGAAGCTCTTCAAGCGGGAGGGGAGCTGGAACAACGACTGGGACCTGTCGTACGGCATCTACCGCTGGCTGCTCGCCGTACCCTCCCGGCACCGCACGACCTCGCTCATCCGCGCGGCCGCCGGCGATCCTGGATGGGCGGCGCGCCGCTCGCTGCGGGACCTGTCCGAGCTCCGGGGCGACAGGCCCGCGCGGACCTACGACGAGGTGCGGGGGATCTTCGAGGAGTTCTACACCGGGACTTCCGAGGCGGTGGCCGAGGGGGGCATCGCGCCGCGCGTGCATCGGGCCGAGGGGCTCCGGGAGCGCGAGGCCGTGCTGCTGCGTGGGGAGACGATCCAGGCCCTGCAAGCGCGCGGCATCACGAGGTTCGGCGTGGTCACGGGCCGGACCGTGCCGGAATGGGAGCACGTGTGCGAGCGCCTGCCTTTGCCGGCGGACGTCCTAGTCGCCACCGACGACGATGGTCGCAAGCCGGACCCGAGGCCGCTGCGACGCGTCATCGCGTTGCTCGGCTGCAGCCGCGCGATGTTCGTCGGCGATACGCTCGACGATCTGCGCATGGTCCAGGCATATTCCGGCGGACCCGAGCCTGCGCCGCGGGTCATCGCGGTCATGGTGTGCCCGGCCGACGACGAGCCCGCGTATCGCGCGGTCGGTGCGCGCTCCTTCGTCCGCTCCGTGAACGACCTTCCGGCCCTCGTGGATGCCGATGGCTGAGCGCGGGCTGGCGGCCGCGGCCGATACTGCCGCTGTGGACCAGACGACACGGCTGCGGCTCCTACGCGAGGTGACCGAGAAGATGCAACGCAGCCTCGACGTCGGCCTCGTCGCGGGAGATGTCGTCCAGGCAGCGTGTGTCCTCGCGTCCGCCGACGCCGCTTCGCTCGTGCTCGCGGATCTCCCGCGGCGCGAGATGGGGATCCGAGCCCAGCGCGGGCTTCCGGCGGGATACGCCACAGCGCCGGCGGTCCCGCTGGATGCGGTCCTCGCGGAGCACCGTGGTCCGCATGTCCATCGGGTGGCTGACCTCCGTGAAGGCTCAGACGCCGATCCCGGACTCGTAGCAGACGGATTCGTCAAGCTCCTGACCGTGCCGCTCGTTCGGGACGAGCTCCTGGTGGGTGCGCTCAACATCTACTCGCGCGACGAAGGCCGCGAGTTCGACGACGTCGATATCGAGCTCGCGCATATCCTCGCGGGCCAGGCGGCCGTGGCCATCGCGAACGCCAAGCTCTACGCGTCCGAAGTACGCACCCGGCAGCTGTACCTTGCGATCTTCGACGGCATCGGCGAGGGGGTGCTGATCGGCGACCTCGGATCGAACCTGGCTGCCATGAACAGAGCGGCGCAGCAGTTGCTCGGCCTCACCCCCGACAACATCGGTCGCCCGATCCGCGAAATTGCGATTTCGCTGGACATGAGGGATGCGGAGACGGACGCGGTCGTGGCTCCAGATGCCGATCCTTTGACGAGCGCCATACAAGGGCGACCGCACCGCGGGCGTTACGCGGTGAACGTGGCCGACCAGGGGCGGCTCATCCTGGAGGCGCTCGCGGAGCCCGTGAGCGACGCGGACGGGCACGTGATCGCGGGTGTCCTCGCTCTCCACGACATCACCGCCGAGCGCGAGGTCGCCCGCCAAAAGGACGAGTTCATCTCCATCGTCTCGCATGAGCTCAAGACTCCGCTCACTCCCCTGAAGGCGCTCGCGCAGCTGCTCCGGTCACGCATCCGCCGAAGTCACGAAGGGCAGACGCCGCTCGACATCACATCGCTGGAGCAGAATCTGCGCACGATCGAGCGTCAGGTGGACCGTATGAATGCTCTCGTGAGCGACCTGCTCGAGGTCTCCCGTGTGGGACATGGCCGCCTGGAGGCCGCGAGGGCCCCGCTGGACCTGGCGCAGCTCGCGCGCGACGTGACCCAGCGGTACATCGAAGCGACCGCTGAGGAGGACCGTTACCGATTCACCGTCGATGCTCCTCCGGTCCTCGTGGTGATCGCCGACGCGGCCCGGCTCGAGCAGGTGCTGATGAACCTCGTCGGGAACGCCGTCAAGTACTCACCGACCGGTGGTGAAGTGCGGGTCGAGGTCGGGGCCGACGCCGACGGAGCGCTCGTCATCGTGGAAGACCACGGGATCGGCATCCCTCCCGAGGAGATCCCCGCGCTCGGCCACGCATTCGTCCGCGGCTCCGGGCGCGCGAGGACGTTCGCCGGCGTCGGGATCGGGCTTTATCTCTCGCGGCTCGTCGCCGAAGCGCACGGGGGAACGATCGTTGTCGAGAGCGCGGGCAACGACCTCGGAACGCGCGTGACCATGCGACTGCCTAGGTAGATCGGGCCACCGCCGGCGTGTCGTAGCGGTAGCCGATCACATTCCGCTGGGCCGCTGGACTTCCTTCTCAGCCTTCTTGGATCCAGCTGTGTCAGGTGTCCACGAGACCGGGGTGGCTCCAAGGGCTCGGTTCCTCGAACCGGTGCCGGAGGAGGGATTCGAACCCTCAGCGGGCTTACGCCCCGGCGATCTTGAGTCGCCTGTGTCACCGTTGCACCACTCCGGCGTCGCCACATTCTAGTTTGGGGAGGATCACGCCGGTAGGCGTTCCAAGCGTGCCACTTACGTTCCGAGAAGGACGCGATACCCTCCCCAGAGACCAAGTCGGTCCGGAGGTCAGATCATGGGAACGGTCCATACGGCGAGCGCGACGTGGCAGGGAGACCTGCTCACCGGTAAGGGCACGGTGAGCACGCGCAGCGCCGTGCTCGATCGAGCGGCCACGAGCTGGAGCGAACGGACCGAAGGCGAGGGCGGCGAGGGACTCACCAGCCCCGAGGAGCTCCTCGCCGCGGCGCACGCGAGCTGCTTCCTGATGGCGTTATCCGCGCGCCTGGCCAAGGCCGGTTGGACACCGACTGAGCTGGATGCCACCGCGACCGTCACGTTCGGCGCGGTCGCCGGCGGAGGCAACGGCGTCCTCTCGAGCGCCCTCCGCGTGCGCGCCGTCGCGCCCGGGGCGACAGCGGAGAAGCTGCGCGAGCTCGCGGACGACGCGAAGGACAACTGCCCGATCTCGAAGGCACTGGAAGGGAACGTCGCGCTCAGCGTCGAGGCCCGGCTGGCCTGACCGGCCGACCGTCGCAGTCGTCCGGGTCGCCATATGGGTCGCGCACGCTCGCCGCGGCGTCCGCGTCACTACGTCGCGCGGATGAGATCCATGCTCGTGACCACGTCCTGCACGAGGGCGGCGTTGCCCACCATCACCCGCGGCTCGTCCCAAGCGGCATCGTCTCCCGTGGCCAGGGATACGACGGCGGCGCCCGCCTCACGCGCGATCAGGCCCGACGCGGCGATGTCCCACGGCGACAACTGCTCGTGGACGAAGAGGTCGAAGCGTCCCGCGGCGACGTACGCGATCTCGAGCGCGGCCGAGCCTGTCACGCGTAGCCGCGCACAGGCGCGGTTGAGCTGCGTGAACCGCGAGTCCGGCCTGCCTGCGGCACCGCGGGATAAGTTCGTCACCGCGAACGCGTCGCGCGCTTTGCTCACGGTCGACACTGACAGTGGCAGCCGGTTCAGCGTCGCGCCCGCTCCCTCCGAGGCGATGAACGTCTCCCGCAGGCGTGGCGCGTGGATCGCCGCCGCGCGCACGCGCCCCTTCTCGACGTAGCCGATCGCGACGCAGTAGAAAGGCACGCCGTGCGCGAAGTTCAGCGTCCCGTCGATCGGGTCCACGACCCAGAGCCGATCCGCGCGCCGTAGCTCGTCGCGCGCGCTCTCCTCGGCGAGGATGGGTACCGAGCCATCGAGCTCGCGCAGGCGACGCAGGATCTCCTCTTCGGCCGCGTGATCCGACGCCGTGGCGAAGTTCGTCCGGCCGCCCTTCCGCGTGACGATGTCGACCGCCGCGGTGTCGATCGCCTTGCCCACGTCGGTGGCGATCGCGGCCGCGCGGCGGGCCATGCGCGCGAACCGGGAAAGCTCCCCGGCCGATATCGCGAGCTCTGCGGCGGGTGAGACCTCGCCGCTACGTGTCGTCGCGGTCCGCCGGGCAGAGCGACCGCACCGTGTCGAGGAGCACGTTCAGATCGAACGGTTTGGCAATGACATTCGTGAGGTTGCGCTCCCGCATCTGCTTCTCGAATCGGTCGCGCGCGGCGCTGACGAAGAGGACGGGCAGGTCTTTCGTCGCGCGGTCCGCCCGCACCCGGTCGAACACCTCGATGCCGTTCATGCCGGGCAGCATGAGGTCGAGGATGAGGAGGTCGGCCCCCTGTTGGCGGACAGCGTCCATGATCCTCGCCCCGTCGGCGACGATGACCGACCGGTAGGCGGGCTCATCGTTGATCGCATCGCGCAGGAGCATGGCGATCGGCGCATCGTCCTCGCCGATTACGACGACACGCTTCCGCGGCGCGCCATTGCTGGACACGCGCGACACTCTACGCTGAAGTGGGCGGCACGGCGATGGCACGATGAGTCATGACACGGACGAGCAGGCCCGTCTCGTGGAGCGCGCACGGGCCGGTGACTCACGCGCGTTCGAGGAGCTCGCGCGAGCCGAAGAGCGGGGACTATACCGGCACGCGTTGCGAATGCTGACCACGCCCTCGGATGCGGAGGATGTCGTACAGGACACGCTTCTGTCCGCTTGGCGGTCGATCGGCTCATTCCAGGGGGCGTCGCCGCGCGCTTGGTTGTTTCGGATCGCGACCAATCGCGCCATCGACGTGCTGCGCGCCCGCAAACGGCACGGCGAGCTCCCACTCGACGCGCCGGACGACCTCGACCAGGGCCCCCGCTGGAGCGAGCACCCCTCCGACGGCCCGGAGCTGTCGGACATCGTCGCCGACCGTGAGGCGGTCGCGATCATCGAGGCGGCGCTCCTTGGGATCCCGGTCGAGCAGCGCACGGCGCTCCTGCTTCGTGACGTCGAGGGCTTCGACTACGCCGAGATCGGCAGGATCACCACGAGCGAGATCGGCACCGTGAAGTCGCGCATCCACCGTGGACGCGTGGCCGTCCGCAACGCCCTCGTGGACCGCGGCTGGAAGGGCTCGAAGGGATGAGGGAACCCCCGGAGGTTCCGGACGTTGGAATGAGTGAGATGGGACCACATCCAGGATCAGAGCTGTCCGCGTACGTCGACGATGCTCTCGACGCGGCGGAGCACGCGCGCATCGCCGCTCACCTCGACCGCTGCGGTCCTTGCGCGTCGCGCGCGCGCGAACTGTCCGCGACGGCGGCGCTCCTCCGGGCGCTCCCCGACCCGCGGCCGAGTCGCTCGCTCATGCCCCGCCTGGTCCGCGTACCCGCCTGGTATGTGCCGGCCCGGCTGTTCTCCGGTGTCGCCAGCGGCGCCTTCGCACTGTTGTTCGTTGCGGCTGCGCTCGGCGCTCTAGGCGCGCCGCGGAGCTCGACGACCGCGGCCGCGCCCGCAGCGGCGCCGACCGAGCTCGCGCCAGGGCGCGGCGCCGGCGCGGCGCCCGCCGCTTCGGCCCGGTCCGACGGCGCGCAAAAGCAGGATCAGGCCGCCTCGGCGTCCCCCCCGGCGTTCAATGAATCGCGGCCGGCCCTTCCATCCGCGGTCGCGCTTCCCGGGGGCCCCGCTCCGACCTCCCAGCAGCCCGCGCCCGCCGGGCCGGCGCCGCTGCTGTGGCTCGGCCTCGCGCTCGCGTCAGGCGCCACGGCGGCGCTGTTCCACGTGAGGATGCGGGCCCGCTGACGCTCATATCCTGACCCGATGGGTCCGCCCGAGCGCCTCCTCCTCATCGACTCCAACAGCCTCATCTACCGGGGCTTCTTCGCCGTTCCGCCCCTGACCACCACCAAGGGCGAGCTCGTGAACGCGACGTTCGGGTTCGCCTCGATCCTGCTCAAGTCGCTGCAGGACACGGAGCCGCAGCACATGGCGGCATGCTTCGACCTCCCCGGTCCCACATTCCGGCACGAGCGCGACACGACGTACAAGGCGACCCGCAGACCGATGCCCGACGAGCTGCGCCCGCAGTTCGAGCGGTGCAAGGAATTCCTCGAGCGCTTCGGCGTGCCGATGTACTCGCTCGCGGGTTACGAGGCCGACGACGTGATCGGCGCGCTCGCGCGCCAGGCGGACGCCGCGGGCCTCGAGACGATCATCCTCTCAGGGGATCTCGACACGCTCCAGCTCGTCACCCCGACCACGAAGCTGATGACGACCCGCCTGGGCTTCCAGAACACCGTGATCTACGACGAGGCGAAGATCAACGAGCGCTTCGGCCTGCGGCCGGACCAGATGGTCGACTTCAAGGCTCTCAAGGGTGACGCGACCGACAACATCCCCGGCGTACCGGGCGTCGGCGAGAAGACCGCCGCCAAGCTCATCGCCGACAACGGCGATCTCGATGGCGTGTACTCGGACCTGTCGCGCTTCACCCCGAAACTCCGCGCCGGCCTCGCCGAGCATCGCGACCAGGTCTGGAACAGCCGGGAGATGTCGCGCATCGTGACCGATCTCCCCGTCACGCTCGACCTCGGACGCACCCGTCGCACGAGCTACGACCGCGCGGGGATCCTCGAGCTCTTCCGCGACCTCGAGTTCCGCAGTCTCGTGTCCCGCCTCCCGCCCGCCGACGGCAACACCGCCCCCGCCGGTGCCGCCGGCTTCGCGGCCGCCCGCCAGGGCCAGCTCACGCTCAGCCTCGCGCCGACGGAGGCGACCGGCGTGAGGACGGCGCTCCTGGTCGCCGCCGATGCCGAGCGAGTCGTACGGGAGTTGCGCGAGGTCGGAAGCGTGGCCGTCTTCGCCGATGTGGATGCGGAGCGGCAACCGCGGCTCCTGGGCCTCGCGCTCGCCGCCGGTGAGGCGGCGTGGTACCTGCCACACTCGGACGAAGTCCCGGCCGCGCTCGCTGCGCTGCTCGCCGACGGATCGTTCCCCAAGTCCGCGCACGACGCCAAGACCGCGCGCAGGGCCCTCCGTCGCGCGGGCGCGGATCTCCGCGGAGTGACGATGGACACCATGGTCGCGTCGTACCTGGTGAACGCGAGCCGAAGGCAGCACGCGATCGAGGATCTGGCGACGGAGCGGCTGCGCCTCGAGGTGCCGACACTGCCGGCGCCCGATCGAAAAGAGCCGACGCGCACCCCCACGCTCGAGGAGCGACTCGCGCGCGCCGGCGCCATCGCGGTCGCGACGAGGGAGCTCTCGTCGCTGTTCGCCGCCGACCTGGCGCGCCTGGAGCTGGAGCCGCTGTTCCGTGAGGTCGAGCTGCCGCTCGTGGACGTCCTGGTCGAGATGGAGGAGGCGGGCGTCGCGGTCGATGTCGGGTACCTCGCCGCCCTCGGCCGGGAATTCGCCACAGAGGTCGCGCGCATCGAGCGCGAAGCGCACGCCGCGGTCGGTCACGAGTTCCCGATCAATTCCCCGAAGCAGCTCGAACAGCTCCTGTTCACCGAGCTGAAGCTGCAGCGGGGGCGCCGCACGAAGACGGGATACTCGACCGACGCGGTCGTCCTCGAGGAGCTGCGCTCGGCGCACCCGGTGGTGGAAAAGGTCCTCGAATACCGGGAGGTGGAGAAGCTGCGCTCCACCTACACCGAGGGTCTTGCCAGCCTCGTCGATCCCGCGACCGACCGCGTCCACACGACCTTCAACCAGACGATCGCCGCCACGGGCCGGCTTTCGAGCCAGGCGCCGAACCTTCAGAACATCCCGATCCGGACCCCGCTCGGGCGCCGGATCAGGCGCGCCTTCGTGTCGGGATCGCCCGACCTCGTGTTGGTGGCCGCGGACTACTCGCAGATCGAGCTGCGCGTGCTCGCGCACATGGCACAGGACCCCGAGCTGATCGAGGCTTTCCGCGTCGGCGCGGACGTTCACCGGAGGACGGCTGCGGCCGGGTTCGGCGTGCCCGAGGAGACCGTGACGCGCGAGCAGCGCGACGTCGCCAAGATGTTGAACTTCGGCATCGTCTACGGGATGACCGACTTTGGGCTCGCGTGGCGGATGAACATGCCGCGCGACGAGGCCCAGCGCTTCATCGACGAGTACTTCCACAGGTACGCGCAGGTGCGCCGCTACGTCATCGAGACGAAGGCGTTCTGCCTCGAGCAGGGCTACGTCCAGACGCTCCTCGGGCGCCGCCGCTACATCGCCGACATGACCAGCCGCAACAGCGCCGTGCGCAACGCGGCCGAGCGCATGGCGATCAACATGCCGATCCAGGGCACCGCCGCTGACATCATGAAGATCGCCATGGTCCACGTGCACGACAGGCTGGCCGCTTCCGGACTGGGTTCGCGGGTCGTCCTCCAGGTGCACGATGAGCTCGTCCTGGAGGCCCCGCGCGAGGACGTGCCTGCCCTCGCGGAGCTCGTCCGCGCGGAGATGTCGAATGCCTATCCCATCGACGTGCCGCTCGTCGTCGACGTGCGCACCGGCGATAACTGGGACGAGATGAAGCGGATGGTCGCGGAAACCACGGGGCATGCCCGAGTTACCTGAGGTCGAGACGATCGCGCGACAGCTGCGCCAGCTGGTGTCGGGCAGGACCGTCGCGGACTTCCGCTCCTCGTGGCTGCGGCTGACCGAGCCGGTACCCGCAGAGCACTTGGCCGAGCGACTGCGTGGCCGACGCATCGAGGGCGTGCGCCGCCGGGGAAAGTTGGTCGTGTTCGACCTCGACGACGGCGACGCGCTCGTCGTCTCGCTACGGATGACGGGCCAGTTGTTGTTCGGTAGCGCGAGCACCGCACCGGACGGGCCGCACGTCCGCGGCGTGATCGGCTTCGACGATGGCACCGCGCTGCGATTCGCGGACGCGCGCAAATTCGGGCGCATGGCGCTGGTCGACCGAGCCGACATCGCCGCCGAAGGTGGCGCCGATCGCCGCGTCGCGCGCGCGCCGCTGCACTCGTCGCTCGGGCGAGAGCCCCTCGGGCGAAACTTCACGCGCGCCTGGCTTGCGGCGTTCCTTCGCCGGCGCGGACGTTCCGCCATCAAGCCGCTGCTCCTCGACCAGCGCGGCATCGCCGGCATCGGGAACATCTACGCGATCGAGGCGCTCTGGCGTGCGCGCATCCACCCGCTACGGCAGGGGGGCTCGCTCGGCGCCGACGAGGTCGTGCGCCTGCACGAGGCTCTGCGCTGGGTCCTGCGCAAGGGCATCCGCCTTGGCGGCGCGTCGCGACGTGACTACCTCGACGCGGAGGGGAGGGCCGGCCGGATGCAGCGCGAGTTCCAAGTGTACGGGCGGTCGGGTGAGCCGTGTCCCCGCTGCGGGCGTCCGATCGTCCGCACTGTCGTGGGCGGGCGGGGCACCTTCCATTGCCCAGGCTGCCAGCGCTCCCCGGTCAAGGGATGAGCGTCCTCAGCGTCCAGGCCGTCGGGCGGCGTTTCGGCGACCGGCTGTTGTTCAGCGACGTCTCGTTCCGGCTCGCCCACGCCGACCGGGCGGGTCTCGTCGGCCCGAACGGGACCGGTAAGAGCACGCTGCTGCGCATCGCGGCGGGCATCGACGCGCCGGATGGAGGAAGCGTCGCTCTGGCGCGCGGCGCGCGGGTCGCGCTGTTGCGGCAGGAGCTCCTCATCGAGGCGACGCCCGGGACGGTGCGCGATCACGCGGCCGGCGCCGCCGCGCATCTGCGCGAGATCGAGGCGGACCTGCGACAGCTCGAGGCCGGGCTCGGGACGGCCGACCGCGCGGGGATGGAGCACTACTCCGACCTTCAGCACCACTTCGCGCACGCCGGCGGCTACGACTTCGAGTCGCTCGTTGACCGCGTGCTCGCCGGCCTCGGCCTCGATGCGCTCGCCGAACGCAGCGTGGCGACGCTCTCCGGAGGCGAGCGCACCAGGCTCGGCCTCGCGCGCACCCTGCTCGACGATCCGGACGTCCTGCTGCTCGACGAGCCGACGAACCACCTCGACCTCGCGGCGATCGAGTGGCTCGAGAGCTTCCTCGTCGAGCGCCGGCTCACGGCCCTCGTCGCGTCGCACGATCGCTGGTTCCTCGACCGCGTAACGTCGCGGACGCTCGCTCTTGAGCCGTCGGCTTCGCCGGCAGGACCCGGCGAATTCAGGCTCGCCGAGTACCGTGGGGGCTATTCGCACTATGCGCGCCAGCGGGCCGAGCGCGAAGCCTCGCTGGGGCGCGCCGCCGAACGCCAGGCAGCGGAGATCGCGAGGACCGAGGACTTCATCCGGCGCTACGGCGCCGGCCAGCGCGCGAAGGAAGCGCGCGGGCGCGCCAAGAAACTGGCTCGCGTGGAACGCATCGGCGCACCGAAGCGGGCGCGTTCGCACGGGTGGCGACTGGAGGCCGCGCATCTCGCGAGCGAGGCCGTGCTCGAGGCGACGCCGCTCGCGATCGGCTACGGCGCGCCGCTCCTCCGCACGCCCGCGCTTCGCGTGGGCCGGGGAGCGCGCGTGGCGATCGTGGGGCCGAACGGGGCGGGGAAGACGACTCTCGTGCGCTCCCTGGTCGGCGAGCTGGCGCCGCTCGAGGGCTATGTGAGCTCGGCGCCGACCGCACGTGTCGCCGTGCTCGCGCAGGCGCAGGCCGATCTCACCGGTGAGCGCTCCGTCCTCGACGCGCTGCGCGACGCGAGCGGGCTCGATGAGCAGGAGGCGCGCGATCTTCTCGCCCGCTTCCTCTTTCGCGGAGAGGACGTCTTCCGCTCGGTGGGAGTCCTGTCGGGTGGCGAGCGCAGCCGCCTCGCGCTCGCGCGCCTAGCCGCGCGGGAGGCGAACCTTCTTGTCCTCGATGAGCCGACGAACCACCTCGACGTGGGAGCCCGCGAGGCCCTCGAGCTGGTCCTCGAGGAGTATCAGGGGACGATGCTGCTCGTCTCCCATGACCGGTACTTCATCGATCGCCTGGCCACCGAGCTCTGGGTCCTCGGAGCCGGATCGCTCTCGCGCTTCGAGGGGAATTGGTCGGCCTACCAGCGCGCCCGCGTCGCGTCACAGGCGCCCCCGCCCGAGAAGCGCGCCGAGCCGGCGCTGAGGGTACGGCGCGCGCGAGCCGATCCCTCGCCGCCATCGTCCACGGATATCGAGGCGCGCATCGCCGCGATGGAGGAGCAGGTGAAGGCGCTCCAGGCCCGGATCGAGGCGATCGCGGCGTCGGGCAACTACCTTGAGACGCGCCGCGTCGGCCGCGAATACGAGGACCTCGACTCCGCGCTGCGGGCGCTGTACGACGAGTGGGCCGCCGCTCGCGGCGAAGATGCGTGACCGCGCGCGTCATCGGCATCACCGGGCCGATCGGAGCCGGCAAGTCGACGGTCGCAACCATGCTGCGCGATCTCGGCGCGAAGGTCCTCGACGCCGACGCGATCGCGAAGGACGAGCAGCTGCGCGGTACCGTCGGCTACAGCGCGATCGTCCAGACGTTCGGGACCGGCGTCCTGGGAGACGACAAGGAGGTCGACAGGCGCAGGCTCGCGGACATCGTCTTCGGCGACCCCCGGCAACTGGAGCGCCTCGAGCGCATCCTGCACCCCCGGGTGATCGCCCGGATCCTCGAAGCCCGGTCGATGCTCCCGAACGAGGCGGTCCTCGCGGTCGAGGCGGTCAAGCTCCTCGAGACCTCGCTGCGGGCCGTGTGCGACCAGGTCTGGGTCGTGCTCGCACCCACGGAGACGCGCGTCGCCCGGCTGGAGCGGCGCGGAACACCCTCGGCCGATGCCGCCGCGCGCCTCGAGCGCCAGTCCAGCGTGGAAGCATTCCGGGCGGCCGCGGACGTCCTCATCGAGAACGATGGTGACCGCGCGGAGCTTCGGCGCCGGGTGCGCGAGGCGTGGAGCGCGCGCGGGCTCCCGACCGCGCCGGACGCTACGGGCTGATCTTCTCGGGGATCTTGAACTGGAAGGTCTGGAGGACCTGGCTCAGCGTCGCGCCCTGCGTGCCTGCGGCGCGTTCGTCCTTGCCCGCGCGAAGCAGCATCTGGAGCGTGCCGCCGGCGGACTGCAGATACGCGAGCCGCTCCGCCGTGGCGGCGTCGGTCCGGATCGTGTAGACGGCCGCGGTGCGCGCCAGGATCGGCACGCGCTCGAGGGCGATCTTCGCCGAGAAGTCGACGACCTGCTTGGTCAGGTCGGGACGCTGGAACGCCTTCGACGGGTCGTAATTGATCGTGTAGACGAGGTCGACGATGTCGCCGGGCGCGAGCGCGCCTCCAACGGCCTGCGCGTCGGGCACCGTGATCGAGTACGCGCGGTATGCGGGCGCTCCGGGCGCTATCTCGACCTCGGCCGGGAACACCGTGAACGTCGTGAGCCCCTGAGCGGCGGCGAACTTGCCGGGAAGGATCGGCTCGCCCGCCGTCAGTGGGGCGGTGACGATCTTCCCGAGCACGTCCTTGCTATCCGTGAGCGCTGACGCGGGAACGATGTCCGAGGTGTACCGCACGAGTTTGAGGTCGGCGGCGCTCAGTGCGGTCCTCGCCGGGATATCGCGAGCCGCCACCAACACTGCCGTCGTGGCCACCGGCGCTGCGGTGTCGCTCTTCGATGCGGAAGCGATCACGAAGGTGCCAACGCCCGCGACCAGAGCGAGCAGTACCCCAACGATCAGGATCAGTCGCGCGCGGCGGCGAGCCTTGTCTTCCATGTCCTCTTGGTGACCTCTTCCTCTACGACGCTCTGCTCACTTGATGACGACCGTCATGGGCCGGGGAGTTGGATCCAACGGCCGCCTTTGGTGGGGTCGCTCGCCAGGATGACGAGTCCCTGCGGTCCCCGTCGGGCGAGGAAGCGATCACGCGGTCCCGCGGGCGCGGTCTGCCCATTCATCCACAAAGAGACAACGCGGCCGCGCGCGGTCCGGTGCGAAATGCCAGCCGCCTAGAATCGCGTGCGGTGGGCGTCCCACCGGCCGTCAGTGCGCCGCAGGCGGCGAGAGAGAACAGGTGTTCTAGAATGGGTTCGGGATGAGTCCGAGCGACCTCCTCCAGGTGCCACTCGAGCGGCCGGCCGGCGAGGCCCGGTTCGAGCTCGGCTTGCCATGGGCCCTCGCGGGCGACCAGGCCGCCGCGTCCGCGCGGCTGCTCGAGGGTCTCGCGCACAGGGAAAAGCACCAGGTCCTGCTCGGCGTGACCGGCTCGGGGAAGACCGTGACCATGGCGAAGGTCATCGCCGAGTCGGGGCGCCCGGCCCTCGTGCTCGCGCACAACAAGACGCTCGCGGCGCAGCTGTACGGCGAGTTCAAGGAATTCTTTCCCGCCAATGCAGTCGAATATTTCGTCTCGTACTACGACTACTACCAGCCAGAGGCGTACATCGCGCGGAGCGACACGTACATCGAGAAGGACTCGTCGCGGAACGAGGAGATCGACAAGATGCGCCACGCGGCGACGCGGGCGCTCTTCGAAAGGCGGGACGTCGTCATCGTCGCCTCGGTCTCCTGCATCTACGGGCTCGGCGCGCCGGTCGACTACGGCGCGGTGACCGTCCGGCTGCGCAAGGGTGAACGGCATCGCCGGGACACCGTTCTGCGCCACCTGGTGGACATCCAATACGAGCGTAACGACGCCAACTTCACGCGGGGCAGGTTCCGTGTCCGCGGCGACACGCTCGAGGTGCACCCGGCGTACGAGGACCTCGCGGTGCGGATCGAGTTCTTCGGGGACGTCGTCGAGCGCATTACGGAGCTTGACCCGCTTACCGGCGAGGTGCTCGCGGAGCGCGACCAGGTCGACGTCTATCCCGCGCGCCACTTCGTCACGCCGCGGGAGAAGCTGCTGGAGGCGATCCGCGACATCGAGGCGGAGCTGGAGCAGCGGCTCGCCGAGCTCGAGACCGCGGGTCGCCTCGTGGAGGCACAGCGCCTCCGCCAGCGGACCAACTTCGACCTCGAGATGATGCGCGAGACCGGCACGTGTGCCGGGATCGAGAACTACTCGAGGCATCTTGCGCGGCGGCCCGCCGGCAGCCGTCCCTGGACGCTCCTCGACTACTTCCCGCCGGACTTCCTCATGTTCATCGATGAGTCGCACATCTCCATTCCGCAGGTCGGCGGCATGTATGGCGGCGATCGCGCGCGCAAGGACATCCTCGTGGATTACGGTTTCCGGCTGCCGAGCGCTCTGGACAACCGGCCCTTGACGTTCCCGGAGTTCCAGGAGCGGCTCGACCAGGCGATCTACGTATCCGCCACACCGGGGCCGTACGAAACGGAGAAGGTCGGCGGCCCTGCCCACTTCGTCGAGCAGATCATCCGGCCCACCGGCCTCCTCGAGCCGCTGATCGACGTGCGCCCGACCGCGGGGCAGATCGACGACTTGCTCGCGGAGATCAACCTCCGGGTGCAGGCGGGGCAGCGGTCGATCGTCACGACCCTCACGAAGAAGATGGCCGAGGACCTCGCGGACTACCTGCGCGAGATGGGCATCAAGGTGCATTACCTCCACTCCGAGGTCGAGACGCTCGAGCGGGTCGAGATCCTCCGGGACCTGCGCCTGGGCGTGTACGACGTCGTGGTCGGCGTGAACCTGCTCCGCGAGGGCATCGACCTGCCCGAGGTCACCCTCGTGGCGATCCTCGACGCCGACAAGGAGGGATACCTGAGGTCCAGGGGGTCCCTGATCCAGGTCATCGGCCGCGCGGCGAGGCACGTCGAAGGTCGCGTCGTCATGTACGCGGACCGCGTCACCGCCTCGATGCGAGCGGCGATCGACGAGACCGACCGCCGCCGCGCGATCCAGGCCGCGTACAACACCGAGCATGGCGTGGAGCCGACCAGCATCGTGAAGGCGATCCGCGACATCGGCATCCGCCTGCGGCAGGTCGCCGACGTCGAGGGGACCTACGAGCGCCGCGGCCGCCCGATCGCCTCGGGCGATCTGCCGAAGGACGAACTGACGCGGCTGGTGAAGGACCTCGAGGTGCAGATGAAGCAGGCCGCCCGAAACCTCGAGTTCGAGCGCGCGGCCGCGCTGCGCGACGAGGTCGTCGAGCTCCGTGGCCTCCTGGTCCTCCAGCGGGGCCCCGACGCGGCGGCGGATCCGGATCCCGGTGACGAGGCCGCAGCGCTGGCCGCCGCGCTGGCGGGGACGTCCGGCCGCGATGCGGGCCGGCCGAGGCCCACGAACTCTCCCGACCGGAAGGCGGGTCGTATCAACCGGCGCGGCCGCCGCAGCTGATGCTGCTCGGCATCCTCACTCCCGTCGCGATCCTCGGCGCGCTCGTTCTGATCGCGTCGGCGTTCCTCAGGCGGCAGGGGGCCGAAGGGACCGGCCTCGAACTCTCGCCGCGAACGCTCCTGCGCACGTACCTGTACATCGCTTCCCTGGCAGGGGTGATCCTTCTCGTGGTGGGCCTCGCCTCGCTGGTGAACGTCGGCCTCGCCGCCGCCGGGGGCAGCGAGTTCGTGTACGGGAGGACGCCGGAACCGGTGCTCAACTGCCCGCCGGGCGCGCCTGCGGAGTGCTTCGACCGATCCCCGCTCCGACCTCCCGACGCGCAGCGCCGGCGCGACGAGGACCTGATCCGCGGCATCACCTTCAGCGGCTTCGGTCTCCTCTTCTGGGGAGCTCATTGGGGGGCGCGGCGCGGGCTCGTCGGTGACGAGGAGCGCGGTTCACCTATCCGCCGTGGCTACCTGCTGCTGGGAACGGTCATCTTCGGGCTGACGACGATCGTGCTCCTGCCGTCAGGCGTCTACCAGGCCCTGACCAATCTCCTCCTGCCCGCTCAGCCGAATACCTTCCGCGCGGGCGTGTCCGACTCGCTCGGCGGCGGCATCGCCGCGCTGCCGGTGTGGCTCCTCTTCCTCCGGCAGGTGATCCGCGACTTCCGCGGGCGCGCGCGCACTGCCTACAGCTTTCCGGGCGGAGGCACCGGCGGCGAACCTGCCGGTGTGGGCGCGGCGCTGCGCACGCCCCCGTCGGGTCGCGGCGCTTCCGCGCAGGCGCCGCTACCACCCGAGTCGATGCGGGACTGAGCCGCGATGCCCGTCGAGCACATCCATGTCAAGGGCGCCCGTGAGCACAACCTCAAGAACATCGACGTCCGCATCCCGCGCGATCGGCTCGTGGTCATCACGGGACTCTCCGGATCGGGGAAGTCGTCGCTGGCGTTCGACACGATCTACGCGGAGGGACAGCGCCGCTACGTCGAGTCGCTTTCGGCGTACGCACGGCAGTTCCTCGGGCAGATGGAGAAACCCGACGTCGACTTCATCGAAGGTCTGTCTCCGGCGGTGTCGATCGACCAGAAGGGGACCACGCGCAACCCGCGCTCGACCGTCGGTACGGTGACCGAGATCTACGACCACCTGCGGCTGCTGTTCGCGCGCGTCGGCGTTCCCCACTGTCCGACGCACGGCGTGCCGATCGTCGCGCAGACCGTCCAGGAGATCGTCGACCGCATCGGCGACCACCCCGAGGGCACCCGCCTCCTGATCCTGGCACCCCTCGTGCGCGACCGGAAGGGGGAGCACCAGCAGCTCCTCGCCACGGCGCGTCGCGGAGGTTTCGCGCGCGTGCGCGTCGACGGGGAGGTGCGCGACCTCGGCGACGACATCGTGCTGGACAAGATGCGCAAGCACAGCATCGACGCCGTCGTCGACCGGGTCGTCGTGCACCGCGCGAGCGACGGCGAGAGCGAGCGCGCGCGCCTCACGGACTCCGTCGAGACGGCGCTGCGGCTCGGCGAGGGCCTCGCGGTCGTCGTGCCGGCTGACGGAGCCAGGGACGGCGGGCGCCTCTTCTCCGAGCGGCTCGCGTGTCCGGAGGGCGACTTCTCGATCGGCGACATCGAGCCGCGCACCTTCTCGTTCAACTCGCCTCACGGCGCGTGTCCCGCGTGCACCGGCCTTGGCACGAAGCTCGAGCCCGATGCGCAGCTTATCTTCGCGAACCCCGACCTTTCGCTCCGCGGCGGCGCGGTGCTCCCGTGGCAGAAGTCGGGCGGCACGGCCCAGTACAGGATGGCCGTGCTCGAAGCCCTCGCGCGCAAGCTGCGTTTCTCGCTGAGCGATCCGGTCGGCAAGCTACCCCGCAAAGCCCTCGACGCGGTCCTCCACGGCACGGGCCAGCCGCTGCGCCTCTCGTACGAGAACCGCTCGGGGCAGAAGCGCAGCTACGAGGTCGAGTTCGAGGGCGTGATCCCCTGGATCGAGCGCTCGCACCGGGAGACGACCAGCGACCACATCCGGGCCGATCTCGAGCGGTACATGAGCGACCATCCGTGTCCGGTCTGCCACGGCGCCCGCCTCAAGCCGGAGACGCTCGCGGTGACCATCGGCGATCGCCACATCATCGACGTCGCCCGCCTCAGCGTGTCCGACGCCCTCGGTTGGGTCACGGTGCTCGAGCGGGAGCGCGGCGGCCCGTTGTCGGCCCGGCAGCAGGCGATCTCGCGCCAGGTGCTGAAGGAGATCCGGCAGCGACTCGGCTTTCTCGTGGACGTCGGCCTCGCGTACCTCACCCTCGACCGAGCGGCCACGACACTCTCGGGCGGCGAGGCGCAGCGCATCCGCCTCGCCACGCAGATCGGCTCCGGGCTCATGGGCGTCCTTTACATCCTCGACGAGCCCTCGATAGGCCTGCACCAGCGGGACAACGCACGGCTCATCCGAACGCTCCTCGGCATGCGCGACATCGGCAACACGGTGATCGTCGTCGAGCACGACGAGGAGACCATCCGTACCGCGGACTGGATCCTCGACATCGGCCCGGGCGCGGGCGAGCACGGCGGCGAGGTCGTGGCGCAGGGTCCGCTCCAGGCGATACTCGCCGAGCCCCGCTCGCTGACCGGCGCGTATCTCTCAGGCCGCCGCCGCGTACCCCTTCCGCAACGGCGCCGCACGCCCCGGAAGGAAGCGCTGATCGTCCGCGGCGCGCGCGAGCACAACCTGAAGGGCATCGACGTGCGCATCCCGCTGGGAGTCTTCGTGAGCGTGACCGGCGTGTCGGGATCGGGCAAGAGCACCCTCGTGAACGACATCCTGTATCGGCGGCTCGCGCAGGCCCTGAGCCAGGCCAAGGAGCGGCCGGGCGCGCACGACGCGCTCGAGGGGATCTCGGCGATCGACAAGGTCATCGACATCGACCAGTCGCCGATCGGGCGCACGCCCCGGTCCAACCCCGCGACCTACACCGGCCTGTTCACGCCCATCCGCGAGATCTTCGCCGCGATCCCGGAGGCGCGGCTCCGCGGATACACGCCCGGCAGGTTCTCGTTCAACGTGAAGGGCGGCCGCTGCGAAGCGTGTGCGGGCGACGGGATCATCAAGATCGAGATGCAATTCCTTCCCGACGTGTACGTCCCGTGCGAGGTGTGCGGCGGCAAGCGTTACAACCGCGAGGCGCTCGAGATCCACTACAAGGGCCGCAGCATCGCGGACGTCCTCGAGATGACCGTCGAGGCGGGCGCCTCGTTCTTCGAGCACGTCCCCGCCGTCGCCGTGAAGCTGCGCACCCTGAACGACGTCGGTCTCGGCTACATCCACCTCGGCCAGCCCGCGACGACCCTCTCCGGCGGTGAGGCGCAGCGGATCAAGCTCGCGACGGAGCTGTCCCGCCGGGCGACCGGCAGGACCCTGTACATCCTCGACGAGCCGACCACCGGCCTGCATTTCGCCGACGTCGAGCGGCTCCTCGAAGTGCTCCATCGCCTGGTCGATGCCGGGAACACGGTCGTGGTCATCGAGCACAACATCGACGTCGTGAAGACCGCGGACTGGGTCGTCGATCTCGGCCCGGAGGGCGGTGGCGCGGGTGGCCTGGTCATCGCGGAGGGAACGCCGGAGCAGGTGTCGCGGGTGCGCGCATCGTTCACGGGGCGCTATCTGCGCGAGGTCCTCTCGACCGGCGAGCTGCGGGGCATTGCCATTTGAGGCGCGGGAAGTTTCAGCGGCGCGCGATCGTGCGACCCCGCCCGTAACGCCTCGCGGTCGAGGCTTGGGAACACCCCGCCATCGATCCTTGGCTAGGCTTTGTTCATGACTTCGGTGCCGGTCGCTCAGCCTGCCGCGGTACCCGCATCGCGATTCGCGGCCCTCCGCGTCCCGACCTTCCGCTGGTACTGGCTCGCCGGCGCGGTGTCGACCACGGGCGACGGTATGGAGAACGTCATCCGCAATTGGCTCGTGCTCCAGCTGACGGGGTCGCCGTTCTGGCTCGGGATGATGGTCTTCGCGCACTGGGTGCCGTTCACCTTCTTTTCCCTCTACGGCGGCGTCCTCGCGGACCGCTACGACAACCGCCGCGTGCAGTTGCTCGCGCAGACGCTGCTTCTGCTGGCCGCGGCGGCGATCGCCGTGGTGACGCTCGCGGGCCAGGTGACCGTCTGGTGGCTCTTCGGCCTGCTCCTGCTGCACGGCTTCGCCGGCGCGATCGGCGGTCCCGCCCAGCAGACGCTGATCCACGCGATGGTCGGCCGCGACAAGGTCCTCTCGGCCGTGAGCCTCAATTCGTCCATCCGCCAGGTCTCGCAGGTGGTCGGCCCCGTGATCGCGGCGTTCATCCTCGCGTCCTTCGGTCCGGGGTGGGGCTTCCTCGTCAACGCGGTCACCTTCGTACCGCTGCTGCTCCTCCTGCTCGTGATCCGCGTGCCGCGCCTCGGTGAGCGCTCCGCGCAGTCCGCGCGTGAATCGTTCACGGAGGGCGTTGCCTTCGTACGCGCGCGGCCGACGCTCGGCGCGCTCATCGCGATCGAGATGCTCCCGGTGATCTTCCTCGGGCACACCTTCAACTCGCTGATCCCTGTATTCGTGCGCGACGTTCTGCACGGCGATGAGCTGACGTACGGGTTCCTTCTGGCGGCGAGCGGCGTCGGAGCCCTCGTCGCGGCGATGGCAATCGCCTACGCGCCTCCGATCCACAGGAAGGGCGTATTCATCATCGTCGCCGCGATGGTGGAGATGGTCGCGATCCTCGTGTTCGCCCTGTCCACCGACTACCGCCTCTCGCTCGCCCTGATGGTCGCGATCGGCGGCGCGACCGTGCTCGCGCAGTCGCTCAACAACTCCACCATCCAGCTCTCGGTGCCGGACGGCATCCGCGGACGCGTCATGGGCGCGTACACGTTCGGAACGCAGGGGCTGCGCGTGGTGAACGGTCCGCTGCTCGGCGGCGCCGCGCTGCTCATCGGCACACCGATCGCGGTCGCGGGGAGCGCCGGGCTCGTGCTCGCCGGGCTCGCGACGATCCTCGTGACGGTGCCGCTGGTGCGCATCCGCGACTAAGGCGCCCGCACCAGCCAGGCGCCGGTCGGCGCGCCCCGCTCAGTCCGCGGCGGCGTACGCCGTGTCGAGCACGTCCATGAGATGGAGCACCGGCATGCGCATCCCGGCCGCGCGCAGACCGGCGCCGATCTGCATCTGGCATCCCGGATTGGCCGTCACCACGGTGTCGGCGCCGCTCTGCCTGATGCGTTCGGCCTTCCGATGCGCGAGCTTCTCCGCGAGCTCGGGCTGCGTCACGTTGTATGTCCCGGCGCTGCCGCAGCACCAGTCGGCCTCGACGAGCTCGACGAGCTCGAGCTCGGGGATCGCCGCGAGCAGCGAACGGGGCTCACTCTTGATGCCCTGGCCGTGGAGAAGATGACAGGGGTCGTCGTACGCGACCTTGGCGCGATACCGGCCGGGCTGCGCGCTTAGTCCGAGGCGCGCGAGGTACTCGGCGGCGTCCTTCACTCTCGCGGCGAACCGCTCGGCGCGCTCGGCCCAGGCGGGGTCGTCCTTCAGGAGCCAGCCGTACTCCTTGAGATTCGCGCCGCAGCCCGCGGCGTTGACGATGAAGGCGTCGACCTCAAGGCGCTCGAGCGAAGTGATGTTGCGCCGCGCGAGTTCGCGCGCGTCAGCGCGGAGGCCCGCGTGCGCATGGAGGGCTCCGCAGCAGGTCTGCTCCTCCGGCACGAGCACCTCGACGCCGTTGCGCGCGAGTACGCGGGCCGTGGCGGCGTTCGTGTCCGAGTACACAGAGCGCATCACGCAGCCGGTGAACAGCGCGATTCGCCCGCGCCGCTGGCCCTGTGCCTCGAAGACCTTCGCGAGCACGGCGGACGATGGCGGCGAGGCCGGTACGAGCTCGAGCAGGCCGCCCAGTCGCGCGGCGGGCGGCACGGCGCGGCCGACCGCGCGGAGCAGCCAGCCGGCGCCGAGGCGGCGGGCCGCGAATCCGAGCCACGCGAACGCGGTAAGGCGCGCTGGATGTGTGAGCAGCTCGGCGAACGCCAAGCGCCGCATGACACGCTGGCCCACCGGCGCCCGGCGGAGGGTCGTGAGCTGGGATCGCGCGCCCTCGACCAGCTTCCCGAACTGGACTCCCGACGGGCACGCCGTCTCGCAGGCGCGGCAATCGAGGCACCGGGACATGTGCAGGTCGAACGCCTCGGCGGATGGGTCGACACGCCCGTCCCACACGTTCTTCATCAGACGGATGCGCCCGCGCGGCGAGTCCGCCTCCAGGCCGAGGACGGCGAACGTGGGACACGTCGGCAGGCAGAGGCCGCAGTGCACGCATCGGGATATGAGCTCCTGGGAGGGCGCATCAGCGTCCACGTAGGGTGCGAAGGAGATCGGGGCGAGCTCAGCCAATGGCGGATCTTCCGGGCTCGAGGATCGCGTTCGGATCGAACGCGTCCTTGAGCCGGCGCATGAGCGACGCGGCGGGTGGCGGCGTCGGCCAGGCGCGCAGGCGCTCGCGCAGGGCGGGCTCGCGGCGCTCGATGTGGGCGCTCCCGCCGACGATCCTGGCCGCGGCGACAAGAGCCTCGGCCGCCGCGATGACCCCGGCCTCTTCGCCTCGCACGTGCACGCGGACGATCCCGCTTCCGGCGTCCGCGACGACGCGCGACACGGCTTCGCGGCGCGTCGCGTTCTCCGCATACGCGCCCGTCGCCGCGAGCGGCACGGCCGCGCGCACCACCGCCCCGTTCGTCGCCCGGGACGTCAGATCCCGCAGCGGCGCCAGCATCGCCTCGGATCCGTCCGAGCGCTCCACGACGCCCGCGACATCCTCTGCACGCCGCGCCACCTCGAGCATCGCCCGCTCGACGATGGGGCGCTCGCCGTCCGCGGCCACCAGCAGCCGCCACGCGCCGCCCTCCGCATCCACGACGAGGGCGGTGGGACGAAGGGGGGTCCGCAGGAGCGCATCGGCTATCGCGAAGGCGTCGGCGGCGCCGGCCACGCGCACCTCCGCGATCGCCGTCGCCCGTGGCAGGGGCAGCACCTTGAGCGTCGCTTCGACGATGACCCCGAGCGTTCCCAGAGAGCCGGCGAAGAGCTTGTTCAGGTCATAGCCCGCGACGTTCTTCACGACGCGACTGCCCGCGTGCGCCAGCGTGCCGTCCGTCAGGGCGACGGTCGTGCCGATGAGCGCGTCGCGCACCCCGCCGTAGCGCACCCGTCCAAAGCCGTTGCTGTTCGCGGCGATCACGCCGCCGATGGTCGCCCGCTCCGCGCACGGTGGGTCGAGCGGTAGGAATTGGCCGGCCGCGGCGAGCGTCCGCTGCAGGAGCGAGAGCGCGGTGCCGCCGCGCACCGTCACCGTGAGGTCGGCGGGGACGTGGTCGACGATGCCGGCGATGAGCCGTGTCGAGAGGACCGCGTCCGTGGCTCCGCCGTCGCCGATGTATGCCTTTGTCCCCCCGCCCTCGATGCGCAGCGTCGTCCTGGCGCTGGCGGCGTCGGCAAGCGCTCGCGCACACTGCCCCGCGTCGGCGGGAGAGATCACCGCCTTCATGCGTCGAGCTTCCGCGCGCCGAACGCGAACTCGCGGCAACGCGACGGAGTGGGGAACAGCTTGCCCGGGTTCGCGAGCCCCGTCGGATCGAACGCGCGCTTCACGCGGGCCATCGCGGCCAGGTCGTCCGGCGTGAATTGGATCGGCATGTAGCAGTTCTTCTCCATGCCGACGCCGTGCTCGCCCGTGATGGAGCCCCCTGCGTCCACGCAGGCGCTGAGGATCTCCAGTCCGGCGGCCCTCACGCGCTCGAGCTCCGCCTCGCCCCCGCTGCCGCTGAAAAGGATGAGGGGGTGGAGGTTGCCATCGCCGGCGTGGAACACGTTCGCGACACGCAGCCCGTAGCGCTGGCCGACCGCGGTGATGTGGCGAAGGATCTCCGGGAGCTTCGTCCGCGGGATGACCCCGTCCTGGACGTAGTACTCGGGCGAGAGCCTCCCCATCGCGGCGAAGGCGCCCTTCCGTCCGGCCCACAGCCTGTCCCGCTCGAGCGTCGTCGCGGCGACCCGGATGAGGAACGCACCCCGTTCGCGACAGATCGTCTCGATCCGCTCTCTGGCGTCGTCGAGCCCTTCACGCACCCCGTCGACCTCGAGGAGCAGGATGCCCCCGGCGTCGAGCGGGTAGCCGGCGCCGACCGAAGCCTCGACCGCCTCGGTCGCGAGCGCGTCCATCATCTCCATCGCGCTCGGGACGACGCCGGCTGCGATGATCGCGGACACGGCGTCGGAGGCGTCGTCCATCGTGTGGAACGCTGCCAGGATCGTTCGCTTGTCCTCCGGCAGCGGGGTCAGCTTCACGGTGATCTCGGTGACGATGCCGAGGGTCCCCTCGCTCCCGATGAAGGCACCGACCAGGTCGTAGCCGTCCGTTTCCAACGCTTTTCCCCCGAACCGCTGGACGGTGCCGTCGGACAGGACGACCTCCAGGCCCGTGACGTGGTTCGTCGTCACTCCGTAGGCCAGGGTGTGCGGGCCGCCCGAGTTCTCAGCGACGTTGCCGCCGATCGTGCAGGCCTTTTGGCTCGACGGGTCGGGGACGAAGTAGAGGCCGTGCGGCGCGACCGCGGTCGACAGGTGCAGGTTGACCAGGCCCGGCTGCACGACGGCCCTTTGGTTGGGAACGTCGATCTCGATGATCCGCGACATCCGCGCGAATGACAGCACGACGCCGCCTTCGACGGGGATCGCGCCGCCCGACAGCCCGGTGCCGGCTCCCCGGGGGACGATCGGCACGCCGTGCTCGGCGCAGAACCGCACCACCTTCGCGACATCGCCGGTGTCGTGCGGGAGGACGACCGCGTCGGGCATCGCCGTGTCGACGGCGCCGTCGTACTCGTACAGCAGTAGGTCGTCGTGCTGGAGGAGGACCTGGTCCGCCGGGAACAGCGCGAGCAGCCCGCGCGCGAGGTCGCGCCCGCGCAGCCCGGCGCGCACCGGTCCGGCGGCGACGCTCATCCCGCATTTCCTTCGAGCGCCTGCGCGAGCTGTCCCGCCGCCCGCCGCAGCAGTGGGGCGACCTCGCCGCATCGCTGGCGAGACAGCCGCACCGCCGGACCGGAGACGGACAACGCGGCCACGGGGGCCCCGGGCGGCCCGACCGCCACCGCGACGCACCGCACGCCCTCGTCGAACTCCTCATCGTCGATCGCATAGCCCCGCTCGCGTACTTCATCGAGGGCGCGACGGAGGGCCGCTCGATCCACGATGGTGTTCGGCGTGTGGGACCGGAGTTCGACGCGGTCGAGCAGCGCGTCGCGTCGGGCCGGCGCGAGCGCGGCCAGGTGCGCCTTGCCCGCGCCGGTAGCGTGCAGAGGCACCCGGTTCCCGACCGTCGTGAAGAGGCGCATGACCTGCGATCCCTGCACCGTGTCGATGTAGACGGCGGCGTTGTCGTCGAGTACCGCCAGGTTCGCGGTCTCACGCGTCGACTCGCTGAGCCAGCGGAGGATCGGTCGAGCGCGCACCTTGAGCGCGCCGAAGCGGGAACCGTTCTCACCGAGGGTGGCCAACCTGGCGCCGGCGAAGTATCGGCTCGTGTCGGCGTTCTGGCCGACATAGCCGCGCCGCACCAGCGTCGCCAGGAGCCGATGGACGGTGCTCACGTGCAGCGATGTCCGCGCCGCGAGGGCCGTGATGGAGGCCTCACCCTCGGTGACCGCGAGCGCCTCGATCAGGTCCAACGCGCGGTCTACCGACTGCACCGCCCTGCGGGGCCGCCTGACCGACTCCTCGTCTTTCACGTTACGGAAACCTCCGTCTGCGAAGTGAAAGAATAGCGCTCCCTATGCTTTTCTCATGACTGCCGCCGACCGCCTGGCCGCCCTGCAAGCGCAGGCCGCGTCCTTCCCGGCCGCCCCGGGGGTCTACTTGTTCAAGGACGCGCGCGGGCGCGTCGTCTACGTCGGCAAAGCGGATGTGCTCCGCGACCGCATCCGCAGCTACTTCGGCCCGAGCCTCGACGTGCGGCACGTACGCCTGGTGGAGCGCGCCGAGCGCCTGGAGTACGTGCTCACGGACAGCGTCTCCGAGGCGTTCCTGCTCGAGAACAACCTCATCAAGCAGCATCGCCCGCGATACAACATCCGACTCAAGGACGACAAGTCGTACCCGTACGTGAAGATCACCCTCGGGGAGGACTTTCCCCGGATCCTGCGGACGCGCCAGCTCGGTGACCGCACGGCGCGGTACTTCGGTCCGTACGCGAACGCGAAATCGGTCGACCAGACGCTCGACCTGCTCCAGAAGCTGTACCCCTACCGCACGTGCAAGCTCACGATCGCGGCCGACGACGAAGGCCGCGGGAGAACGGTGCCGCCGTCGGCGCTTCCGGGCAACCGTCCCTGCCTTCTCTATGACCTGAAGCGGTGCACAGCGCCCTGCGTGGGAGCGGTCCCGCGGGACGAGTACCGCGGCGCGATCGAGCGCAGCGTGCTCTTCCTCGACGGCCGCTTCGAGGCGCTCGCGCGAGAGACGCGCAGGGAAATGGCGGAAGCTGCGGATGCCCTGCAGTTCGAGCGCGCGGCGGAGCTCCGCGACCGGCTCGCCGCGATCGATCGCACCCTCGACCGTCAAGAGGTGCACGCCTACTCGGGAGAGGACTTCGATGTCCTGGGCGCGGCCGTGGAGCAGGGCGATGCGGCGGTGCAGCTGTTCCGTGTGCGCGACGGCACGATCGTGGGCCGCGAGCAGTTCTTTTTGGAAGGCTCCGAGGGAGCGGACCAGGGCGAGGTCCTGGGGTCGTTCCTCCGCGAGCACTACGCGGTCGCGGCGGGCCTTCCGGCAGAGATCATCGTGCCGGTAGCGGTCACGGATGCTCAAGCCTTCGAGACGTTCTCCGCCGAGCGGCGCGGCTCGCGCGTTCGGCTGCACGTGGCGCAGCGTGGCCGGAAGCGGCACCTCGCCGAGCTCGCCGCGCGCAACGCCGCCGATGCGCTCGGGCAGGAGCGCGTTCGGTGGCTCGCGGATCGCGGCAAGACCGACACCGCGCTCGGCGAGCTTCGAGACGCGCTCGGGCTCGAGGGCATCCCCAAGCGGATCGAGTGCTACGACGTGAGCCACGTTCAGGGGACGAATGTCGTGAGCAGCATGGTGGTGTTCGAGGATGGCCGCCCCGCGAAACAGCAGTACCGGCGCTTCCGCAGCAAGATCGGCGACCGCAACGACGACTTCGCCAACATGCGCGACACCCTCCGCCGGCGGTTCGCGAAGTACCGCGAAGCGGCGACCGAATGGCCGCTGCCCGACCTCGTGATCCTCGACGGCGGAAAGGGGCAGCTTTCCGCCGGCCGCGCCGCGCTCTCGGACGTCGGTCTCCTCGAGATCCCGATAGCCGCCCTGGCGAAGGAGCGCCGGACCCAGGACGCCGGCGAGCGGGCGGAGTTGAAGCCCGAGGAATTGTTCCTGCCCGAGCGCCCCGACCCGATCCTCCTCCCGCAGCGCTCGCAGGGGTACTTCCTCGTACAGCGAATTCGCGATGAGGCGCATCGTTTCGCCGTCACGTACCACCAGCAGGTCCGCCAGCGCTCCTCCGTCCGCTCTCTCCTCGACGACGTTCCCGGCGTCGGCCCGTCCCGCAAGCGCGCGCTCCTGCGGCGTTTCGGGTCGGTCCGCGCGATGCGCGAGGCCGCGGCGGAAGAGATCGCCGCGGTCGCGGGCGTCGGCGCAGGACTGGCCGAGAAGATACGGTCCGCCCTATCTGGAGGCGACACCTAAGAGATGTGAATACTCGGCTACACAATCTGAAAGCGGCATTGACAGTCGTTAACTGTGGGGAGACAGTCAAGCTGATGGGAAACGCGGTGGTGGGCCGGTGTCCGATCTGCGCTGAAAGTCTGCGTGTCGTCCGGCTGGAGTGCGAAAGCTGCGGCACCCGCCTGGAGGGCTCGTTCACCCTGGGGCGGTTCCAGGCGCTGTCGGAGGACCAGCTCGCTTTCCTTGAGACGTTCATCCGATGCCGCGGCAACTTCAAGGACGTCGAGCGCGAGATGGGGCTTTCGTACCCGACCCTGCGGTCCCGGCTCGACGCGGTCATCAGAGCGCTCGGCTTCGCGACGCAGGGCGAGCCGGACCGCGACACCGAACGGCGCAAGGAGATCCTGCGCGAGCTCGCGGACGGCCGGATCGGCCCGGACGACGCGGCCACGCTGCTGGAGGGTGAGCGATGAACGAAGAAGAGCTGGCCGGCGGCACCGCCCGAGAGCGGCTCGACGTCGCGCGCGAGGCGTACGAGCGCGCGCGCGAGGTGGCGCGCGAGGCTCGGACGGCGGAGCGAACGGCCGAGCGCGAGGCGCGGCAGCTCGCCCGCGAGGCGGCCCGCGACGCTCGCGATGCCGTGCGCGAGCACCGACATCAGATGAGGCACGAGGTCCGGGGAATGGGGTTCGGTCCCGGGCATCTCAATCTCGAGCTCGGTGAGCTGGGCGACCTGCTCGGAGGCCAGGAGTACTCCGACACCGTCGAGAAGACCTTCACCGTCGGCGCGAAGCCCTCGCTCATCGTGCGCAACGTTTCCGGATACACGCACGTGAGCGTGGGAGCGAGCGGCGAGATCTCGGTGCGCGCGCGCAAGCGGGTGCGGGGCACAAGCGAGGAGAGGGCGAAGCGCCTCCTCGAGAACGTCGAGGTTCGCATGGAGCAGGACATGGACGAGGTCACCGTGAAGCCGCACCTCTACGAGCAGGACCGCGGCTGGCTCGATCTGTTCCGCGGCGGACGCGTGGCCGTGGACATCGACCTCACCGTCCCACGCGACATACGCATCGAAGCGCATTCCGTCAGCGGTGACCTCGGGGTGACCGGCACGCGGGGAAGCCTCGAGATCCAGACCATGTCCGGCGATGCGAGCGTCGACGATGTGCAGGGACAGCTCCGCATCAAGACCGTAAGCGGGGACGGCACCTGCCGCCGCCTCGTCGGCCAGCTTGAGGCGAACAGCGTGAGCGGCGACCTCATTTTCAAAGATTGCAGCGTGCGTGCGGCCGAGATCGTGAGCGTGAGTGGCGACGTCGAGCTCGAGGGTGAGCTCTCTGCCGGCTCGGAGCACTACGTGAAGACCATCAGCGGCGACATCGATCTCGGCCTTACGGGGGATTCGTACGACGTCAAGTTCAAGACCCTGAGCGGCGACCTCGAATGCGAGCTGGACGCGCGGGTGGAGCGCGAGGATCGGCGCGACCGTCGCGTCCGCATCGGCGCGGGTGAAGTACCGATCCGCGTGAAGACCGTGAGCGGCGATCTCCAGCTCCGGCGGTCGCGCGTCGACGCGCCTCCTCCCCGGCAGACGCCCGAGACGCGCGAGGGGTCGCGCGAGGGGTCGGAGGCCGCGAACCCGCCCATGGCGCCACAGGCGCCCAAGGCTCCGGAAGCGCCGATGGTGCCTGGAGCTCCGGAGCTGGCGCGGCCCGCCGAGCCGCCGGTAGCGGCCGAGGCTCCGATGTTCCCTGACGTCAGTGCCAAGCCCGGGGAGCCGCGAACGGCGGTGGCAGCGGTCGGCCCCGAAGGGACGGAGCCGCAGCGGTGGACCGCCGAGAGCCGCGGAGGTGACGTGCGGGGTCTGCTGGAGCTGGTAGCGCGCGGCGAGATGGCCGTCGAGGATGCGGCCGCGGCCATCGACGCGACGCGTTCGCGTGGCAAGCAGGGCTGATGCCGTCGGAAGAGGGAAAGCAGGTACTGCGGCTGCTCGCGGACGGAAAGATCGACACCGAGCAGGCTTACCGCCTGCTGCGCGCCCTTGGTGACATCGGCGGGGACGGACCCCGCCCGGCTGCCGGCGATGCCGTGCGCGCGCAGTCGTCGGCAGGGGGCGCGGACATTCCGCCGGGGCTTCGCGGTCGCATCCTGCGCATCCAGGTCATGTCCGGGAACAAGAACAAGGTCAATATCGCCATCCCGGTGGCTGTCGCGCGGCTCGGAAAAATGAAGATCGCAGCCAGCGGGCTGGTGCGCGAGCATCTCTCGAAGTTCGGCATCGACCTCGATGACGTCCTGCGTTCGATCGAACGCGCTGGTCCGCTCGTCGACATCCACGACAACGAGGATCGGATCCTCATCACGGTCGAATGACGGTCCTCGCCGTCGAGACGCTCGGACTAACCAAGATCTTCGAAAAGGGGCGCCGGACGCTGGCTCAGCGCGTGCGCCGCGAGCCCGATCGGCGCGAGCGCTTCAAAGCCGTGGACGGCGTCGACCTGCGCGTCGATACCGGCGAGATCTTCGGCGTCCTCGGCCCGAACGGTGCCGGCAAGTCGACGTTCCTGCGCATGCTCGCGACGCTGCTGGAGCCGACGAGCGGCCAGGCGCGGTTGCTGGGCATCGACGTGCAGGCGCATCCACGCCAGATCCGCGCCCGTCTCGGGGCCATGCTCTCGGGCGAGCGCAGCCTGTACTGGAAACTGACGGCACGGGAGAACCTCGATTATTTCGCGGCGCTCTACCACGTGCCTCCGCGCGACGCGCGCGCTCGCATCGATAGCGCACTCGCCGCGGTCGACCTCACGAACCGGTCCGAGGACTACGTGGAGCGCTTCTCGACCGGGATGCGCCAGCGGCTCGCGCTGGCGCGGGCGCTCTTGCCGGACCCGCCGCTGCTGATCCTCGATGAACCCACCGTCGGCCTCGATCCACAGTCGGCGCGCGACCTGCGGGAGCGCGTGCGCGACCTTCAGCGCCAGGGGCGAACGGTCCTGCTGACGACGCACTACATGGAGGAGGCGGACCAGCTCTGCGACCGCGTCGCCATCATCGACCATGGGCAGATCGCGGCGCTCGACACGCCGGCGGCGCTGAAGCGCCGGATCCGCGCGGAAGAGGTCGTTCGCCTTGAGATCGGCGTCGGTGCCGGGACCACCGACGCCCTGCTCGCCCGCCTTCGCGGCGGCGGGACGCTCGCGCGGGACGAACGCGTCGACGGACGGCTCGAGGTCACGGCGCACTGCGCATCGGCGCGCGATTTCGTTCCACTGGCCTTCGACGCCGCGCGCGCGTCAGGCGCGACGATCCAGCACGTCGAGGTCGTGCCCGTCTCGCTCGAGGACGTGTTCATCTCGCTCACCGGGCGCGCGCTGCGCGAGTGAACCTTTTTCTCGGGGATCTACGCGCTTTCGGGGCGGCCGCGCGTAAGGAGCTACGGATCACGCGGCGCTACCCCACGCTCGTGTTCGGGATGTTCTTCTGGCCGATCCTCCTGCCCGCGGTGTACGTCGTCCAGGCGCAGGCCTTTTCCGGCAACGGGGACCCGCGCGCGCTCGCGGCCTTCGCCGAGCGCTCGGGTACGACGCAGGTCGCGGGTTTCGTCTTCATCGGCTGGGCGATGTACATGTGGCTGTCGACCGTGCTCTGGGGCCCCGGGCTCGCGCTGCGGACGGAACAGCTTCGCGGCTCGCTCGAGGCGGTGTTCCTTACTCCCGCGTCCCGGCTGGTCGCGCTGTTCGGGCCGTCGACGGCGGCCCTAGGCCCGGCGATGGTCAATCTCCTCATCATGGCCCTCGCCGCGCGGATCATTTTCGGGGTCGACCTGGCGCCGGACGCGCTCGCGCGCGGGGGCGTCGTGATCCTCCTGACCATCCCCGCGATGTACGGGATCGGCTCCCTGTTCGCGAGCGCGATCCTCCGCTTCGGCGAGGTCGGCGGCGTCGTGCAGCTGGTGCGTGGCGTCTTCACCCTTGCGTGCGGCGTCACCTTCCCGCTGGTCATGTTGCCCGAGTGGGCGCGGGCCGTTGCGTTGACGCTCCCACCCACCTACTTCGTGGCCGACCTGCGCCGGGTCCTGCTTTCGGGCGCGTCGCTCGGCGACCTCGGTACGGACCTGCTCGTACTCGCCGGCAGCGGCGTCGCAGTGTGCGCGCTCGCGGTCTGGGCGTTCCGGGCCACGGAGCGAAGCGCGCGCCGCGTCGGCATGCTGGGGCGCTATTGATGGGTGAGTTCAGGGCGGCACTCGCGATCGCACGGAAGGACCTACGGACGTGGACGCGCTATCCGATCAGCGCCGCTGGCCAGGTCTTCGTGCCGCTCTACCAGGGGCTTATCCCGGCGTTCCTTTTCGGGGCGACGTTCTTCGTTGGCGGGCAGTCCGTTGGTCTGGAGAGCTCCGCGGGGACGTCCGACCTGGCGGGATTCCTGTTTCTCGGAAGTGTCATCAGCGGCATGGTCGCCGCCGCCTTCTGGGGGATGGCCTTCTCGCTTCGTAACGAGATGGATATGGGCACCCTCGAGCCCTCGTGGCTGACGCCGACCAGGCGCGAGACGTTCGTCCTCGGCCGTGCGATCGCGAGCCTGGTGACCTTCGCGATCAGCCAGCTCTTTCTCGTCCTCGTGACGTACTGGCTGTTTCATCCGCGATTCCTTCCGACCATCTGGGAGGCGATCCCCGCCGTCCTGCTCGCCGGGGTCGCCGTCGTCGGGGTCGGATACCTGGTGACAGCCGGGGTGATGCTGTTCAAAGAGGCTAATTTCTTCGTGGACACGACGAACTTCATGTTCGGGCAGGCGTCGGGGGTCGGCTATCCCATCACCGTCCTTCCGACCGCGCTGCGCGCTGTCGCCCTCGCGCTTCCGACGACGTACGCGATGGATCTCATGCGTCACTACGCGGTGGGGACGACATCGCTCCTCGATCCGCTCCCTGAGCTCGGCGTGCTGACGGCGCTCGCGGTGCTCACGTATCCGCTCGGGCGCTGGGCATTCGCGCGATCCGATCGCCACATGCGCAGGCAGGGAACGCTGGGCCAGCACTAGCGCGGGTCGGCAGACCTCCGGTGCTGCGGTACCCTACGGCGCGATGAAGCTTTTCTGGCGCACGGTGATCACGGCGATCGCGATCGTGGTGACCGCGCTCATCGTGCCCGGGATCACCTGGGGGCACGCCTCGTACGGCCTCGGCGAGTTCGACAAGTGGGCCTCGCTCGGGATCACCGCGCTCGTCCTCGGCCTCGTCAACGCGTTCGTGAGACCGATCCTGGTCATGATCTCGCTGCCGCTCACGATCGTGACGCTCGGCCTGTTCCTCCTCGTCATCAACGCGCTGATGCTGCTCCTCGTGTCCGCGATCCCATTCACCGGCTTCCAGGTCGACGGCTTCGTGCCGGCACTACTCGGCTCCATCCTCATTTCCATCGTCGGCTTCGTGGTGTCGCACCTGCTGCCGCATTAGACCGTTGTCCACGGCCACGGAGCGAGGGCGACCTCCCTTCATCGTCGTGACCGGCATGTCCGGCTCGGGAAAGTCGCAGGCGGTGAAGGTGCTCGAGGATCTGGGCTACTACACCCTCGACAACCTTCCGCCGGCCCTCATGGCGGCGACGCGTGTCGTGTGCGAAAGAGGCGGCCATCACGAGGTCGCGTTCGTGATCGACGCTCGGAGCGGGCCGCTGTTCGCCGAGGCCGGGGCCGCGTTCGATGACCTCGTCGCCGCCGGCGCACCCCCGCACCTACTCTTCTTCGACGCGTCGGACGATGTCCTGCTGCAGCGCTACAGCGAGACGCGTCACCGCCACCCCGTGGCGAGCGCCGGGGGGGTCCAGCCATCTATCCTCGAGGAACGCCGCCTCCTCGTGGAGCTGCGGCGTCGCGCGGACAAGGTGGTCGACACGACGCACCTGAGCGTGAAGGACCTTCGCGACACGATGCACTCGCTCTACGGCAGCGGCCGCTCGGCGATGCTCGTCCACGTCACGAGCTTCGGATACAAGTACGGCCTGCCGCTCGGAGCGGATCTGATCCTCGACGTTCGCTTCATGGAGAACCCCTTTTACGACCCCGAGCTGCGTCCGTTGTCCGGCACTGATCCGGCGGTCCGCGACTTCGTGCTCGGCCATCCGGCCACCCGCGCCTTTCTCGACCACCTGGTGCCGCTCCTGCGGTTCGCGCTGCCCCGCTACGAGGAGGAGAAGAAGGCCCGTTTGGGGATCGCGTTCGGGTGCACCGGCGGACGCCACCGTTCTGTCTCCATCGCGGAAGAGATCGCATGCAGGATGCGCGAGTTCTGGCCGGGCGACATCGAGCTCGAGCATCGGGACCGCGATCGCAACGACGTCCGGACCTGACGTGCGACCGCGGATCGTCGTCGGCAACTGGAAGATGAACCCGCCGACCACGGCCGAAGCGATCGCGCTGGCCACCGTGCTCGCGTTTCGCACCGATGTGCGCGGTGTCATGGTCGGGGTCGCCCCGCCGCCGGTCGCGCTCGGCGCGGTCGCGAAGGTGCTCGCGGGCTCGCGCGTGGACGTATATGCGCAGGACCTGCACTGGGAGGAGCGCGGTGCTTTCACCGGCCAGACCTCGGCGTCGATCCTCCTTGGTCTTGCGCACGGCGCGATCGTCGGACACTCGGAGCTCCGCCGCGACCAATGCGACGACGATGACCGCGTGTCCCGAAAGCTGGAGCGCGCGGTCGCGGCGGGGCTCCGACCCATCCTCTGCGTAGGCGAGAGCGAGGACCAGTACGTCGCGGGGGAGACCCACAGCGTGCTGGCGCGACAGATCGAGGCGGACCTCGCGCGCGTCGATCACGCCTCGCTCGGAGAGCTCGTCGTCGCGTACGAGCCGATCTGGGCGATCGGCACCAGCCGTCCTGCGACGCCCGTCGAGGCCCTGCGCGCGGCGGCGGCGATCCGCGGGGTGCTCGACCGGCTCGGCCTTGACGCCGAGCGCGTACCCATCCAGTACGGGGGCAGCGTGACAGCGGCGAACGCACGCGAGTTCGCGGCGGCCGATGGCATCGACGGCGCGCTCGTCGGCGGAGCGTCGCTCGACGCCGACGACTTCGCCGAGATCGTCGCCGCATTCGCGTGACCGCGCGCTGCCGTCCCGTGGTGCTTTGCGTTCTCGATGGCTGGGGCGTCGCGGCGGACGGACCGGCGAACGCCGTCGCGCGCGCCAGAACGCCTCGTCTCGACGCGCTGAATGTGGCGTATCCGCACGCGCGGCTGGAGGCGAGCGGGACGGCGGTGGGCCTCCCGGCGGGCGTGATGGGGAACAGCGAGGTGGGACACCTGACGATGGGCGCCGGCTACGCCGAACCGCAATCGCTCGAGCAGATCGACCGCGCGATCAGAGACGGCGCCTTCTTCGCCAATGCCGCCCTTCGTGCCGCGTGCGTGGCCGTTCGCGAACGCGGGACGCTCCATCTCATGGGCCTGCTGTCCACCGGAGGCGTACACGCCGACATGGGCCACCTGCGCGCGCTGACCGAGCTGTCCCGCCGCGAGCGCGTACCGCGCGTTCTGGTCCACGCGTTCCTCGACGGACGCGACATGCCCCCGCGGAGCGCGCTCGAGCTGCTGGCTAACGTCGACGCGCCGATAACGACCCTCCACGGCCGCTATTTCGCGATGGACCGCGACAAGAGATGGGACCGGGTCGAGCGCTCGTATCGGGCCATCGTCGACGCCGACGCGCCACGCGCGGCGGACGCGGAGACCGCGCTCCGTCAGTGCTACGCCGATCCCGGATGCGGCGACGAATCGCTGGAGCCGCGGGTCATCGGCCAAGGCGTCCCTGTCGCCGACCGGGACTCCGTCGTCTTCTTTAACTACCGACCCGACCGCGCGCGCGAACTCACTTGGGCGCTGATACAGGAGGACTTCGCTGGCTTCCAGCGCACGCGTCGGCCAAAGGCGCTCACGTTCGTGACCATGACGGACTACAAGGTCGAGCTCCCGTCGGTCCTGGTCGCGTTCGAGCCACGGTCGGTGATCCCGATGGCACAGCTGCTCGCGGAAGCCGGGCTGCGCCAGTACCGCGTCGCTGAGACCGAGAAGTACGCACACGTGACGTATTTCTTCAATGGAGGCCGCGAGGAAGCCTTCGCGGGCGAGGACCGGCTGCTCGTTCCGTCGCCCAGGGTCACGACCTACGATCGTCGGCCGGAGATGAGCGCAGCCGCGGTGGCCGATGCCCTCGTCGAGGCCATCGGCACGGGGAAGTACGACTTCGCCATCGTGAACTTCGCGAACCCGGATATGGTCGGCCACACGGGCGTGCTCGAGGCGGCGGTCCGCGCGATGGAGGCGACCGATGCCGCCGTGGGTCGCGTCGCGGACGCGGCGCTCGCCACTGGTGGCTGCGTACTTGTCACCTCGGACCACGGGAACGCCGAGCAGATGCGCTTCGAGGACGGCGGCGCGCACACGCAGCACACCACGAACCCTGTTCCGGTCCTCTATGTGTCCGCGGGTGCGGACGGTGTTCGGCTGCGCGACGGCGAGCTGTCGGACGTCGCCCCGACGGTCTTGGAGTTGCTCGGGCTGCCGGTGCCGGAGCGCATGACGGGACGGACGCTGCTCGAGCCGCGGTGAACCCCGGCGGCGCGCGTGCGACCGCGGCGTGGTGGCTCCTGCTCGCGGTGTCGGGTGCCCTCGCCGCGGTCGCCCTGGCCCACTGGGGAGGGGCGATCGCGCGCCGCGCTCCGGTGCTGTACGGGGAGGGCGCCGTCGCGCATGCGTCGCTGCTCGCCCGCGCGGGCGCCGAGTATGTCGCGTCAGCATCGTCCGCAGGGACGCCGATCTTCACGGCGGCGAACTACCCGCCGCTTTATCTTCGCGCGGCGGGCCTCGGCGATCCGCTGGTCACCGGGCGTGTCATCAGCGTGGCGTGCACGCTTCTCGTCGCGGGCGCGATCGGGTACCGGGCCCGCGGCGGAGGGGCCGCGGCCGCGCTCGCGCTGTCGGCGGCGTGGATCGGTACCGCTCCCGTGGCGTTGTGGGGTCCGGTGGTCAAGCCAGACCTCCTCGCGCTCGCGCTGACCGTCATCGCCGTTCTCGCGCTGGAGCGCTCGTACCGCGACGGTGCCCGCGCGATCGCCGGCCCGATCGTGGGAGGCGCGCTCCTCGCGCTCGCGATACTCGCCAAGCCCACGGCCGCGCTCCCCGCGACCGCCCTGCTCGCCTGGGTCCTGGTCCGCGCCGGCCCGGTCGCGCTGGCGCGCGTTGCGCTTGGCTTGGTCGCCGCCGGCGCTGCCGCCATCGCCACATTGCCCGAGCTGATACCGCCCGACGCCGCGTTGCTCCACGTCGTGTCGTGGAACGCGCTTCCCTGGAGCGCCGCGTCGGCCGCGCAGCTCATCGTCCTGGCCGCGCTCACGACCGGCGTGCCGGTCGTGTTGGCCCTCGTCTTCCGCGGGATCCGGTGCGCGGTGGGCGCATATCTCGTCGCCGCGATCGGCATCGTCGTGCTCGGTGGGCGGGAGGGCGCGACGATAAATTACCTCCTCGATCTCACCGCGGCCGGCGCGCTCGGGATGGCGTCGGTCGTGGCTGCGCTGCGCTCCCGAGCGTGGTATCCGGCGGCGGCAGCCGCGCAGCTGCTGATCGGCGTCGCCGTACTGAACCCGTTCGGCATCCTTCCCGGACCCCCTCCGACCACGGGCGCATGGGCCGACTCAGCGCGCGCGGATGTGATCGCTGGGCTCCCTGCGGGGCAGACGCTGGTCGAGGACAGCGGCCTGCTCATCGCCGAACGGCGCGAGCCTGCCGTCGACGACCTGTTCCTTTGGTCCCGGCTCGTGGAG
>JBBQVQ010000017.1:0-49842 GCA_038211425.1 Candidatus Limnocylindria bacterium | reverse complement strand
GAGCCGGTTGAAGCAGGAGCAAATCGCTTCGCTCCGGGGCAAGTTGTGGCTTACCCGACAAGGAATTTCGCTACCTTAGGACCGTTCATTCTGTTGCTCTCCACGATCTGGAGGGTGGGGTTCATAACCCACTCTGCATGTCGCCATGCAGTTCGGACTGTCTCATCTCCGTCTCCGGAGTCCGGCGTACAGTCTCTGAGGATTCTCCGAACGATCGCTTCGCGCGACCAATCGGAGTCTTTCCTGCTGATTGCCCGCACCTGCCGCGTTGTCACCTCTGTTTGATATATCGGCATCGCCTTGCAGAGGTAGCGCAGGATCCACCGGGTGTCCCAGCACATAGCCAGATTTTGGTCTCGTAACTACAACGGTCAATCTCATAGTTACGGCCGCCGTTCACCGGGGCTTCAGTTCAAGCCTTTCAGCTCTCCCCTTAACCTTCCGGCACTGGGCAGGCGTCAGCCCCTATACGTAGGGTTACCCCTTCGCAGAGACCTGTGTTTTTGTTAAACAGTCGCTTAGCCCGTTTATCTGAGGCCTCGATCACTTCCCCTGGACGAATCCAAGGCGTGCGAGGCACCCCTTCTCCCGAAGTTACGGGGTCATTTTGCAGAGTTCCTTAAGGAGGGTTCTCCCGATCACCTTGGTATTCTCTACCCGCCTACCTGCGTCGGTTTGCGGTACGGGCACTCTCGATCTCACTAGAGGCTTTTCTCGCCGGCTTGGCTCACCCCACTCGCCGCATTGCTGCGACTCGCATTCGCTTTTCACCTTGACCCCCCGACGGATTTGCCTATCGGGAGACGGCTACGAGCTTGGACGCACATAGCCAAAGTGCGCTGGGACTACCAGACCGGGTCACCCCTTCGCTGATAACGATCTCGAGCGGTTCCGGAATATAAACCGGATGTCCATCGTCTACGCCGTTCGGCCTCGACTTAGGCCCGACTGACCCTGAGCGGATTAACCTTCCTCAGGAAACCTTAGGCATACGGTGTGTGCGTTTCTCACGCACATTTCGCTACTCGTTCCGGCATTCTCACTTCCATGAGCTCCAGCGGTCCTCACGGTCCACCTTCACCGCGCATGGAACGCTCCCCTACCACCCCCGGACTCCTCTAACGGAGCCGCGGATCCGTAGCTTCGGTACCAGGTTTGAGCCCCGTTGGATTTTCGGCGCCGAACCACTCGACCAGTGAGCTGTTACGCACTCTTTCAATGATGGCTGCTTCTAAGCCAACATCCTGGTTGTCTGAGCGATTCGACATCCTTCACCACTTAACCTGGATTGAGGGACCTTAGCTGACGGTCTGGGCTGTTTCCCTTTTGTCCCTGGAGCTTAGCCCCCGGAGACTGACTGCCGCGTTCTGGACTCATAGCATTCGGAGTTTGATTGGGTTTGGTAAGCGATAAGCCCCCTAGCCCATTCAGTGCTCTACCTCTACGAGTGAACGCGCGACGCTAGCCCTAAAGCTATTTCGGGGAGAACCAGCTATCTCCGAGTTCGATTGGCATTTCACCTCTACCCACAGCTCATCCCCTAACTTTTCAACGTTAGTGAGTTCGGCCCTCCACGGAGTTTTACCTCCGCTTCAGCCTGGCCATGGGTAGCTCACTCGGTTTCGGGTCTAGTGCGTGCGACTACGGACCTTGCGGTCCACGCCCTATTCAGACTCGCTTTCGCTTCGGCTCCAGCCTTCAGGCCTTAACCTCGCCGCACACAGCTAACTCGCCGGATCATTCTTCAATAGGCACGCCGTCACGCTACCGCTCACGCGGCAACACGCTTCGACTGCTTGTAGGCACACGGTTTCAGTTTCTATTTCACTCCCCTCCCGGGGTGCTTTTCACCTTTCCCTCACGGTACTAGTTCACTATCGGTCGCTAGAGGTATTTAGCCTTGGACAGTGGTCTGCCCGGGTTCCCACCACGGAGACCTTCCTGGTGGTACTCGAGGACAGCGACCGGAGAGCATCCGCTTTCGCGTACTGGGCTTTCACCGTCTTTGGCGGGCCTTTCCAGGCACCTTCCGCTAACGGACGCTTTTCTCCAAACTCCGTCGTGGATCGGCAGATCCACAGCCGCGCCTCGCGACCCCCGATCCGCAACGCCTGCCGGCTATCACGCGGGTCGGGTTTAGGCTCTTCCCGTTTCGCTCGCCACTACTCAGGGAATGTTCTCTGTTCCTCGAGGTACTGAGATGTTTCAGTTCCCTCGGTGCCCTCCACGCACCCTATGTATTCAGGTGCGGGTGACCAGGGATCAACCTGGCCGGGTTTCCCCATTCGGATATCTCCGGATCGACGTTTGCTACCAACTCCCCGGAACTTTTCGCAGGTAACCGCGTCCTTCTTCGGCCTCTAGCGCCAAGGCATCCGCCGTGCGCCCTTTGTAGCTTGACCTAATTCCAGCATCCAGCCCAACCCGCGAACGAGTCGGGTGGATGCGCTGGTGTCTCTCTAATTCTTCTTCTTCGCTTCGCACGTCACGCGACGTGCGTGGTGATCGGTACGTTTCGCAGTTGGTGAAACTCGCAATCTTGTCTTCCTCTTCACTTGTTAAGGTTCGGTGCTGTTCGCTCGAGCGTGCTCGCGGACTGCGTGAGCACGCTCGAACGCACAGAACATGATCGCTCTTCCCCAATGCTGCGCGACCACGGATTGTACGGACATGTGGCGCGGCGCGTCGAGTGCTGTGGAGCCGAGGAGACTCGAACTCCTGACTTCCTCCTTGCAAAGGAGGCGCTCTACCAGCTGAGCTACGGCCCCCGGCGACGCCGGTGGGCGTTTCTGGACTCGAACCAGAGACCTCTGCCTTATCAGGGCAGTGCTCTAACCAGCTGAGCTAAACGCCCATGGTCGGTCCCGGCCGAGACTTCCCAGGGGCTGATCGTACTCGCTCGGCCGGCTTGACCGAGCCCGGCGCCGCGGCCGGGGCATGGCGATCGTTAACCGATGAAGAGTGGCAGGAACGGCGCGGACCTGTCGAACGCTTTGGATCGGTGTGAGAGCGATCCTCCGCGATTTCGAATCGAATCACTTCCGTTGATGGAAGTCTGACCGCGAGTTTTGAGGCTCGCGATGATCGACCTGGGATCGCTGAGGTGAGACCCCGAAGGGTCCACCTGGTGAATCCCTAGAAAGGAGGTGATCCAGCCGCACCTTCCGGTACGGCTACCTTGTTACGACTTCGTCCCAGTCGCCAGTCCCACCTTCGACGGCTGCCCCCTTGCGGTTGGCCCACCGGCTTCGGGTGTTACTGACTCCCATGACGTGACGGGCGGTGTGTACAAGGCCCGGGAACATATTCACCGCAGTGTGCTGACCTGCGGTTACTAGCAACTCCGACTTCACGGAGGCGAGTTGCAGCCTCCGATCTGAACTGAGGCCGGTTTTAAGGGATTAGCTTCACGTCGCCGTGTCGCAACCCGCTGTGACCGGTCATTGTAGCGTGCGTGTAGCCCCAGACGTAAAGGCCACGCTGACTTGACGTCATCCCCACCTTCCTCCGAGTTTCTCTCGGCAGTCCGGCCTGAGTGGTACAACAGGCCGCGAGGGTTGCGCTCGTTGCGGGACTTAACCCAACATCTCACGACACGAGCTGACGACAGCCGTGCAACACCTGTACAGGCTCCCTTGCGGGTCCCTCACCTTTCGGATCGGTACCACCTGCATGTCAAGTCTGGGTAAGGTTCTTCGCGTCGCATCGAATTAAACCGCACGCTCCGCTGCTTGTGCGGGCCCCCGTCAATTCCTTTGAGTTTTAACCTTGCGGTCGTACTCCCCAGGCGGGTCACTTAATGCGTTAGCTTCGGCACTGCCGGGGTCGATACCGACAACACCTAGTGACCATCGTTTACGGCTAGGACTAACGGGGTATCTAATCCCGGTCGCTACCCTAGCTTTCGCGCCTTAGCGTCAAGGGCGGGCCAGCAAATCGCTTTCGCCACTGGTGTTCCTTCCGGTATCTACGCATTTTACCGCTACACCGGAAATTCCATTTGCCTCTCCCGCCTTCAAGTCCCGAAGTTTCGAAGGGCCTCTCCCAGTTGGGCCGGGAGCTTTCACCTTCGACTTTCGGGACCGCCTGCGCGCGCTTTACGCCCAGTAAATCCGGACAACGCTCGCAACCTACGTATTACCGCGGCTGCTGGCACGTAGTTAGCCGTTGCTTATTCCTCGAGTACCGTCGGGTGTCTTCCCCGAGAAAAGCGGTTTACGACCCGAAGGCCTTCATCCCGCACGCGGCGTGGCTGCGTCAGGGTTTCCCCCATTGCGCAAAATTCCTAACTGCTGCCTCCCGTAGGAGTCTGGGCCGTGTCTCAGTCCCAGTCTGGCTGGCCATCCTCTCAGACCAGCTACCGATCGAAGCCTTGGTAAGCCGTTACCTCACCAACTAGCTAATCGGCCGCAGGCCCCTCCCAAAGCGTCTTGCGACTTTGAGCACCGGAATGGACCGGTGGTCACATGCGGTATTAGCACCTCTTTCGAGGTGTTATCCCCCACTTCGGGGCAGGTCACCTACGTGTTACTCAGCCGTTCGCCACTGACCAAATCCCTTGCGGGATCTGATCCGTTCGACTTGCATGTTTTATGCACGCCGCCAGCGTTTGTCCTGAGCCAGGATCAAACTCTCCGACAAAAACAAGTGACCGTCTTTCGACGATCACAAGAGCTTCGAGTTCGATCAAAAAATCGACGAGTCCGCGCTGATGTGTTCCTGCCACTCTTCAGCTGTTAAAGATCGATGCCCCGACCTCCGTTTGGAAATGGCCTCGGGCTGCTCGCGGAGGCAAATCATAGCCAGAACGCATGCCGAGCGTCAACCCGTCCGAGGGGGCCCTGACGTCGGGGCGCCGACGCTTGCGCTCATGCTGCCTCCGCTGGCGACGCCCTGACCGGACCGCCGCTCGTCATGGTCTCCGGCGCGCCGGGGACGCGGAAGACCACGCTGGGCCGCCGCCTGGCCGGAGCCCTTGGACTGCCGTTCCTGTCGAAGGAAAAGGCTTCAAGGAGCCGCGCTCTTCGACACCCTCGGCACGGGCGATCTGTAGTGGACGCGGAGGCTGGGCGGAGCCTCCTTCGTCCTCCTCGCTCGTACCCTCCAGAGCCTGGTCGAGAGCGGGAACGGCGCCGTGGCGGAGGCGAACTGGTGGAGAGGATGGTCCGAAGCCCAACTCGCGCCGCTCTACGCGGTGTCCCGGACGGCGATCGTGCACGCGGACTCTCCGCGTAGAGTGGAGCGACGCGGGGCGCCCCGAGCCGACGGGCGCCCTCTTGCCAGCGGCGCCCGGGCGGCCGGCGCCGCCCGCGGTCGGGAGAGTCCCCGGACGTGACCCGCAGCCGCAGGGCCCCGCGGCAGGCGAGCCGGAGCAAGAGTCGAGGGTGGTCCGCGAACGCAGCCCGGCCCACTTGCCGAGGATGCTCTCTTCCATATCTAATGCGCCTGACAAAGAAGAAGGCGGCCGACGGAGCACCCCGCCGACCGGAAAGGACACGTGCCCCCATGTCATTGGAACTCAGGAAGGAGACTCTGCTCGATCCGCCATTCGCAAAGGACCCGCCGGTCAAGTTCAACATCAACGCGAAGACGCTCGGGCTCGTTTACGCCATCCTCGCGGTCATCGCCCTCGTCTTCGGGATCATCGCCCTGTTCGGCCTTTTCGCGCTCAGCGCGATCGGCGCCGCTCTGGGGATCCCGCAGATCTTCGTCCTCGTACTTGTCGGCGCGCTGATCGGTCTGATCGGCACGGTGCTGGTCGCGATGGGCGGCTTCCAGATGAACGGCGAGAACCGCGGAGGCAAGGCCCTGGTCATCTACGGACTCGCGCTACACGTCGTCGGCGGCCTCGTGTCCGCTCTCGGCGGCCTGTCCGCAAGCGCGCTATTCGGCTGGATCGTCGGCACCGCCGTGACGTTCGTCCTCTACTACCTCGTCGTGATCAGCCGTTTCCCGGGTGAGGCACCGCTGGTGCCCGCCATCGCGAGCCCTGGACCGCCCCCACAGACCCCGGTCCAATAGTCGACGCCGGGCCGCCGGCCCCGCATCCCCGTGCCGCAGGGGTCCATGCGCGGGCCGGTGACCCGCGAGGCGCCGCTACAGTGCCCGGCGGCCCTCGAGCGCGCGGCTCACGGTGATCTCGTCGGCGTACTCGAGGTCGCCTCCCATTGGCAGCCCGCGCGCCAGGCGCGTGACCTTTACGCCATTGCCGGACACGAGCTGGCCGATGTACATGGCCGTCGCCTCACCCTCGAGATTCGGATTCGTCGCCAGGATCAGCTCATCGATCCCGCCTTGACGAACGCGCTGGACGAGCGGCGCGATGCGCAGGTCCTCGGGGCGGACCCCGTTGACGGGCGAGATCGCGCCGTGCAGAACGTGGTACAGCCCGCGGAACTGACCTGTCCGCTCGATCGCAAGGACGTCCAAGGGCTCTTCCACCACGCAGACGACCTTCCGCTCCCGCTCGTCGGAACCGCACAGCCCGCATGGGTCGGTCTCCGCGATGTTGAAGCAGACCGAGCAGTACCGCAGATCGGTCTTCACCGACCTGATCGCGGCAGCTAGCGACTCCGCATCCGAGTGGGAGGCCCGCAGGATGTGGTAGGCGAGGCGCTGCGCTGTCTTCGGACCGACCCCCGGCAGCTTGCTGAGCTCGTCGATGAGGCGCCCGAGCGGGCGCGCGAGAGCCTGGGGCATCAGGAGCGCGGTGCCAGGCGCGACACGAGAACTAGAACCCAGGCAGCTTCAGGCCGCCGGTCACACCGCCGAGCCGCTGCGCCGCCAATTCCTTCGAGCGCGTCAGAGCGTCGTTCACGGCGGCGAGGACGAGGTCCCGCAGCGTCTCGACGTCCGCGGGATCGACGGCCTCCGGCTCGATGCGCACCTCGCGGCATTCCTGTGTCCCGGTCATGACCACGACGACCGCTCCCCCGCCCGCGCTGCCGTCGACGGTCATCTCCGCGAGCTCGGCCTGCGCCTTCTCCATGTTCGCCTGCATTTCGCGCGCGACGCGCTGAAGGTCACCGATGTTCTTCATGTCACTCCACTTCCAGGATGCGGTCCGGACGACGGAACGTCTCTAGCGCGGCGCGGAGCATGGGATCCTCGGTGCCGGGCGACGGCTCGGTGGCCCGCTGCGTGATGCATTTCACTCGGATCGGGCCGCCGAGGAGGACGCCGAGATCTCGCTCAAGGTTAGGGCGAAGACGCTCCGATCCGCACCGATCCCGCGCGAAATCATCGCTGAAGACGACGACCAGCGTCGATCCCTCGACCGCCACCGGCTCGCCTTTGAGCAGGAGCGCCGCGGTGCCGATGCTGCGCTCCTTTTCGCGCTCCACGACCAGCTGCCATGCGTCGCGCGCGGCGCCCAGCTCCATCCCGGGCGATGGGGCGGTATCGTCGCGCGCCGGCGCGCTCGGCAGAGGGCTGCGCACGCGCCGTTCGGACAGTTCCACGACCGCGTTGCCACCCCGCTCTTCCGGCCCGCCGCGAGCCGATGCCGCGGACGACGCGGGCCGGACGTCGGCCGGCCGCGGCGACCGGGCGGCCGCGCGGGCGGCCGGCTCCGGGGCCGCAGGCTCGGTCACCAGGTCGAGGATGGCGAGCTCCAGGGGCAACGGGGTCCCTTCGCCCGTGCGCAGCTGCTGCTCCGCCTCGACGAGCCGCTTGGCGATGCGAGCGAGACGCTCGAGTCCGAGGCGCGGAACCTGCGACCTGAGCACCGCCGCCACGGATTCGCTCGCTGTCTCCGGCGCCATGTCCGTCGCGCTCACCACCACGAGCGCGCGGGTGTGGTCGAGGGCGCGGCGCACGAAGAGCCGCAGGTCGCGGCCGTCGTCCACGAGCCGGCCGACGAGGCGGATACCGCGCGCGCCGTCCCGCTCGGCAAGCGACTCGAATAGCTCGGCCACGTCCTCCTGGTCCGAGGATCCGAGCAGCTCGTCGACCTCCCGGAGGGTCACCTCGCCGGCGCCGAACGTGGCGACCTGGTCGAGGATGCTCTCGGCGTCCCGCAGCGATCCCTGCGCGTGACGCGCGATCGCCTCGAGGGCTGCCGGCTCCGTGCGCATGCCTTCAGCGCTCGCGATCTGACCGAGCTGCTCGACCACTCCACGGTGCGGGATGCGGCGCAGATCGAAACGTTGGGTGCGCGACACGATCGTCGCCGGGATGCGCTGCGCCTCGGTGGTCGCGAGCACGAAGACGACGTGGGGCGGTGGCTCCTCCAGCGTCTTGAGGAGCGCGTTGAACGCCTCGGAGGTGAGCTGATGCGCCTCGTCGATCACGTAGACTTTGTACCCGCCCTCGGACGGGGCGAAGCGCACCTTGTCGCGAAGGTCCCGCATCTCATCGATCCCGCGGTTGCTCGCCGCGTCGATCTCGATAAGGTCGAGGAAACGACCCTCGCGGATGGACACGCATGATGGGCAGGAGTCGCACGGCTCGCCATCAGCCGACCTCGGACAATTCAGCGCCTTCGCCACCAAACGCGCGATCGACGTCTTACCGGTGCCGCGACTTCCGGAGAGCAGGTAAGCGTGCGCGACCTGGTTGGCCGCGATCGCGTTCCGAAGCGTCCGCGTGACGTGCTCCTGACCCACGACCTCCGCGAAGCGCTGGGGTCGATAGCGTCGGTAGAGGGCGGTCTTTTCCGGCACGGGGACCCAAGGATAACGAAGACGAGGGAGCGGCCGTGCACCCTCCGTCGATCGCGGCGCCCCGGTCACGCGCCTCGCGTCGCGGCTCGGATCAGGTGACCCTGCGGCACCCAGCGACGACCGCTTACCGCTGCTTCCTTCCGGACCTGACGGGGTTCGCGGGCCACTGCTGCACAGGACCCGATCGTCAACACCACTTCGCGCACGCAGGAACCGTAGTGCCGGACCTCGGGAGGGAATTCAGCCCCGTTAAAGCGGATTGCGGGTACAGGGCACCGCTAGCTCCCCGCCTAGCACGGCCGCTTAAAGGCTACCGCACCGGTTCGATCGCCTTGGCGACGGAGGTCGGTCTTCGCCCCTGCGGGGCTACGGCGCGCCCTCGCCGCCGCGGCGCGACCGGTGCGCACGACTTGAACGTACGCGCGACTTTTTCGGCTTCGCTTGACAGTGCGGTGCGAGCGCGACACCTTCTGCGCATGCGGCCCCGAGCCCTCTCCCTGTCGTTCTTCGGCTTGACGGGTGCACTCCAACCGATCTGGCTCCTCGGCTGGTCGACCGTATTCGGAGCATGGCGGGCGGGATACGACGCGAGCCACGCGATCAGCGAGCTGGGCCAGCAGGGATCCGCGAACGCCGTGGCATGGAACGTCGTCGGATTCGGCGGCTCCGGCCTGTTGTATGTCCTCTACTCGATCGCGATCGCGGCGGAGTTCGGTCGTGGCTGGCTCTACCGGATCACTGTGCTCCAGGCCCTCACGCTCAGCGGCGGCGGCGTGTTCAGCTGCGATCCAGGCTGTGCGCCTCTGATGACCACATGGCAGGGCTGGGCGCACACAATCAACGGCCTCGCGTACTTTTTCGCGGCGACCCTCGTGCCCCTGGTCGCGTGGCGCGCATTCCGTCACCGCATCAAATGGCGCTCGCGTGCCCGCGTCTCGCTCGCAGTCGGCGTACTCCTGGTCGGGCTCTTCCTCGCCGGGCCATTCCTTTTTGGAGCCGACAGGGTCGGCCTTTACCAGCGTCTCACGATCGCGCTGGCGGGAACATGGTCGACCATGGTCGGCCTTCGGCTGTGGCAGCTTTCGCGCGAGCCTGGTGGCGCTGACCAGGGTCCCGATCCCGTCCCGTTGGCCGACGCAACGGCCATCACGGCCGTTCGGCGGCGATTATGAGATCCGCGACCTCGGTCAGGTCGCGCCCGACGATGTCGGGCCGCTCGACCAATGGATCGAGGACCTGGCCGGGGCGCGCCACGAACGCCGCGGCGCATCCCGCGCGGAGGGCCCCGGCGATGTCCCACGCGTGCGCCGCGACCATTCGCACGCCGCTGGACTCGACGCCGAGCTGCTCGGCGGCGGCGCGGTAGGCCTCGGCTGCCGGCTTGAGCCGCCGCACGGTGTCGGCGGAGCAGACGCGTTCGAAGAGCCCGCGGATCCCCGCGTGAACCAGTTGCGCTTCAGCGACTTCCAGCGTCGAGTTCGTCAGCGCGGCGATCCGGAGCCCGGCGTCCCGCAACCGACCGATGCCCGCGGCGACCTCCGGGTACGTGGGAAGCTGCCGCATCTCACGGAGCATCGAGGTGAGCTCCTCTTCGCCGAGATCCTTTCCGCGTCTCTCCGCGATCATCCGTAGCGCGCCGCGGCCGAGCGTCCCGAAGTCGCTGTAGCGATCTGTGATCGTGGCGACGAACGCGGAGAGCAGCATCTGCTGGAACCACTGGGGTCGCGCCGATGCATCGCCGAAAGCGCGCTCGAAGCTCGGATCCAGCGCGCGCAGGTCGAGGAGCGTCTCGTTGACGTCGAACAGGATCACGCGCGCCATGGCGACCTCCATCAGCGTGCGGAGAGGGCGGGATTCGAACCCGCGGGGCTCTCGCCCACCCGCTTTCCAAGCGAGCGCACTAGGCCACTATGCGACCTCTCCTGACCCATCAGCTGGGCCTGCGGGCCCAGCCGATGCCCCGGGCGGTGTGGTTGCTCCCGAGGCCGGCAGAGCCGTCCTCGCTCGCCTTTTGGCACCTGCCGCTGCGAACGATACAGGTGACCACTTAACCGCTTGGACTCATTGCTCGCCGTGCCGGCGGAGCCGGCCCGGTTCGCGTTCTGGCATCTGCCGCATCCATCGGTGCGGGGTGACCATCGAATGGCTTGATCAGCGTTCGAGAACTTGGCGCCGCGTCACCACCCCGTCGCCTCCGCATTTGGCTTCCTCCTCGTCACGATCAATCGCGCACCCAGCAACACGCTGCGCGGGGACGGCGGTGGCGGGCCCGAGCGATCCGGACTCCGCGCGCGCCGCAGCCGCGCGGCGAGGAGGCGGCGGGGGCAGAGCGAAGCAGCCCGCCAGGGACGCGCAGCGAGCGACCCGCCGCCTGCGTGCCGGAGCGCGCGGGCCCGCTCGCCGTCCCCGCGCCCGATTGCCACCCGTCTTAACGCGACCCTGCGCCGGCCCGGCGCCCGACGCCACCCGTCCCAGCTCTCCGAGGATGGACCGGGCGGAGAGGGCGGGATTCGAACCCGCGCTGCTTTCGCAGACCGCTTTTCGAGAGCGGCACCATCAACCACTCGGACACCTCTCCGCGCTCGATTGTAGGTGCGGGAGGTCAGACCAAGTGAGTGCGGAAGAAGCTCAGCGCGTGGCCCCAGGCTTCCTCCGCGTCGTCGCGCCGATAGGCGTCGCCCTGCTCGTTCATGAAGGCATGTCCCGCGTCCGGATAGAGGTGCCTCTCGAACGGCGTGCCGGCCTTCTGGAACTGCTGATCGAGTGTTTCGATCGCCTTGGCGTTGGTCATCTCATCCTTGCCACCGAAGATGCCGAGCACGTGCGCCTTTATCTTCGAGAGGTCGCGGCCCTGGGGAGGCCAGCCATAACAGTCAACGACGGCGCCCACCTCGTTCGGAGCCTCGATGCCAGTCATGAGCGCGAGCATGCCGCCCATGCAGAACCCGATCACACCGACCCTATGGGAAGCGTTACCGGGGTGCGCCATGAGGTAACGAGCCGCTCCTCGCGCGTCCTTCGCGGCCTGGTCGATGTTGAATTCCATCATCAGCTTCTGGGCCTTGTCGGGCTCGCTCGCCAACTTCCCGCGGTAGAAGTCGGGCGCGAGCGCGGTGAATCCCTCGCGCGCCAACCGATCGGCGACACCCTTGATCTGGTCGTTCAGGCCCCACCATTCCTGGACGACGATGACCCCCCCGCCCCGGCCGGAGTCCGGCAGCGCGAGATAGCCCGCCGCGGTGCCACCGTTGCTTGGGAAACTCACCATCTGAGCCATCGATCCGCCTCCCTCGCCCTTTCGCGCTCGAGTCGCATGAAAGCCTACCCCGACCGACGAGCGGTCATGCGACCGCGGCAGGGCGGCCGCACAATGCGAGTGCCACGGAGGAGGTCCAGACCACATGAGCATGCTCGAGACGAAGCCACGTGTCAGCGCGGGCAAGGCCAAATGCATCCAGGCGTGCGCCGATGAACGAGGGATCATCCGCGCCGCGGCCATGGATCAGCGGGGATCCCTCAAGAAAGAGATCGGAAAGCAGGGCGGGCGCGCGACGGACGAGTCACTCACCGAGTTCAAGGTCGCCGTGACGCGAGCGCTCACCCCCCATGCAAGCGCCATCCTCATGGATCCCGAGTTCGGTCTGCCGGCGCTGGAGGTCCGCGCCAAAGGCACCGGCGTGCTCCTCGCGTACGAGAAGACCGGCTACGACGTGTCGGTGAAGGGACGGATGCCGGACCTGCTCGACAATTGGAGCGTGCGGCGCCTCGTCGAGGCGGGCGCGAACGGCATCAAGATCCTCTGCTACTACGACCCGTTCGGCGAGAAGGCCATCGTGGACCGCAAGGATGCCTTCCTCGAGCGCGTCGGCGCGGAGTGCGCCGCGCTCGACGTGGCGTTCTTCCTCGAGCCGCTCGCGTACGACGATGAGATCGACGAGAAGGGTCTCGAGTTCGCGAAGCAAAAACCCGCGCAGGTCAAGGCGTACATGGAGAAGCTGTCCGATCCGCGCTTCGGTGTCGACGTGCTCAAGGTCGAGGTCCCAGTGAACATGGCCTACGTCAAGGGCTCGCGGGCGAACAAGGACGGCGAGTCCGCGTACGACAAGGCCGAAGCGCTGCACCACTTCCGCGAGGCGGCGGATGCAGCGAAGAAGCCGTTCATCTACCTCTCCGCCGGGGTGAACGACGACGTCTTCAGGGAGAGCCTCGAGTACGCGGCCGAGGCCGGCGCGCGCTTCTCGGGAGTGCTGTGCGGCCGCGCGACGTGGAAGGACGGCATCCCCGTCTACGCGAAGCAGGGGGTCGGCGCATTCGACGCGTGGCTCGCCGACACAGGGGTGCGGAACATCGAGCTTCTGAACCAGACGCTGGCGAACGCCGCGGTCCCGTGGTGGACGATCTACGGCTCGCGGGAGGCCCTCGGCAGCTGAGCCGAAGGCCTCGCCGCAGAAGGACCGGCGGAGACGCCTGACAGAGGGGCCGCGCGCCGTCCGCGTCCGCGCGAACACCTCGCGTTCGACGAGTGTCCTGCGCACACGAGGGCGCGTAGCTCACGCCGGGTCCGGATGGCTCAGCCCGAAGACCCGCGCAAGGGACCATCGGGGTTGAACGTGGTTATCGGATCTGCGTGTCGATGCACCAGCTTCCAGGTGCCGTCCTCGAGCCGAAAGGTCGTCGTGACCCGCAGATCGAAGGGGGAGACGTCCTCCCTGCCACCGACCCTCGCCTTCCAATGCTCTATCTCGAGGATCGACGCGAGTTCGGGACTCGCATAGGTCGCGATGGTCTCGAAGCCGGCGACATCACCCTCTCTGAACCTCGATGAGGCAAAGTCCAAAGCCTCGGAAACCTGCTTCCACCCGCGCGCGGCGGGTCCGAATGGATTGGCGAGAGTCACGTCGTCCCGATGAGAGAACACCGCCTTGATCGGGTCAGCGTTCCCTCGGGCGAACTCATCCGCCGCCAGGTGATGTTGCTCAACTGCTTGCTCAAGCTCCATCTCAAGTGCCTCCACCCTTGCCTCGTGGGTTCGACGAGAACGCGGAGATGCTAAGGCGTCGCCGGGTCCGCTGGCACCATGGACCAGGGCAGCGGACGGCTGCTCGATCCTCGCGGTCACCGAGAGTCCGGGCTGCGGGGAGCCGCTCGTCGATCCACCAGATCGCCTCGGCTGGCGCGCCGGCCCGTCCGTCGAAGGATCGAATCTCGGATCGCTCCTCAGGACCCGGAGGTCTGTGGGGCGCTGCCCGGTGCGCGCCGCCGCGCGAAGAACTCCGACAGAAGAGCCTCGGCTTCGGCCCGCCGCGCGCCCACCCGCCATAGAGGGTGGTGGTTGACGCTCGGATGGTCGAAGAGCTCGGCGACGGAACGCACGGCGCCGGCCTTTTCGTCAGGCGCGGCGAAGACCACGAGAGCGATGCGCGCGAGCACGGCCCCGCCGGCGCACATCGCGCACGGCTCGATGGCCACGTACATCGCGCAATCGGAAAGGCGCCACCGGCGAAGGGTCCGCGCCGCGTCGCGCAAGGCGAGCACCTCGGCGTGCGCGGTCGGGTCGGCATCGACCTCGCGACGGTTGTGTCCGTGGCCCACGATCCGGCCCTCTCGAACGACGACGGCGCCGACGGGAACATCGCCGTGGCGGGCCGCTGACCGGCCTTCGGCGAGCGCCGCCGCCATATGTGCGTCGTCATCACCAACGGCGGGCAGCGACGTTGCCAAGGCGAACGGGACGGCGGGGTCAGACCCCGAGATAGCGCGCCTCGACGTCCGTCGCGGTGGCGAGCTCCGCGGTCGCCCCCGTCCAGACGATGATCCCCTTGTTCATCACGTAGACGCGGCGTGCGACGCGGGCGGCGAGCGCGAGGTTCTGCTCGACGAGGAGGATCGCGAGGCCGGTGTCCCGCAGGCGTACCAGCGCCTCTCCGACCTCGTCGACGAGCCGAGGCGCCAAGCCCTCCGACGGCTCGTCGAGCAGCAGCAACCGGGGATTGCGCATGAGCGCGCGGCCTATGGCGAGCATCTGCTGCTCGCCTCCCGATAGCTCATCGCCGCGGTTCCCCATGCGAGGTCCCAGTCCGGGGAACAGCTCGAGGACGCGGGCCTCATCCCATCCTCCTTCCACAAGGCGCGCCGTGAGTGTGAGATTCTCGCGGACGGTGAGGTCGGTGAACACGCGGCGTCCCTGCGGCACCAGGCCCACGCCGGCGCGACCCAGGCGGTGGCTCGGCGCGCCCGCGAGGTCTGTGCCGAACACCAATACGCGGCCGGCCCGCGGGCGCACGAAGCCGACGAGCGCTGCGATCGTCGTCGTCTTTCCCGCCCCGTTGCGGCCGAGCAGCGCAACCGCCTCTGACTCGCCAACATCGAGGTCGACGCCCTGGAGGACGTGGCTGTCGCCGTAGTACGCGTGCAGGCCACGGACCTCGAGAGCCGCGCTCACATCGGCACCGCCTTGCCGAGGTAGACATCGTGCACGAGCGTGTCGCCGCGGATCTGCTCGGGTGTGCCTTCCGCGATGACCCTGCCCTCGTGGAGCACACTGATCCTGTCGGCGAGGCGAAAGACGACATCCATGTCGTGCTCGACGATGAGCAGCGTGAGCGCGCGATCGAGCGAGGCGATCAGATCCGCGATCTTGGCGGTCTCGGTCGGGGACATCCCCGCGGTCGGCTCGTCGAGTAGCAGCACGCGAGGGCGCCGCGCGAGCGCGAGGGCGAGCTCGAGCTGGCGCCGCTCTCCGTGCGATAGGGCGCGGGCTGGCGTTGCCCCCTTACCCGCCAGACCGACGCCGTCGAGCATCTCGTCGGCCGCCGAAGCGTCCGCCCGCGCGACCGAAGACAAGGGACGGTATGCGCCGCGAGACGCCGCGATCGCGAGCCGTACGTTCTCGCGCGCCGGAAGCGGATCGAACAGCTCGTTTCGTTGGTACATCCGCGCCAGTCCGCGCCGCGCGCGCTGCCACGGCCGCAGCGCGCTGATGTCGCTTCCGGCGAGCCGCACCTGCCCTCCCGTCGCGCCAAGCTCGCCTGTCAGGACATTGAAGAGCGTGGTCTTACCGGCACCGTTGGGCCCTATCAGCGCGCGGCGCTCTCCCTCGGAAACGCTCAGATCCACACCATCGAGGGCGTTGATGCCGCCGAACCGGCGACGCAGCTCACGGGTCTCGATCAAGGCGCGATCCTGTGAACGGCTCCGCGGGCGACACCCACGATCCCCTGCCGGGCGAGGAGCACGAAGAGCACGAAGACGACACCGAGCACGGTCTGCGAGAAGTCGATCGATGACGAGAGCACGCGCTCGATGTACAGCACCACCGCCGCGCCAACGATCGGCCCGGCGAGCGTCCCCGCGCCTCCGATCAGGACCATGACGAAGCCCGTGATGGACGCGCCGATGGCGACGTCGTTCGGCGAAACGAATCGAAAGGCGTACGCGGAGAGCCCGCCGGCGATCCCGGCGACCGCCCCGGCCAGCACGAAGGCCGAGAACTTCAGTGTCCTCGTGTCGTATCCGAGCGCGCGCATCCGGCGCTCGTTCTCACGCACGCCGACGAGCGCGCGACCGTACGGCGAGGACACCACGCGCCACAGCAGCAGCACCACGGCTATGAAGACGACGCACACCAGGCGGTAGAGCGCGTCAGCGGAATTGAAGTCCATGCCCAGGAGCTCGGGGCGGCGTACGCCCGCGAACCCGTTCGATCCTCCGGTGATGTCGGTGGCCTGAAAGGCGATCGCGAAGACCATCTGGCCGAACGCCAGGGTCAGCATCAGGAAGAAGATGCCCAGGGCGCGCACCGACAGAAAGCCGATCACCGCCGCCAGGATCCCGGCGACCACGGTGGCCGCGCCGAGCGATAGCAGCAGGTTGTCGGTGCCAGCGCGCTGCGCGGCGATGGCCGCGGCATAGGCGCCGCCGCCAAAGAAAGCGGCGTGACCGAGGGACGGCAGGCCGGCGTAGCCGACCAGCAGGTTGAGCGAGCTCGCGAAGATGGCGAAGATGAGGATGTCGCGCAGGATCGAGGTCGCGTACCGCGACGACTCCCACCCTTCGGACCACTGCGGGAATGCGATCAGCGCGAGCGCAGCGAGCGCGAGCGCGGCCAAACGAACACTCCGCAGGATCACGTCCGACCTGACCGCGACCAAAGCGCCACGAACAGGTGGTCCATGCGGGGGGTCTGCGGGGGGCTCGCCCCCCGCAAGCTTGTCATCGGGAGATTCGCACGCGACCGAGCAGCCCGGTGGGACGGAAGAGGAGGACGACCGCCATGATCGCGAAGATCAGCGCCAGGGCGAACTGCGGGAAGAGGACCTTTCCGAAGGTATCGGCTGGTCCGACCACGGAGCTGCCCGCCATCGCGCCTCCGAGTGATCCCAGACCGCCGACAACGACCACGATGAGCGAATAGATCAGCGCGTCGACGTCCATCCCCGGCTGGAGGCCGAAGATGGGCGCGGCGACGACGCCAGCCAACCCGGCGAGGCCGGCGCCGGCCGCGAACGTCACGGCGAAGAGGCGATCGGTGTTGACGCCGAGGACGGACAACATCTGCGCGTCACCGACGCCGGCCCGGATCAACGCCCCGATGCGCGTTCGGCGGTAGATCACCGCGAGCACCGCGGCGAGCGCGGCGGCGAAGCCGATGACGAAGAGGCGATAGATGGGGTAGTCGTTGCCCGCAAGGGAGATCGAATGATCGAGACCGGCGGGGATGGCGAGCGACCGGACCTCGGCGCCCCAGCCCCAGTCCTTGCGCAGGCGGATGAAGTCCGCGATGACGAGACTCAGGCCGATGGTGATCAGCACCTGGTCAAGGTGCCGCCCGCGAAGCCGTCGTAACAACAGCGGCTCGAGCACCGCGCCAAGGAGCGCGAGCGCGAGCGGGACGAGGATAAGCGCGATCCAGAAAGAGCCGGTCAGGCGGACCACGGACAGTGCTGCGTATGCGCCGAGCATGTAGAAGCTCCCGTGCGCCAGGTTCACGACGTCCATCATCCCGAAGATCAGCGACAGACCGGCGGCGAGCACGAACAGCAAGGCGCCGAACGAGATGCCGTTCAGCGCCTGTTGCAGCGCGAGCTCGGGCGTCATGCGGCGTGGTGGCTACTTGCCGGGATCGGTGACCCGGGCGACCTTGTCGGAGACAACGTTCCCGGCCTGACCGCCCTGGTTCTTCACCTCGCGGATGTACATGTCCTGTATCGGGTTGTGGGTGTCCTTGTCGAACTCGAAGTCCCCCCGCGGGCTCTTGAACTTCGTGTCCTCGAGCGCCCGGATCAGCTTCTGCGCGTCCGAGGTATCGCCGCCCGTCTTCTGCAAAGCCTCGTCAAATGCTCGGACGCCGTCCCACGCCTGAACCGCGAAGACGTCGGGGACCTGCCCGTACTCCTTTTGATAGGCCTCGACGAACTGCTTGTTCTCAGGATTGTCGAGGGTGACAGCCCAGAAGAGGGATGTCACCGCACCGACGGCCTGGTCCTTGACCTCCTTCAGCACGTCCTGCTCCGTGAGGAAGCCGGCACCGTTCATCCGGTATCCCGCGGCCGGCATGCCGAGCTGGTTCCACGCCTGGATGTACTTGATCGCATCCGTGCCGGAGAAGAAGGAATAGATGTCTTTCGTCGGCTGCGCTTTCAGCTGAGTGACGAAGGGGACGAAGTCGCTGTTGCCGAGCGGCGCCTTGAGCCCGCCGGTGACCTTCCCGCCCCCCTTGGTCAGGCCCTCCGTGAAGTCCCTCACCGATTCGGTGCCGAAACCGTAATCGGCGACGAACGTGAAGACCTCCTTGATGCCCTTCTTGCTGCCGAAGTACTCGCCGATCGGCTGCGAGATCTGCCACGAGCTGAACGACGAGCGGAAGATGTAAGGGCTCTTGCACGAGGGCATGCAGTTGGGGACCGTGCGCGTGAGCGCATCGCCGCCCGCGTTCGTGCAGATCCACACGAGCTTGGCCGCGTCCACGGCGTTGCGGATGCCGTAGGCGATGGGGGTCGCCACGACGCCGAGCATGACGTCGACCTGGTCCTTGTCGATGAACTTCTGCGTCTTCTGAAGGCCGACCGTGGGATCGTTGGCCTCGTCCTCGTAGATCACCGTCACGGGCCGGTTCGCCAGGCGCATGTTCTTGGTCTTGAGGTAGAGCTCGGTGGCGCGCTTCATCGAGTTTCCAAGCTCCGCGTACACCTTCGTGAACGGGAGCAGCTGTCCCATCTTCAGCGTCTTGCCGGGCGTCGCGGCTGGCGACGCGCCCGACGCGTTCGGACCCGGAGCGGCCGCCGGGGCGCATGCGGCCAGCGCGGCGGCGGACGTGGCGACGAGGAACTGGCGGCGAGAGAGCCGATACGTGTAGCCCCGGCTCTTCGCGGCGTCGTTGCGCATGTGCTCGACGGACATACTTCCCTCCAGGACACGGGAGCGACCCACGGCCCGGCAATATTACGGGCCACACTCGCCGTCGGATGCGTGACTCGCCGCGCCTCCTCCGCACAGCTTCCCTTTCCGGTCGGGACGGATGGTCGACTGCGGTATTCTCGCCGCGCTCATGACCGCCGCGAACACGGGTGGCGTCGTCCTTCCCCACTCGATCGCCCACCTCACCGCGACGCGTACGTGCCGCTTCGAGACCGAGCCCCCGCTCGTCATCGAGCACCGCGAGTCGCTCGCTTTCATGCTCCACGAAGCCGCCGAACTCGAGCACCTGATCATGTGCCAGTACCTCTTCGCCGCGTTCAGCGTGAAGCGCTCGACGGACGAGGGGGTGACCGCCGAGCAGCTCGCCGCGATCGGGCGCTGGCGGAGGACGGTCAGGACCGTCGCCAAGCAGGAGATGCTGCACCTCGCGCTCGTCCAGAACCTCCTCGTCGCCCTGGGGTGGGCGCCCCACTTCGAGCGCCCGAGCTTGCCCGCGCCGGCGCACCATTTCCCACCGGGCGTGCAGTTCGCCCTGATGCCCTTCGGCGAGCGCGCCCTGCGGCACTTCCTTTTTCTCGAACGTCCGGAGGGCATCAGCATCGATGACGCTGAGGGCTTCGAGGCGGTCGCACGCGCCCAGCCGTACTCGGCGCACTCCGAGGAAGGCGAGATAGTCCCCCATCCGCAGGCCTTCTCCACCGTCGGACACTTGTACCGCGCGATCCTCCAGGGTTTCGAGCGCCTCGTCGAAAAGCACGGAGAGTCGCGTGTCTTCGTCGGGCCGCCGGATGCGCAGGCGTCTCCCGAAGCGTTCCGTTGGCCGCAGCTTGTGCCCGTCGTCGACCTCGCGTCCGCGCGGGCCGCGTGCGAGACGATCGTCGAGCAGGGAGAGGGCGCGAGCGGCGAATGGCGCGACGCCCACTTCGGCCGCTTCCACGACATCTACGACGACCTGCTCGAGATGCGCGAGCGCGATCCGGACTTCGCGCCGTCCCGACCGGCGCTCGCCGGAGCGGTGCGGCCGGGGGCCGGCGATCTCTCGCTGCCGATGATCGGGGATCACACCACTTCGCACGTCGCCGACCTCTTCAACGTGACGTACGAGGTGCTGCTCCAGACGCTCGCGCGGTTCTTCGTGCACGAGGGCGATATGGCCGAGGATCGGCGGGTGCTCGCTCGGGTCGCGGTGGGACTCATGTCCGACGCCCTCGACCCCCTCGGCGAGCTCCTGACGAGGCTGCCATTCGGCCCCGAGCGGCCGGAGGCGACGGCGGGACCGACGTTCGAGCTGTTCTTCGACTCCGGCTACCTCTTCCCGCACCGCGACGCCGCCTGGACTCTGCTCGAGGAGCGGCTTCGCGAGGCCGCGGAGTTCGCGCGTCGGATCGAGCAGCAGCGCGGCACGCCGCTCGCGAAAGTGGCCGAGGCTCTCGAGGGACACGCCGAACAGATGAAGGCGACCTCGAACACCTAGCCTCACGACTGGACATTTGGGGCCACGTCGGTTCGCGCGGCTCCTAGCGAGAGCTCCCGTCGAGATCGAGCGACGTCGACCTGCTCGGCCGCTCCTTGTCGCGGAAGCGGCGAAGCCGATCCGCGAATTCAGGCGACGTTACGGAGGCGATGACGCCCTCACGCTCGAACTCGTACTGCGTCTCCGGCGATTCCGTGCGGCCCCGGTGGAACAGCTGCTTGGCGAGCGCGAAGAGGTGCGTCGGACCGTCGGCGAGCTCGACCGCGATGCGCGCGACCTCGCCGTCGAAGCGCGGCGCGGCGACCACGCGGTTCACCAGGCGCCACTCGAGGGCCTCCGCCGCGCTGAGCGTGCGATTGGTGTAGATCCACTCGGTCGCCCGGCGCCACCCGAGATAGGCAGGGAGCGAGCAGCTGCTGCCGGTGTCGATCGAGATGCCGATGGAGAACCACGCCGGCGTGAACGTCGCGTGCTCCGACGCGACGGCGAGGTCGGCCGCAAGCACGAGCCCGAGGCCGCCGCCGACGGCGGCGCCGTTCACCGCGGCGAGGACAGGCTTGCGCAGGCGGATGATCCCCGAGATCGTCGAGTGCCAGTACAGGCTCGCGCGGCGGAAATGACGGTGGACGGCCTCCTCGCCCTCGTCGAGCGGGATCTCGCCGAGGTCGAAGCCACCGCTGAAACCGCGGCCGGTGCCGGTGATGACCACGGCTCGGATGGCGCGGTCGGACTCGCACCGGTAGATCAGATCCGTCAGGCCGCTCAGCATCTCCACGCTTTGGGCGTTGAGCTTTTCCGGCCGGTCGAAGCGGATCCATCCCACTCCGTCGCGCGTTTCGAAGTCGATGCCGCTGGTCATGCGTCCTCCTCACGCGTCCGGCGCGCCTTGAACATCGGCCGCTCGATCGTTCCGGGGGCCACCAGCGTGACTTGCGGACGGACCTCCGTCGCCAGGCGCACGCGATCGGCGATCGCGCCTGCGAGCGCGGCGTGCCGGCCGTTCGGCACCTCCGGACGCACCTCCGCGCGGACCTCGAGCGCGTCGGGTTCACGCCTGACGACGAGCTCGTACTCGGTCGTGAGCTCGGCGAATCCGCGAACGACATCCTCGATCGCCGACGGGAACACGTTGAGTCCACGGATCGTGAGCATGTCGTCAGCGCGGCCCACGAAGCCGCCCACGGCCTGCGCGTGCGTTCGACCGCACGCGCAGGGCGCGGTGGAGAGGCGCGTGTAGTCGCCGAGCACGAAACGAAGGAGCGGCGTCGAGTGCGAGTACAGGTTCGTGACGATCGCGACGCCGAGCTCCCCGTCCCGGACCCCCTCGAACGTTTTGGGGTCCACGACCTCCCAGATCTGCGAGTCCTCGTTCAGGTGGTCACTGTAGGGCTCGGCGGTCGAGGTCACCGTGCATTGGTAGCCGCCCGGCGAAGGCGAGCCCTCCGTCGCGCCGTATGCCTCGGTCACCCGCGCGCCCCACAGCGCCTCGAGACGGTGCTTCGTGGCGGCCACCGTTCCTCCCGGTTCGCCGGCGATGAAGAGCCGGCGCACCGAGCTCGCGGCGGGATCGATCCCCTGGTCGAGCATCGCCTGCGCGAGGTAGAGGCAGTAGCTCGGGGTCGAGCACATGGCGGCGGGGCGCAGCGCGCCGATCAGGTGGATGCGGCGCGCGGTATCCATCGCACCCGCGGGTATGACCGGGATGCCGAGGAGGTTGCACGCGTAATGCGCACCCCAGCCGAAGACGTGCGGCGTGTAGGGAAGCGCGACGAACATAGGCCCCTCGCCGGGACGGATACCCCCGGCCCACATCGCGCGGGCGTAGTTCCACGCCCACTGATCGCGGTCATGCAAAGAGAAACGGAAGGTCTGCGGCGCTCCCGTCGTGCCGCTGGTCGAGAAGATCATCCAGCCGCGCTTGGACCACGCCACCTCGCTCAGCGCATCGAAGGCGCCCCACGGTGGGTGCGCGTGCGCGCTCGCCGAGAGCTCGCGCTTGGTGGTCGGCGGCACGCGGCGCAGATCTTCGAGCGTGCGCACGTCGCCAGGGCCCAGCCCGGCTGCCTCGAGCTTGCGGCGGTAGAACGGCGCGCGTTCCCACAGGAACGGGACGAGGATCCTCAGCTTCTCCTCCTGGATCGCGCGGAGCTGCTCGCGCGAGCACGCCTCGAGCTCGGGCGCCCACAGCGTGTCGTCCGCGGGGCCGTCCGGGTGCAGGCGCCAGCGGCGGACGGTCTCGAGCCACCGCTCTTCGACGTCGGGCTGCATCAGAATGGCGGGTCCGCGTGGCAGCGGAGTCTCGAGTCGTAGTCCGATGCGAAGGACGGGTCCAGGTCCGGCCCCGCCGACAGGATCGCCGCCACGTTCTCCGCCGAGTAGTACTCGCCCGCGGGCACGACGTCGCCGCTCACTCCCAGGAGCCGGTCGATCTCGCGCTGATTCCCCTGTAGCGCGGCCAGGATCCGTAATTGCTCCAGCTTCGCCGGCCGCATCTCGGCCACCCGAGCCACGAAGTCGTAGTACTCGAGCGCTTCGGCGTCACGGACGCGCGCGTACTCCTCGAGCGCATCCTCTTCGGACTGCTCGCCCGAAAGCCACCCGTGTATCGCGGTCGCGAGGAGGTCCGCGTCTCGGACCGCGTGCATCATCCCGATGGCCGTGCACTGATCCTTGTTGTAGCCCGCGTCGCCGACGAGAGCCCACCCGGGCCCGCGCGGCGGGTGGAAGTAATGCGGCTGGTCCACGGTCCCGTAGGTCCGCTCGGCACGCCGTCCCGCAGTGCGCAGCGTTTCACCGAGCGAGGGTGCCACGAAGTCCACGACCCTCAGGTAGTTCCCCTCGACGTCGCCCCGGAAGCGCGCGAACCATTCGTCAGGTCCGAAGACCACGAGGTGGATCAGGCCGTCGCCCGTCGGATACACCGAGAGACCCAGACGGCCGCGGAAGTGTGTGGGCCACTGCGCTCCATCGAGCGAGAAGCCCGTCCAGTACGTGTAGTAGGCGAAGGTGCATCGCTGTCGCGTGTTGTACGGCTTCAGGCGCAGCGCCCTTGCGACCGATGAATGACGGCCATCCGCGCCTACGACGATCCGCGCGCGCTCCTCGAAGCGGCCGCCCGAGGTGGTGCGACCGCGGACGCCGCACACCCGGTCCTGTTCCATCGCGAGGTCCTCGACAACGCATCCGTCGCGGAATTCAGCGCCGGAACTGACCGCTTCGGCCGCGAGGAACGCGTCGAACGCCTTACGCCGGGGCGCGAACCACATCAAAGCGGCGTCCTCGTCCGCGCCGAAGCCGTGGAGAGCCTGGAGGCGAGACCGGAGCGCCTCCAGCGGCTGCGTGCCCGTGACGGCAAGGCCTTCGCGCGTCACGGTGATCCGGGTCCATGACGGTGCGAGAGCGAGTGCGCCCTCGAGCACACCCCAGCGCTTCAGGTATGACGCGCCCCGCGGGTGCATGAGGTGCGTCGAGATCGTCTCGCTCGGGAACGACGCGCGGTCCAGCAGAAGCACCCGATGACCCTGCCGGGCGAGCAGCATCGCCGTCGGCGAGCCCGCCACACGGGCGCCGACGACGATGGCGTCGTACATCGCCCTACGAGCGGCGTTCGCCGCGGAGGAAGAGGCGGTGCCGCGAGGCGAGCTCGTTCGCACCCGGCGCCTCGCTCAGCCCGTAGCGTGCGCGGAGCTCGGCAACGCGCCCGGGCTCAGCCGGTCCACGGGCGAGGAGCTCGGCGAGCTCGCGAAAGTACCGCTCGAATCCGGCGGGCGAGATGAGCTCGATGATCCTCGCCGGCGCCGGCCCGGCGTTCCAGAAGGCGTGCGGGATCCCGCGCGGCTTCACTACCCAGCTGCCCGGTCCGCAAAGCATGTCCCGCTCGCCGAGCCGGAAACCCACCTGGCCCTCGAGGACATGGGAGAACTCGTCCTCGCGCTCGTGCATATGCGGTGGTGCGAGGGCGCCTGGTGCCATCGGATGCTCGACGACGGTGAACGCGCCCCCGGTCTGTTCGGCCGCGATCTTGAAGATGACGTCGAGGGCGCCTAGCGATACGCGCTCGCCTCCTCCCGGTCCGACGACAAGCCGATCGCCAGCTGATGGATCCATCACTTCCCCCTGAATACCGGCTTGCGCTTCGCGACGAACGCGTCGACGCCCTCCTTCTTGTCCTCCGTGGCAAAAAGCAGGTAGAAGGCCTTGCGTTCGAACTCGAGGCCCGCATCGAGCGTGCTGTTGTAGGCGAGGTCGATCGCTTCGATCGCGAGCCGGACCGCGATGGGCGGTTTCTCGGCGATGGTTCGCGCCAGCGTCTTCGCATCATCCAGCCAGGTCGCGGATGGATATACCTGCGCGACGAGGCCGATGGCCTTCGCCTCGTCCGCCTTGACCCGGCGGCCGGTGAGGATGATCTCCATCGCCCGGTATTTGCCGACCACCCGGGTCAGCCGCTGCGTCCCGCCGGCGCCCGGGATGATCCCGAGGTTCACCTCGGGCTGTCCGAACTGTGCCGTCTCCGACGCGACGATGATGTCGCAGACCATCGCGAGCTCGCATCCGCCTCCCAGGCAGTAGCCGGATACCGCGGCGACGATCGGTTTCCTGATACGTCGGATCGCCTCCCAGCGCGTGGTGAGGTCGTCGGCGAGCATCGTCACGGGGGTCGCCTCGACGAAGGCCTGCCTGATGTCGGCGCCCGCGGCGAAGGCCCTGTCGCTCCCGGTCACGACGACGCAGCGGATGGTGTCGTCCGCGTCGAGCGCTTCGAGAGCGCCCACGAGCTCGTCCATCAGCTCCTCGTTCAGCGCGTTGAGCACCTCGGGCCGGTCGAGCTGCACGACGGCGATCGGCGGCTCCCGCGTGACCTTGACGGTGGGCACCGGCGCAGTATCTACCGCAGCTGGCCTTTCGGCGGCGGCTGACAGACCGGACAGCGGTCGGCCTCGTCGTCGCCCGAGCGGCTGCGCACGATCCGGCCACCGCAGCGCGGGCAGGGCTGCCCCTCGCGGCCACGGATGCGCATGTGCGTCCGCACCTTGACCCCGAGCTCGGGCGGCAGCCCGGCGTCGACGGCGGCGACGCCCTCGCGGAGCACCGACGCGATCGCGTCGCCCAGGTCCCCCAGTTGCTCATCGGACAGGGCGCGCACCGGGACCTTCGGATGCAGACGCGCCTGCCACAGGATCTCGTCCGCGTACGCGTTGCCGATGCCGGCGATGAACCGCTGGTCCATCAGCAGGTTGCGCACCTCCTTGCGCGTCGCGCGCGCGCGCCGCGCGAACTCTTGCCGCGACCATTCGAGGGCCCCGGCATCGGGGCCGAGGTCCGCGTATCCCGGGATCACGGGCTGGTCGCCGCGGAAGATATAGACCTTGCCCATCCGCGTGTCGTCCCGGTAGCGCAGCTCGCGCGCGCCCTCGATCTCGAGCCGCAAGCGCGTGTCGCGTGTCGCCTTCGCGCCGACCGGCGCGAAGGCGAAGAGCCCGGAGAGCATCGGGTTCACCACCATCGCGACACCGTCGTCGAGGTCGAACGCCAGGAACTTTCCGCGATGGCGCACAGCGGCGAACCGGCGTCCGGTCAGCAGCTCCGAGGGAGGCGCGGTCGAGCGTAGGACCACCGGGTCACCGGTCCGCACGCCGACGACCGCGCGTCCGACGAGCGCGGCCTCGAGGCGATCGCGCAGGACATGGAGATCGGGCCACTCGGGCATCGGCGGTCCGCGTCAGTCCGCGACCGCGGAGAGCCAGCCTGGCTGCGGAAGCGCAAAGCGCCGCGCCGCCCACGCGACGGTCGCCTTCAGCTGGCGCCGCTGGATCGATCGCAGGCGCGGAAGACCATCGACCGGCGGACGCCATGCGCGGTCCGCGAAGTATCCGGCGATGCCGGCGACCGACGCGTCCATCGCGGCGTCGCGCAGCGGAAGCACTTCGGCGTACCACGCCGCGACGCGCTCGGGGGTCGGCCCGCCCTCCGCGGCGATCGACTGCGCGAAGGCGGCGAGATCGAACTCGTGCGGTCCCACGCTGGCGAAGGGCCAGTCGAAGATCCGCAGTTGATCCCCGTGAAGCCGTACGTTGTCCGACCGCGTGTCGAAATGGAGCAGCGCGAACGGCGGGCGGACCTTTCGCAGCTTCGACTCGTGCGCGCGCAGGACCGGGAGCGCGACGTCGAGCCACTCCTCCGCCTCACCGCGGCGGCGCCCGGCGAGGACGGCCGTGCCGCCGAGCTCTCCACTCTGCGCCAAGCGCCCCCAGTAGGCACCGAAACCGTGATGCTGGGTCCGCGAGAGCCATCGGGGTAGGCGCTCGCCTTTGGTCGAGGCGTGAAAGGCCGCGTACGCGCGTGCGGCGCGCCGTGCCGCCGAGGGAGTCCACCGCGCGATCCCACCCCGGCCCAGGTCCTCGAGCAGGAGCACGTACCAGCGGTCGATCTCGAAGGCGCCGAAGAAACGCGGCGCCCATGGAGCGATGCGCGCGCCGAGCGCCCGATACACGCGCGCCTCGCGAGGCATCGCCCACTTCACCGATTCGTGCGTCGGGTAGCTGCCCTTGAAGAAGGCGCGGCGGCCGTCGGCGAGCGTGAGCCTGACCGTGGCGGAAGGCCCGTAACCGCCGAAGACGCGGACGGCGCGCGCGACCTCTGCGGCGAGGATCCGCGCAACCTCGGAGCGCACCGGCGCGGGCACCGCGGACCACGGCGGCTTGTCCTCGCGCTGGCCCGGATGCGCGCGCGGAGCCGCGGTGCCGTTCGTTCGTGGTTTCCGCGTCGCGCGCGCTGCGCCCGGCGGCAGGCCGGCGTCGGCGGCCCGACCACGACGATCCCGGGTCACGCGGCCGGCATCAGCTGCGCGGAGCGGACTGCGCCGTCACCTCGCCTCGCATGTGGGCCCAGGCATCGCGGGCGTCATCGACCGACCCCTCGTCTTCGATCGTCGAGATGTCGCCGGGATCGCGGTCGAGCGTCACCGCCTTAAGCACGCGCCGCATGATCTTGCCGCTGCGCGTCTTGGGCAGCATGTCGACGAAGTTGAGCTCGCCGATCACGGCGACCGGCCCCAGCTCGCGGCGCACGGTGTCGAGCAGCTCGCGCTTCAGCTCGTCGGACGGGCGGCTGCCCTGCTTCAGCACGACGAACGCCGAGATCACCTCTCCGCGCAGCTCGTCCGGCCTCCCCGTCGCGCCGGCCTCCGCGACCGCGGAGTGCCGGAGGAAGGCGGTCTCCACCTCGATCGTCCCCAGGCGGTGACCTGCGATCTTGATGATCTCGTCGGCCCGGCCGCTGAACCAGACGTAGCCCTCGTCGTCGATCGCCGTGGCATCGCCCGTGAAGTACACCCTCTGTCCGGGCACCTTGTCCCAGTAGTCGGCGGCGTACCTTTCGGGCTCGCCCCACAGGCGCGGCGTGAGACCGGGGAAGGGCCGCGTGATCACGAAGATGCCCTTCTCGCCGGGGGCGCACGGCTGGCCCTCCGGGGTCATGACCTTCGCCTCGATGCCGGCGAGGGGCACCCCGGATGACCCGGGCTTGATCGGAAGCAGCTCGATGCCGTAGGGATTACCGACGACAGGCCCGCCGGTCTCGGTCTGCCAGTAATGGTCGACCACGGGGATGCGATCCTTCAAGACGTCCTTCTGCAGCCACTCCCACGCCGGCGCGTTCAGGACCTCGCCCGCGCAGAACACGCGCTCCAGCGATGCCAGCTCGTGGCGATCCGCGGCATCGGTGCCGTAGCGCATCAGGAGCCGTACGGCGGTCGGCGAAGTGAACACCCCGGTGGCGCGTTCCCGCTCGACGATGCGATAGAAGGTCTCGGCATCGGGGTGGTCGAGCGCGCCCTCGTAGGCGATGGTCGTGCAGCCAGCGAGGAGCGGACCGAAGACGATGTACGAATGGCCGACTACCCAGCCGATATCGGATGTCGACCACCAGATGTCGGTAGGACGCAGGGCGAACATCCACTCAGCCATGGCGCGCACGAACACCTGGTATCCGCCGTGCGTGTGCACCGCGAGCTTCGGCTTCGCGGTGGTGCCCGAGGTCGCGAGGATGAAGGCAGGCTCGTTCGACTCGAGCTCGACGTGACCGCCGTCGTTCCCGGCGCCGCCGGCGAGGAAGTCCTCCCAGGCGATGTCGCGTCCGGGCGTCATCGCGACATCGGCGCCACGGCGCAGGATCACGACCCGCTCGACGGTCTTTGCACCGGCGACGGCCTCGTCGACGATGCCCTTCAAGGGAACGTCCTTCCCCTTGCGGTACGTCACGTCGGTCGCGAAGACGGCGCGTGCGCCTGCCATTCGGATGCGCTCACCCAGCGCCCCCGCCCCGAATCCCGCGAAGATCACGATGATCACCGCTCCGACCCGGATGGCCGCGAGCATCAGGATGATCGCCTCCGCGCACGTGGGCATGTAGATCGCCACGCGGTCGCCCTTTTCGATCCCGAGGCCCCGCAGCGCGGCCGCGACGCGCACCGTCTCGCGCTGCAGCCCGGCGTACGTGAGCACGCGCCGCTCGCCGCGCTCGTTGTGCGCGACCAGGGCGACGCGGTCTCCCTCCCCGGAGGCGACGTGGACGTCGACGCAGTTGTAGCTGAGGTTGGTGCGTCCGCCGACGAACCAGCGGAACGCCGGAGGCTCCCACTCGAGAACGGTGTCGTGAGGCCGCGCCCAGCGCACCATGCCCGCCGCCCGACCCCAGAAACCGTCGGGGTCGTCGGTCGCCTCCTGCTTCCATGCCCGCACCCGCTCGTTCATTCCCGTTCCCTCAGCTTGTAGCGCTGGATCTTTCCCGTGGCCGTCTTCGGCAGGTCGTCGGTGAACTCGACCCAGCGTGGGTACTTATACGGGGTGATCCGACCCTTCACGAACGCCTTGAGCTCATCGGCAAGGTCCTCGGTCGGGATCCGCCCGCTCTTGAGCATCACGAAGGCACGGGGCTTCGTCAACCCATCCTTGTCCTTCGTTCCGACCACGCCGCATTCGAGCACCGCCGGGTGCTCCATCAGCACCGCCTCGACCTCGGCAGGGGAGACCCACTGACCCGAAACCTTCAGCATGTCGTCGCTTCGACCCTCGTACGTATAAAAACCCTCTTCGTCGAGGTGGTACTTGTCCCCCGTCACCATCCACGCGCCGCGCAGCGTGGCCTTGGACTTTTCATGCTTGTTCCAGTAATAGGCACATGCGCTGTCACCCGACACCCACAAATTGCCGGTCTCGCCCGGCGGCAGATCCCGCTCTTCGTCGTCGACGATCTTCGCTTGGTATCCCGGCACGACCGTCCCGCTCGTGCCGCCCTTTGCGCGCCCGGGGAAGTTGGAGATGAAGATGTGCAGCATCTCGGTCGAGCCGATGCCGTCGAGGATCTCGAGACGGAAGCGGCGCTTCCACTGGTCGAAGAGGGCCTTGGGCAGCGCCTCGCCGGCTGAGACGCAGAACCGGAGCGACGAAAGGTCGTACGCGAAGTCCGTCTCCGGGTACGCGAGCAGCGCGGCGTAGAACGTCGGCGCGGTGAAGAGGATGGTCGGCCGCTCCCGCGTGACGAGCCCATACACGACCTCCGGCGTCGACCGCTCCGGCTTGTAGACGGTGGATCCTCCGACGCGGAACGGGAAGAAGACGCCGTTGCCGAGGCCATAGGCGTGGAAGAGCGGCGACACCGTGAAGTGGCGATCGCGCTGGCTCGTGCCGATCACGTGCGCGCCGTAGGTGTCCGCGCACCAGATCATGTCGTGCTGGAGGTGGACGGCGCCCTTGGGGAAACCGGTCGTCCCCGACGAGTACAGCCAGAAGCATGCGTCGTCCGGCGTGGTGTCGGCCGGCGTGAGCTCCGCACCGGCGGCCGCGAGCGCCTCCTCGAACGGGACGACCGACGCACGGTCCGGCCCCGCGGGAGCCGCCTCGCCCGACACGAGCACGTGGCGCAGCCGCGGCAGATCGCGCCAAATCTCGAGCACCTTCGGAAGGAGCGAAGCCGACACCACGATGGCGACCGCGCGGCTATCGGCCAGGATGTAGCGCAGGTCGTGCGGCGTCAGCATGGTGTTCGTCGGGATCGGGATCGCTCCGAGCTTGATCGCTCCGAAGAACGCGTAGACGAAGGCCGGCGAGTCGAGGCACATGATCACGACGCGCTGCTCGATCTGGATCCCGAGGCCGCGGAACGCGTTGCCCGCGCGATCGACGTTCGCCGCGAGTTCGCCGTACGTCACCGTCGTGCCCTGGCACCGGATCGCAACGTTCGCGTCGCGGACGCCGCGATGCGCGTCGATGAATGTCTCGGCCGCGTTGTAGCGATCGGGAAGAGTAGGGAGCCGCACCTCCGCCATGGCCGCGATTATGGGAGTTCCGGCGCGCTCACTCGCCGCGCCGTGTCCAGAATCCGTCGGGGTCGTACTCGCGGATGATGGCGAGCGTCTCGGAAGTGGGGGTCGCGGTCTCGCGCACGTCGGGGGACGCCCGCAGCGGCCAGCCCGTCTGCGCGATGCATTCCTGCAGGCTCGAGTGCGGGTGATAGGAGACGAGCAGGGCCTCGCCGTCGATGAAGCGGAACACCCCGAGCGTCGTGATCAGGACGGAAGGCCCTCCACGGGGCAGTCCGACCCGCTGCCTCCAGTCGCCGCCGGTCCCATACCCGGGCGACGTCACGAAGTCGACCCGCTCACGAAGGCGCCGCCGGTCGTGCGGCATGATCACGATGAGCCGGTGCGCGAGGCTCGCGATGTCCGCGCCGCCCCCGCTGCCCGGCAGCTGGACGGTCGGCCGGCCGCGCTCGGCGCCGATCGCCGTCGTGTTCAGGTTGCCGTGCCGGTCGATCTCCGCGCCACCGATGAACCCGGCCTCGACCTCGCCCCGCTGGAGGAGACCCATGAGGTCGATCGTCCTCGCGCACCAGATAGCGCCCGCCACGTTCGGCGTGTCGCCCATCGTGTACAGCAGCTCTGGTGCGGGCTCGTCGCGGACGATCCCGAGCTCGAACAGACCCACCGCGTCCGGCGCGTGCGTGCGCTTGGCGACGACGAACGCGATGAGCGGAAGGCGCATCCCGACGAAGACGCGTTCGCCGTCGCGGATCTCTGCGGCGGCTTGAGCGACCATCAGCTCGCCGGGGCTCACGTTCACTCGAAGCCGACCTCGTCGACGAAGCACCACACCCAGCTCTCGTCCGGCTGGAACGACCTTATTACCGGATGCCGGACCTTCTCGAAGTGCCGTGTCGCGTGCTTGTTCTTCGACGCGTCGCAGCAGCCGACGTGGCCGCAGGTGAGGCACAGCCGCAGGTGCACCCACTCGTCGCCGGACTGGAGACATTCCACGCACCCATCGCCGCTGGGGGTCACGTCGTCGGGCAGCGCGCCGAGATGCCTGCAATTGCGTGTCATCAGTACCTCACCTCCGCCGCCGGGATCCCAGGCTCGCGCAGTCCGTGCCATCGCTCGCCGAGGCGCGCGAGGTACGCGCGCCGGTCCGCCACTCCCCTCACCCACTCGTCGATCCACACGGCGAAGCCTTCGGCCGAGCGCGACGCCTTGTGATACTCGTGGAAGAATTCGTGGTCCCGCCGGTAGCGTCCCTGCAGGGGGGACGGGTGGCAGGCTCCTGGCTCTTCCACCACGGCGACGACCTTCGTGCCAGGGACGATCGTGCGGTTCGGGTCACTCGCGATCACCGAGCGGTCCACGACCTCCTCGGCGACGACGATGACCGCGCGCGCCGCCAGCGCCGCCTCCTGCGATACGCCCCACGGCCCCCACAGGTGCGCGTTGCCATCGGTGTCCGCACGCTGGCATGCGATGACCGTGACGTCCGGCGCGATCGCCGGTACGAGGAGGAGCGGCGTCCCGTCGAAGGGTGAATTCGCCTCCCGAAACGTTCCGTTCGCGCGCGCGATGTCGCTCCCGAGCAGCGTGCGCGTGGGCAGGTACGGCGCCCCGAGCGCGCCCGCGAGCAGCGCCTGCGCGATCGTGAAGTTGCTGTGGTCGCGGACCTCGAGCCGCCGCGGAACGCCCTGCTCCATCGCGCGCCGGTAGCAATGCGCCAGGCCGGCCGACACGTTCCCGATCCACGCGGCGTCGACGGACGCGACGCATCCCGCGCCGATGAGCTGGTCGAAGGCGATGTCGGAGATCGGACCGATCAACCGCAGCCCGCGCTTTTCCGCCCGAATGCACTCGTGCGCGAAGGCGAACGGGATCGCGGGCTCGAGCGCACAACCGAGGGCGACCGAGGTGCCGTGGGGGACGTGACGCGCGACGGCCTCGCGCATCGTCAGCAGCTTGTGCAGGGGCGCGCGCCTTTACCTGCCCTTGTACGAGGGCTTGCGCTTCTCGGCGAACGCCGCGACGCCCTCCTTCGCGTCCTCCGAAGCGAAGAGCCTTCCGACGGCCTGATGCTCGTACGCCAGACCGCTCGCGAACGGCATGCCGCCCCCCTGCACTGTCGCGAGCTTGATCTGGCCCATCGCGAGGTTCGGCCCGGCGGTCCACCCTTCGAGCCGCTCCTGGACGGTCGCGAGCAGCGTGTCCGATGGGAGGATCTCGTCGACGATCCCCAGCGGTAGCGCCTCCGCGGGCGAGAGCGGCGTGCCGCGAAGCATGAGATCCATTGCCTTCTGCCGCCCGATCAGCCGCGGAAGGCGCTGCGTCCCGCCGGTGCCCGGAAGCAGTCCCAGCGTGACCTCCGGAAGACCGATCCGGTATGAGCCCTCGGCGGCCATCCGGAAGTCGCAGCAGAGGGCGATCTCGAGTCCCCCGCCGAGACAGTGCCCCGCGATGACAGCGGTCACGATCTTCGCGGTGCGCTCGAACTTCGACATCACCTCGTTCGCGTGGACGACGAAGGCCCACTGATACTCGGGGTCCGTCTTCGCGAACATTGCGACGTCTGCGCCGGCGGAGAAGAACTTCTCCGACGCGCTGCGCACGACGATCGCGCGTACCTCCGGGTCGAAGCGCGCGTCGTCGATCGCGCTCGACAGATCATCGAGAAACTGCCGGTCGTATGAGTTCGCCGGCGGCCGGTCGAGCACGATATGCCCCACGCTGCCCTGCTTCTCCAAGCGAACGACACTCATCTCACACCCCCACGAAACTTCATAGACTCTAGCCGGAGGTGGGAAGAATGAAGATGCAGATCGGCGGCGAGCTGGTCGACGCCAAGGGTGGCGCGACGCTCGACGTGCGCAATCCCGCGACGGGCGAGGTCGTGGACCAGGTGCCCAAGGGCGCGAAGAGCGACGTCGACGCCGCCGTCGAAGCGGCGGCGAGGGCCTTCCCCGAGTGGTCCGGATCGCCCGCCCACAAGCGCGCGCAGCTCCTGTTCGCCGCCGCGGCGAAGGTCCGCGAGGCGGTGCCGGAGATCGCGAAGCTCCTCACGCTGGAGCAAGGCAAGACGCTGCGTGAGTCGACGATCGAGGCGGAGCGCGTGGCGGCGAACCTCGAGTACTACGGGGGCCTCGCGGACAAGATCCGCGGGGACTACGTGACACTCGCCGATCCCGGCACGTTCGGCATGGTGATCAAGCGGCCCGTCGGCGTCGTCGCGGCGATCACGCCGTGGAACTTCCCTCTCACCCTCATGGCGAACAAGGTCTGCCCCGCCCTCGCCGCGGGATGCACGGTCGTCCTGAAGCCCGCGTCCACCACGCCGCTCGCGACCCAGCGCGCGATCGAGGCGATCAATTCGGCGGGGTTCCCGAAGGGGGTGCTGAACACCGTCCACGGCGCCGGGAGCGAGATCGGCGACGCCCTGACGGGTCACCCTCGCGTGGATAAGATCGCGTTCACCGGCCAGACCGAGACGGGCAAGCGGATCATGAAACTCGCCGCCGACAACGTGACCCGCGTGACGCTCGAGCTCGGCGGCAGCGATCCGTGCATCGTGTGCGACGACGCGGACCTCGAGAAGGCCTCGCGGGCCGTGGCCATCGGACGATTCTTCAACGCCGGCCAGGCCTGCCTCGCCGTGAAGCGCCTCTACCTGTTCAGCGGGATCGCGGAGGAGTTCATGAAGCTCATTGCCGGGCGCGCGCAGAAGCTGCGCGTCGCGAACGGCATGACCGAGGGCGCGATGATGGGTCCCCTCCACACCGAGAAGCAGCGCGCCGAGGTCGAGGGTCAGGTCGCAGATGCGGTCGGTCGCGGCGCCAAGGTCATCGCCGGCGGCAAGCGCCCGGAGGGAGCCGAGTTCGACAAGGGCTGGTTCCTCGAGCCGACCGTGCTGACGGATGTGCCCGAGGACTCGCGCATGGCGACCGAGGAGGTCTTCGGTCCGGCGCTGCCGATCTTCATCGTGAAGGACCTCGACGAGGCGATCGAGAAGGCCAACGGGAGCGTGTACGGGCTCGGCTCGTCGATCTGGACGCGGGACCTCGCCAAGGCGAGGCGCGCGGCGGAGCACATCGAGGCCGGCTACACGTGGGTCAACGCGATCCAGGTCGCGCACGACGAGATGCCGTTCGGCGGGCTCAAGCAGTCTGGCTTCGGCAAGGAGCACGGGATCGAGGGTCTCGACGGTTACCTCGAGAAGAAATCCGTGGTCCTCAGCGCGTAGAAGGGAGCCACCCTCGTGTCAACCGAGACCAGCGCGCTCATCGGTGAGGCGGACACACTCGGGCTGTTCAAGCCGCACGGCGCCTTCGAGGTCCATTGCAGCCACTGTCACGCGCGCCTTAACGGCATGGGCGATTGCGATACATGCGGGCTGATCGGGCGGCCTTCGGAGGACTTGGGCAAGCGCGCTGAGATCGACCCCGAAGGCGTTAACTCGCTCCTGCGGCGCTCGATCTCCAAGCGGGGCGCGTTCAAGCCGAGCGGCAGGAGCGCGCGCTAGGAGCGAGCCCGCGCCCCTCACCCCGCGGGGGACGCCCCGAGCGCTTCGCCGATGGCGCTTTCGAGCTCGGCGTCCCCGTACTCGAGCACCTGGCCGTTCCTCTCGGCCCGCGATGACGCCAGATAGGCGACCGCGCGCGCCGGCTCCTTCGGGTCGCGAAGCCTGCCAGCCCGCTGCGCATCGCGGAACTCTCCGGCGCGAGGGAAATCATCGGGCGAGGCACCGCGGATGCGCTCCTGCATCGGCGTATCCATCAGGCCGGGGCGGAGCGCGGAAGCCGTCACGCCGGTGCCGACGAGCTCGACCGCGAGCGCGCGAGTGAGTTGCTCCACCGCCGCTTTCGAGGCGCCGTACGCGGTCCAGCCCGCGCTCGGCTTCTCCGCGCTTCCCGAGGAGATGTTCACGATCCGCCCGTAGTTGCGGTCGAGCATCCCGGGGAGGACCGAGCGCGTCATGAGATAGGTACCGCCGACGTTGATCGCCAGCGTCCGCAGCCACGTGATCGCACGAGTGCGCACGAGGGGCGCCATCGGCTCCAGCACGCTGGCGTTGTTCACGAGTATCGACGCGGGCCCGACCCACCGCTCCGTCGCCAGCACCAGTTCCTGGACCTGCCGCTCGTCCGAGATGTCGGCGGTCTGCGCGAGCGCGCGTCCGCCGGCGCGCTTTATCGCGAGCACGACGTCGTCGAGCTCCGGCGCGTTCCGGGACGCGACGACCACGTGGGCCCCGAGGCGGGCGAGCTCCTGCGCGATCGCGCGCCCGAGCCCGTGACCACCGCCGGTCACGATGGCGCTGCGGCCTCCCAGGAGGCTCATGCCGCCGCCGCGGCGTGGCGGGCCAGGGCGTCCGCGAGCCGGTCGCTTCCGGAGTCGCGATGCCGCGACCAGAACGAGATGCGGATCGCCAGAGGCATATCGGGCTTGGAAAGGTGCTCCACGACGATGCCCTCCCCGGCCCACATGCGACGCACGATACCCGCCACTCCGCCACCGCGGGGCACGAACGCCGCATCCGGCGACCTTGAAATGGAAGGAGCCGGCGTGCAGCTCCTGCGGCGCGTCCGGCGACATATCGGGCGGTCGTCCATCCTGGGAGCCTCGAAGCGCCCGCTCATACCGCGGTGGTGATCCCGCGGATGGCGAGGCCGGCCGCGAAGAGCGCCATGAAGCCGAAGGCGAACGCCGTCGCGCGCGGCGGCCGGCCCCGTACGAGCGTCGCGGCCATCGGCAGCGCGACGGCGAGCGCCACCCCATACAAGAGGTGCAGGGAGTTCGCGGGCGACCGCGACAAGAGGATCGGTATCCCGGCCAAGCCCTGGACCAGAGCCATCCCCTCGGCGATCGCCAGCGCCCCGAAGTAACTGGGTGTGGGGCCGCTCGCGCGCAGGCCGAGCGCGATGCCCCAGATGCCCATGGCGACCAGGTACAGGACCACCGCCGTCGCGAGCCGGCCATGGAGCGAGAGGGCCACGTCCACGGGGCGAACGATACTGGTGTGGTGATCGATGTCCGCGACCTGTCGCGGCGTTTCGGCTCGCATCTGGCGCTCTCCGGGGCGTCGCTGCGCGTCGGTCCGGGCGAGATCGTCGCGCTGCTCGGCCCGAATGGCGCGGGGAAGACGACGGCGAGCCGGATCATCGGCGGCATCCTGGCGCCTACCAGCGGGGACGCGATCGTCGCCGGCCTGTCCGTGCGCGAACAGCCGGGGCGGGTCCGGGCGCGGTGCGGACTCGTACCCGACTCGCCGGGGCTCTACGAGCGCATGACCCTGCGCCGCTACCTGCGCTTCTTCGCCGCGCTCTACGACGTGCGCTCCCCTGAGGAGCGCATCCGCCATCTGGCCGAGCTCCTCGGTCTCGGAGAAGTGCTCGACCGACGTCTGAGCGCGTACTCGCGCGGCATGAAGCAGAAGGCGGCGATCGCGCGGGCGCTGCTCCACGACCCGCCGGTCCTGCTCCTCGATGAGCCTGCCACCGCGCTCGACCCGCAGATGACCCAGACCTTGCGGGATCTGATCGTCTCGCTGCGGGCGCAGCATCGCGCGATCCTGCTGTGCACGCACGACCTCGATGAGGCGCAACGCATCGCGGACCGGGTCGTCATCGTGGACCGCGGCCGTATCGTGCGCGAGGGACCGACGGCGCAGCTCAGGCGGACAGCGCGGCCGGCATTCAGCGTCGTGATCGCGGGGGACGGCGAGGCGGCGCGGCGGGCGCTGCAGGGCGCCGGCATCGCGATCGAGGCGAGCGGGGTGGAAGACGGGCACCAGACGCTGCGGTGGACCACGGACGATGCCGCCCGGACCAACAGCCTGGCCCTTCGCGCGCTCCTGGATGGCGGCCTCCAGGTCGTGAGCCTCCGTCCCGAGGAGCGCACCCTCGAGGAGGCGTACCTGGCGATCATCGCGGAGTCACGCGCATGAGGAAGGCGTGGGCGGTCGCCTGGCGCGAGATGGTCGACACCTTCTCCGACCGCGGCTCCCTCCTGCGAAGCCTGTTCTTCGCGGGATTGCCGGTCCTCCTGCTCCTCGTGAACCGCGGAGGGCGTCCGAACGCGACCCTCATCCTCGTGTTCGCCGTGCAGGCCGCGCTCCTGCCGGCGGCGAGCGCGGTGAACGCGGCGGCGGGCTCCTTCGCCGGCGAGAAGGAGGCACAGACACTGATCCCGCTGCTGGCGGCTCCGATCCGCGACCTCGACATCGTCGCAGGGAAGTTCGCGGCCGCGGCTGTCCCGGCCACGGCGTTGTCGTGGGTCGCCATCGCCGTGTACGACGTCACCGCGCGGGTGCTGTACGGGCCGGCGCTGGTCGCGACGGCGCTGCCGGCCACGCTCCTGTTCGGGCTCGCCATCCTGTCGTTCCTGGTGGTGTTGACGCTGACGAGCGTGGTGATGGTCGCGTCGGCGCGCGTCGCTACGCAGCGAGCGGCGCAGCAGATCGGCGGTTTCGTGATCGCCGGGTTCGCGATCGCATTCGGCGGCCTGATCGGAGGCATCCTCGGCAGCGACATGCGCGACACGCTGCTCATCGCGGTCCCTCTCGGTCTGCTCGTCCTCGACGTGGTCGCGCTGGAGCTCGCGCGGCGGCTCTGGGATCGCGAAGAGGCGGTGGCCCGGGCGTAGGCGACCCGTGCGGCCGATCTCCTTCCCAAGACCGCATACCGCCGCCTTGACCGGCCTGGCGGGAGCGCGTAGCTTTCGACATTCGATGGGTCGCATCGTCTTCGCGTTCGTCTTTGGCCTGCTCCCTGGAGGAGCGGGTGAAGGAGGCGCGCGCTAGAGAGCCCCCGGCATCAGCTCAAGAGCGCGAAGCCTCCCGACAAACGGGGGGCTTTTTCGTTCCCGCGGACAGGAGGAGTGTCATGGCGAGGTCGATCAGCGAAGCGCAGGCGGTGCCGGTGGCACAGGAGATCGCCGAGTCCGGCTGGGCATACCTCGACGGTGAATTCATGCCTTTGGCCGAAGCGAAGGTCAGCATCGCGACGCACGCACTGCAGTACGGCACGGGCGTCTTCGAGGGGATCCGCGCGTACTGGAACCCCGAACACGAAGAGCTCTACGCGTTCCGGCTGCGGGAACACTTCGAGCGGATGAGCCGGTCGTGCCGCATCGTGCGCATCGGTCTGCCGGCGACGCCGGAAGAGCTGACCGAGCTCGCCATCGAGCTGCTGCGCCGCTCTGAGTTTCGCATGGACACCTACGTGCGTCCGCTCGCTTTCAAGGCGGCGCGCGCAGTGAAGGTCACTCTCGGCGGTCTGCGCGACGGCTTCGGCATGTACGCGTTCCCCATGGGCGCGTATTTGCCGGTTGGCGGACTCACGGCGCGGACGTCGAGCTGGCGCCGCACGAGCGACGACGCGATCCCGGCGCGCGGAAAAGTGTCGGGCTCGTACATCAACACGGCGCTCGCGGTCGACGAAGCGCACGACAACGGCGCCGACGAGGCGGTCTTCGTCACGCGCGATGGGCACGTCTCAGAGGGAGGCGGAGCGAACCTGTTCATGATCCGCGACGGCGTGCTCGTCACGCCGCCCGTCACCGACGACATCCTCGAGGGACTCACCCGCGACTGCGTGATGGTCCTCGCACGGGAGGAGCTCGGTCTCGAGACGGTGCAGCGGCAGATCGACCGTTCGGAGCTGTTCGTGGCGGAGGAGGTCTTCTTCTGCGGCACTGGCGCGCAGGTGGCGCCGTGCGTGCGCATCGACGGACGGCCGATCGGCGACGGCGCTGTCGGACCACTCGCCGCGCGCATCGCCTCGTCGTACTTTGCCGTCGCGCGCGGTGACGATCGGCGCCATCCCGAGTGGCGTACGCCCGTGTACGGCGACCGGTGAACGTCGCCTACCAGGGCCTCCCCGGCGCGTACTCGGAAGCCGCCGCGGCCGCTCTTTTCCCCCGCGCCGATCTTTGGCCGCGCCACACGTTCGCGGATGTCTTCTCGGCCCTCGAGACCGGCCAGGCGGACGCGGCGGTCGTCCCCGTCGAGAACACGCACGCGGGCCCGGTCGCCGACGTCTACGACCTGCTTCGCCAACATGGCTCGCTCCGCATCGTGGCGGAAGCGATCGTGCGCGTGCGGCACTGCCTCCTCGGGCTCGACGGCGCGCAGATCGGCGGCGTGCGGGTCGCGAGGTCACACCCGCAGGCGCTTGCCCAGGTCGAGCAGTTCCTCCGCGCGCGCGGCATCGAGCCCGAGGTCTCATTCGATACCGCCGGGGCCGCCGCGCAGGTCGCGGCCGGAGGCGACGCGACGGTGGCAGCCGTCGCGAGCCGGCGCGCCGCCAAGCGGTACGGGCTCGCCGTGCTCGCGGAATCGATCGAGACCGCGACCGACAACTTCACGCGCTTCTTCGCGCTCGCGTCGAGCGGCACCGAGTGGGCGCGGAACGCCGTCCCCGAGCGGTTGCGCGCGGGCACGTACAAGACGAGCCTGGTGTACGCGACCGCGAACGTCCCGGGAGGACTCCTGCGCTCGCTGCAGCCTTTCGCGACGGCGGGGCTGCAGTTGACGAAGATCGAGTCTCGGCCCAGCGGCGACGCGCCGTGGGATTACGTCTTCTATCTCGACTTCGAAGGCGATCCCGACACATCTCCATCCTGCGAGGCGGTGGCGCTCATGCGGACGTGCTGCGCGTGGGTCCAGGAGCTCGGCACCTACCCCGCGGCGACGGAGGTGCTCGACCCCGACTGAGCCCGCGGCGATGCCCGACGAAGGCCGGGCCGCGCGAGATGTGCGCGCTCGTAGACTCGAAGTGTGCCCGAGCAGAGAAAGCTCGTCACCGTCCTCTTCGCGGACATCGTGGGCTCCACCGTCCTCGGCGAGACGTACGACCCCGAGATCGTCCGCGCCGCTCTCGGCCGCTACTTCACGCGCGCAGAGGAGATCGGGGCGACGTACGCGGGCGTGATCGAGAAATTCATCGGCGACGCGATCGTCATGGTGTTCGGAACACCGCAGCTGCACGAGGACGACGCCGAGCGCGCGGTGCGGGCTGGGCTCGCCATCCAGGACTTCGTGAGGGGACTCGACCGCGACCTCGACATCGACCTCGCCGTCCGCATCGGGATCAACAGCGGCGAGGCGGTCGTGGCGGAAGGGTCCGAGCAGCGGTTCCCGATCACGGGCGACGCCATCAACGTCGCGGCCCGGCTGCAGCAGCACGCCGCACCCGGAGAGATCGTCGTGGGCATTCTGACCGAGCGGCTCACGCGGGCCGCCATCGAGTACGGGCCCGAGGAAGCGATCGTCGCGAAGGGAAAGGCGCAGCCGATCCCCGCGTTCCGCTGGAGCGCGCGGCGGCGATGGCAGGCGCGCGCCGACAGGACCGCATCACGTGGGAGATCCTCGCCACGCTCGCTGCCGTCGAGGATGCGCTCGGACACGCCGAGGAGGCCAGCGGCGCGCGCGCGGAGGGAAGGCGCATCGTGGAACGGATCGCGTCGACGCTCGCTGATCGCGCGCTCGAGGATGGATTCCGCAACACGCCGACCGTTCGCTCGCTGTTCGCCGGTCGCGCGGCCGAAGGTCGGACTGCGAAATGAACTTTCAGACGAAGACGCGCAGCGCGCCCGGCAGGATCTCGAAGGTCTGCGGCAGCTCACCAACCGGTACGCCGTCCGCGTGCACGTGGATGCGTTCGCGGCTCCGCAGAGTGATGCGCCGGCCGCGATAACGGCGGCCGCGCGGGGGACGGTCGCGACCGACGACCGCTGCGATGAACTCCCGGACGACGCGCACGCGATTGTCGGAGAACAGCACGAGATCGAGCTCTCCGTCGTCGAGGATCGCACCCGGCGACACCTCGAAGCCCCAGCCGTAGAACGGGCCGTTCGACACCACCGCCTGCAGGCAGCGGTGCCTGCTGCGCCGGCCATCGACTTCGACCTGCAGCCGCGCGCCGCGACGAGCCAGGAGCGCGTGGAGCGCGCTGCGGACGAGAGCATGTTCGCGGCGCTGGAGCGCGCGGCCGGCTCCGAATGCGTCGGCGTCGAGACCGACACCCGCGGCCTCGAAGAAAAGCCGGCCCGCGACGCGGCCGACATCGAGCTGGCGCACGCGCTTCTGGGCGATGCGCTCGGTGGCGGCTGCGAGATCGCCGCGGGGCAGCCCGATCGCCCGAGCGATGTTCATGTACGTGCCCGCTGGGAGGATTCCGAGCGTCGCCTCGGTGCCCGTGACCGCGCGCGCAGCGCCGCCGACGGTCCCATCGCCCCCGGCGGCGAATACGGCTCCCTCTCCGTTCCAGATCGCGTCGGTCGCCAGCTCCTCGGCCGCTGGCCCGTCGGCGCTGAGCTCGACGACGCGGAGCTGGAACCCGGCGGAGCGAAGCGTTGCGAACATCGGTTCGAGCTCCGCGGCGGTCGGGACGCCGCCGGCCGCCGGGTTCACCAGGCAGACGGCGCGCGTCGGGTCGGTGCCTTTGGTCACGCTCCCAGGTACGTCCGCGCGACGGCCTCGTCGTGGAGCAGTTCAGCGCCGGTGCCGGCGAGCGTGATCGTGCCGAGGTCCATCACGTACGCGCGGTCGGCAAGGCGCAGCGCGCGGAGCGCGTTCTGCTCGACGAGCAGCATGGTGGTCCCGGCCGCCTTCAGCTCCGCGAGGATCGCGAAGACGGTGGAGACCATCTTCGGCGCGAGGCCCAGCGAAGGCTCGTCGAGGATAAGGACGCGCGGGCGCGCGAGGAGCGCCCTTGCGATCGCGAGGATCTGCTGCTCACCGCCAGACAGGCTGCCCGCGGCGAGGCGCCGGCGTTCGCCGAGGATCGGGAAGCGCGCGTACATCTCATCGATCGCGCCCGCCCCGCCATCGTGTGCGCGCTGACCGAGCAGCAGGTTCTCCTCGACCGACATCCGCGCGAGGACCTCGCGGCCTTCGGGCACCTGCACGACACCGGCGCGCACGATGCGATGCGACGGCGACCCCAGGATGTCGCGGCCCTCCAGGCGGACGTGGCCGGAGGCGCCGCGAACGAGCCCCGAGATCGCGGCGAGGGTGCTCGTCTTGCCCGCGCCGTTCGCCCCGATGAGCGCGACGAGCTGACCCGCTCCCACGCTGAACGAGATCCCGTGCACGGCCTCGACGGCACCGTAGCGGACGCGCAGGTCGACCACATCGAGGAGCGGCTCGTTCACCTCATCGCTCTCGGGGGCTCCGCGGCGCCCAACGGGGTCGCGGCGTTGCGGCACCGGATCCTTCACGTCCTGTGGTACGGCGGCTGCGAACCGGCTCGCTCAAGCCGTCGCCTCCTCGGTGCCGAGGTAGGCCTCGCGTACTCCGGGGTCGGCCTGCACCTCGGCCGGCGTACCCTCGGCGATCCTGCGGCCAAAGTTCAGCACCGCGACTCGCTGGCACGCGCCCATGACGAGCCTCACATCGTGCTCGATGAGCACGATGGCGAGGCCCTCCGCGCGCAGATCGCGCATGAGGTCCCGCAGCGCGGCCGATTCGGCGCGGTTCGTTCCGGCAGCGGGCTCGTCAAGGATGAGGAGCTTCGGCTCGGAGGAGAGCGCGCGGGCGACCTCGAGGCGCCGCTGGTCGCCGTACGAGAGCTCGCCGGCAAGGTCGCGCGCGCGCCGGGCGAGACCGACGCGATCCAGCAGCGCGACCACCCGGGTCTCATCGGTCGAGGTTGCGCGGCGCAGCGGGACGAGGCGCGCGAGAACGTCGGAGCGCATGCGCACGTGCCGGCCGACGAGCATGTTCTCGAGCAGGCTGAGCCCCTTGAAAAGCCGGACACCCTGGAAGGTGCGGGCGATGCCCCGACCGGTCAAAACGTGCGGTTGCAGGCCGGTCACGTCGGCGCCATCGAAGCGGACGCGGCCGGCGTCCGGCCGGAAGTGACCCGATATGAGGTTGATGAGGGTCGTCTTCCCCGCGCCGTTGGGGCCGATGATCCCCAGCGCCTGCCCGGGGTCGACGCCGAGATCGACGGCCTCCACCGCCTTCACGCCGCCGAAGTGCTTGGTGAGTCCGGTCACCTCAAGCAGCATCGAGCCGACCGATCCGAGCCAGGCGGCGCGGGCGCCCGGGCGTAGCGAAGGTCTGGAGGCCGATCGATGCGAACGTCGCCTCAAGCGGCATCGAGCTGGCCGATCCGCGCGAGACGGCGCGTCCGTCCGAGCGTCGCGAGCGTCACCAGACCGCGCGGCAGGAAGACGATCACGAAGAGCAGGATCGCGCCCTGGAACACGTCGCGGTAGTCGCGCAAGGGACGGAGCAGCTCGGGCAACGCCGTCAGGAGGGTAGCGCCGACGATCGGGCCGAGGACGCTCGGGATCCCGCCGACCACCGCGAAGACCAGGATCTGGACGGCCCGCACGAAGCCGAAGTCGCCGGGCTCGATCGCGAAGTTGAGGTGCGCCGAAAGCCCGCCCGCGATGCCGGCGACGAATGCGCCGATCACGAACGCCGCGAGCTTGTAGCGGCGCACCGCGATGCCCTGGCTCGCCGCCGCGACCTCGTCCTCACGGATGGCCGCCCAGGCGCGTCCGGCGGTCGACGCGCGGACGCGCCCGAGGACGTACGCGGTGACCGTAAGGAGCAACGCGATGTGCCAGAGCTCGGTCTTCGGCGGGATGCCGTTCAGTCCGAGCGCCTTACCGGTGATCGGAATCGCGAGGAGGACGACCCGGACGACCTCGCCGAAGCCGATCGTGGCGATCGCGAGGTAAACGCCGCGCAACCGGAACACCGTCACCCCGAGTGGCACCGCGAGCACCGCGGATACGACGCCACCCGCAAGCAGTACGAGCGGGAAGGGCATCCCGGCCTTGAGTGTGAGGAGGGCCGACGTGTACGCCGCGATCCCCATGAAAGCGGCATTGCCCAGCGTGAGCTGACCCGCGTAGAGCGTCACCCATACGGAGATCGCGAGCAGCGCGTTGATGCCCACCGTCGCGAGGAGCGTCGAGTAGGTCGCGAGGAACTGGTCGATCACTTCCTGACCTCAGACCCTGTCGACGGCCTTGTGCCCGAGAAGTCCGCGTGGACGGATGACGAGGATGAGGAAGAGCAGCCCGAAGGCGAAGGCGTCGCGGAATTCCGAGGGAAGGAACTCGATGCTGGCGACCTCTCCGAGGCCGAGGATGAACGCGCCGAGGACCGCTCCCGGCAGGCTCCCCATCCCACCGACGACCATGACCGTGAAGGCCTTCAGCTCGTACAGCGTGCCCATCTGCGGGTAGATCGAGTTGTACGCGAAGCCGAGGAGCACTCCCGCGATGCCCCCGAGGCCGCTCGAGATGAAGAATGTGATCGCGATCGCGCGCTCCACGTCCACTCCCAGGAGCCGCGCCGCTCGCGGGTTCTCCGCGAGCGCGCGGAGCTCGCGGCCCAGGCGTGTGCCACGAACGAGGTACGTGAGACCCACCATGAACGCGAAGGCGACACCGATGATCACCAACCGCAGGCCGTCGAGGCGCGACTCGCCGACCTGGAACGGGAGCGACGGCAGACTCTCCGGCGGGTACGAGAGGAAGTCCGTGCCGTAGCGCAGCTCGACGAGCCGGACGATGATCGCCGCGACCGCGATGCTCGAGATCATCGCCGACAGCGGCGGCGCGTCGCGCCGGCGCAGCGGGGCGAAGGCGACCCGGTCGAGGAGGATGCCGAAGAGGCCCGTCGCGACGAACGCGATCACCACCGCCGCCCCGGCGGGAAGGCCGAGCGTCGCCATGCAGAACAGTGCCGTAAAGGCGCCGAGCATGAAGACCGCCGGATGCGCCAGGTTCAGGATGTCGAGGACGCTGAAGACGAGCGCGAATCCGATCGCGAACAGCGCGTAGATGCTGCCGATGAAGATCGCGTTATACAGCTGCTCCGGCATCCGGGCTCAGGCCCGCATCGTCACTGGAACGGGACGAACTGTCCGCCCTGCACCGTCATGACGTACACCGTCTGCTTCACGTCGTGCTCCGGCGTGAACGAGAAGCTCCCGAGCGGGGTCGTGAGGCCGCTGATCCCCTCGAGCGCCTTCTTCAGTGCGGCATGGTCATTCGGGTTTCCCGACTTCTTCATCGCCTCCGCGAGCACGAGCAGTCCGGTGTAGGACTGCGCGGCGAACTGGTCCGGGTCCGCGTTGTACTTGGCCTTGTACGCCGCGACGAAGTCCTGGCTCGCCTTTTCGGTGCTCCCCTTGTTCCACGCCGTGCCGACGATGAGGTTCGATGCGGCGGCTGCCGCGCCCGCGATGACCGCGGGTGAGTTGAACCCGTTGCTGCCGACCACCTTCAGCCCGCTCGGGTACTGCTTCCCCACCTCCTGCAACACCTTCACCGCGGTGCCCGCGAGGGAGCTGTCAAAGATTGCCTCCGGATTCTCCCCCTTCGCCTGCGTCACGTACGGGGCGAAGTCGACGTCCTTCGAGGTGAACTGGATCGTCTTGCTGATCGTGATGCCGTTGTCCGCGGCGGCCTTCTTGAAGATCTCGGCGCCGTCGGCGGCGAACTTCTGGTCGCTCTCGAACATGAGCACGACCTTCTTGAGGTTGAGCTTCTCCTTGGCCGCCTTCACCGCGGCCGGCAGCGCCGACTCCTCGCCGAGCGAGGCGCGGAAGATCCAGTCGCAGGGACCGTAGTCGCACTTGCCGACGATGCCGACGCCCGTGTTCGAGACTGCCACGACCGGCACGCCCGCCGCCTGCGCGACGGGGTGGGCGCCCGCGGCCACGCCGGAGAGCGTCGGTCCGATGATCGCGGCGACCTTCTCCTCGTTGATGAGCTTGCGGAACACGGTGATGCCCTGGTCGCGGGCCGATGCCTCGTCCTCGACGAGGAGCTTCAGCTGCGCGCCGTCGATCCCGCCCGCCTTGTTGATCTGCTCGGCGGCGAGTTCGAGCCCGTTCTTCTGGACCGGGCCGTAGACGTTGCCCGATCCGGTGAGCGAGATGGCGACGCCGATCTTGATGTCGGACTTGGGCGCCTGGCTGCCCGCACCGGTGGGTGTCCCGGAGCCGCCGCCGCACGCGGAGATGACGAGGGCAACGGCCAGCGAGGTGGCGCCGATGAGGCGAAAGGTGCCCATGCGGATCCCTCCGAACGCTTGTGCGCGGAATGCTACGGCGTGGACGTTCGGCCTGATCTCTCGAGGTCAGAGCGTCTGACCCCGGGGTCCGGGATGACCGGGGTGGGATGGCTCGCTCGGGCGCACCGGCGGTCAGCGGCCGCGGCGCTTGGGGGACCCGGATGGTGGCGACGCCGGCCGGTGCCGTGCCACATCGTGAAACGGTCTTCCCGGGATCGGCCGGCGGAGAGGGGCGCGCCTGCCCGTTCCGTGCCATAGTGTGCGCGGCGCAACAACTACGGGCGTGCAAAGGCACGCGGAGGACGACGAACGTGGCGACAGGCACGATCAAGAAGCTCGTGGGCGACCGCGGCTTCGGTTTCATCGCGCAGCAGAACGGCAGCGAGATCTTCTTCCACCGCTCGCAGGTCCAAGGTGGCAGCTTCGAGTCCCTGCAGGAGGGCCAGACCGTCAACTACGAAGTCGGTACGGACCCCCGCAGGAACAAGGAGCAGGCGGAGAAGATCACTCCGGCCTAGCTCCCGCGCCGCTCGTCACCGGACGAGCTCCGAGATCGGGACTTTGAAGCCGTAGCGGTTTTTTCGCGACGCGAAAAGACAGACGGGAGGCACACGGCCTCCCGTCTGTCTTTTCTCTCTCTTTTCCGGGCTTTGGTCCTTGTGCGACCTAGTCGAACCGGCGCTTGTGGTCGTGTTCGCCCCGCGAGCAGAGCGAGCAGTAGATCGGGCCCGTCTGGGACTTCCAGTGGGCCGCGACGGGCGCGCCGCAGCAGGGGCAGTTGGCGCCGTACATATTGGGATTGGGAAGCAGGGTCATTGCGCACCTCCTTCGTTGGCGTGCGCACGCGTAGCCGACGAGGTTAGCTGTCGGGCTCGGGCGGCGTGCTCTTGGCGCCCGTCCTGTGGAGGATTCGCCCCAGTAGGTGGGTTCCCCGTTCCGTGTGATTTGGCAAGGTCATTGTACGTCTGGATGCGCATCGATTGGCGTAACTTTGGTCACACGAAGGGTCTTTCGTCGGACGACGATGAGCCCTTTATTCCCGCGGCCGCTGCGTTATTCCTGCCGTTGCTTCGCCCACATGACGTGGTCGCGGTTGATGAAGTACGCCTCGCCCTCCTGCTCACAGCGGATGAACCGCGCCTGGCCCTCCTCGAGGATGCGCATGAGGTCGGTTATCTCGCCTTCCACGAACACGGTGTCCCCGTTGGACATCTTGAGGTTGATGATCCGGCCTTCCATGAGCTCTCTCGCGTCCTCCTTCGATCGCCACGTATTTCGTGCCGCTTGTGACGTGTCCCGCCCATCCATCGAACGGGCACGGCGACCCGGAGAGGATTCGAACCTCCGACAAACACAGATTCGAAGTCTGCTGCTCTATCCGCTGAGCTACCGGGTCGGGAATCGGCAATGGTAATTGGCCGGTGATGAGGCGGGCGCCGTCGGGCACGCCCCGGCGGCGCCGGCGCACCGAACCGGAGACCCCCGGCTCGCGGCGGCGGAACCCGGTCGATGCGCCCGGTACGGGGTGGCCTACTCGAAGATGGAGTGCCGCCAGATGCGCTGCAGCGTCTGCTGGTAGGCCGCTTCGCCCGGATCGAGCAGCCGCGGCTGGTGGTAGTCCTCCAGCAGCGTGGGTCGAACGCGCACGCTGACCAGCCTGCGGCCGCTGAAGAAGAGCTGATGCAGGCTGCCCTGCCTGGTCTCCGCCGACCACATCTGATCGAAGATGAAGTTGCCGAGGCTGTACGCGACGTATCGTCCATTCCGCGTCTCCACGGATTGCACCCAATGCGGATGGTCGGCGAGGATCACGTCCGCGCCGGCCTCGAGCATGGCCGTCGCCGCGGCCCGGATCCAAGGTCGGGGCTGATCCTCGTACTCGATGCCCCAGTGCGGCACGACGATGACGAGGTCCGCCTGTGCGCGCGCGGCGGCGACCTCGGCCCGGATGCGCTCGTAGCTGGGGTCGTCGTGGCTGAGGCGGGCGTGACCCGGCCGCGTTGCAGTCGCGCCGTACGAAGCCGGCGGGACGTCGGTGTACGCGAGGAACGCGATCCGCAGCCCTCGCACCTCGAGGAAGGCCGGCTTCCGCGCGCTGGCCTCGTCCGGACCCGCGCCGACGGTGGCGATCCCGGCCGCCCGGGCGACGCGGATCGAGTCGAGCACCCCCGCTGGTCCGGCATCCCCGCTGTGGTTCGCGGCCAGGCTGAGGACGTCGACGCCCGCATCGACGATGCCGCTGATGTAGCTCTCGTTGCCGACGAAGACCAGGCACGTTTGGCAATAGCGGTTGCCCTCCCCCGAGAGCGGCGCCTCCAACGTCGCCAGCGCCACGTCCGCGGCGCGCGTGAGGTCGCGCACCCTCGCGAATGGTCGGCCGGGGTCGTGGAAGCGCTCCACGCGCTCCTGCACGCCACGACCCAAGATGATCCCGCCGCCCGCGACGAGGGTCCAGAGCTGGTCGCGCGCCAACGGTCGCGCGGCGCCGCGCTCGGTGGCCGCGAGCGGGTAGTCGGCGAGCGCGAGCGATCGATCCCAGAAGAACCTGCCGTCCACGGACAGGGTCTTCACGCTCGCGTCGACGATCTCGGGCGGCACCAGTGCGATCGCGCCCCCCGAGGCGCGCACTCGCGGGACGATCGCAGCATCCTCGACCGCCTCCACGCGCGCCGCCGGCAAGAGCTTCCTGACCGCGACAGACTCGGACGTCGGAGCGAGTACCTCGGTGAGGCCGGCGAGCGGCACGTCATCCCGCACTGCGGTCGCGTTGGTCACCGGCACGAAGTACTGGACGTGCGTCGGCTCGGGTGTCGGCGAGGGCGAAGTTTGCGCGGCGCCGCTGGGGAGGTGCGAGGGTCCCGCGGCGGGCTGATCGGTGACCGGGGAGCACGAAGCGAGGACGGCGAGCGCGAATGCGAACCACCGCGGGATCGACACG
>JBBQVQ010000016.1:0-51101 GCA_038211425.1 Candidatus Limnocylindria bacterium | reverse complement strand
CACGGGGAGCGCGCTCGTCATGGCAGCTCTCTTCTCGTTCGTCAGCGGGATCGCGGACCTGGGGCGGAGGAGGCTCGGGACCGCGTCGTAAGGATGGCCGCGGTCAGTCGCCCAGAGGCCGGAGCACGAGGCCGGCGGGCACCTTCGGATGGAAGTAGGTGGTCTTCTGCGGCAGCCGCTGCCAGGCGTCCGCGACGCGCCGGAGCGTGGCGGCATCGACTCCGCGCAGCAGGACCGCGCTGCTGCCGTTCGCGGCGGCCGCAGCTGCTCTCTTCGCGTCGTGGTCGTATTCGACCGCGGCGCCTGCCGCGCGCGCCGGCTCCAGGAGAAGGTGTTCGGCCTGCGCGACGGGAAGCGTGCGCCACGCCTCCTGGAGGGCCGAAAGGTCGGCATCCGACCGCGGGCGCAGCTCGGTGAAGGCGCCGTCGCGCACGAGCACGATGCCGGGCTGGGTGTCGCCGAGCGCCCCGGCATCGATGGGCGCCGCGTCGAACCCTCGCTCGACGAGCTCGTCGAGAACGGCGTCGCCGCCGCGCACGATGCGGTGCGTCGCGAGGATCAGGAGACCAGGGTCATCGAGCGGGCAGAGGTACGCGAGCACGTAGTTGGGGCTGTCCTGTTCGATCTCGATGTGCCCCGCCTTCCGCTCGTCGTCGAGATACGTGAGCGCGGTCTCGTAACGGTGATGTCCGTCGGCGATGTAGACGCGCGCATCCTTGAGGAGGCCGGCCAGCTTACGCGTCAGCACCCTGTCGTCCAGGCGCCACACCAGGTGGCGCTCGGTGCCGACCCGCGCTTCAGCCACCATCGGTGCTGGTCCTCGGCTCATCCAGGCCTCGAGCGCTCGTGCGACCTCTCCGCGGTCATCGGCGAAAAGCCCGAACACCGGACTGGTGTTGACCCGCGTCGCGCGGAGCAGTCGCAGGCGGTCGGCCTTCGCCTTCGGGAACGTCAGCTCGTGCGGACGCACGATGCCGCGGCCCTCCTGGTAAAGGCGCAGGGCCCCGAGAAACCCGCGGCGCCGCAGGCGCCTGCCGCCGTGCTCGAAGTAGTGGTCGTAGAGGTAGAAGGCTGGTGTGTTGTCGTGCCGCAGCACCTCGTCTCTGATCCAGCCCTCCAGCGTTTCCCTCGCCTTCGCATAAGGGTCGGCCGTGGGACCATCGCCCGGCTCCAGGCGGCCGTATTCGACCCGGACCACGTTGTATCGGCTCCGTTCGTACAACTTGTCGCGCAGCGCGTCCGAGATGACGTCGTACGGCGGCGAGATGACGTCGCCGAGCGGCCCCGCCTTCGCCTCGTCGTAGCGCAGCCCGTGGAAGGGAACGATCTCCGCCATCGCCCGCGATCGTAGGTCGGTATGCCGCCCGGGGCTTCGCGGGTCTTCGGCAACTGGCGTACTCGTCGGGATCTTCGCCGCCTGCCGAGGGAACACGTGCTCGTAGACCCGGCCGGCCGCGCGACGCTGCGGTCGATGTCGCGGCAGCCCTCGGGCCCCCACACCCGTCGGTGGACTTCGGGATCGCTCCTCCCTCACCGGCACAATTGGCGCGTGTTCGGAAACTTCCGCGCGACGGTCGTGGGCATGGGGCAGGCGGGGCTGCGCCACGCTCTGGCGCTACGCGACCTGGGCGTGAGCGTGACCGGGCCACTGAGCGGCACGGCGATCGCGGCGGATCCGGCGGCGCTCTCCGATCCCAGCATCGACGTGGTCCACGTCTGCGCCGCCAACGACCTGCACGTGCCGCTGGTGAGCGCCGCGTTGAACGCGGGAAAGCACGTCGTCTGCGAGAAACCGCTGGCTCTCGATGCCGCGCAGGCGGAGATCCTGGCGACGCTGGCCCGGCGTTCCGGCCGGCTCGCGGTCCTCTGCCACAACTACCGTTTTCACCCGCTGGTCGTCGAGCTCGCGGCGCGGGTCGCCGCAGGGGAGCTGGGGATGGTGCACGCGGTCCGGGGTTCGTACCTCCAGGACTGGCTGCTGCTGGAGGCCGATGTCGACTGGCGCCTGGACCCCGGGCGCGGCGGAGCCTCGCGGACGATCGCCGATATCGGCACACACTGGATCGACCTCGCGGAGATGATCGGGGGTCAGCATCTCGCGGCGGTCTCCGCGCAGGTAGGCCAGCTGCACCAGCGTCCGACCGAGGACCACGCGGGGCTCCTGCTCCGCTTCGCCGGTGGGATCCAGGGGACGTGCGTTGTCTCGCAGGCCGCCGCAGGACACCGCGGCGACATGGAGCTCTCGCTCGACGGATCCGCGGGCTCGGCGACATGGCGCCGGGAGCGTCCCGACGAGCTGTGGCTGGGCACTCGGGCGCGGGGCCTGACACGCATCACACGCGAAGGCCACCTTATCTCGGACGCCGCGCGCGCCCTCGCCGCGTTGCCTGGCGGACCCAACGAAAGCCGGACGAACCTGTTCGCCGCCGTCTACGCGACCATCAGCGAAGACGAGCGCGCCCCGACGGCTCCGCTGCCGACCTTCGACGATGGAGTGCGGCACCTGCGGTTCGTCGCCGCGGCGCTCGAGAGCGCGCGCCGCGACACCTGGGCCACCGTCCGGTGAGGGACGCACCGGCGCGCCTGCGCCTATCGATCCAGGACCGCCTCGTGCCCGGCCCCTCCCCGCGCGAGCGCTACGACAACGCGCTGCGATACGGCTTCGACGCCATCGAGCTTTCGGAGCGGCCAGCCTTCGATGAGGCACGTGAGGCGATCCGCGAGCGGATCCCCGTGTCCGCGATCTGCGGTGGATACCGCGGTTGGCTGATCGATCCCGACCCCGAGCAGGCTGCCCGGGCGCGCAGCGACCTCGCGCGTCTGCTGGACCTCGCCGGCGAGCTCGGCACCGGCTGCGTCGTGGTCCCCATCTGGGGCCGCACGCGCCACCTCCCGGGCATCGCGACCGGACGGACGCGGCACGACGACGAGGCGATCTTCGTCGAGGCCATGACGGAGCTCGCGGCACGCGCCGAGCGTGCCGGGGCGCTCCTGTACATCGAGCCGATCAACCGCTACCAGAACGACGTCTGCGTGACGATCGAGGACGCGCTGCGCCTGCGCGCGCGCGTCGGAAGCCGCGCCGTCCGGGTGATGGGCGACGCCTTTCACATGAACATCGAGGAGGCCGATATCGGGGCCGCCCTGCTCTCGGCGGGCGACCAGCTCGGCTACGTGCACCTCGCGGACTCGCAGCGCCTCGAACCCGGCATGGGTCATCTGGATTTCGTCCCCATCTTTTCGGCGTTGGCGCGGATGCGCTATTCAGGCTATGCGTCGCTCGAGTGCGCGGGGCTGTCGGGCGACGCGGCCGTCGTGCTTCCTCGTGCCGTGTCCTACGTGCGCGCGAAGATGGTCGAGGCCGGGTTCGCGGCCGCTCGGTCCGCCGCGGAGCAGGGCGATGAGGCTGACGGCGGGTGAGCGCGCCCGTATCGGCCGACGAGCTCGCTGAGCGAGGGGAGATCGGCGGGCGCACGGTGCGGATCACCCTCGGGGGTGAACTGGAGTGCCACCGTTATCCAGTGGCGCCACTCGCGGACGGCATGGTCCGCGTGCGCACCTCGGTATCCGCGATCAGCCCCGGCACCGAAATGACCTACCTCGGTGCGCAGCCGACGAACCCTCACCTGCGCGAGCGCTGGGACCCCGAGCTACGGCTGTTCCTTTCCGGTGCGCCGTCGCAGACCGGACCGATCGTCTTCGGCTACCGCGCGGCCGGGGTGGTGGTGGACAGCACCGTGGCCGATGTCGTCCCGGGCTGCCGCCTCTTCGGCAAGTGGCGGCACACCGAGTTCACCGCGCTCCCGGCGGCGGATGCGCGTTCCCAGCTGATGCCGCCCGAGCTCGACCTCGATGACGGCGTCGACCTCGGCCACATGCTCCCGATCTGCGTGAACGCCGTCGCCTACGCAGAGGACCACCACGTCGGCGTACCGGCGGTGGTCTTCGGTTGCGGTCCCGTGGGACTCATCGTCGCGCAGGTCGCGCGCGCCGGCGGCGCGACGGTCGTGTACGCGGTCGACCGGGTGCCGGCGCGGCTGGCGATCGCGGAGAGTCTCGGTCTCGTTCCGGTGGATGCCACGGATTCGGACGTTGCCGTGCGTCTGAAACGAAAACACGGTGCGGACGGGATCCCGGTCGCCTTCGAGTGCACGGGCAGCAGCGCCGCTCTGAACGAGACCATCCGGATCGTGAAGCGCGGCGGGACCGTCGTCGCGGTCGGTTTCTACCAGGGCCAGGCCGCGGGGCTATTCCTCGGCAACGAGTTCCACCACAACGGCGTCACGGTCCGCTCCGGCCAGATCGGGAACCCGCACCCGCCTTGGACCATGCAGACGCTCCGGGCGTTCGGCATCGACCTCGCGCGGCGCGGCGCGGTGGTCCTCGGCGGCCTTCCGCGGGTGCGCGTGCCCGTCGAGGACGCGGCGTCGGCCTTCACCCTGCTTGCCCGGCCCGGCGAGGTGCTACAGGTCGCGCTCTCGTACGCGGACGCATAAAGTCCGACGCGACCCCGTTCTCCGGTTCCGGGGAGCGCATATAGTCATGCCCCGGACGAATACGGAGGTGGAGATGCGACAGCTACGCGCGGCGACAGGGCTCCTCATGGTGGCGGCCATCGTGGCCACGGCGTGCGGCTCCGCACCCGCCGCGCAACCTGCGGGGACGGGCGCCGACGCGGTCTCGAGCGAGCCGTTCACCTTCCTTTCGACGCAGTTCAACACGGTCACCGAGGCGGAGGCGGTGCGCAGTCAGATACTTACGGGGTTCACCACGGCGAAGGTCGACTTCGTCGGATCGGAGCTCGGTCCCTTCAACGACCGCATCGTGGCGGAGTCGAAGGGCGGCAAGGGGACGATCGGTATCGTCGGCGGACTCCACGGCGACTTCGGAGGCTTTACCGATCCGAGCATCTTCGAGGACCTCACGCCGCTGGCGGAAAAGCTGAAGGACCGGGGCTTTCCCAAGGAGTTCATGGATCTCGGCAAGATCGGCACGAACCGTCAGGTCTACATCCCGTGGATGCAGGCCACGTACATCATGGGCGTGAACAAGCAGGCGCTGCAGTACCTGCCGTCGGGCGCGAAGGCCGAGGATCTGACCTACGCGCAGCTTCGCGAGTGGTGCAAGAACATCGCCGACCGCACCGGGAAGAAGCGGTGCGGCTTCCCGGCCGGGCCGAAGTCGCTCTTGCACCGCTTCATTCAGGGCTACCTGTACCCGGCGTACACGGGCGGCCTCGTGACCACGTACAAGTCGTCTGACGCGGTGAGCATGTGGCGCGACTTCAAGGACATGTGGCAGTACGTGAATCCCCAGTCGGTGCAGATCGACTTCATGCAGGAGTCGCTGCTCTCCGGTGAGGTGTGGGTGGGCTTCGACCACGTTGCCCGTTTGGTCGACGCGTTCAAGCAGAAGCCCAATGACTTCATCGGCGTACCCGCACCCAAGGGACCGAAGGGCCTCTACTACATGTCGGTCCTCGCGGGGCTCGGCATCCCGAAGAACTCGCCGAACAAGGCCGGGGCCGAGAAGCTCATCGACTACATGACCTCGCCCGAGGTCCAGGCGAAGACCCTCAACGCGGTCGCGTTCTTCCCGGTGCTCGACAAGCCGCTGCCGCAGGACCTGGCGGCCCACCTCAAGATCGAGGCGGATGCTGTCCAGGCGCAATCGAAGTCGCCGGACGCGAAGGTCGCCCTGCTGCCCATCGGGCTCGGCGCGAAGGGCGGGGAGTTCAACAAGGTCCAGCTGGACACATTCCAGCGGATCATCGTGAAGAACGACGACATCCAGAAGGTCCTGAGCGAGGAGGGGGCGAACCTCCAGCGCGTGATGACCGACTCCAAGGCGCCCTGCTGGAAACCGGATCCGGCCAGCACCGGCCCCTGCCAGGTCAAGTGACCTAGATGGCGGTCGGAGCGCGGAGGGCCACACCGTTCCCGGCGACGATCTTCCGGTCGGAGGCGGCCCTCCCGCTCGGCCTGCTCGCTCCGACGCTCATCTTCCTCGCGCTGCTCATCCTCTTGCCCGTCGCCCAGGCCGTCCTGCTGTCGTTCAAGGCCGCCGACGGCTCGCTTGGCCTTGACGCCTACCGTCGCATGGTGAACGACGTCGCCTTCGTCGAGTCGTTCCGGAACACCGTGCTGCTGCTGATCGCGCTCGTGCCCATCCAGATGGGCCTCGCGCTCGCGATGGCGCTTCTGATCAATTCCCGCTTCCGGGGCCATGGGATCTTCCTGTACATCTTCGCCCTCCCGCTGGCGATCTCGGACCTCGCGGCCGGCATCGTGTGGCTCTCGATCTTCACCGAGAACGGCTACCTCAATGGCGTGCTCCAAGGGCTCGGGCTCATCCGGGAACCTGTCGCGTATCTCTCCTACGAGAACCTGCAGTACATCTTCATGGCCGTCGTGGTCGCGGAGTCGTGGCGCGCCACGGCGATCGTGCTGGTGATCCTCCTTGCCGGACTTCAGGTCATTCCACGGGAGTTCTTCGAGGCGGCCGAGTTGTTCGGCGCCAACCGCTGGCGCCGCACGCTCCAGGTCGTGCTCCCGATGCTGAAGCCGAGCCTGCAGTCTGCGCTCATCATTCGCACGATCTTCGCGTTCCAGACGTTCGCCGTGGTGCTCGCCTTGGCCGGCCGGCAGCTTCCCGTCCTCGGCTACGAGGCCTACGACTGGTACTACAACAATCGCAACGAGAGCGTGGCCGCCGCCTTCGCTGCGCTCATCCTCGTGCTCACGATCAGCATCACCATCGTGTACCTGCGCCTCCTGCGGGTCCGCGAAGCGGAGCTTGCGCGATGAACGCCGCCACCGCTCCGGTCCGACGCGCGCGCTCGCGCGGCTTCGTGATCGACAAGGTCCTGCTCTATGGCGCCGCGGGGCTGCTCGCGCTCTGGACGCTCGTGCCGATCTATCTGATCGCCCTGGCCGCGTTCAGCGAGCGCAGCGCGATCTCCGAGTACCCGAAACCGCTCCTGCCGACGCGCTTTTCGACCGACACCATGAGCTTTTTTGTCAACTCGACGGGCGTGTTGTCATCCGTCCGAAATAGCATCATCGTGGCACTCGGCACGATCGTGGTCGCGCTGCTCATCGGCGCGCCGGCCGGGTATGCGCTCGCGCGCTTCCGCTTCCCGGGACGCGACTCGTTCCAGCTCGCGGTCCTCATCTCGAAGATGTTCCCGATCGCGATCCTTTCGATCCCGCTCGCGGTGACGTTCATCGGCCTCGGCCTGTACGACACGCTGCAAGGTGTGATCATCATCCACAGCGCGATGGTCGTGCCCTTCGTCGTCATCGTCACCGCCGGCGTGTTCCAGGGCGTGTCGCGCGAGCTCGAGGAGGCTGCCCAGACGCTCGGCACCTCGCGCATTGGCGCGTTTTTGCGTGTCGCGCTGCCTCTGGCGCTGCCGGGGCTCGCGGCGGCCGCGATCTTCGCGTTCGTGACGAGCTGGAACGAGGTGTTCGCGGCAACGATCCTGACCGTGCGCAATACGACGCTGCCGGCGCAGGTGCTGGCGTCGCTCAACTCCTCGCCTCTCTACTTCCGGTTCGCGGGCGGCTTCTTCCTCATCATTCCGTCGGTGTTCTTCATCTTCTTCATGCGGAAGTACCTGTTCAACCTCTGGGGACCGGGGCGGTGAGCTGATGGCAAGCGTCGGGTTCGAAAGCGTCCGCAAGATCTACGGCAAGACGACGGCTCTGCGGGACGTCGACCTGCTGGTCGCCGACGGCGAGTTCATGGTCCTGCTCGGGCCGTCGGGCTGTGGAAAGACGACGCTCCTGCGCTGCCTGGCCGGGCTCGAACAGATCGATGGCGGGGCCGTCCGCATAGGCGAGCGCGATGTGTCCGACCTCGCTCCCCGCCATCGCAACATCGCGATGGTCTTCCAGTCATACGCGGTCTTCCCGCACATGAAGGTGTACGACAACATCGCGTTCGGCCTGCGCATGCGGAAGAAGCCGAAGGACGAGATCCAGCGGCGCGTGCGCGAAGGCGCGGAGCTGCTCCAGCTCGAGCCGTTCCTGGACCGCTATCCCGGTCAGCTCTCCGGTGGACAGCGCCAGCGCGTCGCGGTCGCGCGCGCCATCGTCACGGATTCGCCGGTGCTGCTCATGGACGAGCCCCTTTCGAACCTCGATGCGCTGCTGCGCCTCCACGCGCGCGCGGAGTTAAAGCGGCTGCATGGAGAGGTGAAGCGGACCACCGTGTACGTCACGCACGACCAGATCGAAGCCCTGTCCATGGGGGACAGGATCGCGGTCATGAAGGACGGCGAGATCGTGCAGGTCGACACTCCGGGCGTGATCTACGACCGTCCCGCGTCCGTCTTCGTGGGCTCATTCATCGGCTCCCCGCCGATGAACTTCCTGCGCTGCGTCGCCCGCAACGGCACCGCGGTCGGGGAAGGGTTCGAGCTCCCCGGTCCCGCGGGCATGGACGGGAAGAAGCTCCTCATGGGTATCCGGCCCGAGAGCATCCGGGTGGGTGAGGGACCGCTGAGCGCCCGCGTCGTCGTCGTTGAGCCCCTGGGCTCCCACACGCTGCTGACCGCACGCGTCGGCTCCGAGTTGCTCAAGATCGTCGACAGTCCGGATTCGCGGATCCGCGCCGACGAGGAGATACGCCTCGCGCCGGAGCCGCACAAGATCCGCTGGATGAACGCTGAGAGCGGTATGGCGGTGCAAGCGCCCTCTTGACCGACGGGCTCTGGGACGGAGCCGCGCGCGTCCTACGCGAGAACGACCTCGGTGGCTGGACAAAGCCCGCCCCACGCCTGTATCCGCACCAGTGGAGCTGGGACAGCGCCTTCCACGCCATCGGACTCGCGCACCTCGATCCGGGCCGCGCCCTCGCGGAGCTCGAGCACCTGTTCCGCGCGCAGTGGACCGATGGCCGCGTGCCGCACATCGTGTTCGACCCTCACGTCGCGGGGTACTGGCCCGGTCCGGAGCTGTGGGCCGCGTCGTCCGTGAGCGGCGCGGCGCCGAAGGACCTGCTGACCAGCGGCCTCATTCAGCCGCCGATGCACGCGATCGCGCTGTGGCGGATAGCGCGCGCGGCCGGCCTCACTCCGTCGCACGCCGCGCCGGGGCCGCGGATACCGCTACCGTCGTGCGAAGCGCCGGATGCGCCGCCGCCGCCACCGCCGACGGCTTCGTCACCGCGCGGCCAGCCGCTGTTGCCGCGCCTCGCGGCGCTTTACCCGAAGCTCGTCGCGTGGCACCGCTATCTCGCCGCACGCCGCGACCCTGAGCGGTCGGGCCTGCTCACCGTGTACCACCCGTGGGAGGGCACCGACAACACGCCGCGCTGGGATGCGGCGCTGGACCGGGTGAGGGTCGGCGAATTGCCCGCGTACGCGCGGCACGACGTCGCGGTGGTCGGCGCGGACGAGCGGCCCTCGAAGGCTGAATACGACCGCTATCTCTGGCTGGTCGCGCTCCTGCGCGCCGCCGCGTACGACGATGCCGCGATCGCCCGGGCACATCCGTTCTTGATCAAGGACGTGCAGCTCAGTGCGATCTTCGCGGCCGCGAGCCGGGACCTGGGATCACTCGCCGCGCTGCTCGACGCGCCGGATGAGGAGCAGGCGGAGATCGCCGGCTGGTGGCACCGCTCAGGGCAGGCGGTACAGAAGCGCTGGGACGACGAGCTCGAGCTGGTGCTGGACCTGGACCTGCGGGCCGACCGCTCCGTGCGCGTCGTGACCAGCGCGGGGCTCTCCGCCCTCATCCTGCCCGATCTCGATGAGGAACTCGCGAAGCGCCTCTCGCGCCGGCTGTTCGGGAAGGACTTTGCCGGAGCGCCGGGCCTCGCCCACCCGGTCGCGCTCAGCACGGGCGCCGGCGCACCCGAGTTCCGCCCGCGCGCGTATTGGCGCGGGCCGGCATGGCCGGTGATCAACTGGCTGCTCTGGTCGGGGCTGCGCGAGCGCGGCCATGCGGAAGAGGCTCGCCGCCTGCGGTCCGCGAACCTGGCGCTGCTTGGGCGCCCCGGGTCGCAGTTCGCCGAGTATTTCGAGCCGTACACCGCCGAGCCGCTCGGCTCGCCGAACCAGTCGTGGACCGCGGCAGTCACGCTGGACTGGCTCGCCGCCGAGGGTGATCAGATGACGGCCCCAGCCGCGTGAAACGCGGCCCCCAGGAGCGCCGCTTCCTCCGGCCGCGTCGCGACCCCGATGAAGTCGAGACGCCCGGACGGCTCGCACGCGGCGCGGAGCGCCGGGCCGAACAGGTCGAACGAAGCCGCGATCGAGCCGCCGATCACCAGGAACTGCGGCGCGAACGCCGCGACCCACGGCGAGAGGACCTCGCCGAGCGCCTCGCCGAATCCGCGGAGCGTGGCGACCGCCGCGGGATCCCCGCGTCGCGCGCGGCTGGCGACGTCGGCGCCGTCGGCCGCCTCATGCCCGCGGTCGCGATACGCCGCGACCAGGCCGCGTCCCGAGACGGTGTCCTCGACCGGCCTGCCGCGATATGAGAGGAGGTCGAGGCGCGCTTCCGGCGGGACCTCGGGTCCGCTCTCGACGAGCCGGCCCTCACGCAGGAAGGCCGAGCCCAGCCCCGAGCCGCAGGTCACGCCGATGGCCGCATCGTGGCCGGCCGCGGCGCCGGCCCACCACCCGCCCAACAGGAACGCCGCGGCATCGTTGACGAATCGCACCTGCCGGGCGTCATCCAGCCCAAGGGTGTCCGCCAGCTCGGCGCGCAGATCGACGCCGTACAGCGCTTCGAGCTTGTGCACCCCCCGCAGCCGGGCCACGCCCCGCGCGTAGTCGAAGGGACCGGGTACCGCGACGCCCCAGCGGCGGGTATCGGCGCTCCTCGCGTGCAGTGCCGCTCCTCGGATCGCGGCCAGGAGCTCGTCGCGCGGCGCATCGGGGGAGATCCGAACACGCCGCAGCGTCGCCGCCTCCGTGGACCGATCGCCGAGCGCGACGCGCGCCGAGGCGACGTGCGTGCCGCCGAGCTCGATCGCCCCGACGACCAGGCGCTCGCCCGAGGATCCTCGGGGGGACGGATGCGCAGAGCCGGCCGGGGCGCGGTCACGCCTTCGCGCTCACCTCAGGCCACGAACGCCTTCACGACCCTCGCGGCCCTTGCCGCCTCGATGCGGTACTCACCGGCCGCCGCAGGGACGAAGAGGGTCTCGGCGTACGCGAGCGGGTGTTCTCGGCCCGACGCCGTCCGGACGAGCACCTCGTCACCGTCGACGAGGTTGAGCACGTGGAAGCGGTCCCCCGTAACGTCCTCGGCCGCCGCCCCGCCATCGAGGTCCAGGCGACGCACCGTGAAGAACAGCGATGGGTGTTCGCCGAGCACCGTCTCGGTGAAGCCGCGTCCGTCCCGCAGCGCGCGCGGCACGGGGATGAGGTCGCGGGCGACTCGCGCCGGGTCGAGGTTGGCGAAGGCGTGCGCGAGCTGCACTGGCCGCTGCCTCCCGTCGAGTCCATCGCGAAGCCAGTCGTAGAAACGGAGGCTGTACAGGTACGGTGTCGCGCTGATCTCGAGGACGACGTTGCCCACGCCGCTGCCGTGCGGGGTGCCGGCCGGGACCAGGTAAAGCTGGTGCGCAGACGCGGGGTGCGCGGCGACGAACCGCTCGATGTCGAGCTCACTCCCATCCGCCTGCGAGCGCTCGGCCTCGCGGCGGAATCGTGTTACGTCCGCGCCCTCGCGCAGTCCGAGGAAGATGCGCGCGCCCGAACGCGAGACCATGACGTAGTAACTCTCGTCCTGCGTATATCGGAGGCCGAAGACCTCGCGCATGTACCCGGCCAGCGGATGGCAGTGCACGGAGAGGTCCCCCCCATCGACCGTGTCGAGGTAGTCGAGCCGGATCGGCAGCGTCGCGCCGAACCGCTCCACCACGTGGTCACCGAGAAGCGGTCCGGGTTCCGCGCCGACCAGCACGTCCAGCGCGACCTCGCAAGTGTCGCGCTCTCCGAGGAGGACGCCGCTCTCCGGCGCGACGAGCTCGTATCCCAGCCCCGCGTTGGACTCGGTGTCCGGGCTCACGCAGAGCTCGCCTTCGGGAACGCCGAGGACTTCGCGGGCCCAGCGCCCGCCCCACGGCTGCGCGAGAAATGCGGGGCGCGTGCGGAATGGAGCGAACGAAAGCGCGCGGAGCGAGCGATGCAGCAGTTCGCCGTCGACGGATCGGGGGCGCTCGACGTCGCTCCCGTCGACGTACCGGTGCCACAGCGCGCTGAGCCCGCGGCGGTGCCGGTCCTCGATCGGCCAGTCGACGAAGAGGAGCCGCCGTGCCGTGCCGGCGCTGCCCTCGGGCTGTCCGAGGTTCCGCGCGCGGCCGGCTCCGCAGGCCGCGAAGGCGAGGCGCTTCGGCAGATCGACATACCAGAGGAGGTCGTGATCCAGCGCACCGCTTCCGGGGCCGAACGCGATCGTCATCCGGCCGTCGGCGGCCGGTGGAAGCTCCCGGTCGCGGAGCAGCTCCGCGAGAGCGACATCGGCCGGCGCCGCGAACACTGGGTCCGCGCGGAGGACCGACCGCTCGGTGCGGGCGACGATCTCGGGCCATGGCAGCATGCGATCGCGCACGTCGACCGTGCGCGCGGGGACCCCGCGCTCGCGGAGGTGCGCGACGAGGCTGCCGATGAAGCGCGCCCAGTCGAGCGCGGCGGGTCCGTCGATGGACAACGTGCCAGGACGGGCGCGCGCGACCTCCGCGGCGAGTGGTGCGTAGCCGCCTTCGACAGCGCCTGCCGCGAGGGGATAGCGGGGCTGCAGGTCGTACGGCATCGGAGGCTCCTACTTCGACGTGGTCGGTCGGCGACCACTTGAGGCGCTCGGTGAAGGCTCCGGCAACGGGCCGTCGGTGAGATCACCCTCCAGCCCCGAACGCAGCTCCGCGGCGATCTCGCGCAGCGCCTCGGCGGCTTCGGACAGCTCGCCGGCCAGACCCAGGAAGCCGTGCACCATGCCGGCGTAGCAGCGGTGCCGCACCGGGATCCCGGCCCCGCGCAGCTTCTCCGCGTACTCGTCTCCCTCCTCGCGGAGCACGTCGTGCTCCGCCGTCACGACGAGCGCCGGCGCGACGCCGCCGACGTCGGCGTGGAGTGGCGAGGCGTACGGACCGACGGCCCCCCGATCGCGCCCGAGGTAATGGCGCCAGAACCAGGTCATCTCCGCGCGCGACAGCAGCGGCGTGGAGCGCGTCGGAGGCGAGCGCACCGTCGCATCGGTCGGGGGGAAGAGCAGGAGCTGGAGGCGCAGCGCGGGCTCCCCGCGGTCGCGCGTCATGAGGGCGACCGCGGCCGCGAGGTTCGCGCCCGCGCTGTCGCCGCCCACGGCGATGCGATCGGCGTCGACGCCGATCGCGCCACCGTGAGCCCGCAGCCACATGACGGCGGCGTACGCCGCCTCGGCCGCGGCTGGATACGGGTGCTCCGGGGCCAGCGGATAGTCGAGCGAAACGATGGCGCATTCCGATGCGTTCGCGAGCCGTCGGCACAAGGGGTCGGCACTCTCGAGATCACCGAGGACCCAGCCGCCGCCGTGCAGGTAGAGCAGCGTGGGCGCGCGATCCCGTGGCGCGTAGAGCCGCGCGCGCGCGTCACCGCCTGGGAGCGGCAGCGCAAGGTCGCGAACGATGGCGACGTTCTCGCGCTCCCTCCGCAGGAGCGCGCGGCGGGCCAGCGAAGTGGCGCGGGCTTCCGCTACGGTCAGCGTGTGCAGAGGCGGCCCGGAGCCGATGCGCTCAACGATCGCTTCGATCGATCGCGCCTGCGCCTCCCGCTGCCCGCCGTCCATGGCGGCAAGCGTAGCCAGGGGACGGGTGTCGGCTCGAACGCGGCCGCATCGTTCGGGATCGATCCCGGCACGCGGCGGTGGATGGATGCCCGGAGCGGGAGCGGGCCCTCTCCGACGGTGCACTGACTCGCGGCTGGCCGCCCTCGACCCCACCCGCCCCAACAAGCCGCTCGATCTCGGCAACGGCATCGTCGCTGGGAGCGTGACCCCTGATGGCCGCTGGCTTTCCCTTGGCCGCGCACATTCAGTCCAAGGCCGCGTGGTCCTGACCGACGCCCCGCCTTTCCCCGACGAACTGCGCCGCGATCAGCGCGCGGTCCGCGCCTATCGGGCCGCGCTTGCCGCTCCCGAGCGCGCGGGCTTCGGGCTCGCGCTGCTCCACCGTGCCGGGGAGGCGTACCTCATCGAGGACGGCATCCCGCTCGCGGTGCACGAGATCCAGGACGCCATCGCGCCGGCAGTGCATGACGTGCCGTTCGCCGCGGCTGACGCGAGTGGCGATGCCGCGACGGGCGGCAGGGGCGCAGGGCGGCCGGAACGTCGGAGCCCGGACGCGCACGCTCGCCGCCGGCCCTCGGCGCGGGTCGAGGTGACGACATTCGCGCCAGCCCGGCGCGCGGGCGCTGTGCAGGTCCTGCGCATCGCCGCGCGCGAGGCCCCGTTCCACTTCGACGCCGCATGGACCGGCACGATCCTCCTGCGGCGCGCGGCGTACACGCAGCTGACCGAGGGCGGTCCGCTGCCTCCGGAGTCCCCGCAGCCGCAGACCGGCGGAGACGCGGACCTGCGTTGGTTCGAGGATCGCGCGCTCGGTGCGGCGGCGATCGCCCTGCCGCGGCCGGTGACCGTCGCCACCGGCACGAGCGAGCGGGTCATCGCGGCGATCGCGCTCGCGTCCGGTCGTGAGGCGGCGATCGCGGAAGCCCTCGCGCTGCGCGACGAAGGCCCGGCGCTGCTCCGCGGCGAGGTCGCGGAGCGTCGCCGGTTCTGGCGGGGCATCGACCGCGACGGCACAGATGACCGGTCCCGCGCCGTACGCCGCGGAGTCGGTTATGCGCTCGACTGCGCCGCCTCCTCGACGGGGGACGTCGTCGCGATCCTGGCGGACCACGAGATCCTGCCGCTGGTCTGGACGCGCGACGCGTACTACGTATGCGCCGCGCTCCGGACAGCGTCATCCGAACCTCGCGCCGCGGCGGTCGTGCGCGGCTTCGTTCGATGGCTCTTCGAGGTCGCGGAGCGTCCCGGCGGATGGTGGCCGCGATCGTCGCTCGCCAGTGGGGCCACCAAGGACCTCGCGTTCCAGCTCGATCAGCAGCTGTATCCGCTCCTGCTCGCGCGCGAGACCGCAGCGTATGAGGAGACCGCACGAGAGGTGATCGAGCGACTCCTCGCGCGCCGCAGCCCGTTCGGCCTGGTCGCGACATCCGAGACGCCGGCAGACGACGAGCTCCCGCAGCCGTTCCATTTCTCGAGCCACGTGTTGCTCTGGCACGTCCTCGCGCGGTTCGGTCACCCAGCCGGGGACGAGGTTCGCGACGCGACGCGCACGCATTTCACCGCCGATTCGCGATTCGCGTACGCGGTCGCGGGGCCCCATGGGGCCGCAGCGCGCCACTATCACGACGCCAACGATCTGCCACTCGTCTTCGCACCCGGTTGGGGCTTCTGTCCCGCCGACGATCTGGTGTGGCGCGCGACGGTCGACTTCGCGTGGAGCCCCGAGAATGCGGGCTACTTCCCGGGCCGCCTCGCGGGGCTGGGCTCGCTCCATTCCCCACACCCGTGGCCGCTCGGAGATCTCCAGCGGGTGATCGTCGGACGCCTGCGCGGCGACGCCGCGGCGGAAGCGGAAGCCTGGTCGCGGCTGGGTCTCATCTCGATGACCGATGGCCTTCTGCCAGAGGCGTACGACGAAGAGACCGGCGCGGTCGCCTCCCGCCACTGGTTCGCCTGGCCGGCCGCGCTGCGCGCGTTCCTCGCCGCGTATCCGATCGCCGTCGCGCCGTAGCGCGCACGGTGTCGTGCGTACAAGCCGCCCGAGTACGATCGAGCGGTGCCCAGGCGCGTCACGAACCAGGTCCTCGCGGGCGCGGTCGCGCTGCTCGGCGTCAGCGGTCTGCTCGGCTGGATCCTGCCGGACGTCGCGGCAGGCACCTTCTACGTGCTCCACCGAGCCGGTGGACTCGCGCTGCTCATCGCGCTCCTGTGGAAGGTGCCGATCGTCCGCGGTTCGCTGCGGCGACGGTTGCCTCGCCGGATGGATGGCTCGCTCGCGGTCAGTCTCGCCGCCGCGGTCGCGCTGCTGGGCACGATCGCCCTGGGGTTCGCGTGGACGCTGGGCTTCGTCTCATTCGACCGGCCATGGAGCTACTCTCTGCTCAACCTGCACGTCTTCATCGGCGTCGCGCTCGTGCCCTTCCTCATCCAACACTGGGCGGACCGCTCTGAGCTCGTCGGCATGCGCGCCGCCGTGCTCGCGCGTCGTAACGCCATACGTGTCATAGGGCTCGGCCTCGCGGGACTCGCGCTCGTCCCGGTCCTCGATCTCGTGGCCGACAGGCGGCGCCCGAGCGGCTCGAAGCCGGCGCGGTCGTTCAGCGGGAACGATTTCCCGATGACGATCTGGAACTTCGACGCGGTCCCGGCGATCGACGCCGCGACGTGGGCGGTCGGTGTCGGTGGCGCGGTCGCGACGCCCGCCCGGCTCGCGCTCCACGACCTCGCACGCCTTCCACAGCGCGAGCGGACGGCGACCCTTGACTGCACCAGCGGCTGGTGGAGTGACCAGGTGTGGCGGGGGCCGGGCATCACCGACGTCCTGCGCGCGAGCGGACTCGACCCAAGGGCGCGCGAAGCGCAGGTCGTGTCCGTCACCGGACATCGCTGGAGCTTTCCGCTCGCCGATCTCGAGGAAGCGCTGCTCGCGACGCACGTCGGAGGCGAGGTGCTGGAGCCCGGGCATGGCTATCCCGTGCGGCTTGTCGTTCCCGGCCGCCGCGGTTTCCAGTGGATCAAATGGGTCGATCGGATCGAGGTCTCGTGAGCATCGTTGTCGGTCCTCGGTCCGCGTCGGCGCCGCGGCCTTCGGACCGCGATCGCTCCCTCGAGGTCATCAGCCAAAGGCCCCCGCTTTCGTCGGTGCCGTCGAGGTCGTTGGCCGTGGGCTTGCCGCGGTCCTGAGTTCTCTCCCTCTCGAGACCGACCGGCTGCGCATCCGTCCGTTCACCCTGGACGATGTCGAAGCGCACCACTCCCGCATCGCCGGCGACGCCGAGGTGATGCGCGTGAGCCCACGCGGCGCGTCACCGAGCGTCGAACGCACGCGCGAAGCGGTGGAGCGGTACATCGCACATCAGCGGGCCCACGGGTTCGCGCTGTGGGCGGTCGACGAGCGCGCCACTGGCGCGTACGTCGGGTGCTGCGGATTGACCCTGGTCGAAGGCAAAGGACCCGATGTGGAGGTCGCCTACCGCTTCGCGCGCGATCGCTGGGACCGTGGATACGCGACCGAAGCGACGCGCGCATGCCTCGCTCACGGTCTCGGCGACCTCGGCCTGGAGCGCATCGTCGCGATGACGACGGCGGACCACGCCGGATCGCGGCGGGTGATGGAGAAGAGCGGGATGCGCTTCGTCGGTCCGGCGAGCTTCTACGGTCTCGACCTGGTCCTCTACGAGATCACGCGGTGATGGGACCGCCCCTCCGTCTCCCGCCGGTGGGCCGCCCGATCGCGCCGTGATCCGTCCGCTCCTCATCACGGTCATCGGCCGTTACCCGGTCACACGGTGACCCGGCCGCTCCGCGTGTTCTCCAACCTCTCCCTTATCACGGCCGGCCGTAACCCGGTCACACCGTGACCCGGCCGCTCCTCATCACGGTCATCGGCAAGTCGTCGGCCGACCCGGACGATCCCGTCCCGCCGCGGGCGCTGCGCGCGGCCGAGGACGTCGGGCGCCTCATCGCCGAGCGCGGCGCGGTCGTGGTGAGCGGGGGGCTCTCCGGGGTGATGGAGGCCGTCAGCCGCGGCGCGAAGCTGGCCGGGGGATTGGTGGTCGGCATCCTTCCCGGCTTCGACAAGCGCCACGCGAACCCGCACGTGGACATCGCCCTGACGACGGGGATGGGGTCGATGCGGAACGCGCTGACGGTCCGCGTCGCTGATGCGGTGATCATGATCGCGGGCGGGATCGGAACGCTGAACGAGCTGACGATGGCGTACCAGGACAAGCCCACGGTGGTCCTCGAGGGCACCGGTGGCTGGTCCGATCGCATCCGCGCGATCGCGTACGACGGCAGGCACCTGGACGAATCCGGCTCGGCGTCGCTCCATTACGCGGCGACGCCCGCCGAGGCCGTCGACATCGCGCTCGCGCTCGCCGCGGATCCGGCCCCGTAGGGACCGACGGCACGGGGGCAGCGGGGGCACCGGCGGCACCGGCGGTACCGACGGCACCGGGGGCGGGCACCGGGGCACCGGCGGCGGTTTCCCCTCCGACTGGCGCTGGCCATGGCGCACGGGGGTGGAGCTTGGGGGTGTGGGCACCGGGGGCGAGTGCCGGTGATCGTCAGCGACCCAGGCCCCTTGTCGCCCCCATGGCCCCCACGGTCGACCCACGGTCGACGCGTTTGACCCGTCGACGCGTTTGACCCGCCCGACGAGTCATATCAGCCTTGACACCATGGCCGTCGGGCCGAGGTCGTTGACGCTTGCCGAGGTCGTCGGGCTCACGATGCGCGAGCATCCGGTCCCGGGCGTGGCCATCGGGATGATCGGCGACGGCGAGGAGAACGTGAGCGGCTTCGGCGTCACGAATATCGATCACCCGCTCCCGGTCGACGGGGACACGCTCTTCCAGATCGGGTCGATCACCAAGACCGTGACCGCGACGGCGCTCATGCGCCTGGTCGAGAAGGGAATGGTCTCGCTCGATGCGCCCGTGCGCACGTACATCCCCGAGCTGCGGCTCAGGGACGAGCACGCCGCCGCGAACGTCACGCTCCGCCACCTGCTGACACACCGCGGCGGCTGGTTCGGCGATCTGTTCGCCGATACCGGCATGGGCGACGATGCGCTCGCGAGGTACGTGGAAAAACTCGCCGACCTCGAGCAGCTCACCCCGCTGGGCACAGTCTGGTCATACAGCAACTCGGGTTTCGCGCTCGCGGGCCGCGTGCTGGAGGTCGTGACCGGGACCGCTTCAGAGGAAGCGCTCCGCGAGCTCGTGCTCGGACCCCTCGGCATGACGCAGTCATTCTTCTTCGCGCGAGATGCCATCACGCATCGGGTCGCCGCCGGCCACTTCGTGTACGACGACGGCCCCCGTGTCGCCCGACCGTGGTACATCCCGCGCAGCGCGCACTCGGTCGGAGGGATCGTTTCGAGCGCCCGGGACATGCTCAAGTACGCCCGTTTCCACCTCGGCGATGGCGTCGCGCCCGACGGCACGCGGCTCCTTTCGGCCGACACGATCCGGCTCATGCGCGCGCCGCACGCTGGGCGAGATCTCGATGCCCGCAGCGGTCTCGGCTGGCGCCTGACCGAGCTCGGCGGAGTGGGACTCGTCGGCCATGGCGGCGGGACGATCGGGCAGCTCGCTCTCTTCACGCTGGCACCCGAGCGCGGATTCGCGCTGATCGTTCTCACCAACTCGGGGCGCGGGAACTTCATCCACGAGGCGGTCTCGCGCTGGGCGTACCGCACGAAGCTCGGCATCGACGAGCCGCCACCGGTCATCCCGGGATCGCCGGCCGAAGACGTTTCGGCGTACGCGGGAACGTATGAAAGCCCAGGGAATAGGTACGAGCTCCGGCTCGCCGACGAGCGACTCGTGCTGCAGGCCAACCCCAAGGTCGCCCTCGCCGACCGGTTCGAGCGCAAGCCGCCGCCTCCGCCTCCCGCGCGCGCCGTCATCTGCGCGCCCGATCGGATCCTCGTGCTGGACGGACCGACGAAGAACACCCAGGGCGAATTTCTCAGGGACCGCGACGGCGCGATCGAGTGGCTGCGCATCGGGGGCCGCATCCACCGGCGACTGAGCTGAAGCCGGCGCTCCGCTCACGCTGTATGGGCAGTCGACCGCGCACCGGGAGCCGCTGAGCTGACGCCCGATACGCCTCCTCGCGCGCCAGGGCGCATCGTGGTGATCGCTGTCGTACTCGCGGTCGGCGTCGGGGCCGCCGTCGCTGGACTGGCCCGCACCCCGATGTCGTTCGGCCCGAGCGCGCCGTCGCGGGGTGCGCCGCGCGACGTCGCTGCGACCGGCCGCGCCGCCCCGTCGCCCGAAGCACCGAGCCCGACCGCGTCTCCCCTTGCGATCACGGCCGCGGGGTACGGATCGATCTCGCTCAGCGCCCCCGCCGGCGCCTCCTGCTCCATCACCATCGGGGTCATACCCGGAACGCGTGGCGAGCGCCCTCCCGCGACTCTCGCCGGTGCTGTCGGTGGAGCGGGGCAGCTGGACCTGCGTTACCCGGCGCCGCGGGTCCCGGCTGGACGCGCTCGCTACGACGTCAGCTGCGATACGCCGTCGGGCCGATCGGCCGCGTCGGCGTCGTTCACCGTGCCCGGCCGCACGATCGCGGCAGCCGGGTTCACGGTGCACGCCGTGCCGGACCGCGGTGTGGTCGATGGCATCATCGACGACCCGGCGCTCGTTCCCGTGCGTGATGCGATCCTGGCTCGGATCGATAGCGACCTCGCCGCCGAATGGCGCGCCGCGACCCGAGGCCTTGGCGCCGTGACCCTCGTCGAGGAATCGGCTGACATCCGGATCATGGTGGCGGCGCAGCGAGGCACTTCGCTGAACCGCACCGACGCCGACTCGAGCCAGGACGTGATCGTCTACGCCGCGGACGATTCAGGAGTACTGACGCCGGAGAACTCGATCGCGGTCGCCCTCCACGAACTCGGCCACATCTGGTGCTGCCGAGGGCCGGGGACGACCGCCGGGCACTGGGCTGCGACGGAGGCGAGCCCGGGACTGTACGGGGTGGATAGATATGGCTCATGAACCATCCGGTGGAATGCCTGGCGCTGCCCACGGGCCTGGAGACATGTCCGGATCGATTCAGCGACCGTGAACTCCGGTCCATGGGATTCACCGCGATCCCGGCGCCGGTCGCGAGCGCGTGCGTCGCTCGATCTCTCCAGCTCAAGGCCCAACTGGGGGATGTCGAGGCGCTCCTCGATGCGCTCGCACCTGGCATCGAGGCCACGAACCGTGCAGCAGGGGCCCTCGCGGCGGACATCGCCGCGATCGAAGGGCAGTACCCCGCGGGCATCCCGGCAGCGGCCTACCAGCGCTACGGCGAACTCGTCGCGCGGTACAACTCGCTCGTCAGCGCGGACCGGCCCCGCACTGACTCGTACAACTCACTGGTGCGGGAGCAGCACGCGATCGCCGCCCAGCTCCAGGCGCTCCCGTGCACGTCGTGACCGTCGCTCCACGAGCCCTCAGAGTGGTGGCCGCGCCGGGAACGGGCGGAGCGCCTCGGCCCAGGCGGCCGCTGCGAGAAGCGCGCGATCACGCCCAGGCGAGGCCACGAGCTGTAGTCCGAGCGGGAGACCCGAGGGCCCGAGCCCCGTGGGGATCGTGATCGCCGGGGCGCCCACGAGCGACCAGCGTGAGCAGAAGCGGGGATCGCCCGTCGTCAGGTGGTCGGGCGCCTCACCCGTTGTCGCCGGTGTGAGGATGGCGTCGTACGGTGCGGCCCACCGCGCGAACGCGCGAACGAGGCGCTCGCGCTCTTCGAGCGCCGCCAGGTAGTCCTCGCGAGCGATCTGGGCGCCCGAGGCCAGGAACTCGCGCGCGCCCGCGCTCACCGCGTCGGGTCGGGCCGCGACGGCAGCGCCGAGAGATCGCGCCGACTCGAAGGCCATGATCGTCCGGAGGGTGCCGGCGGCGCCGTCGAGGCCCGGCGGCGGTCCCGGCCACTCGATCGGAGCGCCGGCGAGCGCGAGGGCGTCGACGTCGGCCTCGAAGCGCCGCCGCATGGCGTCGCTCGCGTGCTCCCAATCCCCCGTGCGCAGGGCGGCGAGGCGGGGCACCGCGGACGGCGGCGACCACCATCCCTCGAGAGGCTCGCGCGAGAGGACCGCGCACAGCGTCGCGACGTCTCTCACCCTGCCCGCGAAGCCCCCCACCTGGTCGAGCGTGCGGCTGAACTCCAACACGCCAGCTTTCGAAAGCCGGCCCGCGGTCGGCTTGAAGCCGACCACGCCGCAGAACGCCGCCGGACGGATCACCGAACCGTTGGTCTGGGTGCCCAGGGCGAGGGGAACGACGCCCGCCGCCACCGCCGCGGCGGATCCCATCGACGATCCACCCGGCGTCCGCTCCTGGTCCCACGGGTTGCGCGTCGGTCCCGGAGTCAGGAATGCGAGCTCCGCGGTCACTGTCTTGCCGAGGACGATCGCGCCCGCGCTCTCGAGCGCAATGACCGCGTCCGCGCTGGCTTCCGGGACGCGGCCGGCGAACAGGCGCGACCCATGCTCTGTCGGGATGCCCGCCGTGTCGAAGATGTCCTTGACGCCGACCGGCACGCCGTGAAGCGGGCCCTTCCACGGCTCCGCGTCACGCTCCCGCGCGAGCCGGCGAGCACGACCCGCGTCGAGCCAGGCGAAGGCCCGGATGCGCGATTCGACGGCGCCGTATCGCGCCAGGCACGTCTCGATGCGGTCGGCCGCGGTCTCTTCGTCGCGGCCGTGATCCCCCGGGATCAGCTCGCCATCACCATGTGCCATCTTGGGTCGGCCGACAGTCTGCGTACTCTTGCGCTCGCCCGCACGCAGCCTCCGGCGGATCGAGCCCGACCCGCGAAAGCGTTTCAGCCCGCCCCGCGCAGGGAGATGAGATGAGGCGAATCTGGCGCGAGTACAGCCTGTCGATCGTGACGGGCGGCCTCTTCGTGTTGATCCTCCTGGGCCAGGCCATCGCCGGCTACAACGTCAGCGAGGAGGACAGCCGGGACCACGGCGGGCCGAGCCAAACGATCGCGCAGTACCTGGCATCCGGTCACTTCTGGGAGGCGACCTTCGAGAACTTGGAGAGCGAGTTCCTTCAGATGGCTTCCTTCGTGTGGCTCACGACCTTCCTGCGGCAGAAGGGCTCGCCCGAATCGAAGAAGCTGAGCGGGCCCGAGGACGTCGACGCCGATCCCCGCGCGGACCGAAAGGCCGGATCGCCCTGGCCGGTCCACCGCGGCGGCCTCCTCCTGAAGCTGTACGAGAACTCGCTTACGCTCGTGCTGCTCCTGCTGTTCCTTCTCTCGTTCACCGGGCACGTCATCGCCGGAGCGGTCGAGTACTCGGAGGCGCAGGTCGCCCACGGCAGCCCACCTGTCAGCGCCGTCGAGTTCCTCGGCACATCGCAGCTGTGGTTCCAGTCGCTTCAGAACTGGCAGTCGGAGTACTTTTCGGTCTTCACGATCGTCGTCCTCAGCGTGTTCCTGCGGCAGCGGGGGTCGCCCGAATCGAAGCCGGTCGCGCACCCGCACTTCGAGACAGGGCACGGGTGAGCCTTCGCACTCTCGCCTCGGCCCGGGCGCGCCACCTCGGCGAGCCGAGGCCGAGGTCCAGGAGCGTCTCGAGCAGGCCGACCGCCCGCTCGGCCTGCCCGCGGCGCTCCAGGGCGCGCGCGAATGGCAGCGCGCAGCGGAGCCGGAGCTCCGTGCCGCCGTCGACGTACGCGCTCTCGTAACAGAGGAACGCTGTATGTGTATCGCCCGAGCGCTCGAAGATCCGCGCGAGCGCGAACGCCGCGGGAGGGTGGTCGGGTGTCCTCCCGGTGCGAGCGTCGAGCACTGCGCGCGCGACCCTGTCGGTGATGCGTACGAGCGACACGATGTCCCGCGCGTTGTGGCGCAGGACCGGAGCGATGAGTGCGGGGTCGCCCGTCGCGAGGTAATGGAAGTAGCGCTCAGGGATCAGCGCGCCCGGGATGTCGTCGTCGGTGCGTCCGTCGTCGAGGACCGACTCCTCCAGCTGACGGAGGGACGTCGACCCGAACCGGTCCCGCCAGAGGCGACGCGCGGGGTGAAGGAGATCGAGGTGCGCGTCGTCGACCGTCAGCTGCGCGCGCAGGGCGAGCGTGACGCGCGTACGCAGTAGGGGAAGGTCGAAGCACTTCCCGTTGTACGAGGCGCACGCGCGGAAGCGCTCGAGCTCGGCGTGCAGAGTAGCGACGAACGCCTTCTCAGCGCCGAGGTCGTGCAGGAGATGCTGGCGAAGCACGAGGGCCCGATCCTCGATCCACGCCAGACCGAGCAGGAACACGTACGTCCCCGTCCCGCCCGCGAGTCCGGTCGTCTCACTGTCGAGGAACAGCACGTCCTCCCATCGGCGCGGCGGCTCGCCGCGGAGTCCGAGGTGGGTGAGCAGCGAGCGGTCGGGCTCGAGGCGCCCGACGACCTCGAGGCCGAGATCGTCGAGTGTGTAGCGGGCCTCCGTCACCTCGAAGGGCGGACCGGGCGTCGGAGCGGACGACCGCGTCGGCGTCTGCACCTGTGGGTCCGTGGCCGTCCGCTGCGCAGCGCCGACGCGCAGCAGGCGATCGCGCAGCGTGACCGGGGTGCTCACCCGAGAAGCTCCAGGGCGGCGGCCTTGACCTCTCGCCCGAGCGCGTACGCGGGGCCGACGCACGAGGGACAGCCGTCGTCGCACGCGCAGGCGGAGATGTGCTCGCGCGCGCGCTCGAGCAGCGTTTCTGTGGCCCGGAAGAGCCGCTCCGAGAAGCCAACGCCCCCCGGCGTCATGTCGAAGAGATAGATCGTGGGGCGCTCGGTGTGTGGCGAACGGACCTCCACGGCGAGGCCGAGGTCATGCGGGTCGCACATGAGGAACAGCGGCGCCAGCCCGTGCAGCAGGTTCCCGAGCCCCGCGAGCGCCACCTCCACGCGCTCCTTCGGCCAGCCCCGCGGTGTCCGTCCGCCGAGCGCGAGCCAGAACGAGGTCGTCTGCAGCTCCTGCTCGGGGAGGTGGATCTTGCCCCAGCCGACGTTCTCGTGCGTGTACATCGTGAGCTTCTTGTAGACGGTCGCGAGGGCCGACACGAGCACCTCGCCGTGCGCCCTCTCGAAGCGAGGACCGGCCCGGTCCCGCGCGAACTCGTCGAGCACGCGGATGCGGACCGCGAGGCCGGCGTCGGTGTAGTAGTCGACGTTCACCTCGCGCACGTAGGCCTTGCCGTTCTCCCAGTCGAGCCGTTCCACCTGGAACTGCCGCGACTCGTGGAGATAGATGGCCTGCTCGTGGACGAGGACCGGAGCCGCGAAGCGATCCACTTCGCCGATGACCCGCGCCCCCGCGTCAGTGTCGATGATGACCACGTTGTCGTTGCTGGCGGTGCGCAGCGACATGGCCTCGGCGGGAAATGCCTGGGCCGACCAGTGAAAGCGGCCATCCGCCTCGTGCAGGATCCCCTGCTCGGCGAGGTAGGAGAGGACGCCGGGAGTGTCCTCCGTGCCGAAGCGCTCACTTCGCTCGAAGGGCAGCTCGAACGCGCCGCACTTCAGGTGCCCCACGAGGACGTGCAGGTTGTCCGGGTTCACGAGCCCCGCCTCGGGCGGCCGGTCGAGCACGTACCGAGGGTGCTGCACCACGTACTGGTCCGTCGGAGAGCTCGTCGCGACGAGGAACGCGGCCGACAGCTCCTCTCGTCGTCCGGCGCGACCCATCTGCTGCCACGTTGATGCGACAGTCCCGGGATACCCGACGAGCACCGCCGCCTGGAGCGCGCCGATGTCGATCCCCAGCTCGAGCGCGTTCGTCGACACGACGCCGCGCACGCTTCCATCGCGCAGGCCGCCTTCGATCGCGCGCCGCTCGCTGGGCAGATATCCCCCGCGGTAGCCGCGGATCAACCCGGCGGGCCACTGCGGCACGGGGAACCTGGCGCGCAGGTATGTCAGCAGGAGCTCCGTCTGCACGCGCGAGCGGGCGAAGGCGATGGTCTGCACGCCCGAAGCGAGGAGCGTCGCTGCGATATCACGCCCGACCAGGAGCGCGCTCCGCCGGATGCCCAGGTTCGCGTTCACGACGGGCGGATCGATGAAGACGAGGACCTTCTCGCCGCGCGGCGCTCCCGATTCGTCGACCACAACGACGTCGTCCTCGACGTGGCGGCGCGCCAGCTCGTCGGGGTTCGCGATCGTCGCGGAGGTGCAGATGAATACCGGATGCGAGCCGTAGAAGGCGCATATGCGGCGGAGCCGGCGGAGCACGTTCGCCACGTTGCTCCCGAAGACGCCGCGGTACGTGTGCAGCTCGTCGAGCACGACGTAGCGCAGGTTCTCGAAGAGCTTCACCCACTTGGTGTGGTGGGGGAGGATGCCGGTGTGGAGCATGTCGGGATTCGTGATGACGACGTGCCCCGCGGAGCGGACGGCGGAGCGCGCGGCGGGCGGAGTGTCGCCGTCGTAGGTGTACGTGCCGAGCTCGATGTCCATCTCGCGTCCGAGGCGCTCGAGCTCCGCGAGCTGATCCTGCGCCAGAGCCTTGGTGGGGAACAGGTACAGCGCCCTGGCCGACGGATCCTTCGCGATGGCGTCGAGCACCGGCAGGTCGTAGCAAAGCGTCTTGCCCGAGGCGGTCGGTGTGACGACCACGGTGTGCCTCCCGGTGTGCGCCGATTCGAGCGCCGCCGCCTGGTGGGAGTAGAGCGCATCGATCCCGCGCGCCCGCAGGCTCCGCGCGATCCGGTTGTCGAGCCAGCTCGGGAACGGCGCGTACCGTGGCGGCCTTGCCGGGAGGCGCTCCCAGTGCGTGACCAGCGCGCCGAAGTCCGGGCTGCGCTCGAAGCCGTCGAGGATCTGCTCGAGGCTGGTGCGCGCCGGAAATGGAACGGCTGTTCGCATGACTGGTGACGATATGGAACGGACGTTCTTGCGTCAAGGCTCGATTTCTGCAGCCGCTCTCGGCGTGGCGATGCGCATCCTCGCCGGGCGGTACGAACTTGGGGAGCGGGTCGGGGGCGGCGGCATGGCCGAGGTCTTCCGAGCGCACGACTCCCGGCTGTCCCGCGACGTCGCGATCAAGATCCTCCACCCCCAGTACGCGCACGACGACGCCTTCGTGGAGAGGTTCCGCCGCGAAGCCCGGTCCGCCGCCTCGCTGCACGACCCGCGCGTCGTCGAGGTGTTCGACGCCGGGTCCGACGGCGAGATCCATTTCCTGGTAATGGAGTACGTCGCCGGTGGGACGCTGAAGGACGGACTCCGGGTCGAGGGTCGCTACCCGGAGACCGAGGCGCTCGACATCGCCGCGCAGATCGCCGAGGCGCTCGAGGCGGCGCATGGCCGCGGCCTGGTGCACCGGGATCTCAAGCCGCAGAACGTCCTGTTCGACGCCGCGGGGAAGGTGAAGGTCGCCGACTTCGGCATCGCGAAGGCCGTCGGCGACCAGCTGACGCAGACATCCAGCGTGCTCGGGAGCCCGCACTACTTCTCGCCGGAGCAGGCGCACGGCCGCGTCGTCGACGAGCGCAGCGACCTGTACAGCCTGGGGGTCGTCCTTTACGAGCTCCTCACCGGGCGCCCGCCCTTCGAAGGAGATTCACCCGTCGCGATCGCGCTGCGCCACGTCAACGACGAGCCCGTTCCGCCACGCAGCCTGGTCCCCGGCCTCGCGCCGCGGACCGACGCGGTCGTGTTGAGAGCGATGGCCAAGAGCCCCTTCCGCCGCTTCCAGACCGCGCGCGAGATGAAGCTGGCGATACTCGACGCTCGCGATTCGGTCGAGGGCCGGGTCGCCCCCCGCCCGCCGTTCGGCGGCCCTTCCGCTCCCCGAGTCGCCTCGCCTCTGCCGGGCTTCGCGTTCCGGGCGGCACGGGGCCGCAGCGCCGCACCGGTGGTCGTCGCGCTCCTCGCGCTCGCGCTCCTCACCGCCGGCGGCGCCTTCGCGCTCGCTCGCCGTCCCGCCGTCGACGCGCCGGTGGGGTCGCCGAGCGCGAGAGCGGCATCCCCGACCGCGGTCGCCGCCGCGACGACGACGCCACGGCTCAGCGGCAGCGCGGCGCCGGCGACGTCCGCCCCCGCGGTGAAGCCTGCGCCCACCGCGACGCCCGCGCCCACCACGACGCCCCCTCCCGCACCGACGGCTTCCCCGACGCCGCCACCGGTGGTCGGGCGCGCCGGAGCGTTGGCGGCTCCCGCGAGCTCGGTCACGACCTTCTATCAGCTCGTGGCGCAGCACTCGTACGACCGCGCCGCCGAGCTGTGGAGCGCGCAGATGCGCTCCCGATACCCGCCGGCCACGAACATCAACGGCCGCTTCTCCGGGACGACAGCTATCGACGTACGGCGCGCGGACATCGTGAGCGTCGACGAGAACGGCGGTACCGCGACCGTCGCCGTGGACCTCATCGAGGCAACGTCCTCGGGCACGCGACGTTGGACGGGAACGTGGCAACTGGTGCGCGTCGGATCGGCGTGGCTGTTGGACCAGCCGAATCTCGCCGGAGGTTAGGCCGGAGCGTCGCTCCCCGCGACCCCGCTGCGCATCAGGCCAGGCCTGATGCGGCGTCGCCGGCGGCCTTGGCGGCGGCGTGCTTGCGCCGCCCGTTCATGTGCCTGTACACGAGGTACCCGATGAACACGACGGGCAGCCCGATGATCACGTAGCGGATATATCCCGGCGCGATGAAGTGCCGCACCGTGGGACCCGCGAGCACACCGACGGCCACCCACAGCGTCCAGTAGGCACTCGCCGCGATGAACACCGCGGGCGAGAACTTGATGATCGGCACCTTCGCCGTCCCCGCCACCAGCGACATGGCGACGCGCAGACCGGGGATGAGGCGGCCGACGAGCACCGCGGTGAAACCGCGCCGGGCGATGCGCTCGGTCCACTCGTCGACGTGCTTCGGCTCCACGTCGATCCAGCGGGCGAGCTTCTTCGCGCCAACCTCGCCGAAGCGCCGCGCGAACGCGTATGGCACCAGCGTGCCGGCCGTGGATGCGGCCGCACAGATCAGCACGACGCCGACGAGCTCGAGGATGTTGTCGCGGGCGCGATCACCGTAGTACGCGATCACGAGGTCGCTGGGAGCCGGGAGAGGGACGCCGGCCTCCTCGATCGCGACGATGAAGAACAGCAGGAAGTACTGGTGCGCGGCCACGGCCGCGACGACGAGCTTCGTCGCCTGCCGGATGAACCGGACGATCTCGTCCATCGTCTCAGTGTGCGCGCCCGGCGTCCAAGTGCGCATCTGCGCGCCCGGGGCGGGCGGTCTACCCTGACCTTTCGCACCGCTGCTTCGTGGGAGGGACATCATGCCGACGACGCGCCGCGCGCGCGGAGCGCGCTCACCGAGCAAGCCGACCGAAACTCGCGAGAGCCTTTGGAGCGGCCTCGAGTGGCGTTCCGCCGGGCCGCACCGCGGAGGGCGCGTGGTCGCCGTCGCGGGCGACCCAGCGCGGGCCGGGGTCTTCTATTTCGGATCCACGGGCGGCGGCGTCTGGAAGACGGGCGACGGGGGCGTGTACTGGGAGAACGTCTCCGATGGCTTCTTCAAGCGCGCGTCGGTCGGCGCGATCGCGGTCGCGGGTTCGGATCCCAACGTGATCTACGTCGGCATGGGCGAGGCGACGATCCGGGGCAACGTGTCACATGGCGACGGGGTCTACCGCTCGACCGACGCGGGAAAGACCTGGTCGCACCTCGGGCTGGCCGACACGCGGAACATCGGCAAGGTGCGCGTGCATCCGCGAGACCCCGACACGGTGTACGTCGCGGCGCTGGGCCACGCGCATGGGCCGAATGCCGAGCGCGGCCTCTACCGCTCGCGCGACGGGGGTCGAACCTGGACGCAGGTGCTCTCGCGCGGCGACCGCGCCGGCGCGATCGACGTCGCGCTCGATCCCCAGAACCCGCGGACGTTGTACGCGACGTTCTGGGAGACGGTACGCGGTCCTTGGAGCCTGACCAGTGGCGGGCCGGGCAGCGGACTCCTCAAGTCGACGGACGGCGGAGACACGTGGACCGAGCTCTCGCGTGCGCGCGGCCTGCCGCGCGGCGTCCTCGGCAAGATCGGCGTGGCAGTGTCGCCGGCCCGAGCCGACCGCGTGTGGGCGATCGTGGAAGCGGCGGACGGCGCGGTCTTCCGCTCGGACGACGGGGGAGAAAGCTGGGAACGGCTCTCAGAGGACCGCAACCTCCGACAGCGCGCCTGGTACTACCACCACATCTACGCCGATCCGCGCGACCCCGAGACGGTCTGGGTCCTCAACGTCGACGCCTGGCGCTCGAGCGATGCGGGCAAGACCTTCATTCAGATGTCGATCCCGCACGGGGACCACCACGACCTATGGATCGACCCGCATGACCCCCAGCGCATGATCGAGGGCAACGACGGAGGCGCGACGGTGACATTCAACGGCGGCGAGAGCTGGACGTCGATCTACAACCAACCGACGGCCGAGTACTACCACGTGACCGTCGACACGCAGGTGCCTTATCGGATCTACGCCGCGCAGCAGGACAACACCACGATGTCGGTGCCCAGTCGCGCACCCATCGCGGGGATCACCGGGGCTGACGCGTTCGCCGTCGGCGGTGGCGAGAGCGGGTACATCGCCGTTCGCCCCGACGACCCGAACGTCATTTTCGCCGGCAACTACCAGGGACTGCTCACGCGACACGACCGGCGCAGCGGGCAGTCGCGCAACATCATGGTCTGGCCTGAAGTGTCCGCGGGTCTCGGCGCAGGGGAGGTGAAATACCGTTTCCAGTGGACGTACCCCATCCTGCTGTCGCCGCACGATCCGAACGTGCTGTACGTGACCGGCAACCACGTCTTCCGCAGCCGCGACGAGGGCACGACCTGGGAGGTCCTCAGTCCGGACCTCACGCGGAACGACGCGAGCAAGCTCGGGCCGTCGGGTGGCCCGATCACAAAGGACAACACCGGAGCGGAGTACTACTGCACCATCTTCGCGTTCGCCGAGTCGCCGCAGGAACCGGGTGTCTTCTGGGCGGGCTCGGATGACGGGCTGGTGCACGTGTCGCGCGACGGCGGCCGCACGTGGACCGATGTGACCCCGCGTGGGATCGCGCCCTGGACGCTGATCAGCATCATCGAGCCGTCACCACACGACCCGGCGACCGCCTACATCGCGGCGACGCGCTACAAGCTCGACGACTTCCACCCGTACCTCTTTGGGACCGATGACTACGGAAGCACCTGGAGGCAGATCACGGCCGGCATACCGGACGACGATTTCACGCGCGTCATCCGAGAGGATCCCGTGCGGCGCGGCCTGCTCTACGCGGGCACCGAGACGGGCACGTACGCGTCGTTCGACGATGGCCAGCATTGGCAGCGGCTGGGCGGCAACCTGCCCGTGGTGCCGATCCACGACATGGTCGTCAAGGACGACGACCTCGTGCTGGCGACGCACGGGCGAGCGTTCTGGGTGCTCGACGACCTGGGTCCCTTGCGTCAGCAGTCCGCCGCGATCGCACGGAAGGCGGCGCACCTCTACGAGCCGGGTGTGACGACGCGCTTCCGCACCGACTTCGGTTTCCCCCAGCCGCCGAAGATCGGCAAGAACTACCGGATGACCGGCGCCACGGTGGTCACCTACCGGCAGGTCGAGAAGCCGAGCACGGGCGAGAAGGTCCCTTTCAACCTCGACGCCGGACAAAATCCGCCCGACGGCGTCGTCGTCCAGTACGCGCTGCGCGAACGTCCCGCTGGCGAGGTGAAGCTGGCCTTCCTCGATGGACGCGGGCGCCAGATCCGCTCTTTCACCAGCAAGCGCGACGACGAGCCGGCGGGATCGGCGCCCGAGCAGGCGATGACGGGCGAGGGCGCGGAACCGATCGAGACCGCGAGCCAGCCAACGAAGCCGGCGACCGCCGACACCAAGGAGCCGCGCGTACCCAAGGAGCGGGGGCTGAACCGCTTCGTCTGGAACATGCGCTACCCCGACGCCGCCAAGCTCGAAGGGGAGGGCGGCACGTGGGAGGGTTTCGAACGCCAGCTTGCCGGCCCCGCGGCCGTGCCCGGCACGTATCGCGTGCGACTGACGGCGGATGGCGTGGACGAGACGGTGCCATTCGAGATCCGCAAGGATCCGCGCGTCGCGGCGACGCAGCGAGATTTCGAGGACCAGTTCGGCCTCCTGATGCGCATCCGGGACAAGGTGTCCGAGACGCACGAGGGCATCAACGAGATCCGCCGGGTTAGCGCCCAGCTCGATGGCTGGGAGGCGCGCGCGAAGAGCGATCCGTCGCTGCGTCGCGTCGCCCGCGCGGCTGGGAAGCTGCGCAAGAAGCTCGTGGCGATCGAGGAGGAGCTCGTTCAGACGAAGGCGAAGAGCCGGCAGGACACGCTCAACTTCCCGATCAAGCTGAACGCGAAGCTGGCCGGCCTCGGCGGCGCCGTGTCCAGCGCCGACTTCGCGCCGACGCGCTCGTCGTACGAGCTGTTCGACGACCTCTCGTCGCAGGTCGACAGGCAGCTGGCGAAGCTGGATCAGCTGAACACCACGGACGCGAAGGCGTTCAATGCTCTCGTGCGGTCGGCGCGCGTCGTCGCGCTCGACCTCAAGCCGTACCGCGCGTCCCGCCGCCGGAGGCCTGTACGCCGCGCGGCGCGGCGGACCATCAGGAGCAGGACCTAGGCCGAGCCACCTCGGAGCGCTCGCGCCGCTCGGCCGGGGAGATCCCGGCCGAGCTGCTCGGCGAGCCACGCGCTCGTCCGGGCGAGAGCGCGAACGTCGACGCCGGTCGTGATCCCGAGTCCGTCGAGCATCCAGACCAGGTCCTCGCTCGCGAGGTTGCCCGCGGCCTCTCTCGCGAAGGGCGAGCCGCCGATCCCCCCCGCGCTCGAGTCGACGGTGGTCACGCCGAGCTCCAACGCCGCGAGCACGTTCGACAGCGCCTGGCCGTACGTGTCGTGGAAGTGCACCGCCAGCGCGGCCGCCGGAACGCCCGCTGCGATGAATCCCGAGATCAGCTCCTGCACCTGCGCAGGGGTTCCGCTGCCGAGAGTGTCCCCGAGCGAGAGCTCGTCGGCGCCCAGCTCCAGCAGCCGCTGCCCCTGCTCGACGGCGACGATCGGTGGCGTAGGCCCGTCGACCGGGTCGGCGATGACCATCGAGAGATACGCGCGCACGCGCAGGTCCGCCGCCTTCGCGCGCCGCACGACGGGGCGATAGCCGTCGAGCACGTCGTCCCGCGAGCGGCCGAGGTTGTTGCGTGAGTAGCTCTCGCTGGCCGACGCGAAGACCGCGACCTCGTCGGCGCCCGCCGCGAGCGCGCGCTCGAGGCCGCGCTCGTTCGGGACGAGCACCGGGTAGCGGACGCCGGGGCGGCGGCGTAGGCCCTTCAGCACCATCTCCGCGTCGGCGAGTTGAGGCACCGCCCGCGGGCTCACGAACGAGGTGGCCTCGATGGTGGAGTGTCCCGCGTCGCCGAGCCGATCGATCAGCTCGAGCTTGGTCAGGGTGGGCAGCGTGCGCGTCTCCGCCTGGAGCCCGTCGCGCGGGGCGACTTCGACGATGCGCACGCGGTCGGGCAGGCGCGCTCGCAGCGGGGTCATTGGCTAGCATTCTGTGGTGGTGGAGCCCCGGCCGGCGCGCAAGAGCGGCGGAGCGGGCTCATCGAAGGGCCCACCCAACGACTTTGCCGGTAACTACGAGCAGTACATGGCCGAGTCGCTGGACAAGCTGTTGGAGACGATGTCGTGCACCGGGGCGCTGGTAGCGGGCGACACCGCCGCCGCTGTGCCGGTCGCGTCAGGGATACAGCTTCTGCCCGTTCGCGAACATCTCGACGAAGCGCGCGATGTGCCTCGCGCGGGTCTCGGTCCTCTTTGCGGTCTGGATGCGGAAGAGCACGGCGTAGCGGTTGCGGGAGTCGAGCGTCGCGAAGAACGCGGCCGCGCGCGGGTCCGCGGCCAGCGCCGCCGTGAGATCCTCCGGCACGGTCGCGTCCTTCGGCGAGTCGTACGCCGCCGCCCATCGTCCGTCGCGCTTGGCGCGCTCGACCTGGGCGAGCCCGGCAGGCCGCATCTTTCCGGCCGCCGCCAGCGCCAGCGCCTTCTCGCGATTCAACTTGGACCAGATGCTCCTCGGAGCGCGGGGCGTGAACCTCTGGAGCCACCACCGCTCGTCGAGGCTGCGCTTCTGACCGTCGATCCAACCCCACGCCAGCGCCGACTCCAAGGCCTCCTCGTAGGTGATCGATCGCACGCCCGACGCCTTCTTCGCCAGCTTCAGCCAGATGCCCGATGACGAGCGGTGGTTGGACGCGAGCCACGCGGACCACGCCTTCGTTTCGGCGAACGCGAGCGTCGGTCCCTCCGCCGGCGCCGCGGCTCTCGGCGCCGCGACTCTCGGTGCCGCGGCCGTTTTCTTCGCCGTCATCCTTGGTCCTCCGGCCCGCGTCAGCGGCGCCTCCATCGCGCCCATGGTCGAGGTAGCCGGCCAACGATAATTCGCGAACGCCTGGAGGTGAGCATGCTGATCGATGAGACGACCAAGTACGGGGCGCGCGTCGCCGAGCGCCTGCGCACCGAGGTCATCGCCTGGCTCACGGTCGCGGGGCGCGCCGGCACGCCGCACCCGAACCCCGTCTGGTTCCTGTGGGAGGGCGGCGACTCGGTGCTCGTGTACAACCGCCGTGACGCGCAGCGGCTGCGCGCGATCGAGCGCAACCCCCGCGTCGCGCTGCACTTCGACAGCGACAAGGGGAGCGACATCGTCATTTTCCAGGGCCTGGCGGCGATGGCGCCGGACGCGCCGTCATGCGACGCCGTGCCCGTGTACCTCGAGCGCTACGGAACGCGCATCGCGCGGATGCGGCTAACGCCCGCCGCTTTCGCCGCCGCGTACCCCGTCGCGACGCGGATCACGCTGACGAAGCTGCGCGGCTTCTTCTAGCGGGGCGGGCGCGTTCGCGTCGCGCGACGATGGGCGTCCCTGATCCCACCGTCGACCGATCGGCCGAGGCGCGCGCACGCCGGGTCCCGCATGCGTGAATCCGGGCTCAGCTGGCCTCGAAGTCCGCCAGACGCTGACCGCGCTCGACCTGGTCGCCGGCTGCGCAGAGCATGCGCTTCACGACGCCCTCGACGGGCGCCTCCACGCGCAGCTCCATCTTCATCGCCTCCACGACGCAGACGAGGTCGCCGCGGCGCACGGGCTGATCGCTGCGCGCGTTCACTGACAGGACGATCCCGGGCATCGGCGCCACGATCTCCGTCGCGGCGAGCGCCGCGATGCTCCGCTCCGGCGGAGCGCCATCGAGCTCGTGCACGCCGCCCCGCCACCACGCGTGCCACACCGTGCCGACACGCGCCGCGGCGGCGACCTCGCCGTCGACGAGCCAGCGATGGTGCTCGCGCGCCCGCTCCACGCGCATGCGGTGCGGCGCGGCGGGCGATGAGGCACCGGCCGAGGCGGCGGGCGCCTCGACCTCACGGAGGTCGAACACCTCGAACGGTCCGCGACCTTCGACCGTCACGACCCGCTCCGTGCCGGCGTCGCGCATCACCACGGTCGTCACCGGCGGCGAGGCGAGCCGCCACGGCCCCAGTGCCCGCCACGGATCGCGCGGATCGGACGCTTCGAGCGTCTCGGTGGCGAGCGCGGCCGCGGCGACCGCGACCGCCTGAAGCGCCGCGCCTCGGACCGCGGGAACGAGCTCACCCAGGTGCCGCTCGACGAATTCCGTCGTGACCGCTCCGGCCTCCACGTCGGACCGCGAAAGCAGCGCGCGGAGGAACGCGACGTTCGTGCGGACGCCCAACAGCTCGGTCCCCTCGAGCGCCGCCCGCACGCGCCCCAGCGCGTCGGACCGGTCGCTCCCCGCCGCGATGATCTTGGCCAGCAGCGGGTCGTAGTGGCGCGTGACGGCCGATCCCTCCGCGACGGCCGCATCGACGCGGATCCCCTCGGGCCACCGCACGTGCGCGAGGACGCCCGTGGAAGGCAGGAAACCCGCGCCCGGATCCTCCGCGTAGACGCGCACCTCGATCGCGGCGCCGTGCGGATCCCCGAAGCCGGCGCTGGGCAGCGGCTCGCCCTGCGCGATGCGCAGTTGCCACTCCACCAAGTCCACGCCGTAGACCGCCTCGGTGACCGGATGCTCGACCTGGAGCCGCGCGTTGACCTCGAGGAAGAAGAAATCGCCGACTTCGTCGAGGATGAATTCCACGGTCCCCGCGTTCACGTATCCCGCGGCCCGCGCTACCGCGGCCGCCGCGTCGCGGAGGCGCCGGCGAAGCGCCGCGTCGACCGCCGGTGACGGCGTCTCCTCGAGGATCTTCTGGTGACGGCGCTGCGTCGAGCAATCGCGCTCGGCGAACGTCGCGACCTCGCCCGATCCGTCGGCGAGGATCTGGATCTCGACGTGGCGCGGCCCGCGGACAGCGCGTTCGATGATGAGCCGCTCGTCGCCGAAGGCCGCGCTCGCGGCGCGCCGTGCCCTGGCCAGCGCGTCACGCAGGTCCGCTTCTCGATCGACGAGATGCATCCCGATCCCGCCGCCGCCCGCCGTCGGCTTCACCATGACCGGATACCCGGCACCGCGGGCGGCGTCGATGAAAGCCTCGTCGCGCTGATCGTCGCCGCGGTATCCCGGCAGCACCGGCACCCCCGCCTCGTCCGCGATCCCCTTTGCCCGCGCCTTGTCGCCCAGCGCGGCGAGCACCTGGGCGGGCGGACCCACGAAGCAGAGCCCGGCCTCGCTCACAGCGCGCGCGAAGCGCGCATCCTCCGCGAGGAAGCCGTATCCCGGGTGGACGAGGTCGGCGCCGGTCTCCTGCGCCGCGGCGAGGATCGCCTGAACGGACAGATACGATCCGCGCGCCGGTGCCGGGCCGATGCGGATCGCCGCGTCAGCCTCGCGCACGAAGGGCGCGCCGCCGTCCGCGTCCGAGAACACGGCGATCGTCCGCAGCCCGAGCCGCTTCGCGGTCCGGAAGATACGCCGGGCGATCTCGCCGCGGTTCGCGACGAGGACCGCGCTCACGGCTGCCAGCGGGGTGCGCGCTTCTCCAGGAAGGCGCGCATCCCTTCTTGACCCTCCACGCTCACGCGAGCGTCCGCGATCCGCTCGACCGTGAGCTCCCGTACGTCCGCGGGGCGCCGTCCGATGACATCGCGGACCAGCCGTTTCGCTTCGCGGACGGCCGCGGGGCCGCACGCCAGGACCGCGTTGACGAATTCCTCGACCTCGGCGTCGAGGCCCTCACCATGCTCGACGCTCGTCACCAGTCCGATCTCGAACGCGCGGTGGGCGTCGAAGCGGATCCCCGTCACGAAGGCCGCGGTCGCGAACGCGGGCCCGAGTTTTCTGACGACGTAGGGCGACACGACCGATGGCAGGATGCCGAGTCGCGTCTCGGTGAAGGCGAACGTCGCGTTCTCCGACGCCACAACGATGTCGGCCACCGCCACGAGCCCGGCCCCGCCGCCGATCGCGGCACCCTGCACCCGCACGACGAGCGGCATCGGGAGCTCGTCGAGCGCCGCGTACATCATCGCGAGCGCGCGAGAGTCGGCGACGTTCTCCTCGCGCGAGTGCTCAGCCGTCGAGCGCATCCAGCGCAGGTCCGCGCCCGCGCTGAAGGTCTCGCCCTCACTGGAGAGCACGACCGCCCGCGCGTCGCGTGGCACCTCGAGAGTGCGCGCCGTCAGGTCGGCGATGAGCTCCGCGTCGAACGCGTTGCGCACCTCCGGTCGCGCGATGGTGATCCGCGCGACCCCGCGCGGGTCGCGCTCGAGGCGGACCGGTGAAGGCACTCGAAAACGATAGCGACTCCTTCGTGGCGCGGCTCCGGCGCGCGCCGCGGGGCTGTACCCTCGAAGCATGTTCCCGCATCGCGCCGTGGCGGCCCTCGTACTCGCCGGAGCCTTGGCCGGGTGCGAGCCGCTCGCCACGCAGCCGCTCGCCGCGCCGACCGCACCCGGCGTCACCCAGCTACCCTCCGCGCCCGGGCCCGTTCCCGCCGGCGCGGGACTCGATACCGCAATCCGGGATGTCGCCAAGAGGGTGAAGCCGGCGGTCGTGCAGATTACGAATCAGCAGGTTCAGATCGACCAGTTCAACCAGCCGCAGTCCGTGCCGGCCGGGGTCGGCTCGGGGGTGATCTACGACTCGCAGGGGCACATCCTCACGAACGCGCACGTCGTCAGCGGAGCGCAAAACCTCCAGGTCTCGCTGACCGATGGCCGTTCGTTCGCCGCGAAGCTCGCCGGCGCCGACCCGCTCACCGACCTCGCGGTCGTGAAGATCGACGCGCCGGATCTCCCCGTCGCGCAGCTCGGCGATTCGAGCGACCTTCAGGTCGGAGACTGGGTCGTCGCGATCGGCAACGCGCTCGCGCTCTCCGGCGGCCCGACCGTCAGCGTCGGCGTCGTCGGCGCTCTCGGGCGCACGGTGCAGGAGCCTTCGGGCACCGGAGGCCCCGGGCCATTCCTTTTCGATGCGATCCAGACCGACGCGGCGATCAACCCCGGCAACTCCGGCGGGCCGTTGTGCGACCTTCAGGGCCGCGTCATCGGCATCAACACCCTGGTCGCGGGGCAGGCGGAGCCGGGCGTGCAGGCGCAGGGCATCGGCTTCGCGATCGCCATCGCGCGCGCGAGGCCGATCGCCGACCAGCTCGTTGCGAACGGCCGCGTCGTGCATCCCTTCCTCGGGATCTCGTACACGCAGCTGACGCCCTCGATCGCCTCGCAGCTGGGGGTCAAGGCAACGAACGGAGTCGTGGTGAACCAGGTAAGCGGCGGATCACCCGCGGCCGCTGCCGGCATCCGCGCCCGCGACGTCATCACGGCCATCGAGGGTACGGCGCTGAAGGACGAATCCGCGCTCGCGCGGCTCATCAACGACCACAAGCCGGGGGACACGATCACCATCGACGTGGCGCGAGGTGGGCAGACCATCAAGGTCCAAGCAAAGCTGGCCGAGCGCTAGCGACCTTTTGGGCGCTGTCGCGAGCCACGCCAGCTCACGAAGCCCACCTTCACGACGTACGGGGGACCGCGTCCGTGATGGAAGTCGCGAGCCTTCAGGCACTGGTCGGCCCCAGCTGGGGGCATGGGGCGGAGCCCCCCCCAACGGTCCGTTACCAGCTTCCGCCGCCTCCGCCGCCGCCTCCGCCGCCCGACGAGCCGCCCGAGAACCCGCTCGAGCCGTGACCTCCCGGGGTGCTCGCGATGGTGCTCGACATGCTCGAGGAGAAGCTCTGAAGGTTCGATGAGAAGCTCGCCGCCTGGAAGCCCCGCGCGCCCGAGTACCAGCCGCTCGTCGCGGCCGCCGTGTCGACGCCGCTGAACGCCTTCGCCCATTTGCCCACGCAGCCGAACACGATCGCGTATGGGAGATAGGCGGAGAACAGATTCGCCTTCTCCGCGAAGGCCGCGCGGTCCTTCTCCGCCGTGATCATGTACCTGCGGAAACCCAGCGTTCGCCGCAGCGTCTCGCTCGCGACGGCGGTGCGCGCGGGCATCGCGGCCGCGGTCACGACGAACGTCAGGCCAACGATCGCGACAGCGACGCCGATCAGGGCGGCCCCGAAGTACATGCCGAGCAGGTACCCGAGTCCCGCGCCGGCGACGACGACGGCGACGCCGAGCGCGAACCAGAGCTTCGTCGTGGAGCGCGGATCGCGAGTGAACCAGCGCCGCTTCACGGCATCGGCGTATAGGTCGTCCTCGGCGCTCGCGAGCGTGGGAGCGAACGTCCCCTTCAGCTTCGAAAGCTTGACGTCCTCCCGCCCCTCGAAAAGGCCGTCGTACAGGCGCTTCTCGAATGGCGCGAGCTCGTCGTCGGCGAGCTTAGCGCGGGTGATGAGCCAGTCGACGTCGCCGAACAGCCACGGTTTGGGCTCTTCGGTGATCCTCAGGTAGCCGCGGACGGCCAGGTCGACGATCGTCGCGGTGCAGTCCTTGGTGTCGGCCCGCTGGTCGAGGACGACGCCAAGCTGCGCAGGACGGAGCTTGTCCGGAGGCTCGTACTCGACGATCACCGGGTCCGCTTCGAAGAGGGGACGGATCTGCTCCCCGCCGTCGTCGTTCAGATAGAAGCGCTTGCGGAACTCCCGATCGCGGCCGTGACGCCACCACTGTCGCCCGACCAGCGCCAGGCCCGCGAGCAGCGCGAAGAGTGCGGCGCCGAGCGTGGGCTGCGCGAGCTCGAAGTACTGCAGGAACTCACGCGGTTTCGCACGGAGCAGCGGGACAGGGGCGGCGACCGTCCCCTTGCGCAACCCGGTCACGATCGTCAGCTGCTCGCCCGTCCCGAGGGGCCGCGTCGCCGCGTAGTCGGCGCCGTCGCCGGGCCGGACTGGCCTCGTCGCGTTGTTGTCGGTGCTGTCGCCCGTGCCCGTGATCCGGCATGCCTCGGTCGAGCCGGAGAAGCCCTGGAAGCACGCGGTGCGCACGATCCCGCCCGGCAGGCGCACCGTCGCCGATACGGCCCGCATCGGCACCGGCCAGTCGGCGCCATTCACGTTCCAGAACAGCTCGTCGTGGTCGTCGAACGCGTTCAGCGCACCCTCGACGCGATAGGCGATGCGGTAGCTCTGCCGCCCGCTGATGGTCTTGTCGGCGTCGCCGATCTTGATGATCTCCTGCGCCCCTTCCTGAGAGCGCTCGTACTTCCACGCCTTGCCGCTGCCGTCGGTCACCGAGACCACCGTCAGCCGATACACGCGGTCGTTCTTCGCGTCGTACTCGTACCGGACGGGGATGTCGCGGTAGATCCCGTGCTTCTCGAGTGAGCCGAAGTCGACGTCGATGACCTCGTTGATGACCAGCTCGCCGGTCGGCAGGATGGCGACGTCCGCGTGGAAGCGCTCGATGACCCAGCCCTCGTCCGCCGCGGCCGGCTGCGCGAGCGCCTGGAGCGCGACCGCGCCGAGCACGACGAGCACCGCGACCATCCGCGCGAGCGGTGCGATCGGTCGCCCGAGCGGCCCCGCCCCCGGTGCCGCCAGCCGCGCCACGGGCCCGGTCAGCCGCATGGGCGGCACGCGCGGCCCGGCGCGAAGCCCGTGCGGCGCCGCGCGCGCGCCGGAACGCGCCCGCGGTCGAGGCTCCTCACATCCGGAAGATCCCGTAGCGTGGCTCGCCGATCGGCGCGTGCCTCGCGGCGGCGAGACCCAGCGCGAGGACGGCGCGCGTGTCGAGCGGGTCGATGACGCCGTCGTCCCAGAGCCGCGCGGTCGAGTAGTACGGCGATCCCTGCGTCTCGTACTGGTCGCGGATCCGCGCCTTGAACGACTGGCGGTCCTCGTCGTCAGGGAAGGTGCCGACGAGCGAGAGCACCGTCGCGGCCTGCTCGCCTCCCATGACGCTGATCCGCGCGTTCGGCCACATCCACAGCTGGCGGGGGCCATAGGCGCGTCCGCACATCCCGTAGTTGCCGGCGCCGAAGCTGCCGCCGATGATGACCGTGAACTTCGGCACGACGCTGCACGCGACGGCAGTCACCATCTTGGCGCCGTCCTTGGCGATCCCGCCGGCCTCGTACTCCTTGCCGACCATGAACCCGGCGATGTTCTGGAGGAAGACCAGCGGCACCCCCCTCTGGTTGCACAGCTCGATGAAATGCGTCGCCTTCAGCGCGGACTCGCTGAAGAGGATGCCGTTGTTCGCGACGATCCCGACGCGAAGACCGTGGATACGCGCGAAGCCGCAGACGAGGGTCTCCCCATACAGCGCCTTGAACTCGTGCAGCCGCGATCCGTCCACCAGCCGCGCGATGACCTCGCGGACGTCGTAGGTCGTCCGCACGTCGGCCGGGATGGCGGCGTAGAGGTCGGCTGGATCGTGCGCCGGCGGCTCCGGCTCCGCGACGTCCTCCCCCCAGAAAACGGGAGCGTCCAGCTGGGCCACCATCTCGCGCGCGATGGCAAGGGCGTGCGCGTCGTCGAGGGCGTAGTGGTCGGCGACGCCGCTGGTCCGTGCGTGGACGTCCGCGCCCCCGAGCTCCTCGGCCGTCACGTCGGCCCCGGTGGCGGCCTTCACCAGGGGCGGACCTCCGAGGAAGATGGTTCCCTGGCCCTTCACGATCACTGTCTCGTCGCTCATGGCCGGCACGTACGCGCCGCCCGCGGTGCACGAGCCCATGACGAGCGCCAGCTGCGGCACTCCGAGCGCCGACAGCCGGGCCTGGTTGTAGAAGATGCGGCCGAAGTGCTCGCGGTCCGGGAAGACCTCGTCCTGACGGGGCAGAAAGGCGCCGCCCGAGTCGACCAGGTAGAGGCAGGGGAGCCGGTTCTCGAGCGCGATCTCCTGCGCCCGCAGGTGCTTCTTGACGGTGAGGGGGTAGTAGGTCCCGCCCTTCACGGTCGCGTCGTTCACGACCACGACACATTCCTTTCCGGAGATCACCCCGATCCCGGTGATCAGGCCGGCCGCCGGCGCGTCGTTGTCGTAGAGGTCCAGCGCCGCCAGGGGCGACAGCTCGAGGAAGGGCGTCCCGGGATCGAGGAGCCGCTCCAGGCGCTCGCGCGGGAGCAGCTTGCCTGCGCGGCGGTGGCGCTCGCGAGAGCGCGCCGGCCCTCCTTCGCGCGCGAGCGCCAGCTTCGTGCGGAGGTCCGCGACGAGCCCGGTCAGCGCCTCGCGGTTCGTCCGCGCCGCGTCGCTCGTCCTGTCGAGGGTCGTCGGAAGGATCGGCATCGGTCCCGGATGCTAGATGGCGACACCCCGTCATGCTTGCGCCCGGTCGACGGTCCAGTATGTAGGACGGATGAGGGTCAACTTGCGCGGATACCGGTCGACCGTGGATCGTCCACGCCCATGAAGCCCAACAGGGGCATCGTCGTGATCGACGACGATGCCACGATCGCCGATCTCCTGCGCTCGGTCCTGGACGACGCCGAGTGGTCCGCGGTCACCTCGAGTGCCCTCGACGGCGTGACGGTCGAGCGCCCGGCCCTGGTGATCACGGACCTCGTACCGCTGCGAACGTACAAGCCCGAGGACGCCCGCGCATATGTCGCGACCGTGCGGGAGCGCTTTCCGGGAACACCGGTCCTCGTGCTCACCGCCCATGCCCCGGCGGCGCACGAAGTCGACAGGCTGGGCGCGACGGCCGTGATGGAAAAGCCGTTCGACATGGACGACCTGCTCGCGCTCGTCGAGCGCCTCGCGCCCGCGCCCTGAACGATCCGCGCGCCGCAGGCCGGACGCCGTAGGCTTCGTCCCTTGCAGTCCGTAGAGTTGACCCCGCGCTCGCTGGACGACTACGTGGCCGCGGCGGGCGGCGATGCGGTCGACGAGGTCCGCCGTACGGCGGCGGCTCTTTCCGGCGCGCGCGTGCTGCACATCAACGCGACCGCCTACGGCGGCGGCGTCGCGGAGATCCTCCATAGCCTCGTCCCCCTCATGCGCGACGCGGGCCTCGATGCGAGCTGGGCGGTCGTGGAGGCGGAGCCGGCGTTCTACGACGTGACGAAGAAGATCCACAACGCGCTGCAGGGCATGGCTCTCGAGCTGTCAGCGGCGGAACAGGAGCTGTTCGTCGAGACGCAGCGCCGCAACGCCGCGACGCTGCCCCAGGCGGACCTGGTCGTCGCGCACGACCCGCAGACGGTCGCTCTCTTGGCGCTCGGCGGCGCACACGGCGCGCGTTGGACGTGGCGCTGCCACATCGACCTCACGGCGGCGCACCCGTCGGTGTGGGAGTTCATGCGCCCGTTCGTCGAGCGGCACGACGCCGCGATCTTCACCATGCCGCAGTTCGTGCAGCCTGACCTACGGATCAACAGGGTCGAGATCATTCCCCCCGCGATCGACCCGACCACGCCGAAGAACCGCGAGCTTCCACGTGAGCAGTCCGCCGAGATCGTGCGCCATCACGGTCTCGATCCGGACCGGCCGCTCCTGGTCCAGGTCTCGCGCTTCGATCCGTGGAAGGATCCCCTCGGCGTCATCGACGCCTTCCGCCTCGTGAGGGCCGAGGTGCCGGACGTACAGCTCGCGATGCTCGGGTCGCTCGCCCACGACGATCCCGAAGGCGCCGCGTTCCTCGAGCGCACGCTCGCGCACGCGGATGGCGAAGAGGGCATCCGCTGCCTCACCAACCTCGATGGCGTCGGCGACCGGGAGGTCAGCGCATTCCAGCGCGCGGCCACGGTGATCATTCAGAAGTCGCTGCGTGAGGGCTTTGGCCTCGTGGTGAGCGAAGGGTTATGGAAGCGGGTGCCGGTGATCGGCGGTAACTGCGGCGGGATCCCGCTTCAGGTCATCGACGGCGTGAACGGCTATCTCGTCGAGAGCGTGGCGGAATGCGCCCAGCGCGCGCTGACGCTCCTGAGGGACCCCGCGCTTCGCGGTCGCATGGGAGACGCCGGGCGCGAGCGCGTCCGTCAGAACTTCCTGATCACGCGCAACCTGCGCGACTACCTGCGCCTCTTCACCGCGCTGCGCGCAGGGTCGGCGGCGGCCTAGCCCTTTACCGCGCCTGCGGTCATGCCGCGAACGAAATAGCGCTGGAGCGCGAAGAAGACCAACAGCGGTAGCGCCGTGGAGATGAATGCCGCCGACGTCAGCAGCTGCCAGTTCTGGCCGAGCGAGTTGACCAGGTTGCTCACCGTGACGGTCATCGGCGCCACGGCGGTGCGGCCGCCGAGGTAGACGAGCGCGACCAGCAGGTCGTTCCAGACCCAGAGGAATTGGAAGATCGCGAGCGACGCGAGAGCGGGGACCGAAAGGGGCAGGACCAGGCGGAAGAACGTGGTGATCACTCCCGCGCCGTCGATGGCGGCGGCCTCGAAGAGCTCACGCGGCAGCCCGCCGAAGAAGTTGCGCAGCAGGTAGATAGCGAACGGGAGGCCATATCCCGTGTGGGCGAGCCAGATCGCCAGGAACGTCCCGTTCAACTGGAAGTTCGTGAAGAGCCGCAGCACCGGGATGAGCGTCATCTGGAGCGGGACCACGAGCAGCGCCACGAGCGTGAGGAAGAGGGTGTTGCGGAGGGGAAACTTCATCCACGCGAACGCGTAGGCGGCGAAAGCCGCGATCGCGATCGGGATGATCGTGCCGGGGATGGTCACGGTCAGGCTGTTCACGAAGGCTTCGGCCATGTGGTTCGTCGTCAGGACCTTCTCGTAGTTCTCGAGCGTGAACTGGAACGGCGGTACGAACGCCTCCCACCATCCGGTGGTACTCACGAGAAAGGCCGGCCGGAACGAGTTCACCAGCATCGCCAGCGTGGGGACCGTCCAGATCAGCATGATCCCGATGATCGTCACGTGGAGCGGCAGCTTGCTTACGGCGCGGGCATTCATCTGATGGCCTCCTGGAAGCGGAAGCGCCGCAGGTTCACGATGAGCACGGGGATGATCGCGGCCAGCAGCAGGGTCGCGATGGCGGCGGCACGTCCGAAGTTCCGGGAGTTGAAGAGCTCCTTGTACATGCGGTTCGCGATGACCTCGGTGTCGAAGTTGCCATTGGTCATCACGTAGACCACGTCGAAGGCCTTGAGCGCAAAGATCACGAGCGTTGTCGCGACGACGGCGATCGTCGGCCCCAGCAGGGGGAGCACGATCTGGCGGAAGACGGTGCGCTCCTTCGCGCCGTCGACGCGCGCCGCCTCGAGCAGCTCGACGGGTACGCCCTTGAGTCCGGCGGACAGGATGACCGTGGCGAAGCCGGTCCAGCTCCACACCGCGACGAAGATCAGCGCGAAGTTGTTCGTTGCGAGATCGGTGAGCCAGGCGCGCGGCTCACCCCCGACCGTCGTGACCACGGCGTTGAGGGTGCCCGTCTGCAGCACGCCGGGCGGCTGGTACGCGTAGATGAACTTCCAGACGACGCTGGCCGCGACGAACGAGATGGCCATCGGCACGAAGATCAGCGACTTGGCCGGCCCCTCGTAAGGGACACGGTCGGCCAGCACGGCGATGAGCAGGCCGAAGACGAGCACCGCGGCGGTGTAGAAGACGACCCAGAGCACGTTGTTCCGGAGCGCCGTGCGCACGTTGTCGTCCTGCGCGATGAAGGTGTAGTTGTCGGCTCCGACGAAGTTCGCCGACGACGCGTCGAAAAAGCTCAGCCAGATGGTCTGCAGCGTCGGGTAGACGAGGAAGACGAGAACGAAGGCTAGCGCCGGCCCGATCCAGAACCACGGCCGGACCTGCGGCCGCCGCCGCCGCGGCAGCGTCCCGACGATCGCCTCGACGAGGAAGATATACCCCGTGAGGGCGAGCGGCACGCCGATGACGGCGACGGCCAGCAGACCGAACTGTTCCATCAGTGGCTCAGCGGCTTCCGGCTACTTCTTATACGCGTCCGTCTGGATCTTATCGAGGTTGGCGAGGATACCGTCGAGCTTCGAGGGGTCCCCCACGTAGTCGAGGATCGCCTTCCAGAAGGCGTTGTTCATCGCCTCGGGCATCAGGTCCGACGCGTCGAACCGAACGGTCTTGGCGCTGGTGATGATCTTCGCGGATTCGCGCGCGATGTCGTCGGGGTAGTCCGCGGCGTTGACCTTCTTGTTCGCCGAGAGCGCGCCGCCCCGCTTGACCCAGATCGACTGGGCCTCGGAGGTGGTCAGGTACTTCAGGAGCGCGCGCGCCTGAGGGGTGTCCTTGAACATGCCGAACAGGTCACCGGCGACCTCGGCGGACCCGGCGTACTTCGAGTCGATGTCCGGGAACGGGAAGAACGTGAAGTCCGTCACGGGTTTCAGCCCCGGCTTCGCCTTCACGAAGAAATCGGTGATGAACGACGCCTGGTGGTGCATGTAGCAGCTGGGGGGGCTCGTGAACAGCGGGTTGCCCGAGTCGCCGAAGTTCGTCGTGAGCATCGCGTTCTTGCCGCCGAAGACCATCTTCGGGTCGGAGACGATCTTGCCCCACGTCTGGAACGCCGACTTGATCTCGGGCGAGGACCATTTCAGCGTGCCGTTGTACCAGGCGTCGTACTTTTCGGGGCCGGCCTGCCGCAGCACGATGTCCTCGAGCCAGTCGGTGCCCGGCCAGCCCGATGCCGCGCCGCTCTCGAGACCGACGCACCACGGTGCGGCGCCGGAATCGCGGATCTTCTCCGACAGCTTGATCATGTCGTCGAACGTCTTCGGGACGGTGTAGCTCTTCGACGTGAACTGCTTGGGGTCGTACCAGATCAGTCCCTTCACCGATGACTTGATGAAGATGCCGTACTGCTTGCCGTCGACCGAGCCGAGCTTCAGCCAGTCGTCGGCGTACTGGTCCTTCATCGCGCTCGTATCGAGGATGGAGCCGAGGTCGGTCAGCTTGCCGGCCTTCGCGAACTGGGCCATCTGACCGGGGCCGGGAAGGCCCGCGAGCTCGGGCGGGTTGCCGCCCTGGACGCGCGTGGTCAGGATCGCGTTCAGGTCGCGCGTCCCCTCGTATTCGACCTTCACGCCGGTCTGGTCCTCGAAGGGCTTGACCATCGCGAGGAAGCTGGCCTGTTCGTCGGCACCCCAGGCGCCGAGTACCGACACCGAGCCGCCGATCTTTCCGCCGCCCGCGCCGCTCGCGGCCGCGCCGCCGCTGGCTCCGCTCGGCTGAGCTGCCGGCGAGCAGGCGGCCACGATCAGCGCGCCGACTATGGCCGGGCCGATCTTTCGCATCAGATTCGCTGGAAGCATTCGCGACACCTCTCTCTTCCGCGTGGGACGTAGTGGGTCCACAGTATGGCGACGCGGAGCCAGCGACGCGTCGCTTCCCGGGCGCCTGCGGTGCGGCCTGTTCCCGGCGCCTGCGAGCAAGTAGACCGAGCAACAAGGGGCTCGCCCGCAGGATTCGTGAACCGTGTGCGGACGAACGCCCGCCGGGTCACCGATCTTCCGACGGCGTAGCCTAGGTGTTGTGACCGTATCGACCTCGCGCATCACGTCGGTGAACCCCGCGACCGAGGAAGTCCTCGCCGAGTTCGAGACGTATTCGGACGAGCTCGTCGACGAAGCGGTCGCGCAGGCCGACGGTGCCTTCCGCCGATGGCGGATGCGCCCGATCTCGGAGCGGGCCGGGCCGATGCGCCAGCTCGCCACGCACCTGCGCCGCGAGGCCGACCGCTACGCGCGGCTCATCACCCTCGAGATGGGGAAGCCGATCGCCGAGGCGAAGGCCGAGATCGAGAAATGCGCGCTCGGGGCCGACTACTACGCCGAGAACGCTGAGCGCTTCCTCGCCGACGAGCCGGTGAAGACGAACGCGCGGCGGAGCCTGGTCTCGTTCCAGCCCCTCGGTGTCGTCCTCGCGGTCATGCCGTGGAACTACCCGTTCTGGCAGGTCGTCCGGTTCGCGGCGCCCGCCCTAATGGCGGGAAATGGCGCGGTGCTCAAGCACGCCTCGAATGTGCCGCAGTGCGCGCTCGCTATCGAAGAAGCCTTCGCCGCCGCCGGTTTCCCCGAGGGACTCTTCAGGAGCGTGCTCGTCCCGGGGGCCGCCATCGAGCGCCTCGTGCGCGACACCCGGATCCGCGCCGTCACGCTCACCGGCAGCTCGGACACCGGCTCGCGCATCGCGGCGCTCGCGGGCGCGGCGCTGAAGAAGTCGGTCCTCGAGCTCGGGGGCTCGGACCCGTTCATCGTCCTGCCGGACGCCGACGTCGAGCTCGCCGCCAGCACCGCCGCCAAGGCGCGCAATCAGAACACCGGCCAGTCGTGCATCGCGGCGAAGCGCTTCCTGGTGACCGAAGCCATCGCCGACGATTTCATCGACCGCTTCGCCGACGCCGTCAAGGCGCTCAAGGTCGGCGACCCGCTCGACGAGAGCACGCAGGTGGGGCCGCTCGCGCGCGGCGACCTGCGCGACACGCTCGAGCGCCAGGTCCGGGAATCTGTGCGGGTCGGCGCGCGGACCTTGGTCGGGGGCCGGCGCATGCAGAGCCGCGGGTTCTTCTGGGAGCCGACCGTCCTCGCCGACGTGACCGAGGACATGCCCGTGATCCGCGAGGAGACCTTCGGCCCCGTCGCCGCGGTGCTCCGCGTCAAGGACGCGGACGACGCGCTGCGCGTGGCGAACGACTCCGCCTACGGCCTCGGCGCGAGCCTTTGGACCCGCGACGTCACGCTGGGGCAGGCGCTGGCGAAGCGCATCGAGTCGGGCTCCGTGTTCATCAACGGCATGGTCGCCTCCGATCCGCGCCTGCCGTTCGGAGGCACCAAGCGAAGCGGCTACGGGCGCGAGCTCTCGAGCTTCGGCATCCGCGAGTTCACCAACATCCAGACGATCTGGATCGGCCCCGCCGTGAGCACCCGCGCCGCGCCACCAATCGCCACAGCCGAGTAGCCTCCGTGCGGTGAACGTCGCGCAGCTCGTGGTCCGCTGCCTCGAGAACGAGGGCGTGCGCTACGTGTTCGGCATCCCCGGAGAAGAGACGCTCGCCCTGAGCGATGCGCTGGCGGACAGCGAGCAGATCCGCTTCATCACCGTCAGGCACGAGCAGGGCGCGGCATTCATGGCCGACGTGTACGGCCGGCTATCGAGCCATCCGGGGGTCTGTCTCGCGACGCTCGGCCCAGGCGCGACGAACCTGCTGACCGGCGTCGCGGACGCGAACCTCGATAGGGCGCCGCTCGTGGCGATCACGGGGCAGGCGGGCCTCGAGCGCGCGCACAAGGAATCCCACCAGTACGTCGACATCCCGGCGATGTTCGCTCCGGTCACCAAGTTCAGCGCGCGCATCACCGTGCCGGACGCGACGCCCGAGGTGATGCGCAAGGCCTTCCGCCTCGCGCGCCTGGAGAAGCCCGGCGCGACCCACGTCGAGCTGCCCGAGGACGTCGCCGACCAGGAATGCGACCTCGCGCCGATGGAGGTCCGACGCACCCTGTACCCCGAGGCGGGCACCGCCGCGCTCGAGCGCGCCATACGCGTCATCGGCGGAGCGGCTCGGCCGCTTCTCCTCGTTGGTAACGGAGTCCTGCGGCGCCAGGCGCGCGGCCGTGGTGCCGCCGACGCGCTGCGCGACTTCGTCCACGCCTCGTGCATCCACGCCGCGCACACGTTCATGGCCAAGGGCGCGCTCGACGACGCGGACCCTCTCGCGCTTCCGGCCGTCGGGCTGCAACGGCCGGGGGCCGACCTCGCCACCGTCCCCGCCCTCGCCGAGGCCGACGTGGTCATCACCGTCGGCTACGACCAGGTCGAGTGGTCGCCGGCGCTGTGGAATCCCGACCGCGCGAAGACGATCGTCCACGTTGACAGCACGCCGGCGGAGATCGACGGCCACTACCTCCCCGAGGTCGAGGTGGTCGGCGAGATCGGGGAATCGCTACGCGCGCTCGCGGCCAGCGTCCCGGCGCGCGAGCACCGCGATCAGAGCCCTCATTCGCAGTACCCGACGCCCGATGACCACGCCTTCCCCCTGCGGCCGCTCCGGGTCGTCGCCGATCTGCGGGCGGCGCTCGGCGACGAAGACGTCGTCATCTGCGATGTCGGCGCGCACAAGGTGTGGCTCTCGCGCGCCTACCCCACCGCCAAGCCCAACACGGTCATCGTGTCGAACGGCTTCGCCTCGATGGGCATCGCGCTCCCGGGCGCGATCGCGGCGAAGCTCGTGCACCCGGACCGAAAGGTCGTGGCCTTTTGCGGCGACGGCGGCTTCCTCATGAACGTGCAGGAGCTCGAGACGGCGAAGCGCCTGGGGTCCGCGATCGTCGTCGTCGTGCTCGTCGACGACCGTTACGGGGTCATCGAGGCGAACCAGCTGCGCCGGTTCGGCCGCGCCGCGAGCATCGAATTCGGGAACCCCGACTTTGTCGCGCTCGCTCGGGCGTTCGGAGTCGCCGGCCACGCGGTGGAGCGCACCGAGGACCTGCTGCCGACGCTGCGCCGCGCACTCGACGGGGACGGCCCCGCCGTCGTGGCCGTGCCGATCGACCACCGGGAGAACGCGAAGCTCGCCGACGTCCTGAGGTGACGGCTTCGCGCTGCACACGATCCGTTCGCTTTGCACTTTGGGATCGGGCTTTCTCCCCTGAGGAGGACGAGCGCCGCATAGAGCGCGGCGCTGCCCAGCGATGTCCCGGCACGGCAGCGGGCCGCCAGGTTCGCGGGTTGGGCGGTCAGTCGGAGAACGTGAACCGCGCCGCCGACGTGTTGAATTTCTTCACGTCGAACGCGATGAGCTTCGTGGGGCGGGCACGGAACACGTGCCCCTTCGTGTACTGCTCCGGCTCCGGGCGGTACTTGAACACCTCCCCGTACTTCGCGGCGTACCGCTTGGCGATCTTCGCGGCGAGCTTTGGCTCCACGCCGTGGACGATGTCCACGATGGCCTCGCCGTACGCGGCGCGGTCGGCCGACTGCACGCCGAAGGCGAGACGCGGATCGCGCGCCAGGTTCCGCGCCCATCGCGTGCGATCGCTGCCTTCGAAATACAGGA
>JBBQVQ010000015.1:0-52815 GCA_038211425.1 Candidatus Limnocylindria bacterium | reverse complement strand
GAGCTATACCGCGTGGTAAACGGCAAGATCCAGCGGCTTCAGTTGTTCGGCTAGCCCCCTCGCAAGTCCCCGCCGATATCTGAGTCAGCGAGGCGGGTGCCACCGCGGCGCCGGCGTAGGCCAGAGCGGGTGTTATCCGCGTGATGCGTCTGGATCGCGCCCGCTACCGATTAGCCGGCTCTCGACAGCACAGCGCGGTTGCCGAAGCGCCTCCCCGAGGTGCTGGTGGCGCGACATGACCACGCCGCTCCCGCGGCGAGACGTGGAGCAACCCTGCGTGAGCTTCAGCGCGATCGGGCGGCCATTCGCGGTGACCCGTTGGTCACGTCAGCCCCAGAAGTCGTCGACCACGTCTGGGTTCTCGGGAAAGATCCACGACTCGGTTTGGAGACCGTCCTTCATGTGGGTCACATGCACGTAGCGATCGCTGATGCTCTTTCCGTCCTTCTGGGCCGAGAGGGTACCCATGACTACACCGTGGGTGTCGTTGGCCACGGTGTCGTGTACCTCGGCCTTGAAGGTGCCGCCGGTCTCTTGGAAGTACTGTGCGAACAGGTTGAGAGTCTTGTCCACTCCCTTGTAGTCCCCGGCGAGGTGATTCTTGCCGGAAACGTGCCAGACGATGTCGGGGGCGAATAGGGCGCGCAAAGCGTCCATGTCCCCGGCGGAGAAGGCGGCGTAGCCCTTCCTGAACAGCTCGGCGTTCGGATGTTCGGCCATCTCGTTTCCCCTAACCATGATGACGAGCCGCCGCCCCATTATTCTTGAAGGTCCGTGCGGCTCACCGTCAGAAATCGTGCGCGGCGAGCCTAGCACTCCACTCCCGCCGGAGGCTGCAAGCTCCCGCCGATCTCTGGTCATGGAGGGGGGCGCACCGCGGCGCCGGCGTAGGCCGATGCGGGTCAGAAGGGTGAAGCTCGCCGATGCCGCGGTGAAGGCGGAGCGGTCGTTCGGGAAGACAACAGATGGGGAAGCTTCCCACCCTGTTCGCAAGCGCGGCCACGCGCAGCCGAAGTCCCACGTCCGCAAGGTCGCCGAGCTCGCGGGGGTGGATCGCAAGACCGCGCCCGCCTCCGTTTAGACGTCTTCCCCGGCGATTAGTTCGACCTTCCCCGCGGCGATCGCGGCGGCGGCGTGGGCGGAGAAGCGGTCGAGGTTCCATTCGTACTTGCCCTTGCACCGCGGCTGTCGGCTGGGATGCTCGTCACAGGGAAGGATGAGGCTGACAACGGGAGGGCGGCCAGGAAGGTACGGGGGCCGGATCACGCCCTCGAATGCCTCCACCTCGTAGACCACCTTCTCGTAGACCACCTTCGATGGCAGGAACCGACCATCGGGCGCCCGAACAACGTGGTCCAGCACTCGGCGGCACATCTTCCCGTTCTTACCCCGCACCCCGCAGCGGACCTTCCACCGATCGCCCAGGCGCCCGTCCGGACTCCGCCCTTCCATTGGGCACATTGTGGGACGTACAATGTCGCTGGCACAACTGCTCGGGCCACCCATACCACGGGACCCGGGCGCGGACCGGTAGAGGCCATCCGAAGAACCTCTCCATGAACGCCCCCAAGGGCGATATGGAGAGGGGGCATGCCCAACGCGATCCGCGGCCGATCACTTGCGCATCCAGCGAAGGGCCGACTCGCAGTCGAGCGCATCACCGTTCGCCAGCTCGCCGGCATTCTCGGAATGTCCGAGGCCGTCGCCGGCAGGATGTTGAACGGAGTCATCCCGACCAGTCCCCGTTTCCGTAAAGGCGTCGCGGCCGTCCTACGAGAGTCAGAGACCGTGCTGTTCCGCGCGCGCGCGGACGACGGTGCGGCGTGACCACAACGAAAGATCGCGGCCCCCGGGCAGGGACCGCGACCGAGACACCGACTAAGACCAAGCGTAGCGAATTCGTCCCCCTCTCCCACCCGCTCGGACCCATCCCGTTCGTGTGCCACTGCGGTTTCCGCTGCACCGTGCCCGATAACGGCGACGGCAACGACTGGGCCGCCGTCCGGCAACACCACATCGAGCACCGGGTGAGGCCGCGATGACGTCGGTATACGAGAGGCATTCCGAGGACCCGGCAAACACGTTGGACGCATCGCGCCGCGCCACGAGTGAAGAGATGGTCGCCGCGGCGATCGCCTGCGCGAGGAGCGGCCTCCGCGTCATCGTCACCTGCTGGACCGACGACGATGGCATCTGCCAGGTGCCACACCACGACAGGTGCAGGCAGTCCGACGCTGTTGGGGCGGGCAAAGTCGCGCTCACATCGCACGGGAAGGATGACGCCACATCCGACGAGCGCGTGATCGGCGGATGGTTCCGCTGCTGGCCCCGCGCGAACATCGCGGTCGCGGTCGGCGGGCGCACCGGCGTCGTCGTGCTCGACCAGGCGATCGCGCCGGCGGCGCCGAGCGCATCGCCGAGCTCGAGGCCGCGCACCCGGGTCTCACGACCACTCGGCGGACCCGGACCGGCAACGGGTGGCACTTCTGGTTCAGGCATCCCGGCGTCGACGTGAAGAGTCCCGGTCGCGGCGTCGACGTGAAGGGTGGATCCCCCCGACAAGGACAGCGGCTACGTGATGGTCGGTCCGTTTGGCACGCGGCATCACGCCGCCGCTACGTCGGCCCCGACGAGACCCCGATGGCGGAGCTGCCGCCCGGGCTCGCGAATCGACCCAAGCGCGTCCAGGCCGAAGTGGTGGACGACGATGCGCCGTTCGGTCCCGGCGAGCGCCACCCGACGCTTATGCAGATCGCGGGCGGAATGCGCAGAGGCGGCGCGAACAAGGCCGAGATCCTCCATGCGTTGCACGACGTCAACAAGCGGGCGAACCCGCCGAAGCCCGGCGACGAGATCGCCGACATCGCCGGCTACCTCGTCTCGAAGCCGCCCGGACCCGTCGACTACGACCTGACCGAGCTCGGCAACGCTCGACGTCTCGTGGACCGATACGGCGATGATCTCCGCTTCGCGCCCGGCCAGAAGTGGCTCGCGTGGGACGGACGCCGCTGGCGCCCTGGAGCGGAGGGCAACGTCGTCCGCAAGGCGAAAGAGGTCGTGCGCCGACTGAAGGTCGAGGCTGTCGGCCTCGAGAGCAAGACAATGGCGCTCGAGCTCTTCGCGTGGGCGATGAAGTCTCAGTCGCGCTACGTCATCGACGCGATGGTGCGCCTCGCATGGTCCGAGCCCGAGATCGAGCTCGAGCTCGACGATCTCGACGCGGACCCATGGGTCTTGAACGCCAAGAACGGAACGCTGAATCTTCGGACCGGCGAACTGCGGGAACACCGCCGAGAAGACCATCTCTCGAAGATCGTCGCCGTCGATTACGACCCCGATGCGCGGTCCGAGCGGTGGGAGCGCTTCCTCGACGACACGACCGGGGGCGACCCCGAGCTCCGGAACTACCTTCAGAAGGCGGCCGGATACAGCTTGACGGGCGACACGTCCGAGGAAGTGTTGTTCTTCGTCTACGGTCCCGCCGCATCGGGCAAGAGCACATACATGTCCGCCATCAAGAACACGCTCGGTGATTACGCGAAGACCGCCGACTTCGAATCGTTCCTCTCGCGAAGGTTCGGCGGCGGCATCCGCAACGACGTTGCTCGTCTCGCCGGCGCGAGACTGGTGTCGAGCATCGAAGTCGACGAGGGCAAGCAGCTCGCCGAGGGGCTGATAAAAGAGTTGACCGGCGGCGACGCCGTTTCCGCGCGGTTCCTGTACCGCGAGTTCTTCGAGTTCACCCCAGCGTTCAAGTTGTGGCTCGTCGCGAATCACCGGCCACGGGTCCGCGACGACGACGAAGCGATCTGGCGCCGGATCCGCGTCATCCCGTTCGCCAACGCGGTGCCACGCGAGAAGCGCGACCCCGAGCTCAAGCGCGAGCTGACCAACGCCTCCAGGAGCGGCGCCGCGATCCTCGCGTGGGCCGTCCAAGGGTGTGTGCGCTGGCAGCGCGAGGAGCTCGGCATCCCGCCGGCAGTCGAGCAGGCGACCGATTCATATCGGGCGGACATGAACCTCAGCGTCCGCTTCTGGGAAGAGGCCTGCGAGCTGCGCCCGGATCGCCGCGCCTCCACCAGTGCCCTCCGGAAGAGCTACAAGGCCTGGTGCGGCGACAACGACATCGCCCCCCACCTCCGCCTGGACGACAAGGCCTTCGCCGAGCGCCTGAAGGCCCTCGGATGCAAGGAATACCGCACGAATCGCACCCGCGGATGGGACGGGATCGGGGTCAGAAAGCCGGCCGATGACGGCCCGACGCTGGACGGTGACGCGTGGTGACACGTGGTGACGCGGTTTCGACAACTTCCCTAAGGAATGCCCTTTCTACGGGAAGTTACAAAAACCGTGTCACCAGTCGTCACCACGCGTCACCGGCTGCCTGTCTACCGAGCAGCAGCCGTCGCGGCGGTGTGGCATGAGCGACGCCATGGTGATCACTGTCGCGGAGGCGGCCCGTCGCGCCGGCGTCCCACGGAACACCATGTACGAGCTCGCTGCCGCCGGCCGGATCGCCTCCGTGCGCGTCGGTTCCCGCGGCGTCCGCATCCCGACTCACGCCCTCGAGGACTGGGCGGGCACGCCTCATGCACACCCGGTGTTGAACCGTGACGAACACGGTCTAACATCGGAGGCGGACATGGAACGGCGAGACGTGGCGATCCGCGACTTCCCCGCGACCGCGTACGACCGGGCGAAGCGCTCCGCGGCCGCGCGCGGCATGACCATCGGCGATTACATGGCCGCCCTCGTGACGCTCCACGAGCGTCTGCTCAAGTCGGGTGAAGCGCGCAAGCTGCTCCTGGAGCTCGGACTCGGGGAGGTCCGGGTATGACCCGCCGGACGTACGGTCAGGGGAGCATCTTCCCGTACCGCGGGGGGTTCCGTGCGCTCGTCGAGCTACCCCGCGCGGACGGCAGGCGCCAACGCAAGGTGATCGGTGGTGCGAGCCGGCGCGAGGTTCGCGACAAGGTGACCGCGACGTTGCACGCGCGCGACAACGGGATCCTCGCGCGCGGGCGCACCCCCACGGTTGGCGCGTTCGTCGCCGCCTGGCTCGATCAGGTCGACGTCGAAACGAGCACGCGCAAGAGCTACGCGGAGAAGCTCGCCCACCTCACCGCCGCGTTCGGGACCGTGCGGCTCCGCGACCTCACCGCCGTCCGGCTCGACGCCTTCTTCGCCGAGAAGCGCAGGACGCTCTCCCCGCAGTCGGTCGCGCATATTCGCTCGGTCACCCACAACGTGCTCCAGAAGGCGGTGAAATACGGCGACATCCCCACGTCCGATCGCGCGCACGGACCCGGTCCGGGTCACGCAATACAGGGGCGTCTCGCTCGATGCCGAGGAAGCGCTGCGCTTTCTGCGCTGCGCCGAGGGTGAGCGGCTCGAGGCGCTCTACTGGATCACGTTGACGCTCGGTCTCAGGCAGGGCGAAGCGCTCGGGCTGCGCTGGACCGACGTCGACCTCGATCGCCGCACCTGGCGGGTCACGACACAGCTCCAGCGCGTCAAGGGACGCGGACTCCTGCTGAAGCAGCCGAAGACGCGCGAGGGGCGAGGCCCGTATCCGATGCCGAAGGTCACCGTCGACGCGGTCCGCGCCCACCTCGCGCGGCAACGCCTCGAGCGCATCGCCGCCGGGCCGGCGTGGGAGGACCACGACCTGGTGTTCTGCACCCTCGAGGGGAGGCCGCTGGCAGCTTCGCAGGTCATCTCCAACAACCGCGAGCTCGGCAGCTTCCGCCGGATCTGCGTCGCCGCCGGCGTGCCCTACGGAACCCGTGGGGGCACGGGTCTCCGATTCCACGACGTGAGGCATTCCGCGGGTTCGGTGCTCTACGCCTTCGGGGTGCCCCTCAAGACGATCTCCACCGTGCTCGGACACAGCAAGATCGACATCACCGCGGACCGCTACGTCCACGTCTCGCAGGCGGTGATGCAGGAGGCCGCGGATGCGATGGACCGCGCGCTGGGGCGGTGAATGGCTACCAACATGGCTACCATGTGGCCATTACCGACCCATCGCTCGCTCGGCACGGAGGCCCGTAACCATTGACTCTTCTCGCTGAGGCGACGACGGGGATCGAACCCGTGATCGCGGTTTTGCAGACCGCTGCCTTACCACTTGGCTACGTCGCCCTCGGGAGCGACGAGGCGCGCACGCACCGGCGTCGCCGCTTTCCACAGATTATGTCGGGTGCGCGCGGGATAACCGCGCGGGCGCTCGCGCTACGCGCTCCGCTTTCGCAGCGTCGACGGCCGCGGCCAGCTGCTCGCTGCCGTCCAGCCGGTACGCTGCCGCTAGCAGGCGCCCCTTGTCCCGGGCGGCCTCGGCCAGGCCGATCGTCGAGGCCACATCGATGAGGAGCAGTTGCGCCTCGCGCTCGTTCCCGCCGCGCCCGATGTAGTCGAGGAGCGTGTCGGAAGCCGCGTAGAGCTTCCCTTCAGCGATGAGTACGTGGGCGCCTGGTATCGCGGCCTCGCTCGGCTCCGTTTCCGGACGCGCGCGCGAGAGCGTCTCCGAGGCGACCGTGGAAGCCGGCGATCCTTCATCGTCGCCCCGCCAGACGGCTTCACGCCTGGCGGCGACGAGCCCGGGGTCGCCTTCCTCACCGGCCGCGGAGGAGGGCTCGGCGTTCGGGCGAAGCGAGACATCGGGGAGCAAGGAAAGTGCCGGGTCCTCGCCCAACGTCTCGCGCGCGTACGCGATCTCGAGCTTCGCGCGGCCCGGATCGCCTCGCTCAGCGGCCAGCTTGACGAAACGCGCGTACTCGACGCGTGCGGCAGGGACGTCGCCGGCGTTCGCGTGTGCCGCGGCGAGGCGTCGGTGAACCGCATGATCCAGCGGCGCGGTGCGCACCGCTTCGCTGAGCAGCTCGATGGCCCCGCCGCGGTCACCCGCGCGGATGAGCCGGACCGCGCCATCCCGCAGTGTCGAAAGCGCGCGATCCGGGAAGTCGAGCGCGACGGTGGTCCGCGCGAGGCCGAGGTAAGCCGCGGAACCGCCGCCCCGGGCGATGAGCTCCCGATAGGCGATCTCGGCCTTCATGAATTTGCCCTCTCTCGCGAGCGCCGCCGCCGCGTCGAGCGCCTCCTGGCCTCCGGTCGCGAGAGCGCCGGCGGAAGGCGCGAGGCCGTCGCCGCACGCGAGGAGCGCCGCCGCGAACTCGGCCGCGCGTGGGCCGCCCATCAGGCGGGCCGCGGAGGTCTCGGCGTGCTCGGCGAAAGCGCGGAGGTGTCGTTCCGACAGCGTGTCCGGCGTCGCCCCCACGGCCGCGAGCTCGCGCCGAAGGAAGGCCGGGGCCGCTGGTCCGACGTAGCGCTTCGCCGTCGCGAGGATCCTCTCAGCAAGGGCGTTCACGACTCCCCTCCAGCGGCCGCCTCGCCTTCATCGTTCTGCGCGTAGAAACGAAGCGCACTGAGGAGCCTGTCGAAGGCCGACGCGACCTCTCGGGTGATGTCGTCACCTGACTCTGTGTCGAATCGAGCGACGCCGAGGTCGACGTCTCCGGTCGATACCTCGGTCGCCTGCCGCGTCAGCCGGCGCAGTGGACGCACGAGCGAGGTGGTGAGCCAGATGCCGATCAGCATCGACAGCAGTATGCCGAGTAGGACGGTCAATATCGCCTGCGTCGTCGCGTCGTCCGCCGACCGCGTATACGTCGCGAGCGGCACCGCGAGAACGTAGGCCCAGGGCTTGGTCTGCAGGCGCGTCACCACCCCGCGCTGCTCCGCGGCATCGGAACCAAAGGCGAACGCCGAATTGCCGCCCGCCTTCAGACCTTCCAGCGAGGCCCGCAGCGTCGGCAGCGGATCGACGACGAGCTGGTCGGGAGTCTTCAGGCCAAAGCGCTTGTCGGCCGCGAGCTTCTTCGCGGTGTCAGCGTCGATCGGCGCGATCGTCGTATAGATGAGCGACTCGGCCTGCTCGCGATGGCCCTTGGTCTCGGACACGGCGATGCGGATGCCATAGTCATCGACGAGGAAGGAATGCGCGCCGCTGCCGACCGAGTCGACGTCGCCCTCGACGATGCCCCAAACGGCGGCCAGGTTCAGTCTGGAGCGCACTACCGCGAGCACTTGGCCGGTCGCATTGCGGACGGGGGCGGAGAAGAACAGCGCCGGCTTGTTGGTGATGACGGAGTAGCTCGGGTCGCTGACGAACGGGGTGCCCGCCGTCTTCGCGACGGTGAAGTAGTCACGGAACCTGACGCTCGTCCCTTCGTCGGTGGCGACCGATGCGGCCGCGATCGTCCCTTCGAGGTCGACGACGGCGACGGATTCGTATTCGGGAGAGCGGGCGGCGGCCGACTTCAGTGCGTCGCGGGCGCTCGCGCGAAATGCCGGATCCGTGGTGTTCTGCGCGAACCGCAGGACGTCTGGCAGGGTGCTGACGACGACGATGTCACCGAGCCGGTTCGCGAGGTAGGAATCGATCGCGGCGGACGTGGATGCGTCGCGCTGCTGGATGTTCGTGACCCCGAGCTGGGTCAGATGCTCGCGCGTCGCGTTGATCGACACGGCGCTCACCAGAGCGATCGGCACGACGCCGACGACCAGAAGAGCCGCCAGCACCTTCTGCCAGAAGGCCAATCGCCCCGTGATGCGCATGGCCGCCTCCCACCCACTGGGCTGTCCAGTCATGTCCAACGCACGGGAAGGCCGGTAGTGACGCTGGGCGCCTGGTCCGCTCCGTCAGCGCGCCGGTGGGCCCGACCGGGCGGTCACCGGGATCGCACCGGGCGCGACGGCGGCCCGGCCAGCCCTCCGGGCGTCTCTCAGGAGGCCGCGTAGCAGCCGCTTGGAGACCTCGAGCTCGTCGCGGTCGACGGCGGTCAGACCCGAGCCGACGGGGTCGAGGCGCCACCAGCACTCGAAGCCCCACACCCGCTCGTCTTCCACCCGAAGCCGGGGATACCCAGAGTCCGCATGGCGGGGTTCCCCCGTCTCGAGGTCGAAGTAGCCTTCGAAGACAGCGGTGGAACCCGTGCGGTCGGGTTCTCCATCGCGGCAGTCGAGCAGGACGACGCACCTGGTCCCGGGACGAAGCTCGCCGAGCGCTCGTGGCCGACGCTGACGCGATGCCCGCACGGGAGCGGGGCGGGGCGTCGGGCGCGCCGGCGGCGTTAGCGGAGCCGGGGACTTCTGCGGCCCGGGAGCCGTCGGACGGCGCCCGCGGCGGCCGCGAAAGCGCCGCCCTCCGGCTTCATTCGGCACGAGCGCAAGTGTAGTGAAGGCGGCCCGCCTGGCGAGCAAGGTAAGCCGCGTCTCATGCTTCGGCGGACGGCGCTCGCGCAATATCGTGGGCCGCTCACGTCCATTCTGTGACCTCGAGCCGTGCACTGCGGCACCCGGACTGATGTCGGTCGGCTTGCGCGGCGTGTTCCAGTCACCGCAGCCACCGTCCACTCGCATCGCCTCGCACCTCCAGTTCGGGGTGGGCCGCGCGAGCGTCGTGCCCGATCCTGCGGCGCTACCATGACGATCCAGGGAGAGGGAAGTGCACGAGGTCTTCGACGAGTTCAAGCATCAGCTTCCGGACATCGATCCGCAGGAGACCGAGGAGTGGATCGAGTCGCTCGATTCGCTCGTCAAGGCGGCCGGCCCCGAGCGGGCGCGCTTCGTCCTCTACAAGCTCCTCAAACGTGCGAGGGTCCTCCACGTTGGCCTTCCGCCGCTCACCCAGACCCGGTACATCAACACCATCTCCCCGGAGCAGGAGCCGTATTTCCCCGGCGATGAGCGGATGGAGCTGCGCATCCGCCGGCTCATCCGGTGGAACGCGGTCGCGATGGTGCTGCGCGCGAACCACGACTCCGCGGGGATCGGTGGCCACCTCGCCACGTACGCCTCCGCGGCGAGCCTGTACGAGGTCGGGTTCAATCACTTCTTCCGCGGCAAGGATGACGGGCAGGCCGGCGACCAGATCTTCTTCCAGGGCCACGCCTCGCCGGGCATCTACGCGCGAGCGTTCCTCGAAGGGCGTCTGAGCGAGGCGCAGCTCGACCACTTCCGGCGCGAGGTCGTCCCCGGCGAAGGGCTGTCCTCGTACCCACACCCGCGTCTTATGCCAGAGTTTTGGGAGTTCCCGACCGTGTCGATGGGCCTCGGGCCCCTGACCGCGATCTACCAGGCCCGCTTCAACCGCTATCTGCACCATCGCGGCGTCGCCGACACGTCCAACTCGCGCGTCTGGTGCTTCCTCGGCGACGGCGAATGCGACGAACCAGAGGCTCTCGGGGCGCTCCACGTGGCGGCGCGTGAGGGACTCGACAACCTGACGTTCGTCGTGAACTGCAATCTCCAGCGGCTCGACGGTCCCGTCCGCGGAAATGGCAAGATCATCCAGGAGCTCGAGTCCGTCTTCCGCGGCTCCGGGTGGAACGTCATCAAGGTCATCTGGGGACGCGAGTGGGACGAACTGCTTGCGCGCGACGTCGACGGCGTGCTCGTGAACAAGATGAATGAGTGGCTCGACGGCGAATCGCAGCGGATGACCGTCGCCGACGGCGCGTACATCCGCGAGCATTTCTTCGGCCCGGACCCCCGCCTCGGCCAAATCGTCGCTCACCTCTCGGACGAGGAGCTGCGAAAGCTCCGCCGCGGCGGCCACGACTATCGCAAGGTGTACGCGGCCTACCACGCCGCCGTCGGTCACACGGGTGCGCCCACCGTCGTTCTTGCGCAGACCGTGAAGGGTTGGACGCTCGGTCCGAGCGTAGAAGCGCGCAACGTCACGCACCAGGCGAAGAAGCTCTCGACAGAGGAGCTGAAGGTCTTCCGCGATCGGCTCGAACTGCCGATCTCCGATCAGAAGCTCGCCGACGCGCCCTACTACCACCCGGGCATGGACAGCGAGGAGATCTCCTACATGCTCGAGCGGCGCCGGCAGCTCGGGGGACCCGTGCCGAAGCGGATCGTCCGCGCGAAGAAAGTCTCACCGCCCGAGGACACCGCGTTCGCCGAGTTCGCGAGGGGCAGCGGGAGCGCGGCGGCGTCGACGACGATGGCGTTCGCGCGGCTGCTGCGCAACTTGCTGCGCGACAAGAACATCGGCAGGCGGGTCGTGCCCATCATTCCCGACGAGGCGCGCACGTTCGGCATGGACCCGCTTTTCAAGGAGGTCGGGATCTACTCCCCGCTTGGCCAGCGGTACGACCCGGTCGACGCTGACACGCTGCTCCCCTACCGCGAGGCCGTGGACGGACAGGTCCTCGAGGAGGGGATAACCGAGGCCGGTGCCACGGCGTCGCTGGCCGCATCGGGCACCTCATACGCGACCCACGGAGAGCACACCGTGCCCTTCTACATCTTCTACTCGATGTTCGGGTTCCAGCGCACCGGCGATCAGATCTGGGCGTTCGGCGACGCGCGGGGACGCGGATTCCTCCTCGGCGCGACGGCCGGCCGCACCACCCTCAACGGTGAAGGACTCCAACACCAGGACGGCCATAGCCAGCTGCTCGCGTCGGCGGTGCCGAACCTGCGCGCTTACGACCCCGCATTCGCGTACGAGACCGCGGTCGTCGTGAAGGACGGACTGCGCCGCATGCTGGACCAGGGGGAGGATGTCTTCTACTACATCACGCTCTACAACGAGAACTACCCGATGCCACCGATGGCGCACGGAGTCGAGGACGGCATCATCCGCGGCCTCTACCTGTACCGGCAGGGAGAGCGGGGTCGGCGCCGGGTGACTCTCCTCGGCTCGGGGGCGATCATGCAGCAGGTCCTGCGCGCGCAGGAGCTCCTGCAGGAGAACTACGACGTTGCGGCGGATGTCTGGAGCGTCACGTCGTATCAATTGCTTCGCAACGATGCCCTGGAGACCGAGCGCTGGAACCGCCTGCATCCCGAGGCCGAGCCGCGCCGCCCGCACGTTGCCGAGGCGCTCAGCGGCCTCGGACCGGTGATCGCGGCCAGCGACTACATGAAGGCGGTCCCCGATCAGATCGGCCGCTGGTCGCCTCAGCCGTTCGTGCCTCTCGGCACCGACGGGTTCGGCCGGAGCGACACTCGCCAGGCGCTCCGCCGCCTATTCGAGGTCGACGCCGAGAGCATCACCGCCGCGGCACTGCACTCGCTCGCGCTGTGCGAGCAATACGGACCAGCCGAGGTATCGCGCGCGATCGCGGAGCTGGGCCTCGACCCCGACAAGCCGGAGCCGCGAACGGCGTGATGAGGGGCTTCGGGCCCTCGGGCCCGGCTGCGGCCGGTCGCGCCCTCCGCGGTCAGCCATTCACGCGGCTGCGTCTTTGGTCGCGATGCCCATCGAAGGCTCGCAGTCCTGTCCCCGGGGCCGTGACTCAGACGCGCGTGAGCGGACGGTAGCGGATGCGGTGCGGGCGGTCGGCGTCCGACCCCAGTTCCTTTTTGCGCGCAGCCTCGTAGTCGCTGTACCCGCCCTCGAACCAGCGGACTCGGCTCTCGCCCTCGAAAGCGAGCATGTGCGTCGCGACGCGGTCGAGGAACCACCGGTCGTGGCTTATGACGACGGCGCATCCGGCGAAATCCAGGAGCGCGTCCTCGAGCGCCCGGAGAGTGTCGACGTCGAGGTCGTTGGTGGGCTCATCGAGGAGCAGCAGGTTGCCCCCGGTGCGCAGCAGCTTCGCGAGGTGGACGCGGTTGCGCTCCCCGCCTGAGAGATCGCGCACGCGCTTCTGCTGATCCGCCCCGCGGAAGTTAAAGGAGGCCACGTACGCGCGAGCGCTGCGCGGGCGTCCGCCGACCATGATCGTCTCGTCACCGCCGGCGACCTCCTCCCATAGGGTCCTCGAACCGTCGAGCGCCTCACGCGACTGCGAGACGTAGGCGAGTTCGACGGTCTCGCCCACGCGAAGGTCTCCACCGTCGGCCTCCTCCTCGCCGGTGATCAGCCGGAAGAGCGTCGTCTTGCCGGCGCCGTTCGGGCCGATGACGCCGACGATGCCTCCGCGCGGAAGGCTGAAGGTCAGGTCGTCGAACAGCAGCCTGTCGCCGTAGGCCTTGCGAAGGCCCTCCGCTGCGACGACCATGTCCCCGAGGCGTGGCCCCGGCGGGATCGAGATCTCGAGCTCGCGCTCCCGGCGCTCGGGGTCCTCCGACAGAAGCTTCTCATATGACGCGATGCGTGCCTTGCTCTTCGCCTGGCGCGCGCGTGGCGCGAGTCGCACCCATTCGAGCTCGCGGGCGAGCGTGCGCTGGCGCGCCGACTCCTGCTTCTCCTCGACCGCCAGCCGCTTGCGCTTCTGGTCGAGCCAGGATGAGTAGTTCCCCTCCCACGGGATGCCGTACCCTCGGTCGAGCTCCAGGATCCAGCCCGCGACGTTGTCGAGGAAGTAGCGATCGTGCGTCACCGCCACCACCGTTCCGGCGTAGTCGGCAAGGAACCGCTCGAGCCACGCGACGGATTCGGCGTCGAGGTGGTTCGTCGGCTCGTCCAACAGAAGGAGGTCGGGCTTCGATAGCAGGAGCCGGCACAGTGCCACCCGGCGGCGCTCACCTCCCGACAGCGTGCTGACATTCTGGTCGGGTGGCGGGCAGCGCAGTGCGTCCATCGCGAGATCGACCGTGCTGTCGAGATCCCACAGACCCTTAGCCTCGATCTCGTCCTGGGCGCGCTGGAAATCGTCCGATACCCGCGCCATCTCGTCGCCGCTCAGGTCCTCGCCGAACCGAGCGGAGAGCGCATTGAAGCGCTCGAGCACGGCGCGCTGCACCGCGACGCCCTCCTCGACGTTACCGCGAACATCCTTCGTCGGATCGAGCGCCGGCTCCTGCGGCAGCAGGCCGACGGTCATCCCGTCCGCGAGAAGCGCATCTCCCTTGAACTCGCGATCGACGCCGGCCATGATGCGAAGGAGGGTGCTCTTGCCGGCACCGTTGGCTCCCAGGACGCCGATCTTCGCACCGTAGTAGAACGACAAGGAGATGCCCCGCAGGATCTCGCGCTCGCTGCCCGGCGCGACCTTGCGGACGTTGTGCATGCTGAAGATGAACTGCGGCGCCACCGGTCAACCGTATCAGTCGCACATTGGATACGCTTCGCGGCAGCGATCCGCTTCGTGGCTCCGATCCAAGGAGGCGTTCTCGTGACCGAGGACAGGCGCGACTTCCGGCTTTCAGGCGATACGAGACCTAGCCGGTACCAGCTGACGTTCGAGCTCGACCTCGACTCGTGGACATCGAAGGGTCGCGCGCGCATCGCCCTGCGCCTGGAGCGACCGACGGTGGAGCTCGTGCTGCATGCGGTCGCCCTCGACATCGCCGCCGGTCGCATCGACGGAGGTCCGAAGGTCGTGGCTGTGACCTATCAGCACATGTCCGAGACGGCCGCGCTGCGATTCGATACCGAGGTGGCGGCCGGAGAGCACATTCTCGAGCTCGAGTGGACCGGCGAGATCCGCGAGTCGCTCAAGGGCCTCTACCGCTCGACCCGGGGCGAGGAGCGGTACGCCGCCACGCAGTTCGAGGCGGCCGACGCCCGCCGCGCGTTCCCCTGCTTCGACGAGCCCGCGTTCAAGGCCCGCTTCGCGGTCGACCTGGTGCACGCTCGAGGTCTGGCGGCCATAGCGAATGCCCCTGTCTCGTCGAGCGAGGAGCTGGTCGACGGCCGCACGCGGACTGTCTTCGCCGAGACGCCGAAGATCTCGTCGTACCTGGTCGCCTTCACGATCGGCCCCTACGAGGCCACCGAAGCGGCGGCGACCGAGAGCGGCATTCCGGTCCGGGTGTGGCTGCCGCCGGGACTCGCGGACAAGGGCAACTACGCGCGCGACGCGCACGTCCGGGCCCTCGAGTACCTGGAGCGGTACACGGCCATCCCCTACCCATACACGAAGGTCGACGCGATCGGCATCCCCGATTTCGAGGCGGGCGCGATGGAGAACCCGGGCGCGATCACGTATCGAACTCGTCTGCTATCGGCCGACCGCGACACGGCATCCACGGCCATGCTGAAAGGCATCTTCAGCACCGCCGCCCACGAGCTCACCCACATGTGGTGGGGTGACCTCGTCACGATGGCGTGGTGGAATGACCTCTGGCTCAACGAGACGTTCGCGAGCTTCGTCGGCGAGAAGGCCACCGCAGAGCTCAATCCCGAGTGGTCCTTTTGGCGGGATTTCATCGCGCAGACGGCTCCGGCGTTCAACCTCGACGCGCTCAACTCGACCCACCCGATCGCCCCTGACGAGGTCCACAGCGCGGAGCAGGCCTCGGAGCGATTCGACGTCATCACGTACGAGAAGGGGGCCGCCGTCATCCGCATGCTCGAGAGCTTCATTGGCGAGGAGGCGTTCCGCGACGGGGTCCGGAGTTACCTGCGGCGCCACGCCGAGGCTAACGCGACCGCCAAGGACTTCTGGCGAGCGCTGGACGAATCCTCTTGGCAGGACGTGACGCGCATCGCGAACGCTTGGATCCGCGAGCCGGGACATCCGCTCGTGACCTGCACGGCGCGGGATGGCCCGGGCGGACTTGACGTCGAGTTGCGGCAGGAGCGCTTCTTCGCCGATCCCGAACTCCCACCGACCGGCCAGCGTTGGCCGGTGCCGCTCGTGATCCGCTATGGCACGGCCGAAGGCGTCGCAGAGAAGCGCGTGCTGCTCGAGACCGAGCGGACGGCCGTGCACCTGGCCGGAGCGCGCTGGCTGTATCCGAATGGCGGCGGCAAGGGTTTCTACCGGTACAAGCTCGACGATGCCTCGGTCGCGCGGCTCGCGGCCCAGATGCGGTCACTGGGCGCCGAGGAGCGGCTCGCCCTGCTCGATAACCAGTGGGCCCTGACGAAGGCGCAGAAGGCTCCGCTGTCCCAACTGTTCGACCTGCTCGCCGGGCTGCGCGACGAGGATGACCGCGCCGTCCTCCTTCAGATCGGGACGATCCTCGTGTGGCTTTGGCACCACGCCGTCGACCTGGACCACGCGGCCGAATTCGAGCGTTTCGCGGCTCCATTCTTCGAGAGGCAGCTTGCGCGACTCAGCTGGGAGACCCGCGACGCGGATGGCGCCGATGAGCGGGAGATCCGCGCCCAAGCGCTCGGTTTCCTCGGCCGTCTGCCCGGCCAGGATGCGCTCCGGGGCGACGCGACCGCGCGGATGGTGGCGCACCTTGACGGGACCGTCCGCCTCGACCCGGACGTCGCGGCCCCGATCGCCAGCGCGGCGGCCCTGCGCGGCGACGCAGGCCTCTACGACCGTTACGTCCAGCGTATGGTCGAGGCCAGCACCACGGACACCCAGGAGGAGCAGCGCCTCCGCACGGCGCTCACGGAATTCGGCCATCCAGCGCTCGCGCGCCGCACCGCGGACGTCGTCTTCAGCGACCTGATCCGACCGCAGGACCGAGGACTCCTGCTGATCCGGATGCTCGGCCAGCGGCACTCGCGCGAGAGCGCCTGGCCGAGCGTGAAAGCGAACTGGGACCGGCACATCCTGCCCCTCGACCGCGGCGTGAAGCAGAGCGTTCTGACGGCGATCGGTCAGCTGACCCCACCCGCCTTGGCGCGCGATGCCGCGGCGTTCCTCGCCGACAAGGAGACGCCCGACATCGCCGAGGGCGTCACGCGCGCAGCAGAGCGGCTGCGTCTCGACTCCGCGCTCGCCTACCGCCTGCGGGGCGAGCTCGGCGGCGCGCTCGAGCGCGTCTCGGCGCGGGAGATCCCCGTCGGCGCGGAAGGCGGCTGAGCGTATCGATGGGCGCTATCCGCCGATGAAGGACATCTCGATCTTGCGCACTCCGCTGGTCTGGTCGGAGCGGACCTCCGAATAGCGGTCGGTGCGAGCGCGCCACACTTCACCGATGGCTCCGGCCAGCTCGTCATCCGTCGCGCCGCTACGCAGGAGCCCCTTCAGATCCGTACCTGCGGTGGCGAACAGACACGTGTATAGGGAGCCGTCCGCGGAGATCCGAGCCCGCGTGCAATCGCGGCAGAACGCCTGCGTCACCGACGCGATGACGCCGATCTCGCCACTCCCGTCCCGATAACGCCAGCGCTCGGCGACCTCACCGGGGTAGTTCGGATCGACCGGCTCCAGCGGAAGCTCGGCATCGATCGCCGCGACGATCTCGCGCGCCGAAACGACGTCGTCGAGGCGCCAGCCGTTCGTATGGCCCACGTCCATGTACTCGATGAAGCGCAGGATCTGCCCTCGCTCGCGGAAGAACCGCGCCATCGGGACGATGCTGTCCTCGTTCATCCCGCGCCGCACGACCATGTTCACCTTGATCGGGTCGAGTCCCGCGGCGGCCGCGGCGTCGATGCCGTCGATGACCCTGGTGACCGGGAAATCGACATCGTTCATCGAGCGGAAGACGACATCGTCGAGCGAATCTAGGCTGACAGTGACGCGCCCGAGGCCCGCGTCGGCCAGAGCGCGCGCCTTTTGGGCGAGGAGCGAACCGTTCGTCGTGAGAGTGAGATCGATGCCGTCAATCGACGCGAGCATGGCCACCAGCCGCTCGACATCGCGGCGCACCAGAGGCTCGCCGCCGGTCAGCCGGATCTTGCGTGCGCCCAGCCCTACGAACACCCGAGCGACCCGCAGGGTCTCCTCGAAGCTGAGCAGCTGCGAATGCTCGAGGAACCGGTAATCCCTCCCGAAGACTTCCTTGGGCATGCAGTACACGCATCGAAAGTTGCACCGGTCGGTGATCGAGATCCGCAGATCGCGGAGCGGCCGCCCAAAGAAATCGTTGAGGCTCATTCAACGAAAGTCTATGAGACGGAACGCTGCCTGATGGCCTGCTTGACCGTCTCCGCGTCCGGAAAGCCACCTTCCCGGCGCATCGAATGGACGATCTCGCCATCCACGGAAACGTCGAACGTGCCCTCTTCCCACGGGATGATCTCGATCGACGACAGTCCCTGGCCGAACTCCTCCAGCAGCTCCCTGGCGAGACCGACCGTCTCCGATTCGTAGCCGCATTCCGCGCAGTAGGTGATGGTCACCTTGGAACGCATCAGGCGGCGGCGCGCTCCACGATCTTCCTGATCTCCCTGATGACCTCGCGATTCGCGAATGGAGCGAGCTCCTCGCGGCCTGCCTGGAGCCTCTGTGTGAGCCGCTCGCGCACGTCCGCGGCGAGCTGGTCGACCGGAGACTCGGGCCGGCCGAACGCCCCGTCGCTCGCGTAGATCTCGCTCCGCTGCGCTCCGCGCCGTTCGGTCACCGTGGCCGGCCGCTCGATAAAGCGGCCAAGCTCGCGGAAGTCGTGGTCGAAGAAGGCGAAGACCGGTATGGACCGGAACTCTCCCTTGTTCAGATACAGGTCCATGAGGTCGGGGTTCTCGTCGCGCGGGAACACCCGCACATCGAGCTTCCCGGTCTCCTTCGCCAGCCGACCCAGAACGGGCAGGTTCGCCACGACGTCGCCGCACCAATCCTCGGCGAGGACCAGCACGTGGACGCGGCCGCCCAAGCGCGCCAGTGCCGCGCTGTCCTCGCCGGTGATCTCGACCGCCCGCTCGTTCTCCTCGAAGCGTTCGCGGTTGCGCGTCATGGCCGACTTGAATTCCTCATATGTCATGCCCTGCTCGAAGCGCTCCCGTGTGACCGTCATGTTCCCTCCCGGCCGTTCCTCGATCACTCGTCCGCGGTCCCGGACCGCGCGGCGACGACGTCCGCGTTCCCCAGCACGTCGCGCAACGCGGAGGGCAGATCAGCGATGCGGGGGATCTCGATATCCGCGGGCACGGTCGCCGGCTCGTGCCCGTAGTGACCCTGTACGACGTGAACCGTCAGGATGCGCTCTCCAAGTCGCGCTTTGGTCCTCGCGAGGATCCCGGCCCGATCCTCCACCAGCGCATACCGGTCGGCCGGAAAGCGCGCGAGCACCTCGGTCAGATGCTGGTCCTTATGCCCGTAAACGAGCACGTTCCCCCGCGCCGCTGCGGCGATGCCGGCGCGCGCGATCTTCTCGGGTTGGAACACGGGGTCCCCGTCCGAGAGCACCACCGCGGTGCCGAACCGCCGCAGGAAGGCGATCGCCTCGAGCGCGCCCGGGTATAGGAACCGCTCGTACGGCAAGTCCTGGAGCGCTCCGAGAACAGCGGCCGCGCAGGGGTCCGCCGCGTATTCGCGGGCAAAGCTGGCGCCCGTCGCCGGGAAATCGACGATGCCCTCGGCCGAGCGCGTCTCCTCATAGATCTCCCAGAATCGCTTGGCCTCGGGCGGCGAGACGAGCGTGCGAATGCGTCCCGCGAGCGCCTGCTTCGCGGCGTCGTTGTCGAGCAGCGTGTTGTCCACGTCCAGCAGGAAGACCCAGCGCATGTCGCGACTGTAGCGAATGCCACACATTGTCAGGTCAACCGCGGTCGTAGAGTGCTCCCTCATGACGAGTGACATTTGGGCTGCGACCAGGCTGGGCAGCGGGGACCTCGATCTCCGTCCCGCAACGCTGGACGATGCGGCCGCCGTCGCGGACGTCCTTACGGACCTCTACCCTGGCCAGCCGCAGGACGCCGAAGTACTCCGCCACTGGTGGGCGAGCGCCGACCCCGCATGGACGATCGAGCGCTACGTGATCGAGCTCGCCGGGAAGGTCGTGGGGTCCGCCTCCCACATGCACGCGCCGTGGGAGCAGCTCGACCGGAGGTACGGGCGTGTAGGCGCGAATGTTCGACCGGAGCTGCGGACCGAGGAGCGGTACTCGAGCGCGTTCGACTTCCTCGAGGACCGCTCCCGCCGGACTGGCACAGAGGTATTCACGGCCGGCACGTACGAGGACGACGGGTTCCTCATCGACTTCCTCGAGCGGCGCGGGTACCGGGAGGAGCGCCGCGGCAAGGCCTGGGAGCTCGATCTCGTCGCGAACCACGAACGTCTGGCGCGAATGGCCGAGGGGAGCCGCGCGCGCATGCTCCGCCAGGGGACCCTGGTCCTGGTGTTCTCGGACGATCCTGACCCTGACAAGTACCGGAAGACCCACGAGATGAACGAGGAGGCGACGCAGGATGCGCCGACGACCGTTCCCCACGTCCCAGAGCCGCTCGATCAGTTCATGAAGTGGCTCAAGTCGCCGAGCACCCACGAGGACCGGCTGTGGATCGCTCGGCGCGGGGACGACATCGTCGGCATGTCGATCCTTGCGTATCCGCCGCAGCGCGGACACGTGGCCACGGATTGGACGGGGACCGCGCGTTCGGTGCGCGGGCAGGGCGTCGCGCGCGCGCTCAAGCTCGCGACCGTCATGCAGGCGATCGATCTGGGCGTCACGAAGGTCCAGACCGACAACGACAGCCAGAACGCGCCCATCCTCCACCTCAACGAGGAGATGGGATACACGAGGATCCCCGGATGGATCCAATTTCTAAGATCTGCGACGTGACCGTGAAAGGGACGCCCACCGCCGCTCACGCGGCTGCGATCCCCGGATGGATCCAATTTCTAAGGTCTGCGACGTGACCTGAAAGGGACGCCCGCCGCCGCTCACGCGGCTTAGGCGGCTGCGACCTCTCGAGGCACCAGTGACGTCGCGACCCTCTCGCCCCGGCGCACCAGCACCACCTGGGCCTCCCGCCCCTCCTGCTTCCCGAGCAGCAGGCGCTGGAGGTCTGACAGCGTCGCCGTTGGCGCCCCCTCGAAGGAGACCATGACGTCCCCCGCCTGGATGCCGGCGTGCTGCGCCGGACCGCCCTGCGCGACATCGAGCACTCGGACCCCCGATGCCGCCGAAAGACCCAGCCGCGCAGCGAGCGCGCGGCCGAGTTGCGTGGCGGCACCGGAGATACCGAGGTAGCCGCGGCGGACCCGGCCCTCGTGTATGAGCAGGCCGGCGACCCAACGCGCCGTGGCGGCGGGCACCGCGAAGCAGATGCCCTGCGCCATCGGCATCATCGCCGTGTTCACGCCCACGAGCCGCGCATGCGTATCGACGAGGGGACCGCCTGAGTTGCCAGGGTTCAGCGCCGCATCCGTCTGGACCACGTCCTCGATCTCCCGCCCATCAGGGGCGCGAAGCGTTCGTCCGAGCGCGCTGACGACGCCCGTGGTCACGGTCGACTGGAACCCGAGCGGATTCCCGATGGCGATCACCAGCTGCCCGACACGCAGTCCCGCCGAGTCCCCGAAGGTCACGGAAGAGAGAGACGAGGCGAGGACGCGCACGACGGCGATGTCGGTCGAAGCGTCCGTGCCCACCAGCGCGCCGGACAACTCAGTGCCGTCGTGCAGGGTGACCTGGACCTCCCTGCGCCCGCCGACGACGTGGGCATTCGTGAGTACGTAGCCGTCCGGGGCGACGATGAATCCGCTGCCGGTACCTCGGCCCGCGCCGAAGTACACGACGGACGGCGCGACGCGCTCGACTACGCCGATCACGGCCTGCGAGTACGCGTCGAGGAGCGCGAGGCCGGCGTCGTCGGGCAAGCCCGCCATGTTCAGACCTCCGGTCCAGTCGCGCGAACCTGCTCGACCTTCGCCACGGCGTCCTTCAGCTCGCGCACCCAGTCGCCCTGGTGCTTCGCCACCAGCCGCACGCACCAGGCGAGGGCGTGGCTTCGGCTGCGCGCGACGCCCGCATCCACGAGGGCGTCGAGGATCTGGCGCTCGGTGATCCGCAGACGCGTCATCATCGGGACGCTCAGGTGCGTGAACAGCTCGCGGGTGTCACCGCACGCGGCCCCCCACGAGACGGTGCGCCCGAAGCGGGACTGGGCCTCCCGGGCGATGCGGACGCGGGCCTCACGCGTCTCCTCACGGTGCTGCTTGATCCTCCCGGTGCGCGCGGCGCCGGCGTCGGCTCCCTCGGCCGCCTTGATGTCCGCAACGCGCCCGATGACGACGATCTCCTCGCGGTCCACGAGCACCTCTACCGGACCCTCGAACCAACCTGCGGGAACGCGCCCCGCCAGCCAGCCCTTGATCTCTTCAGCGTTTGCCATTACATGTCCCTCCTAAGCGATTACATCAGTGCTTAGCTTACCTTTGAATTACATGATTACAAGGGCAGCATTGCAGCTCCCTCGAACTGGCCAAGGCGCCCTGAGCGACGCGCGCTTCCCGTGGGCGGGCCGGTCCATCGTCACGGGTCCGGGGTATGGACGCGAATCTGGGGGAGGGTCGTGAGTCCACTGGACGTCTCCCGGTCCATGCCGATGGCCAGCGATGTTGCCTTCGATGACTGGCTGACCGCGCACGGGGGAAGCGAGCGCGAGATCGTCGTCGCCATCTTCAAGAAGTCATCCGGCGCGCAGACCGTCACCCTCGCGGCCTTGCAGGAGACGGCGCTCTGCCACGGTTGGGTCGACCCTCAGACCAAGAGGATCGACCACGAGCGCTACGCGATCCGCTTCGTCCCGCGACGTCCGGGCTCGACCTGGTCGGCCAAGAACCGTCGGATCGCACGCCGACTGCTGCAGGAAGGGCGGATCATGACCGCGGGCCTCGCTACGCTACCGGGTGACCTCTGAGCCGCGTGACGGCGGTGCAGGACGATACCCGTCCCCAGATTCGCCGCACGGCGGGCCGGATCAACGCGGTCGGCAGCTCTCGCGCACACGCGACCTCTTCCCCGTGGCGATGAAACGCGGCGACCCGAATAGCCGGACACCGGCCTCCCCGCTCGAGGTCGACAGGAGTCTGACCCATTGAGGACGTGCCATATCAGCCCTCGAGCTGGTGCGCGGGCGCTCGCCGGGTGGGAGCAAGGTCGCCGAGAAGGCGCCTGGCGGAGTCCGCTACCTCGTCGACGGCGCGGTCGAACGGAGCGGTGTTCGCCCTCGAGGGTGACCTGTACCCACTGACCTTGCGGACGAACTGCAGGGCCGCCGCCCGGACTTCATCCTCGCTCGCACGTGCTCCGCCGCCACGGCGCAGCGTCTTGATGCTCCGGCACATGTCATCCTCCCCAGCCGATCCGAGGCCCCCCATCGAACGCTCGTTCGCTCAGTGAGCGTGCGCGATCCCTGGTTGCCCCTCGTGGCGTTCGACGCGACAATAGTGCCGTGATCCCCACAAAGTCGGTCATAGAGCGCGAGCGCGTCGTCATCAGGTTCGCCGGCGACTCGGGGGACGGCATGCAGACCGTCGGCGACCGGTTCACCGACGCGACCGCGGTGATCGGCAACGATCTCGCTACGCTGCCGGATTTTCCGGCGGAGATCCGGGCTCCGGCGGGCACCGTCGCCGGAGTATCCGCGTTTCAGATCCACTTCTCTTCGAAGGACATCCTCACCCCGGGCGACCACCCCAACGTGCTGGTCGCCATGAATCCCGCGGCGCTCAAGTCCAACATCGGCTCGCTCGAGCGGGGAAGCGTCGTCATCGCCAACGAGGACGCGTTCAATGAGCGCAACCTGGACAAGGCCGGCTACGCGACGAATCCGCTCGACGACGGATCGCTCGACGGATACCAGCTCTTTCGCGTCCCCATGACGACCATCACCCTGCGCGCCGCGGAGGGCATCGACATCCAGAAAAGAGACGCCGAGCGAGCCAAGAATTTCTTCGCTCTCGGCCTCATCTCCTGGATGTACGGTCGGCCGACGGACGCGAGCGTGCGGTGGATCGAGCAGAAGTTCGGCAAGAAGCCCGAGGTGATGCACGCGAACGTGGCGGCATTCAAGGCGGGCTACAACTTCGGCGAGACCACCGAGCTCTTCGCGGAGAGCTACACGGTCAGGCCCTTCGCGGCGCCGCCCGGTGTCTACCGCAACGTGTCAGGCGCAACGGCCCTCGCGTGGGGGCTCATCGCCGCCGGGGTGAAGAGCGGGCTCGGGCTCTTCTACGCGAGCTACCCGATCACCCCGGCGTCCGACCTCCTCGAGGAGCTGGCCCGGCACAAGAACTTCGGCGTGCGCACGCTGCAGGCCGAGGACGAGATCGCCGCGGTGAATATGGCGCTGGGCGCGGCGTTCGCGGGCCGGCTCGGCGTGACCGGCACCAGCGGCCCAGGGATGGACCTGAAAGCCGAGACGGTAGGTCTCGCCGTGGCGCTCGAGCTCCCGCTCATCGTCGTCGACGTGCAGCGGGCCGGCCCCTCGACGGGCCTTCCGACCAAGAACGAGCAATCGGACCTCCTGATGGCGATGTACGGCCGCCACGGCGAGTCGCCGATCCCGATCGTCGCCTCGTACTCGCCGGCGAACTGCTTCGACACCGCGTTGGAAGCGGCTCGGATCGCGATCAAGTACCGGACCCCGGTGATCCTGCTGTCGGACACGTTCCTCGCGAACTCGTCTGAACCTTGGCGCCTGCCCGACGTGACCGCCCTGCCGACGATGGACCCGCACTTCGCCACCGAGCCGAACGGACCCGTCGGCTTCATGCCGTACCAGCGTGATGAGAACCTCGCCCGCCCATGGGCGATCCCCGGCACACCCGGCCTGGAACACCGGATCGGCGGCCTCGAGAAGGAAGATGTCACCGGAAACATCAGCTACGAGGCCGCGAACCACGAGCGCATGGTGGCGCTGCGCGCGGCCAAGGTGGCGAAGATCGCGTCGGACATCCCTCCGCTCACGGTGGACCACGAGGAAGGCGCACAACTGCTGGTGATCGGCTGGGGTTCGACCTACGGCGCGATCCGCGCGGCGGTGACGCGCATCCGCGGCCGCGGGAAGAAGGTCGCCTCGGCGCACCTCGCGCACCTGAATCCGCTGCCTCGCAACACGGCCGACGTCCTCCGCTCGTACGCACGAGTGCTGGTGCCCGAGATGAACCTGGGGCAGCTGACCAAGATCCTTCGCGCCGAGTACCTCGTGGACGCGGTCGGGTACGGCAAGGTGCAGGGGCTGCCCATATTCGCCGAGGAGCTCGAGCAGGAGATCCTACGGAGGCTTCCATGACCGTCAAGCCGATCGCGCCGGAGCTCACGAAGAAGGACTTCAGCAGCGACCGGCAGGTGCGCTGGTGTCCGGGGTGCGGCGATTACGCGATCCTTGCGGCCATGCAGGGTTTCCTGCCCGAGCTCGGCATCGCCCCCCACAACACCGTGTTCATCTCCGGCATCGGCTGCTCGGGGCGCTTCACCTACTACATGGACACGTACGGCGTCCATGGCATCCATGGACGCGCGCCGGCGCTGGCGACCGGTGTCGCGACCGCTCGGCCGGACCTCAAGGTCTGGGTGATCACCGGCGATGGCGACGGCTTGTCCATCGGCGGCAATCACCTGATCCACGCGCTGCGCCGCAACGTCGACATCAAGATCCTGCTCTTCAACAACCAGATCTACGGCCTGACGAAGGGGCAGTATTCCCCCACGAGCGAGGTGGGAAAGGTCACCAAGACGACGCCCTTCGGTTCCCTCGATCACCCGTTCAATCCGGTCGCCCTGGCGCTCGGCGCGGAAGCTTCGTTCGTGGCTCGGACGATCGACAACGACCGCGAGCATCTGACCGGCGTGCTGCGCGCCGCGGCGGCGCACAAAGGTGCGGCCTTCGTCGAGATCTACCAGAATTGCAACGTCTTCAACGACGGAGCATTCGATCTGCTTCGCGAGAGAGCGACCGCGGACGATAACCAGATCAGGCTCCAGCACGGAAAGCCCATCGTTTTCGCGGCCGGCACCAGGTGCGTCGTCGCGGGCGACAAGGGGCGCCTGGAGATCGCCGACGTCGCGGCCGTCCCGGCGGAGCGGATCCTGGTGCACGACGCGGCGCGGTCCGAGCCGACGATGGCCTTCGCGCTGGCGCACCTCTCGAACGGGCCCACGACCCCGACCGCGGTCGGCGTGTTCCGTGACGTCGACCGGCCGCGGTATGGCGAAGCTCTCGACGCGCAGATCGGCCGCGCGACCGACAAGCTGGGGACCGGGGACCTGACGAGGCTGCTGCATTCCGGCGACACCTGGGTCGTCAAGGCGTAGTCGCCTCGACCGGGCTCGCGCTGGGCCAGGAGCTGGGACTCTCTCCCGCCGAGGAGACCAGCCTCGCGGCGCACGCGGCAAGCGCCGGCTACGCGAGCCTCTGGACCAACTCCGGCACTGGCGAGGCGGCGTTCGCCTCGTGCGAGCGCTTCGCTGCCGCCGGCGCTGGTGTCACTGGCATTCTCGTGATCCCGAGCCCGGTCTGGGACGGCGCCGCGCTGCGAAGCGCCGCCGCACGCGCCGCGCTCGCGACGGGTGACCGCTTCGTCCTCGGCGTCGGCGTCGGCCCTTCCGGCGACGCCTACCGAGCGCGCGTTGGGCCCGCCGGTCCGTCGCCCGTCGAGCTCATGCGGCGGCAGATCAGCGGCCTGCGCGCCGACCTTCCCGGCACCAGGATCTACCTCGCTGGGCTCGGGCCGGCGATGCTGCGCCTCGCCGGCGCCGCCGCCGATGGCGCGGCCCTCAACTGGTGCACGGCCGAGCACGTGCGCTGGAGCCGCCAACGCGTCGGGGAGGGCGCCGCCGCCGCCGGCAGAGATCCCGCCGACGTCCCGGTCGTCGAGTACATTCGCATCGCCGTTGATGGCGATGTGGCGCTCGCGCGCCGCGCGCTCGCCAAGGCGGCGCTCGGGTATGCCCTCGACCGTCCCGGTGCCGGGTCGAGCGGCTACCGCAACCACTTCGCGCGCATGGGTCTGAACGACGTGCTGCGCGACCTCGAGTCACGTCGCGCGGACGGCGCGGGCGCCGATGCCTTGGCCGGCGAATTTCCAGCCGCGGCGCTCGAACGCCTCGGCTACGCGGGACCGCCGGAGGGCGCGCGAGCGGCGATGACACGCCTCGGTTCCGGTCTCGACGTGGCGATCGCGCGCGTGGTGGCCGCGCCGGGCACCGCAAGCATCCAGGCCGTCATCGACGCGTGCGCACCCCCGAAACGCGCCGGCGGCTGACCGACGCCTGGGCGGCGCCATCGCTGCCGGCGTTTGGCTTCCCCGAGCCTCATGCGGGCGAAGCTGGAATGGGCTCGTCCACCGCCGGCACGCCGACTCCCACGCTGGGACCGGAATGGCTGGGGCTAGCTCGCCCGGACCACGCACGAGGCTTCCCCAGCAAGCTGCTGCTAACTAACTGGCGTGTGCTCCAATGCCAGGTAGACAGGCGACGGACCCATCCTGCCTGGCAGGCGGGCCGCCAAGGGGAGCAGACACGATGGTGCACTTCACGAAGTACGCACGACTCGCGGGCGCGGGCGCGGCAGCGCTGATCTTGGCAGGGGCCAGCATCGCGCCGATGCAGGCTGCCGCCGCCACCGGTCGGACGGCGGCCAACACGGGAACGACGCAGACGCTGCGGGCGATCACCTTCGCTGACGCGGACCGCGGCTGGGCCGTGGGAGACCTCGGCACCATCATCGCGACGTACGACGGCGGCAGGACCTGGAACGCGCAGTCATCGGGGACCACGGCGGACCTGCACGCGATCAGCTTCGCGGACGCTTCGACAGGCTGGGCCGTCGGAGCACGGGCGACGATCCTCTCCACCCACGACGGCGGTGCGAGCTGGTCGGCGCAGGAGGCCGATGTCTCGGCCGAATTCGCGCCGTTCTACACGCTGGCGGCGGTCTCATTCAGGGACGATCTCCACGGCCTCGCAGGCGGCAACACCGCCTACCTCCAGTCGACGAGCGACGGCGGATTGACGTGGACGCGGCTCGAATCGTCCGGGCACGGCTGCGCCTCGGTGAGCGCCTTCACCGGGCTGCAGGTCATCGATGCTCAGCACGCGGTCGGCGTCGGCGGACATCCAAGCGGTATCACCTGCCGGACCGCCGATGGCGGCCAGACTTGGACTGCCACAGGTCTGCGTTCTCTCGGCCTTACCTCACCGGTGTACGGTCCGTCGTTCCTCGACGCGTCCAATGGATGGGCAGTGAGCGGAAGCTACGCGCTCTCGACCCGCGACGGCGGAGCGACATGGACCCTGCACTCGATCCGTCGAGCAGATCGGCTGCGAGCGGTGACCTTCATCGACGCGCGGACCGGCTGGGCCGTGGGCGACGGTGGGGCCATATTCGCCACCCGCAACGGCGGGCGGTCGTGGATCCGGGTGGCAAGCGGGACCACGGCCGACCTATTGGGCGTCTTTGGCGCCGGGACCGTCAGGGTCCTGGCAGCTGGGACCGCGGGCACGATCGTCACGGCCGGAGAGGGGTACCACCCCGGCACCCGGTAGAGCCAAGCCGACACCGCGCCAGGGGCCACTCGGGGACCGAGCGATCTTCCGAGTGGCCCTTCGGGCGTCCGGCACGCCAAGTGCACACGCACACACGAGCGGCGCGGTGGGAGTACGGTCATAGAGCGCGAGGGTCCGTGGGCGGCGTTCGCGCGCTGGGTCAAGAGCAGCGCCCGGACGATAAGGGCTCTGCTCGTGATCGGCGATCAGCCCGTGGCCAACCTCGCCGACCTCAGCCTACGCCACCTGAGTTACGCCCGGCGCGTCGTGCGCACCGTCAACGACGGGCGCAGCGCGCTCGAGCTGTGGAAGCCCCACCTTTTCGTCGTCGACATCGACCTCGAGGACGGACGCGCGCTCCAGTTGATCGACAGGCGCGCCCCGGACCGGAGGATGGCGATCATCGCCCTCACGCGGCGCAGCGACCTTCGAGGAACGCTCGACGCGCTCGAGCGTGGCGCCGACGACTACATCAGCTCCCCCTTCGTGCCCGACGACCTCGTCGCCCGCTCCCGCGCGGTGGTGCGACGCACTTTCGGTGACCCGGGGCGGGTGGTACCGAGCCTGCGCATCGGCGACCTCGAGATCGACGTGCTCCATCGCAGCGTCCGTGCGGGCGAGTCTGAGCTCCACCTCACCTCGCTCGAGCAGGCGTTGCTCTATTTGTTCGCGGCGAACGCGGGCCGGGTGCTCTCCAGCGAGACGATCCTCGACGCGCTCTGGGGCACCGACTTCGTCGTGGAAAGCGGCGTCGTCGATCGCCACGTCCGTGCGCTGCGCGCCAAGCTTCAAGATGACTGGTACAGGCCCCGGTACATCGAGACCGTCGCCGGCGGCTATCGCTTCATCCCCGTCGTCGAGAGGTGACGCTCCTTCGGCCGTAGTATCGGCAGGCGCACAATGCGCCTCGCGAGTGATGACCGAGCAGCCCGCGGACAGCGAAACGACACAGTGGATCCGATTCGAATTCGCCCGGCACGTGCATGCTTATCTACAGGACCAGATCCGCTTCTCCGATACAAAGGCCGGCCTGACAGCGGCGGTGGCGGGGGTGCTCTTCGGTGCATTCCGCGAAGTGACCCGGGGCGCGCTACAGGCTTTTCCACCGCACTCGATCGCAGGCGGATTCGCCTTTGCGGCGGCGGCGCTGTTCGCGGTCCTGTCGCTGCTGGCCGTCCTCAACGCCTACCGCGTGATCCGCCCACGGATGCCGGCCGCCTACGAGCGCGTGGCGCCGCATCACCGTTTGCTCGAGGGAGCCACGGGGCTGTTCGACAGGGAGACCGCGCCGCACCACCGGGCCGCCCTCGTCAACTGGGCGGAGCTCGCCGAGCGCTCCACACGGCCCGACGGACCCGCCGCCTACGCGCGTGATGTCCGCGCTGCCGGACCGGCGGAGCTCACGGCCCAGGTCCTCGAACACTCGGTAGTGCTGGCGCTCATCGCCGGCCAGAAGTACCAGCACGTGCGCCTCGCCCTCAACAGCCTCTTCCTTGCGGCGCTCGCCCTCGTCGCGCTCATGACGCTTCTGGGCATGTCGTGATGGCGCCTCACATACGGGCCGAAGTTGCCGCGTGATGCGATCTTCGGCCCGAGGCACCGCCGCCGAGGACGTCCAGACGAAAAGGCAGGCGATCGCGCCGTACCGATCGACGGCCCACTCACAATTGCCCGGGGGACGACACTTAGTACATGCCGAATGAGCGCGTCCCCTTTCCGCCGATGGAGGCGCTGCTGGTGACCTCGGTCCCCGCAGGCGACGGCTGGCAGTACGAGCCCAAGTGGGACGGTTTCCGCGGCGTGCTCGAAAATGAGGACAGCGAGCTCCGGCTTTGGAGCCGCAACGGCCGCCCGCTGTTGCGGTACTTCCCGGAGCTTCGCGCGCTCGGCGAGGCGTTGCCTCCGCATTCCGCGCTCGACGGCGAGATCGTCATCGAGGCCGAAGGCCGGTTGGACTTCGATGCGATGCAGCTCCGACTCCATCCCGCCGAGAGCCGCATTCGAAGACTCTCGGTCGAAACGCCCGCCCGATACATCGTGTTCGATGTGCTGCTGTGGCGGGGAGAGCCGCTCCACGAGCTCCCGCTACGCGAGCGTCGCGAGGAGCTCCTACGCCTGGTCAAGGGTTTCGACATCTCCCCCGCCTCGACCGATATCGCTCAGGCGCGGACGTGGCTGGCCGGCCTGGAGACCGCGGGCCTGGACGGGATCGTCTGCAAACGCCTCGACCGCGTCTACCGGCCCGGCTCGCGCGAGGCGGTGATGAAGGTCAAGCGCGAGAAGACCGCCGACTGCGTGATCGTGGGTTACCGCGGCTCATCGAAGCACATCTCGACCTTGCTGCTGGGCCTGTACCGCGAGGATGGAACACTCGATTTCGTCGGACACACCTCGGGCATCACCGCGACCCTCCAGAAACAGCTGCAGCAGATCCTTCCGCCGCTGGAGGAGGAGGGACATCTCGGCGGGGGTCGGTCGCCGGGGGGCGAGAGCCGCTGGACGGGCGGGAAGGACCTCGCGTGGACCCCGCTGCGCCCCAGCATCGTTTGCGAGGTGCGCTTCGACAAGGTCGAGGGCGATCGCTTCCGGCATGGCACCCGTTTCCTGCGCTTCAGGTCCGACAAGGATCCGAAGCGTTGCACCTGGGATCAGGTGATCCCACCGCCGGGTCCAAACGACTTCACGGTGGAGAAGCTGTTGGGCCCGGCCGCGCGAAGCGGCTGACGGGCCGGGCGACCCTCGTGCCGGAGGGGCGCCCATCAGCGGACGACAGCCGGGTGTGTGAAGACAAACGAGGTCCGCGGGCCCCCTAACCCGCGAGCGCAAGGCCCAGAGCGACCGTGCTGAATGCCTCCGCGTCGCGGATGGTCGCGCCAGGAAAGCGCCGCCCGAGAAGGGCGCGGACCGCCGGCATCTGGCTCGACCCTCCCGTGCATACGACCGTGTCCACGCTTCCGGCGGACAGCTCGGCGGAGGCGAGAACGCGTGTGACGAGGCCGTCGATGTCCACCAGATACCGCCGCGCCAACCGCTCGAAACGCGCGCGGGTGACGCGCGCGTCCACGTCCACGTCGCCTCTGTGGAAGGACACGACCGTGGCCGGGCTCGCGGAGATCTCGCATTTCGCCGAGTCGACCGTGGCGAAGATCTCATAGCCCAGCTGGAGCTCCATCGCGCTGCGCAGCGCGGAAAGTTCGCGCCGCGGTGCGCCGGCCCGGATCAGGTCATCGAGCGCGTCCAGCAGGGTCTTCTCGTTCAGCGCCGAGAGCGCGTGCCAGTCACGGATCGAGTTCGTGATGAATGAGGGGAGCCGCAGGCGCTTAACGCTCCACGTCGCCCGCGAGCCCAAACGAGGAGCGACAACGTCCTCGATGAGCAACTCGGTGAATCGGTCTCCGCCGACGTCGCGGCCGGCGCTCGCGAGCACCTTGAGCGCACTCGGCTCCCGCTTCACGATGCACAGGTCCAGCGTGCCGCCACCGAAGTCGAAGACCAGCGCAGTGCCCGACCGGATGTCCGCGGCTCGAGCCGCCGCGACGGGCTCCTGCTCGAACGCGACGCCGCGGAACCCGGCGAGCTCGGCCGCCTCGCGGAGACGGTCGAGCGCCCGAGCCTCCACATCGCGTCCGCCCACGAATTCGACAGGACGTCCGATCACGATGTCGCTCGGGAACGCGCCGGTGGCCGCGGCGGCGCTTTCGCGAACGTGCGCGAAGAGGACTGCGATCAGCTCGCTCAGCCCACGCGCGGTGCCGAACACGTTCGTCGGCAAGAGCAGGGGATCGCCGAGAAAGGACTTCAGCGCCTGGAAGAAGCGCCCGGGCGACGAGACGTCCGTGAAGATGTGGGCCTCGACGGTCGGCTGCCCAGGGTCCGACGAGTCCATCCGGATCGCCAGCTTTCTGAATTCCCGGCGCACCGGCCCGCGCGCCCGGTTATCGGACAGATGGTGGCCTATGGCCTCTCGGCCCACGAATGACGAGCCGTCACGACGCACGTACAGCACCGACGGCATGATTGACCCACCGAAGGGATCGAGCGGCAGCAGGCGCGGCGGCCCGGCGTCCGAAACGGCGAGCGAGCTGTTCGAGGTTCCGAAGTCCAGGCCGAGGCGCACGGGGAGACGATTTTGTCATGAGCACCGCGGCATCGAGCCTTGACCGGGCGACCGTGACGAACACGTATCGCGAGCGGGGAAAGCGCTGGGACCGGTCCAGCGTTCTTTCGTACACGATCGCCCTCGCCACGACGCTCCTTGCCGCCGGGATGAAGATCGCGATACCGGATCTCGGGCCAGCCGTGCCCTTCCTGTTGTTCTCGTCCGCGATCGCTGTCACGGCCGGATACGGCGGCCCAGGACCTGGCATCCTGGCGACCGGGCTTTCGGTCCTCGCAGCGCACTTCCTGTTCCTCACGTCCGGCGGCGAGCTCGCGCCGACCACGCCCGTTCTGATCCGAGAGGCCGCCTTCCTCTTCGAGGGAGCGCTCATCACCGGCATCAGCGGATCGCTCCACTCCGCCCGAGGCAAGGCCGGGCACGCGGCGACCCGTGCCGAGTACGCCGGTGCCGAAGCAGCGCTGGAGCGCGACCAGCTGCAGCAGATCCTGGAGGTCCTGCCGGAGGGTGTGGCCATCGTCGACTCGAGCGGCCGCACCATCTTGAAGAACCACGTGGCGGAGGCGATCCGGGGACCCTTGCCCGACGACGCGCTGACGGGTGGTTCCGGGGACCGGGGGCCAAGGACGATCGACGGCGAGGGACTGCCGCTCGAGCTGCTTCCGGTCGCGAGGTCGCTCAACGGCGACGTTGTGCACGGCGAGCAACAGCTGGCGCGCGACATTCACAGTGGCCGCGACATCTCCCTCCTGGTCTCGTCGGCTCCGCTCCGCGGTGCGGACGAGAGCATCCAGGGCGCCGTCACCGTCTTCCAGGACATCAGCGCGATCAAGGACCTGGAACGCGAACGCATCGACTTTTTCGCCATGGCCAGCCACGAGATCAAGACGCCGATCACGACGATCAGGGGGCAGGTCCAGCTCGCGCTGCGACGGGCTCAGCGTGGCCGGCCGACGGCCGAGGTACTCGAATCGCTGCACCGCGCCGACGAACAGACCTCGCGCATGATCAGCCTCATCGAGGAGCTCCTCGATCTGTCGCGCCTACAGACCGCTCAGCTGGACATGCGCCTGGTGCGCGTCGATCTCGTTTCGGCGATCCGCGAAGCTGTCGCCCGGATCGCGCCGACGAGCGAGCAGCACGAGATCCGCTCCCAGTTCCCGAGCGTCCCGATGTGGGTGCTGGCCGACACTCGCCGCCTGGAGCAGGTCTTCGACAATCTCCTCACGAACGCGCTGAAGTACAGCCCGGCCGGCGGGGTCATCGAGGTCGGCGCCGGGGTCGAGGCCGACCGCGCCGTCGTGCGTGTGCGGGACAGCGGCATCGGCGTCCCGGCAGGGGATGCGTCGCGCCTGTTCGAAGCGTTCTACCGCGCGCAGAACGCCGCACCGCTCGGCGGGACCGGCCTCGGACTTCACATCAGCCGTGAGATCATGCGCCGCCATCGCGGAAACCTCTCGCTCGAGGAAACGTCGCCGCGCGGCTCGACGTTCGTCGCCTCGCTGCCTCTCGCCGCGGCGGAGATCGAGGCCGCCTGACCCGCGGAGCCGACGCGCCTCGTATCCGGGCGGAGCGCCGCCGGCTTCAGTCGACCGCTGCCTGCGCGTGACGATCCTCCACGATGCGGCCGTCGCGCAGCTCGATGAACCGATCCGCGATCGCCAACCCCTCTGCATCGTGCGTCACCAGGAGCACCACCCGATCGCGTGAGTACCGGCGGAGGAGCACGAAGACGCGCTCCGCCGATGCACGGTCGAGGGCCGCCGTCGGCTCGTCCGCGAAGAGATAGCGCGCGCCTCGGACGAGCCCTCGGGCGACCGCAACGCGCTGTCGCTCGCCGCCGGATAGCCTGGACGCGCGACGGTGAGCGATCGCGCCGAGGCCCAGGTCCGCGAGCAGCGCCAGGGCTCGATCCCGGTCCGCTTCCCGCGGTCTCGCGACTCCCGCGAGCGCGTTCTCGTACCCGCTGAGGTACGGGACCAGGAAATGGTCCTGGAAAATGAAAGCGAAGAGGTCCCCCCGTAACTGAGCCGAAGGGCGCTCCCGAAGCGGGCGCCCGTCGAGGAGGACGGTGCCGCCGGTGGGCGGCCTCAGGCCCGAGAGCACGTGCAGCAGGGAGCTCTTTCCCGAACCGGAGTGCCCCGTGAGGGCGATGAGTCCCGTGTCGCCGATGATCACGTCGACGTCGGCGAGCGCGCGCTGCTCCTCGAATCGAAGCTCGATGCCGCGACCTTCGATCACTGCCCTTGCAGCTGTCCGATGGGATCGAAGCGCCGAAGGGCGACCGCGACGACGGCGCTCGAGATGAGGATCGACGTCAGCACCAGCGGGACCGTGACGTACGCGGGCGTCGGGTCGTAGAAGGCGACGGTTATGCCACGATCCTGGAACAGGAGCCCATCGACCAGGCGCATCAGGCCCCAGGTCGCGGCGATGCCGAGGACCCAGCCGAGGCCGATGACTGCCGCGATCTCTCCGATGGCCCGGCGCGTGAGCGCAGGTCTGTCCCACCCCAGGACGGACAGGAGGACGAACTCGCGCTGTCGCTGGCGGAAGTAGAAGAGCGCCAGCAGTCCGTTGATCGTCGCCAGTACGGCCGCGTTCACCAGGACGATGAATCCCAAGAGGAGCGCGAGGTCGGCGACGTACTTGTTCTCTGACTCGCTCCCTCCGGGGTCGGCCGTCCAGTGGCGCGTGCGGTAGCCGAGGCCACCCCGGATGTCCTGCTCGAGCGTCCCCGCGTCGATCCCGGCCGCAGGGAACGCGATGAGCGCGTCGGGCGTGATCCTCGAGCCGTCGGCGAGGCTGCCGATGCCGATCCAGCGCGGGCCGTCAACGAGACCGACGATCCGCAGCGGCGATGGGAAATCGAGCCCGCCGATGGCGTCGCCCACGCCGAGATGCCGTGCGCGCGCGAGGCTGATCGGGAGGGCCACATCGAGCGTCCCCGGCGCGGGGAGGCGACCCTCGGCGATATGGTCGCCGTATCTCTCCAGCAGCTCGCGCGCGCGGCCGTTCCCCACGAAGGTGATCGGGAACGGCAACTCGATATCGAGGAACCGCCCGCGGACGGGAATGGTACGAACGCTGAAGGCGTCGGCCGCCCGTGGCAGGCGGCGCACGGCGGCCTGCGCGGTCACGATGGGCGCTCCGCGCGGGTCGACCAGGAGCGCGCCCATCAGGAAGTCGTTGGGGGCGAGGGCGGTGCGCGCGATCGACGTCGCCAGCATCACCACGGTGGCGATACCCAGGGCAGCGAGCAGTGTCGCGAGCAGCATCGGAAGAGTCTGGAAGGGATTGCGCACGAGGCTTGTCCCGAGCGAGAGGGGGTGCTCCGTCGTCGGCCGGGACCGAGGACGGGCCGCCGGGCGCGAGGACGAGCGCGGCAGGGCGGCGGGATCGGCCATCCGACCAATATGCACGGGCCGCGACGCGATTTCCGCGCGGTATCAGACCGCCCTCCCGTTGGACCGGTCTCTCGACCGCTCCGTCAAGGACTTCTCAGATCGCCGGTAGGCGAGCGGTCGAGCGTCGGCCTCCGGGATCCGCATCGCGTTCCTGGGCCGTGGATCGCGCGGGATAATGCGCACACGCGTAGCGTCCGTCGCCCCCGGGAGGATGACCGCGCAAACCCCACTGCTCGCTCAGCCGCCCACGTCGCTCGGTCTCGATGTTCGCCGCACGACGGCTTCACTGGTCGGCCGTCCGGCGGAGATCAGCGCTATCGAGCACGCGCTTCGCGCCGTGGCCGGCGGGCTCTCGTGTGTGGTGCTGGAGGGCGAGCCGGGGATCGGCAAGACGCGGCTGCTCCTCGCCACCACCGAGCTCGCAGCCACCAACGGCTGGATCGTGGCCGCGGTGACGGCCGACGAGGAGATCCGCGGCCCATTCCTCGTTGCTCGGAGCATTTTCACCTGCCCTGCTCTCCGAGACGCCAAGAATGCGGCCGCGTCCGAGGCGCTCGCGCGCGCCGTGGACGCGATCTCCGGCCACGACGAATCCGGGCTGCAGGCGCTCAGCCCGGACCGCCAGCTCCTGCGCGTCTTCGACCTCGGCGCGGTGGCCCTGCGCGAGGCGTCCTCCACCCGCCCGCTGGCGCTGCTCGTCGACGATCTCCAGTGGGCCGATGAGGACAGCGTCAGGCTGCTTCGGTATCTCGTTCGGACCGCCCCCGCCAGCCCGATCCTTTTCGTTTTCGCGATGCGCTCTGACGCGCCATCGAGTGTGACCGAGGCGACGACGCTCCTCGCGGACATGGAACGGCTCGGGTTGGTGCGGCGCCTGCGCCTCGCGCGCTTCACACAGGTCGAGACCGGAGAGCTGTTGCGCCGGGCCCTTGGTGGTGACATCGGTCCCACCAGCGCCGCCACGATCCACGCCCAGGCCGAGGGCGTCCCATTCATCGTCGAGGAGGTCGCGCAGTCGTACCGCGCGAACGGGATGCTGCAGCGGATCGACGGCGCGTGGACCCTCGCCCCGAGCGCGGAGCGGCTCATGCCGAGCGCGGTGCGCACGCTCATCCACCGTCGTGCGGCCCGGCTGCCGGCGCCCTCCCGGACGCTGCTGGCAGAGGCCGCGGTCCTTGGCCGCAGCTTCAGCCTGCGCGACCTCGAGGCCGTGAAGAGCGCGCTGGGTGATGCGTCCGGCGACACCTCGTCCTTCGCGGAGGCGCTCGCGCCCGCGGTCGCTGCCGGCCTTCTGATCGAACGGCCTTCGGTCGCCGCGGCGGACTACACCTTCACGCACGAGCAGATCCGTGACTTCGCGGCGTCGCTCCTGTCCGCCCCGCGGCGGCGGGCGATCCACGGCGCGCTGGTCGATCTCCTCACCGCCGACGGCGATCCGCCGGACGCGGTGCTCCCCCTCGTCGCGAGGCATGCGCTCGCCGCCGGCGATACCGAGCGGACCGCGCGCTTCTCTCTCCGCGCGGCCGAGGCCGCGCTCCGCGCTCACGCGCCGGAAGAGGTGCTCCGCGTGGTGGATCTGGCGCTGCCGCTCGCGTCGGCCGCACAGGAAAGGATGCCGCTGCTGCTGGCGCGGGACGAAGCGCTCAGGATGCTCCGCCGCTCGGGGGAGCGCATCGAGACACTCTCGGAGCTCGGAGCCCTGGCCGACGCGCTCGGAGATCCGCATCGGCAGCTCGACGTGCTGCTCCGCCGCGCCGCGGCGCTGCGCTCAGAGAGCGAGTTCGGGGAGGCGGCGGACATCGCGGCCATGGTGCGGGGCCTCGCCGCGGCGAGCGGCGATCGAGCCGCCGAGCTCGCCGCCGCGCTCGAGCTTGGGCAGGCACTGCTGCACACCGATATCGGCGAGGGCGTGCTCGGGTCACCGGCGGAGGCCGACCTCGAAGGGGCGGCCGACGCCTATGGCCGAGCCCTGGATCTGGCGCGGGAGCTCGAAGACACGGCGAGCCTCGCGGCCGCGACGCGCGAGCTCGGGGTCGTATCGATGGGCCGAATGCTCGCCGAGTACCAGCACATGGTGGAGCTCGGCGGGATCGAAGAACTCCGGGCGCGGCTCGCCGCCGGGGAGCAGCCGGAGTCAAGCCTCGTGAACACGCCGCTGTTTCCCCATGTTCGCGAGGCGACGGAGCGATTCGAGTCGGCGCTGTCGCTCACGAAATTCTCGGCGACCGCAAGGGGGTCATGTCGAGCATCATCGGTCTCGCCTACACGAGCTGGGGAGCGGAGATCAGGTTCGGCGCGGCACACCGACTGGAAGATCTGCGGCGGCTCTGGACCAGAATGCGCGCCTTTACCACCGAGAGCGAGCGCGCGATCGCCGACGCTCAGATGCTGGTCGGCGTCGAAGTGTTCGCATTGGCGAAGGGCGCATACGACCTCGCGATCGCGCGTGGGGAGGATGCTCACCGGGCGGCTCGCGGGCTCGGCGATCGCGGCCTCGAGTTCCTCGCCGCCGGATTCGCGGCGCTCGCTCACGTCGCTCTCGGCGAGGCCGGCCACGCGGACCGCTGGCTCGAGCGCGCAGCGAACGCCGCCGCGGCCTTGCCCACGCCGCTGGGCGCCAGGCGGCTCGAGACATGGCGCGGGCTCGCGCGAGCCGCGGCCGGCGACTCCGCGGGCATGCGCCGGCACCTCGAGACCGCGGTGGAGCGCGCGACGGAGCACGGGCGAGCCGCCGACCGCTGCGAAACGCTCGCCGAGCTCGCTCTTGCCGCCGCGCGGCTGGGCCGCGCACCGCTCGACGAAGATCTACTGGACCTGGCGGAGCGATCCGCGCAGGAGGCCGGTTCGCTCGCGCGGCTCCTGCCGGGCCACCCACCCTGGGGCGCGCGCGCCGATGCGGCGCTCGCAGCGGTCGAGCTCGCCCGCGGCCGCCCGGAGAGAGCCGCAACGTTGGCGGACTCCGCGCTCGCGGCGCTCCAGGCGGCGAAGCACGATGACCTCGATCTCCCGCTGATCCTCACGGCCGCGGGGGTGCTGCTCTCCGCCGCGCCGGAGGATCGTCGGGGCGGCGTCCGCGAACTGCTGCGGCAGATCGCCGCGATCGTCGCGCAGCGCACGGTGGACGACGACATCCGCGCGCGCTTTTTCCGGACCGGCATGGGCCGCGAGCTGGTCGGCCTCGCGGGCCCGCTGGAGCCACAGGCCGGAGGGCCGACCGAGGGGGGGCGCCCTATGGAGCTCGAGGAGGAGGAGCTGCGGATCCTTCGCCTCATGAGCGAAGGCCGCACGAACGCGGAGCTCGCGCGCGATCTCGGCATCACGCCGGAGGAGGTCGCACGACGACTGGGCATCGTCCTGCGGAAGCTCGCGGCGTCGTCGCGCGCGGAGGCGACCGCGTTCGCCTTCCGCGCGGGGCTGATGTAATGACGCTGCGCGCGACGGTCGACCGCAGCCGCTGTGTCGGCGCCGGCAATTGCATCACACTCGCCCCGACCGCTTTCGACTGGCATCCGGGGCAACACGCCAAGGCCGTCGTCATGGACCCCACGAGCGTCGACGAGGAGGTCATCCGCGAGGCGGCGCTCTCGTGTCCCACGCAGGCCATCGAGCTCGAAGATCTCGAGGAGCTTCTGCCGTGGCAGCTGCGCGGGCGCGCCGCGGCGACGCCGAAGCGTGTCGTGCGGACGTCCATGTTCACGGACATCGTGCGGTCCACGAATCTCGTGGAGGCGCTCGGGGACGAGGCATGGTGGAGCGTGTTGCGCTGGCACGACGAGACGCTCCGCGCGGTCTTCACCAGCCACGGCGGCGAGGAGCTGCGTGCGACCGGAGACGGCTTCTTCATCGCGTTCGAATCGCCCGACGCGGCGCTCGCGGCCGCCGTCGCGATGCAGCGCAAGCTCGACGAGCATCGCAAGGCCCAGGGCTTCGCGCCCGCCGTCCGGATCGGCGTACATGCATCGGGCGTGACGCAGCTTGGGAAGAACGTCCAGGGAAAGGGGATCCACGAGGCCGCGCGCATCGCGGCCCTGGCGAACGGTGGCGAGATCCTCGCGAGCACCGAGACTGTCGCGGGGACGCGGTTCACCCGGTCGGACCAGAGGTCGGTCGAGCTGCGGGGGATCAGCGAGGCGGTGGAAGTGGCGAAGATCGACTGGCGGTGACACCGCGGTCATCGCCCCCGGACGAGGAACGGCGATGCGTGCTTCATCCGACCTTGCGTCGTGCGCGCGCCCGCGTAGCACAGGCCCATCGGGATGCCACGCCGTCATGTGACGAAACGCGTTCGCAGTTACAAATAGTGACATGAAGACGTTTCGTTCCGTGGAGGACCTCGTGTATCGCGTGGGTTTCGATGGCAGCCGCCTGACCATCGCGGACGCGACCGGAGAGGGCTGTGAAGTGCGCATACCCAAGGAGGGTCGGGCCGCGGTCCGTGCGGCGCTCGACGCCGTTACCGCCGAGGCCATGCTCGATCCCACGATCGCCAATGAGCATGTTTCGGCCAGGCTCTTCTCAGGAAACCTGCGTGTCTATGCGGCAGGTGGCCACGTGAACATCCAGATCCTTGATTCCGAGCGCAACCTCGCGAACTACGTCCGCCTCACGCCGACCGACGCGCAGGCGCTCGCGGCGCAGCTCGGACGATCGGTCGGCGCTGCCGACCGATCAGCTCTGGAGCTCGCCTCCTAGACAGCCCGCTCGCGAGGGCTCACGGCAGGCGGTTGAACCACAGGAGCGACAGCGCTCCGGCGGCGAGCGACGCGATCGCCCCCGCGGCCGTGAACAGCGCGGTGATCTCGGTCTTCTCCTGGCGGAAAACGAGCTGCGTCACGAGGTTCTCGTAGACTCGCCGGAGGTCCTGCTCGTTGGATGCGTTGAAGTAATCGGCGTCCGTCAGCTGCGCGATCTGCTTCAGCGTCGTTTCATCGAGGCGTGTGCGGATCGAGCGGCCCTGGATCTTGAGGATCGTTCCCTCGGGGCTGCCCAGCCCGATGGTGTACACGCGGATGCCGCGGTTGATGGCCTCGTCGATGATCGAAAGAGGCGGCGGAAACTGGTTGTTCTGGCCGTCCGACAGCAGCACGATCGTCGCCGCTGCGCCGCGCGTGCCCTTCGGGAGCGGCGAAGGGGATGGGCTCGCGCCCGCGCCCTCGTTCAGCCGCGTGAGGGCCTGCACGCTCGGCGGCACCTCCTCGGAATCCTCGAAAATGGCGTCCAGCGAGGTCAGGATCCCCTTGCCGATCGCCGTCGCGCGCTGCGGCCGAAGGCGGTTGATCGCCGCGATCACGAGATCCTTGTCCCTCGACGGCGACTGCACGACCGAGGCATCGCCCGAGAACGACACGACGCCGATCTTGAGATCGGCGCTCTGCCGCTGGACGAACACCTTCGCCGCTTCCTTGGCGGCCTCGAGGCGGTTGGGCTTCAGATCATCCGCCTGCATGCTCCCGGAGATGTCGAGCGCGAGGATCACCGTCCCCTCCTGGGCCGGGACCGTGACCACCGAAACGGGGCGTGCGAGCGCAAAGGCCATGAACGCGAGGGCGAGGAGGAAAAGCGCTGGCGGGATGTGCCGCCGGATCCCGGGCCCGCGGCCGAGTGCCTCCTTCACCAGCGAAAGGCTCGCGTAGCGGAGCGCGTACCGCCGTCGGCGCCGCTGAGCGAGGACATAGAGCGCCGCGAAGGCGGGGACGGTGACGAGGAGCCAGAGGCTCGTTGGCCAAAGAAAGCTCATGGGCTCATCCGGCGACGGCCCGCTGGGTCCTGCGGCGCCTGCGTTCCACGGCGAATCGCAGGATCGACGGCACGAGGTCCTCCTCCGTGGACAAGACGAGGACGTCGACCGCGGCGCGGCGGAACGTCGCCCCCAGCGTCTCCTCGCGCCGGCGGACCGCCTCCGCGAAGCGCTGGCGGAACTTCCTTTCGTGGGTGTCGATATGCACCTGCTCGCCGGTCTCGGCATCGGTCAGCGCGACGAAGCCGATGTCGGGCAGCTCGCGCTCACGTGGGTCCACCAAGCGGACCGCGAGCACCTCGTGGCGTCGGCGCAGGATCGCGAGCGGGATCTCCCAACCCGGCGTGCTGAAGAAGTCGGACACGAGGAACAGCACCGAGCGTCGCTTGATCGTCCGCACGCCGGCCTCGAGCAGCTGCGCGAGTGCCGTCGGGGGGGCCTCGCGCAGGCGTGGACGTTTCAGCAGCTCGTCGATCAGCCGAAGGACCTGCGCCCGCCCGCGCGCAGCCGGGATGGATCTCTCGACGCGGCCGCCGTAGACGATCGCGCCAACGCGGTTGCCGTTCCGAGTGAGTAGCCGCGCGAGAACGCCGACGAAGTCGATCAGCCGGTCCCGTTTCAGCGCTGTCGCGGTGCCAAAGTCGACCGACGGCGAGAGGTCGAGGAGGAAGTGCGCGGTGACCTCCCTGTCCTCCAGGTACTCGCGCACGTACGGCGCGTCGAGCCGTGCCGTCACGTTCCAATCGATCGTGCGGACGTCGTCACCGAACTCGTATTCGCGCAGGTCGGACAGGTCGAGCCCCTGGCCACGGAACAGGGTCCGGTAGTCGCCCTGCAGCAGCCCGTCGAGGCGGCGGATGACCGTCCAGTCGAGCCGCTGCAGGATCCGCTCAGGAGCCGACTGCGACATGCCCCTGCATCGGCGCGATCGGAACGGGAATGCGCTCGAGCACACGGCGCACGATGGCGTCCGCCGACATGCCCTCGGAAAGCGCCTCGTACGACAGGATCATGCGATGGCGGAGGACGTCGAGAGCCATGTCCTGGATGTCCTGCGCGAGGACGTAGGTGCGACCACGCATGAAGGCCAGCGCGCGCGCGGTGAGGACGAGGTTGATCGAAGCGCGCGGGCTGGCGCCATAGGTGAGGAATCGGCCGATGTCCTCGACGCCGTATTCCCCCGGGACCCGGGTGGCCGAGACGACGCGGACGATGTACTCGATCAGGGCAGGATCGACGAACACGCGATCGACCTCGCTCTGCAATGTTCTCAGACGTCCGGTGGTCATCACCGGCATGACGGCACCGAGCGATCCTGTCATCCGCTCGACGATGACGAACTCGTCCATCTCGGTCGGGTAGCTCACCAGCACTTTCATCATGAAGCGGTCGACTTGTGCCTCCGGCAGCGCGTAGGTCCCCTCCGTCTCGATCGGGTTCTGCGTCGCCATGACCAGGAACGGATCCGGCACGCGGTGCGTCTCGCGTCCGATGGTCACCTGGCGCTCCTGCATGACCTCGAGGAGAGCGCTCTGCACCTTCGCGGGCGCGCGGTTGATCTCGTCGGCCAGCAGCAGATTCGTGAACACCGGGCCGAGGGAGGTCTGGAAGTCCCCGTTCCTCTGGTTGTAGATACGCGTGCCCACGAGGTCGGCGGGCACGAGGTCCGGTGTGAATTGGATCCTCCTGAACTCGCCGGTGATGGCGGCAGCGACAGTCCTTATCGACAGGGTCTTCGCGAGTCCCGGTACCCCCTCCACGAGCAGATGCCCGCGGGCGAGAAGCGCGACGACGAGCCGCTCGAGCAGCTGGTCCTGGCCCACGATGACCTTCTTCACCTCGAAGAGGAGCCGCTCCATGGATATGGGTGGATGCTCCGCGGTGTCCGGTGTTTCGCTCACGCGTTCCTCTTTCCCATCGGCAGGCTAGTCGGGCGGGGTCCCGGCCGCGCCTCCGGCGACGTCGATCGTGACGGCGAAGCCGATACCCGAGAACAGGGCCGCTCCGCCGGGATTCAGGATGCCCGCGACGATGCCGATGACCTCGCCGTCACTGTTGACGAGGGGTCCGCCGGAGTTCCCCGGGTTGACCGCGGCGTCGAACTGAATGAGCCCCGTCAGCGGCTTCGCGAGCTCCGGCGGATGGACCGTGCGCTCGAGGCCGGACACCACGCCGGCGCTCAGCGACCGGACGAGGCCGAACGGATTCCCGATGACGTACGCATCGTCGCCGATGCGCACCGAGCCGGGGTTACCGAGGGTGGCCGGAACGACCTTGGCCGGGGGCGCCAGAGTACGCAGCAGCGCGATATCACTGTCGGCGAGCGACGCCGCGATCTCGGCGCGGGACACGGTCCCGTCCGCGAAGGTGACCTGGATGTCGCGCGCGTCCTTCACGACGTGGAGACTGGTCAGGATCTCGGCCTGGTCGTCGAAGACGACGCCCGACCCGCTGGCCCCATCGCCGGCGGCGGTCTTGACCACGATCTGGACGACCGAGGGCGCCACCTTGTCGTACACCAGCGATGCCGGCGCGGGCGATGCCGTCGGTAGCGGGACACCGACGTTCTGCTGTCGCTGCCTGCCGCCGTCGGCCAGGAAGAGGACAGCCAGGGCGATCACGAGCATCGTGGCCAGCCCGGCGGCTATGCCGCGCCTCCCGAGACGCGCGAAGCGATCCGGTCCGGGCGGCGGAGGTGACGCCTCGTCAGGTATCGGCGGGCGATCGCGGCGGGCGAACGTGCCGTACGGGCGGTCCGATCGAGAGGGGATCACGGTCAGACCAGTATGTGCCGGTCTCGCGATCCGCCGGAGTGGCTGCGCGCGCGATGGGACGACCCGCAGAGGCCGCCGTGTCATGCGTGCTGGCGGCCGCTCCTGAGCAGCTCTAGGAACCGAGGACCGTAGCGCTCCAGCTTCGCCGGGCCGACGCCCGCGAGCGCGAGCAGGCCCGAAGGTGTCGTCGGGAGGCGCTGGGCCATCTGGCGCAGGACCGCGTCGCTGAAGACGATGTATGCGGGCACTCCCTCCGCATCGGCGACCTTCCTGCGCAGCTGGCGAAGGCGCTCGAACAGCTCGGGATCGCCATCGGCGTCGGCGATATGCGTCGGGACGCGCCTTGTCGCGACGGGAGCGTCGCCGATCACGTCGGCCAGCGTCCGCTTCCGGCATCGGTCGCAGCTGGAACCGCAGGCGTCGATCGTTTCACCGAAGTGCGCGACGAGAGCCTGGTGCCTGCAGCGCGCGGTCTCGGCCAGACGGAAGAGTCCGATCGTCTTGTCGCGCGTGTCGGCGCGCAGCTGTGGATCCTGGACCTCGCCCAGGAAACGGTCGTAGGCCATCACATCGGCCCATGAGTACATCAGCACGCAGTCGCTCGGGAGGCCGTCGCGTCCCGCGCGCCCGATCTCCTGGTACCAACCCTCGATGCTCCTGGGCATGTCCCGGTGGATCACCAAGCGAACGTTGCTCTTGTCGATGCCCATGCCGAAGGCCACCGTCGCGACGATGACATCGGTCTCGTCGCGCCCGAAAGCGTTCTGATTCCGCGTGCGCTCCTCATCGGCGAGACCGGCGTGATACGGGAGCGCGTCGATCCCCTGGCTACGGAGCCAGACCGTCAGCTCGTCCACCGCCCTGCGCGAAAGGCAGTACACGATCCCGCTCCGGCCGCGATGTTTGCGGCAGAGTGCGAGCACGTCGGCGCGGGTGTTGCGGCCGGCACCCTTCTTCTGCGTCGTGATGACGAGGTTCGGGCGGAAGAACGAGCCGCGATATCCCTCCGGCTTGCGCATGCCCAGCTCCCTGACCAGGTCGATCAGGACGCGCCGCGTCGCGGTGGCCGTGAGCGCCAGGATCGGCACGTCGCCGAACTGCGCCTTGAGTCCCCGAAGCTGCCTGTACGCCGGACGAAAATCGTGGCCCCAGTGACTGATGCAATGTGCCTCGTCCACTACGATCAGGCGGATCCCGGCCCCGGCCAGCGTGTGCCGGAGCGAACCTTCGAGCGCCTCAGGCGCGAGATACAGGAGGTCGAGCTCGCCCCGCCGAACCGCTTCCAGGCGCGCGCCGCGCTCCTCCCACCCCACCGTCGAGTTGAGCACCGCCGCACGGAAGCCGCTCCGATGCAGCCCGTCGACCTGGTCCTTCATCAGCGAGATGAGCGGTGAGATGACGAGCACCGGCCCGTCGAGGATCTTGGCCGGGACCTGGAATGTCAGGCTCTTTCCCGCCCCGGTCGGCATGAGCCCGATGCAGTCGTGTCCGGCGAGGACCGCGTCGACGATCTTGCGCTGTCCCGGCCGGAACTCGGTGTGCCCGAAGACGGTCTCGAGCACTTCCTGCGGGTCGGTGAACCTGCGCGCCGGATCGAGCGCCGAAGCGCCCGTCATCGCCATTGCGCCGCGCACCGTCGGGCCACGTCGGCGCGGTCGCTCATTCGTCGAGCGAGGCTCGGTACTCTGCGCTCATCTCCGTGTAGGTGCGCGCGGCATCGACGGTCCAGCGCTCATCCTCCGGCTTCGCGTCGCGAACCGACCTTCGCCGGCAGACCGACGACGAGCTTCCGCGGACCGACCTCCATCCCCTCGGGAAGGACCGCCCCGGCACCAACTATCGTGCCCGTGCCCACGCGGTTCCTCCCCACCAGCGCCGCTCCGGACCCGATCAGCACGTTGTCCTCGACGATGCTCGAATGGACGATCGCGCCATGCCCTACCGTGACATTCGACCCGATGATCGTCGGCCAGCCATGATCGGTGTGCACGACGCTGTTGTCCTGCACGTTCGTGCCCGGACCGATCACGACGCGATCGGTGTCGGCGCGGACAGTCGCGTTGAACCACACCGACGCGCCTGATCCGACGGTCACGTCGCCGACGAGGCACGCGGTCGGGGCGATCCACGCGTCGGGTGCGATGAACGGCCGCTTCCCGCGGTATTGGTACAGGGGCATGCTCGAGATGGTAGCCGCGGCCCCCAGTATCACGCCTCGGCGCGCTCCAGGACGGTGGCGATGCCCTGACCGACCCCGATGCACATCGTCACGAGGGCGTACCGTCCGCGCCGGTGGCGCAGCTCGAGCGCGGCCGTCCCCGCGAGCCGGGCGCCGCTCGCGCCGAGCGGGTGGCCGAGCGCGATCGCGCCGCCGTTCGGATTGATCCGCGAACCGTCGCGCCAATCGAGACCGAGCTCGTCCGCGCACGCGATCACCTGGCTGGCGAACGCTTCGTTCAGCTCCACGATCTCCATGTCGTCGACGGCGAGTCCGACGCGGGCGAGGGCCTTCCGCGATGCGGGTATCGGACCGAGGCCCATCTCATCGGGCCGGACCCCCGCGACAGCGGTGCTGACCACCCGCGCGAGGGGGTCGAGCCCGACCGCGGCGGCGCGCTCGCGGGACGCCACGATGAGCGCCGCAGCACCGTCATTGACGCCCGAGCTATTGCCTGCGGTCACGCTGCCCTTGGGCCGGAAGGCAGGTCGGAGGCCGGCGAGCGCGTCGAGCGACGTGTCCGGCCGCGGCTGCTCATCCACGCCCACGAGCACGTCACCGCCTTTCCCCTGCGGCACGGGCATCGGAACGATCTCCTCCGAAAGCCTGCCGCTCTCCCGCGCGCGCGCGGCATTCCGTTGGCTCTGCAGCGCGAACCGGTCCTGATCCTCACGCCGGACGCCGCGGCGCTCCGCGACGTTCTCGGCGGTCTCGCCGAGCGTCGCGGTGTGCCCGTCCAGCGCTAGCCGCGGATGTGGGAATCGCCAGCCGATGGTGCTATCCGCGGCCACCGGAGCTCCTCGCGGGTATCCCTTTTCCGGCTTCAACGTCACGACCGGTGCACGGGTCATGCTCTCCACGCCGCCAGCGATGAACAGGTCGCCCTGGCCGCTCCAGATCGCCTGCGCCGCGGAGTTCACCGCCTGGAGTCCCGAGCCGCACAGCCGGTTCACGGTCTGGCCCGGAACCTCGACCGCGAACCCCGCGATCAGGGCCGCCATGCGCGCGACATTGCGGTTGTCCTCGCCGGCCTGGTTGGCGCATCCGAGGATCACGTCGTCGATCGCGGCCGGATCGACGCCCGTACGCTGCGCTACAGCGACGAGGACGTGGGCCGCCATGGAGTCGGGACGGACTCCCGCGAGCGTGCCGCCGTAGCGGCCGAAGGGCGTCCGCACGAAGCCGCATATCAGCGCGTCCCGCTGCCCTCCCACGTCTACCCGCCGCCCTCATCCATTCCGAGCGGCAGACGGCAGAGCGCGGAGCCGACGCGGCGACTTGAGGCGGGCATTTCGTAACTGTAGGCAACGGCCGAAGGCGCCCCAAGCTCTGGCGTTCCCATGGTCCGAGACTGTCAGGCTGCCGTTCTGAGACTCTGGCCACCCGGGGGAAGCGGACAGGGGAAGGGTGGACGCGCCTGGCCTCACGCGCTGTCCGGTCGGCGATCTCCCATGTACACGGCGAAGGCGGCGACGCAGGACAAGGCGGCGAGGGCCCATAAACCGAGGACGTAACTGCTCGTGGAATCATAGATCGCGCCGAGACTCACCGGCGAGATCGCCTGCGTGAGCGTCGTGGCCAGCGTGAGCACGGCGGCGATGCTCGCGATGCGCCGCGGCCCGTACAGGCCGGCGATGATGGTCGACCGCACGAGCGTTTCGGCGCCCCGCCCCGCACCGAACAGCATGACGAAGGCGAGCACCCCGACCTCTGACTGCACGAACAGCAGGATAAAGAGCGCGACCGCCTGGCTCGTGTAGATGAGGAGCGAGACGCTTCGCACCGCGAGCCGGCGCTCGAGGGCCGCGAATAGCAGCCGGCCGAGCACCTGCGCCGCGCCGATGCCTCCGGCCGCCGCCGCGGCGAACGCAAGGGAGTACCCGTGGTCGCCGAGATAGGCGACGAGGTGCACCGGGACTCCGACCCCAAGGGCGTAGAGCGCGAACGCGAGCGCCAGCCACTTGAAGGTCGGATGGCGAAGGGCCTCTCGGAACGACGAGCTCAGCTCGGTCGTCGCGGTCGTCACGCCGTCGCGCCTCTCGAGGGGATCGCCGTCGACACCGAGTCCCATGTCCGCGGGCCGACGGCGCAGCAGAAGGGCGTGCGGCAGGATCGTGAGGACCGCGAGCAGCACCGCGAGGGTCACGAGCGCGGCGCGCCACCCCTGGACCGACACAAGCCAGGCCGTGAGCGGCACGAAGACCGTGCTCGCAAAGCCCGCGAGAAGCGTGACGACCATCAGGGCCCGCGACCGGCGGCGCCGGAACCAGATGATCATCGTCGCGAATGCCGGCCCGTAGTTCACCGCGGCGAAGGCGACGCCGATGCCGATCCAGATCGCGTAGAAGGAAAAGAGGTCGCGGACCTGCGACCACGCGAGGACGAGCGGCACCGCGACGATCGAGCCGGCGGTCATGAGAAGGCGAGGGCCGTGCTCGTCGAGCCATCGTCCGACCGCCAGCCCGGCGAGACCGGACACGACGAGCATCACCGAAAGCGCGCCCGAGACCTGCCCGCGCGACCAGCCCGTGTCGGCGGTCGTCGGTGCGATGAGCGCGCTGAACGCGTAATACAGGACACCCCACGACACCGTCTCTGTGAAGCCGAGGACGACCGCAAGGGTCCACCCGTAATACGGCCGTCGCACGCGTCCGCTCACAGCCGGGAGGCTACAGGCGCGCTCGCCGGGGTCCGCGCTGCGCGCTGCGGACGGCTGCGCCGGCTTCTCCTCCCGCGCGAGCGGCTACGCCCCGCGTCGGCGCCACGTGAGCGCCATCATCCGCGGGAGATCCCTGCCTACGGGCTGAGCGGGGCTCCCGGAAAAGGCGCGCGCATCACGGAGATCTTGCCCCCGAAGTGGCCGAAGGCCAGGTTCGCGACGTAGAGCGTGCGCCCACGGAACACGAGGCTGGCGGGGAAGTCCATGGCGTCATCGCCTGTCCCGCTGTAGCTCGCGACGAGCTTTCCGTCCGGCGACAGTACCTGGATCTCGTTCTCCTGGTTCGCGCAGACCCAGAGCTGGCCCTTCACGTCGAAGGCGATGCCATCCGCGCCGTGCAGGAAGTCGGGGTCATCCCCCGTCGCGCCCTGCGCGAAGACCTCGAGTCCGTCGGCATTTCCGTCGCGGGCCACCGCGATCCGCAGGATCGCGCTGTCACCGGTGTTCGCGACGTAGAGGAAACGCTCCTCCTTATCGAAGGCCACGCCGTTCGCGCCGAAAGCTGGCATCCCCTTCGTCGTGAGCCTGGGGTCCTGGAACCAAAGGGTCTTGCCGCCGCCGTCAGGATCCACCTTCCAGATCGCACCGGCGAAAGAGTCGGAGACATAGAGGTCGCCGTGGCGGTCCTGCGCGATGCCGTTCGGACCGAGAAGCCCATCGGCGAGCGTCTGCACGTCCCCTGTCTTTGGGTCCACGAGCAGCACGCGGCCGGCGGCTGACGTTCCGAAGTCGGCGATGTCCGCGACGAAGATCCCGTGTCCGGGCTGGAAGAGCATGCCCAGGAGGTTCGTGACCCCGGCCGGCCCGGGCGTGACCGGGATCACGCGGGTCACCTCCCGGTCGCTGATGACACAGATATTGCCCGAGAGGCCGCCGGCGAAGAGCGTTCCGTCGGGTGCGACCGCGATGCCCTCGGGGTTGTGGCACTCCGCCGTCGCGAGGTCGACCAGCGTGCGTACGACACCAGCATCCCGCTTCGCGAGGGCTTCCTGCCCCGATACGAGCATCAGGACGGCGACGAGCGCGACAACGAGGCGATGCGACATCTCTCACTCCCCCTTGTCCGTCCGATCGGACACGCGCCCAGTCCCGAGATGATGCGCCATGGGCGCCAAGCCGTCGGGTCGAGCTTGCTCGCTCGCCATGAACTCGAGTCGCCGGGATGGTCGCGACCTGTCTGGGCGACGCGTCTTACACGCCCCGACCGCACCCGCCCGTGGCTGATCCACACGCGGTCGACGAAGGATGAGGTGGCTCCTCACGGCGCGAGTGGATGTCTTCTTGTGGCGCGTTGCGCCTCACTTCAGCGCCGTCGTCGACCTAATTCGACCTGGCGGCGGCTGGCACTGGCCGCCGCCTGGTCTTCCCGCTCAGCCCGTCGGGAACTCCATGAGCGGCCGGACTTCGATCGACCCCCACTGCGCCCCAGGGATGCCGGCGGCCAGTTCGATCGCGTGCTGCTCATCGGGCGCCGTTACGACGTAGATCCCTCCGAGGGCTTCCTTCGTCTTCTCGAATGGCCCCTTGGACGTCTGCGTCATGCCATCGCGGACACGCACTGTGACCGCCTCGTTCGACTGCTGGAACGCGTCTCCGTACAGATACGCGCCGCTCTTCTTCACGCCCTCGGTGTACGCGTCGTACGCCTTGTAGATCTGCTGCATCTGCTCCTCGCTCGGGATGGGTCCGGCCTCGCTGGTGTAGATCAGAAGCGCGTATCGCACGGTCGTTGTGCCCCTTTCCTGCGGAGGTTCGTACCGTCCGCACCGATATGACGAACACCGCCGGCTGAAATCGACACCGCCGCCCGATCCCCACTGCCTTCGACCGGGGGCGATGGAACAGCGCTCGGCGGCCGAGCGCGCGGCCGGCGGCGGCATGTCAATCGCGGGGTCGCTCGCCCACCCTGGCGTCGGCGCGAAGGTAGCATCCGTAGCCGCGGGTGCGGGAGGGGTAGCGAGCATGGTCGCGTCTTCGCGCGTGGTGCGGTTGGGCGTCCTGGGCGGGGACGGGATCGGGCCCGAGGTCGTCGACGCCGCGCTCATCGTCCTCGACGCGGCCGAGGCGCGCTTCGGATTCACAACCGAGCGCGTGCGGTTGGGTTGGTCCGGCGAGCAGTATCTCCGTGACGGCCGCCGGTTCGACGCCGCCGCGCTCGAACCGATAAAGGAGCTCGACGCCGTGCTCCTCGGCGCGATCGGTCATCCTGGCGTGCCCCGCGGGATGCTCGAGGCCGACATCATCTTCGGCCTCCGGATCGGCCTCGACCTGTTCGTGAACCTGCGCCCCCTCGTCCTCTACGACGCGCGACTCTGCCCGCTGAAAGGCAAGTCCGAGCAGGACATCAGCATCGTCGTGATGCGAGAGAACACCGAAGATGTCTACGGCCGGCAGGGCCGGCATTTCGGCGAAGGGACGAAGGATGAGCGCGTCTCGGTGGAGATGAGCTTCACCCGTCGCGGGATCGAGCGCATCGTCCGCTACGCGTTCGAAGGGGCGCGCGTTCGCGAGCGGAAGCACGTGACCCTGGTGGACAAGTCGAACGCGATCCCGGTCCAGGAGCTGTGGCGAACGATCTTCGAGGAGGTCGGGGAGGAGTTCCCCGAGGTCGAGCGCGACGCGATGTACGTCGACGCCGCGTGCATGTGGCTCGTCCAACGGCCCGAACGATTCAGCGTCATCGTCACGACCAACCTCTTCGGCGACATCATCACGGACCTGGGCGCCGCCATCTGCGGCGGCCTCGGCATAGGCGCATCAGGGAATATCCACCCCGGCCGCGTTTCGATGTTCGAGCCGCTGCACGGCTCCGCGCCAAAGTACGGCGGACAGCGGGCGGCCAGCCCCATCGGCGCGATCGGCGCGCTCGCGCTCCTGCTGGAGCACGTCGGCCTTCCCCATGCCCGGGCTGCCATCGAGGGGGCCATCTCCAGCGCGTTCAAGACGGGCCGCATCGAGGGCGTCGGGGCGCGTGCGGGCCGCACGCTCGACGACGCGAAGATGCTCGCGGATGTCATCGCGGACTCGCGCTCCGCTCGGGAGTAGGCTCTGCGCCGTCCACGATCAACCACGGGGGGATGAATATGGCGAGCCAATCGCGCGCGATGTCCGACGACCTGGGGCTCATGCCGCAGAACCGCACCGTCCGCACGGTCGTCGTTTCGGGGGTACTGGCGGCGATCCAGCTGGCGCTCGGCATCACCGGCATCGGCTTCATTCCTCTGCCCACGGGCGTCAACGCCACGATCTTGCACATCCCGGCGATCCTCGCCGGAGTCATGGAGGGACCGGTCGCGGGCGTCGCCGTCGGCGGCATCTTCGGACTGTTCAGCTTCCTCCGCGCCACCACCCCGCTCTTCCAGAACCCAATCATCGCCTTCGGCCCGCGCCTCTTGATCGGCGTCGTGGCGTACCTGGTCTACCGCGCGCTGCGGCCGCTGAACGAGGCGGTGGCGCTTCTCGCGGCGGGCGTGCTCGGCACCCTGACGAATACGGTCCTCGTCCTCGGCCTGGCCGTGCTGCTCACGGGACCGAACGGCACACCGTACCTCGCACCGAACGTCGCCTGGACCGTCGCCCTGACCAACGGGGTACCGGAGGCGATCGTCGGCGGGATCATCACCCTTGCGGTGGGCCTCGCCGTGCGCGGCGCCGGCCGAGCCCGCAGGTCGACCGTCTAGTGTTGCGCCACGTAAGTCATGATAATATAGCCTCCATCACCGGGCTGGAGGTTGCGCGATGGCCGCACCTGCGCTGGCGATCGTTCTCAGCGAGGCGGACCACGAGGAGCTCGAACGTCTGCAGCGCGGGACCGCGG